>WHTZ01000050.1 GCA_009377495.1 Luteitalea sp.
CGGATATTCTCTTCCTGCGGGACACAGATGGTGATGGACGAGCCGACCAGCGCCGGCAGATTCCGTCCGCGGACGCGAGGTGTTTCGCAACCTGTGCGCCTCCTGTCATCGGTTGGACCAGAAAGGCTACAACGTTGGCCCCGACCTTGCGGACATGCGCCGCCAGGCGAAGGAAACGATTCTTTACCACATCGTCGTTCCGGAGGCCGAGATCGCCCCGCCGTTCGTCATGTATGTCGCCGAGACCAAAGACGGCCGCACGCTAAGTGGCATCCTGACGAGTGAAACGGCCGCGTCCATCACCCTGCAAGGGCCGCTGGCCTACGAAGAAACCGTCCGGCGTCATGATCTTGCGCGCCTCGAGGCCCTTCCCGTTTCGCCTATGCCAAGCGGGCTTGAAGCAGCCATGAGCCAACAGGATCTTGCCGATCTCCTCGCCTACCTCCGGGGTGAACAATAGCGACTCGGGACAGTGGACGGTTCCGCGCGCTTTGAAGCGCTCGGGACAGTCGCGTGGAGTATCTATGGGAATTGTCAAGATGGGTGTCATTGGCTGTGGTGCCATTGCCCAAGTTCACCACATACCCAATCTGTCTGCCCTGCCTGACCTGTTTGAAGTCACTGCGGTTTGTGATGTCTCACGCGGGACAGCCGAGTATATGGCGAAGAAGTGTCATGTGCCGCAAGCGTTCACCGATTACCGCGAACTGCTCGCCGCCGATGTCGATGCGGTGCTGCTGTGCCAGAGTGATCCCAAGACGCAAGTGGCAGTGGATGCCTTTGGGGCAGGCAAGCATGTGTTTATTGAGAAACCGATGTGCTTCTCGTGGCAAGAAGTGGACCGTATCATTGCGGCCCACGAGCAGGCGGGGACGGTGGGGCAGGTCGGCTATATGAAGGTCTTTGACCCAGCCTATGAGGTTGCGCTGCGCGAAGTGCAAGCAATGGGCGAGATACGCTTTGTCCAGGTCAATCACTTGCACCCGGACAATGGGCTGCACCTGCGGCACTTTGATGTGCGTAAGTGTGACGATGTACCCCAGGAGGCTGTGACGGCGCTACAGACCGCGCAGAGGACGGCAGACCTGGAGGCGATTGGCGATGTGCCGAAATATGTAAATATGGCCTTTCATCTCATGGCTGGCAGCATGATCCATGATCTCTATGGAATGCGCACGATGTTGGGCGCGCCGAGCCGGATTGTCAGTTCGGATATCTGGCTGGATGGTCGGGCCGTGACGATGACCTTGGAATATCCCAATGGCGCGCGTTGTGTTGCCAGTTGGGTGGATTTGCCCAATTTGTGGGATTTCAAGGAGACGTTAGAGATCTATGGCGATGATAAGCGTGTACTCGTGGGCTATCCCACAGGTTTTTCGCGCGGCATTCTTTCGACGGTGACGATTCAGGGCATTGATGACAACGGTGTGACCTATCGTCAAGAGCCTGCCATTGACTGGGAGAGTGCGTTTGTGCGTGAGATACGCCATTTCCATGATTGTATTGTCAACGCCACAGCCTGCCGCACGCCGGTTGAGTCAGCTAAAGCGGATATTGGATTTATCATCGATGTGATTGAGAATTACAAGGAGCGGATGCTGACGCCGAGCTAGCCTCAGCAAACTTCTCGCGCGTGTTGGAGACTCATGAGTGGACGCAAGCTCTGGCTGGCAGTATGGATGTGTTGCGCTGGCGCGACCGCAGCGGCGCTGGGCGCCGCCACGCCCGAGCGGCCGAACATTCTCGTGCTCATGGCCGACAACTGGCACTACGAGCACGCGGGTGTGAACGGCAATCCCGTGGTGAAGACGCCCGTGTTTGACCGGATCGCGCGTGAGGGAGTCCGCTGCACCAATACCTTCGGGCCGGTGCCCTCGTGCGGTCCCACGCGCTCAAGCATCGTGACCGGCCGGGCAGCGCATCAGCTCGAAGACCTCGCCAATCATGGGGGAACGTTTTATGGCAAGTTCCGCGTGTTCGTCGACGCGCTCGCCGTGGTCGGCTATCAGGTGGGCTACTCCGGCAAAGGCTGGGCCCCTGGGATCTATGAGGGCTACGGACGGACGGAGACTCCGCTGGGAAAGCGGTTCGCGACCTTCGCCGAATTTCTTGACGCGCGCGTGGCGGAGCGGCCGTTCTTCTTCTGGATCGGCGACACGCAAACCGCTCTCCACAGTTGGAAGCCAGGTTCGGGCGCAGGCGCTGGCATCGATCCGACGAAAGTCCACATACCCAGCTATCTGCCAGATGCGGCCGTGGTGCGTGAGGAAATCACGGATTATCTCGCCTCGGTGCAGAGGTCCGACACGGCGTTCGGTCAGGCCATCGCCCTGCTGGAGGCGCGGGGCGAGCTCGACAACACCATCATCATTTACACCAGCGACAATGGGTGGCAGATGCCCAACGGCCTCGGCAATCTCTATGATGCCGGTACGCATGTCCCGATGGCCGTCCGATGGCCGGGACGGGTGCGGCCGGGGCGTGTCATCGATGACTTCATCTCGCTCACCGACCTTGCTCCCACGATTCTCGACATGGCCGGGCTTTATCCGTGGCCGGAGATGACCGGCCGCAGCGTCGTCGATGTGCTCACCGGCCGGCCCAGCGCGGTCGCGCGCGATTCCGTGTGAACCCAAAGTTGTTGCTCAAATCCTCCGGTCCTCCACGATTCGGCACTGGAAGATACAGGTCATTGACTCGCTGCGAGACCGGATTGATGCGGCCTGCGGGTATGGTGTTGTTTGGAAAGAGCTCACCGGTTAGAGGGTCAGTGATAGTAATGGGGTCGGGCAGCCCAAGCAGCTGAGAGAAATCGCCAGTCCGCATCCGTTCGATCGGGACATCACGGAGGTAAAACTGTTCACTTGGAACCTTCAGGATGTTGACTGAGGCGTAGAAGAACGTTCTGTCCTTGAGGATTGGCCCTGAGGAACTGGGCACTGATTGTGTGGATGAGCGTCCTTGGCTTTGTCCTCTTCGAAGAATTCTCTGGCCTTCAGGGCTGATTCAGGTTCCAGTAGAGCAGACGGCCATGGAAGTCATTGGCCGCGGACTTGGTGATCATGTTCATATACCGGACGCGGGCAGGATCGGGTTGTGAATCGATATCGGCCCGGAGATGACCATCATGATGAGAGCTTTGGGAGCGCTCGCCCTCGCCGCGCTCGCGTGGGGTGTCCACGGCTGCTCGGCACAGGCTCCCCCGGCCGAGCGGCCCAATATCCTCTTCGCCTTCGCCGACGACTGGGGACGGCATGCCAGCATCTATGCTGAGGTGGATGGACCCGGGTCGCCGAACGACGTGATCCATACGCCGCACTTCGACCGTGTGGCGCGGGAGGGCGTGTTGTTTCGGCATGCCTTCACGAATGCGCCATCCTGCACGCCGTCTCGTAGTGCGTTGTTGTCGGGGCAACACTTCTGGCGGACCGGACGTGGAGCGATCCTCGTCGGGGCGGTCTGGGACGACGCGATCCCCACATACCCGCTGTTACTCCGCGAGGCGGGCTATCACATCGGCAAGATGTACAAGGTGTGGAGCCCCGGCAGCCCGGTCGATGCCCCGTACGGCGGGCAACAGTTCGCCTACGAGCAAGCCGGCCGGCGGTTCAACCAGTTCTCCCAGCACGTCACGCAAATGGTCCGGGAGGGCATGACGGTCGATGCCGCCAAGGAAGCGCTCTATGACGAAGTGATAGCTAACGTCGATGCCTTTCTCGCCGACCGCGAGCCGGGCCAGCCGTTCTGTTTTTGGTTCGGGCCGACCAACGTGCATCGGAAGTGGATTCGCGGATCTGGCAAGGCGCTCTGGGGGATCGACCCGGACGAACTGGAGGGGAGGCTCCCCCCCTTCCTTCCAGACGTGCCCGCCGTACGGGAGGACCTGGCCGATTACTTCGGTGAGATTCGGGCCTTCGATGAAGCGCTGGGTCGGCTGCTCGCCAAGCTCGAAGAGATCGGCGAATTAGAGAACACGCTGGTCGTGGCGAGCGGCGACCACGGCGCCCCAGGTTTTCCGCATGGCAAGACCAACCTGTACGACTTCGGGACGGCCGTGCCGCTGGCCGTCCGCTGGGGCGATCGAGTCGGCTCGCTCAGCAGGCGGCCGGGCGACGGGCGGCGTGACTCGGATGCACGCGGGGGCCGCGTCGTCGATGATCTCGTCACGCTGACAGACCTCGCACCGACGTTTCTCGAGGTCGCTGGGGTGTCCATCCCGGACACGATGAGGGGACTGAGCCTCGTCGCGCTGCTGCAGTCGGACAAGTCGGGTCAGGTTGACCCCCAGCGGACCGCGGTCCTTACGGGCCGTGAACGCCACGTCGAGAACGCCCGTGCTGACTACACCCCGTATCCGCAGCGGGCGATCCGTACCCCCGAGCACCTCTACATCATCAACTTCCGCCCGGACCGCTGGCCGGCGGGAGACCCCTATCGACTCGACGGCGACAATCCACCCACGGCAGAAGAGATCACCGAGGTGACCCGCAGCACACTCCCCGATGAAGACGCTGGCCCCACAAAGGCGTGGCTCGTCGGCCAGCGCGAGACGGCCCAGTGGAGGCCGCTCTACGAGCTTGCCTACGGCAAACGTCCTCGCGAGGAGTTGTACGTCCTGGCGGACGATCCGCAGCAGGTCCACAATGTCGCCGACGACCCACGCTACGAGCAGGTCCGCCGCGAGCTCCATGAGCGATTGATGGTGGAGCTGAAGCGCACGGGTGACCCGCGCGTCATCGACAACGGCGCGTATTTCGAGACGCCTCCGCTCGCCGGTCCACTCACCGACAATCCCGCCGGCAAGCCGCGCGCACGAGAATGACGGGGACCTACCGAGACCGGTTCGAGCTTCGCACTATCCGCATCAGGGAATTGTAGAGAAACCTGCCGACTCCCATCGCCTCAATTTATCTCGGAGCCGGAAGAGCCGATGCTTTTAGGTCTGAGCCTTAATCTGTCTCAGATTGATACATGTGGAGTCAAAGAGTTCTAATTGTGGGAACAGTTGGTCTTTGTTTATATTCGCAAAATGGTGGAGACACATGGCCGGCACCGGCACGGGGAGCATTTCGTCGATGCGCGGTGGATGAGGGGCGGAGGTGCGTACAAATTGGTACGTCATGTTCTAGCGGACCGCGGCCAGGGCCGCGCTCCCCGACGCTCGCTCGACGCACCGAAACTTGCCTCAAAGAGTCAAGTTTTCCGTGCCTCAAGGGTTCTGGTAGGAGTGTGGTGGAGTGCCGTGAGTGTCTTGGTAAGTGTGACGCCCCTCTACGGACAGGTCCAGACGACCACGGCCATCATGGGGACGGTGCGGGATGCCACCGGTGCCGTCTTGCCGGGCGTGACGGTCACGATTGTGCACGAAGCGACCGGCGTGAGCCGGGAGCGCGTGACGAATGACGCCGGGGACTATTCGTTTCAGTCGCTGCAGCCGGGGACCTATACGATCCGGGCGGAGCTGGAGGGATTTCGGCCCGCCGTGATTACGGACCGAGAGGCATTGGTCGCGATCCCGGCGGAGGTCGATATTCGCCTCGAGCTGGGCGACGTCAGCGAAGAGATCACCATCTCGGCGGCGGGGGCGGAGCTGCTCAATACCACCACGGCGGAACTGGCCACGACCATCGACGAGCAGTTGGTGGACAACATGCCCACCGAATCGCGCAATTACTTTGATGTGCTGGCCTTGGCGCCAAATACGTCGCCCCAATATCTCAGCATGGGGAATCTGACGTTTGGCCAGCATTCCTTGCGGCGTGTGACTGCGGCCGGCAGCTTCGAGTCCTCGGGCGTCCTGGCGGGCGGCCAGCGCGACTCGTCGTCGAATGTCTCGATTGATGGATCCGATGCGTCGCTGGCCATCTACAGCCAGAACGTCAATATTCTCTCGTCCGCGATGGTGAAAGAGCTGCGGCTGCAGACGGCCAGCATGAGTGCGGAGTTTGGCAGCGGGGTGAATGCGGTCAATGTCATTACCAAGAGTGGCGGCAACGCCTTTCAGGGTGAGGGGTTCTGGGAACACCGCAACGACAATCTCGACGCGAAGAACTTCTTTACGAACCTGGCCGGTGAAACCCTGCCCGAATACAAACGGAACAAGTGGGGCGGCTCGCTGGGCGGGCCCATCCTGCCCAACAGGCTCTTCTTTTTTGCCAATCATGAGGGGTCGCGGCTGCGCCAGGCGGTCCAGGGCGATGCCAGAGTCCCCACAGCCGCCGAACGCAACGGCGACTTCTCGGACACCGTCCTGCCAGCGCCGGATGGCGGGACGCAGCCGGCCCCCCAGCTGTTCAATCCGTTGGACTTCGACCCCGCGACGGGGCTGCGCACGCCCTTCCCGAATAACCGGATTCCTCCCGAGCTGATGGCCTCCGAGATCCAACCGATCCTGGAATTCACACCCTTGCCTAATACCGTCATCGATGGGGTGCCGCGGTTCTCGGGGACGACGCGGACCACCATCGACGAGGACCAGTTCAGCGTGCGGCTCGACTGGCACCAGAGTGCCGACACGACGGTGTGGGGCCGCTATACGTATGCCCGGCGAGACGCGGCGGAACAGGGACTTCTGGGATCGTTGACGGGGGAGTCGACCCCCAGCCGCACCCGGGATATCGTGGTGAACTGGAGCGAAGTCGTCGGCCCCACGCTCATCAATGATCTATCTGTGTCCTACGCGCGTCCTACCTGGGGCATTGGCCGCCCCCTCGATGTCCCGGATGTGGCGGCACTCGCCGGCTTCGCAAACACGTCCAGTCTCCCTGGCAGCCCGACACTCCAAGGTTCGGAGCTCGCCATCGGCACGTCGGGACTCTTTACCTGGGCGCCGGTTCAGAACACGTATCAGCTCAAAGACGACGTGACCTGGACCAAAGGCAAGCACAATTTGAAGACGGGCTTCCAGGTCACGGAGCGGCGTTTGTTTTTCCCGCAGCAGTCTAACGACAAGGGACGTATCGTGTTTGAAAACACGTTTACTCGCGCCTGCCCCCAGGGCAACGAGATGTGCGATGACGCACGGCAGGCTGCTGGGCTGCCCGTCGGGGGTCTCAGCTTTGCCGACATGCTCTTGGGGTTCCCGGTCCTAACGCAAATCGAATTCAGAGAGGTGGAGTGGGCCGGGAGACAGACGTACTGGGCGGGGTATGTCCAGGATAGTTGGCGGCTTCACGACCGCTTGACGCTCAATCTTGGCCTGCGCGTGGAGCGGTGGGGGCCCTGGCGCCTGCCTCGTCATACCGCGACCGGCTTTGATTTCGCGCCGCCGGGCCGGGTGCTCTTTGCGCTGCAGGATCCGTTGGACGCATTCGAGCCGGCCACGGGTCTTGGCAAGAACGCGGCCCTGAGCGGAGACATTCCCGAGCATGGCTATGACCACCCGGATGTGAATGTCGCACCCCGGATCGGGTTTTCGTTTCGCGCCACGGAGAACACCGTGGTTCGGGCTGGCAGCGGGATCTTCTACGCCGGTAATCTCAATACCAATCAAGTCTCCGCGATGCAACAGCAGGGCGGGCTCTTTACCTTCCGCGATCAGCAGTTCGTCGATGTGAGTGAGCAGGTTCCGCCAATCGATGTCCGAAATCTCTTTCCCCGGTCCCAAGCGGGCGCCATTCCCCAGGCCTTCGAAGATCCGCCGGCCGTGGTACTAACCCTACCCCAGGGAGAATTAGACACGCCGACCGTGTATCAATGGTCACTCAGCGTTCAGCATCGTGTTCACCCCCGGTGGTCCGTGAACCTTGACTATCTCGGATCACATACCATTCACAATAGTCAGCGTGTCGACTTGAACGCTCCCCTCCTGCCTCAAGGCGATCTGGCCGACGTACCCCTGCAGGAGCGCCGGCCGCTTCCAGGGTGGGGGCGCATTGAGAGTCGGGTCCCGTGGGGGTGGTCCAAGTATCACTCGGCCACCTTCGGTGTGACCAACCGGCAATGGCACGGTCTGACTTTGAGATCGAGCCTCACCTGGTCCAAGAACCTCCAGTCGAGCACCAGCGTTATCGGCGGTGGTGGTGACCTGGGGAGCTGGGACTTTCGAAATTTTGATCTCTGGGCCGGGCGGTCGAATTTTGTGCCGACCGTCCGGTCGATCACCGGGTGGACCTATGAGCTCCCGTGGGGTCACGGTCGGACGTTCCCGTTGAGCGGCGTGATGAACCAGATTTTGGGGGGCTGGAACCTCAGTGGGAAAGCGGAATTCTCTGACGGCGCTCCGGTCACCGTCACCACGAACGACAACACCGGAAGCGCCCTGGAAGTTCAACACGCCGATCGCCTTCCCGGCTGCGACTTGACGGACGCTGCGGAGGATCGGTTTGAGTGGTTCAACACCAGTTGTTTCGCGCAACCGGCGTTTGGAACGTTTGGGACCGGGTCCGCTGGCCTGATCAACGCCCCGGGGATTAACAACCTCGACCTGCGGATCGGGAAAGTGTTTCCCGTCTCCGGCACCGCGCGCATGGAGTTATTGGCCAGCTTCTTCAACGCCTTGAATCACACCCAGTTGGGAAACCCTGTTACGAATCTCCAGAGCCCCAGTTTTGGGAGGATCGGCAGTGCGCGTCCGGCACGCCAGATCAACGTCGAATTGCGACTCATCTTTTGACGGCACACTGTGCTGGTGATTGCAACGGGCGGGCTTGGAGCCGAGCAACTGCCGGAGCGTCCCAATGTTCTGCTCCTCCTCAGTGACGATCAGCGGCCCGATACGATTGATGCTCTGGGCAATTCCGTTATACGGACCGCGAATCTGGATCGTCTCATCCGGGAAGGAACGACCTTCCTCCGGGCAGCCGCATCGTATCCACTCTGCGTTCCTAGCCGGGCCGAGATTCTGACCGGCGCCACCGGGTTTCGCAACGGCGTCTTGCCCGCGCACAGCAATCGCCTCGATCCGTCCCTGGAGACGTGGGCCGAAGTCATGAGGGATGCCGGCTATCACACGTGGTACGTGGGGAAGTGGCATACCAGCGGCCGGCCCAGCGATCATGGTTACGAGAAAACGCTCGGGCTCTTCGCCTCCGGCGGTGGGGAGCCGACCTTCCCCCGAGACGTTCACGGACGCAAGGTGACGGGCTACCGGGGCTGGGTCTTTCAGACTGATGCGAAGGAGACGTTTCCGGATCAGGGCGTCGGGGTGACCCCGGACATCAGTGAGCGCATAGCCGCTGCGGCTATCGACGTCATCGCTCGAAAGCCGGAGCGTCCCTTCTTCCTTCATGTGAACTTCACCGCTCCCCATGATCCGCTCTTGCTGCCCCCAGGCTATGAGGAGCTGTACCGGCCCGAATCCATGCCCCTTCCAGCCAACTTTCAGCCGCTTCATCCCTTCGATCACGGAAACTTCTGGGGACGAGACGAGCAGCTGCTTCCATGGCCCCGGACCCCCGCCGACGTACGGGCCGATCTGGCTGCCTACTATGCCGTTATCTCCCATATGGACGCCAGTATCGGGAGGATCCTGAAGGCTCTCGAGGAGACGGAGCAGCTGGAGAAGACGCTCATCATCTTTGCCAGCGACCACGGCCTGGCCATGGGCAGCCACGGGCTGCGGGGTAAGCAGAACATGTACGAGCATACGATAGGCGTGCCGCTGATCGTCCGAGGGCCCAATATCCCCAGGGGAAAGCGAACCAAGGCGCAGGTCTATCTCCGAGACCTCTTTCCCACGACGTGTGAGCTGACCGGGATCCCCATTCCCGACAGCGTTCAGGGGAGGAGCTTTGCTCCCATTCTGTCTGGTACGAAGGAAGCAATCTACCGACACATCTTTGGGCTCTTCGGAGACAGCCAACGGATGGTACGGGGCGAGCGATACAAACTGATCGAGTATCCCCAGATTGAGCAGACGCAGTTCTTCGATCTCGAACGCGATCCATGGGAGCTCAACAATCTAGCTGACGATCCTGCTCATGCTGCGGTGGTTCGGGAGCTGAGGGATGTGCTGCGTCGCTGGCAACAGGAAATGAACGATCCTTTAGTCAGTCGGCGTTCGGGCGAACGAGCGCTACCCAAGGACCATCGCCCGGGGATTGAAGGGTCACTAAACCTAGTCTGTCTCTCCACAATACAGCTGTCGTCTAAGAATTCTAATGGCGGGAACGGTAGCCCTTGTCTATGCTTGCAGCAATAGTGCGGACACATGGTCGATGCCGGCCGACGCGGTAAAGAAACACTCATGCTGCTGCTCATGGACCGTGGCAGCTTGAGGGGGTACGCACAAAATGGTACGTCATGTTCTAGCGGACCGCGGCCAGGGCCGCGCTCCCCGACGCTCACTCGACGCACTGAAACTTGCCTCAAAGAGCCAAGTTTTCCGTGCCTCAAGGGTTCTGGTAGGGATGTGGTGGAGTGTCTCGAGTATCTTGATAAGTGTGACGCCCCTCTACGGGCAGGTCCAGACGACCACGGCCATCATGGGGACAGTGCGAGACACCACCGGGGCTGTCTTGCCGGGCGTGACGGTCACGATTGTGCATGAAGCGACCGGCGTCAGGCGGGAGCGCGTGACGAATAACGCCGGGGACTATTCGTTTCAGTCCCTGCAGCCAGGGACCTACACGATCCGGGCGGAGCTGGAGGGATTTCGGCCGGCCGTGATTACGGATCGCGAGGCGTTGGTCGCGATCCCGGCGGAGGTCGATGTCATCCTCGAGCTGGGTGACGTCAGCGAAGAGATCACCATCTCAGCCGCCGGGGCGGAGCTGCTCAATACGACGACGGCGGAACTGGCCACGACCATCGACGAGCAGTTGGTGGATAACATGCCCGTCGAATCGCGCAATTACTTTGATGTGCTGGCCCTGGCGCCCAATACCTCGCCCCAATATCTGAGTACGGGGAATCTGACGTTTGGCCAGCATTCCTTGCGGCGTGTGAGTGCGGCCGGCAGCTTCGAGTCCTCGGGTGTCCTGGCGGGCGGCCAGCGCGACTCGTCGTCGAGTGTCTCGATTGATGGATCGGACGCGTCGCTGGCGATCTACAGCCAGAACGTCAATATTCTCTCGTCCGCGATGGTGAAAGAGCTGCGACTGCAGACGGCCAGCATGAGTGCGGAGTTTGGCAACGGGGCAAATGCCGTCAATATCATCACCAAGAGCGGCGGCAACGCCTTTCAGGGTGAGGCGTTCTGGGAACATCGCAACGACAATCTCGACGCGAAGAACTTCTTTACGAACCTGGCCGGTGAAACCCTGCCCGAATACAAACGGAACAAATGGGGCGGCTCGCTGGGCGGGCCCATCCTGCAGAATCGGCTCTTCTTTTTTGCGAATCATGAGGGCTCGCGCCTCCGCCAGGCCGTCCAGAGCAATGCCAGGGTCCCAACGGCCGCCGAACGCAACGGCGACTTCTCGGACACGGTCCTGGCCGCGTCGGAGGGCGGGACGCAGCCGGCGCCCCAGCTGTTTAATCCGTTGGACTTCGATCCCGAGACGGGGCTGCGCACGCCCTTCCCCAATAACCGGATTCCTCCCGAGCTGATGGCCTCCGAGATCCAACCGATCTTGGAATTCACGCCCCTGCCCAATACGGTCATCGATGGGGTGCCGCAGTATTCGGGGACGACGCGGACCACGATCGACGAGGACCAGTTCAGCGTGCGACTCGATTGGCACAAGAGCGAAGACACAACGATTTGGGGACGCTATACATATAGCCGGCGAGACGCGGCGCAGAAGGGGCTCCTGGGACCGTTGACGGGTGAGGAGACCCCCGGCAGCACCCAGGATGTCGTGGTCAACTGGAGCGAAGTGATCACTCCCACGCTCATTAATGATCTGTCCGTGTCCTACGCGCGTCCCCGGTGGGGCATTGGCCGTCCCCTGGATGTTCCAGATGTGGCGGCCTTAGCCGGTATCGAAAACACGTCTAGTCTCGGCGGTAGCCCGCTCCTTCAAAGCCAGGACTTTGCCGTCGGCACGTCGGCTCTCTTTAATTGGAGGCCGGTTCAGAATACGTATCAGCTCAAAGATGACGTCACCTGGACCAAAGGCAAGCATGCGTTTAAGACGGGCTTCCAGGTCACGGAACGGCGCTTGTTCTTCCCGCAGCAGTCGTCCGACAAAGGGCGTCTAGCGTTTGAAAACGCCTTTACCCGCGCCTGCCCACAGGGCGATGAGCGGTGCGAGGAGGCCCGACAGGCTGCCGGGCTACCCGTCGGGGGGCTGAGCTTCGCGGACATGCTGCTAGGGTTCCCGGTCGAAACCAATATCGAGTTCAGGCAAGTGGAGTGGGCCGGGAGGCAGACCTACTGGGCGGCGTATGTCCAGGATAGCTGGCAGGTTCACGACCGCCTGACCCTCAATCTGGGCCTGCGCTGGGAGACGTGGAGTCCGTGGCGCCATCGTCGTCACGCAGCGACCGGATTCGACTTCACGCCCCCGGGGCAACTGCTATTTGCGCTAGAGGACCCCCTGGACGTGTTCGATCCGGCCACGGATCTTGGCGGAAACGCAGCCCTGAGCGGAAACCTTCCCGAGCATGGATATGACAGCCCGGCCGGGAATTTCGGACCACGGATCGGATTGTCCTTTCGGCCCCTCGACAATACCGTAGTCCGGGCTGGCGGCGGGATCTTTTACGCCGGTAATCTCAACACAAACAACATGTCGGATATGCAACAGGCAGGGGCGCCCTTCACTTTGAGGAATTTTCAGATCATCGATCAGGGCGAGCAGCTTCCCTCTATCGATATACGCAATCTGTTTCCGGCCGCGGCACCAACCGCGATTCCCCAGGCATTTGAGGATCCGCCAGCCACGCCGCGTGTGCTCGGCCAGCTAGAATATGACACACCGACTGTGGCTCAGTGGTCGCTCAGCGTGCAGCATCGCGTGCACGCCAGATGGTCCGTGAACGTGGACTATCTGGGATCGCATACCGTGCACAACAACCAGTGGGTGGACTTGAATGCTCCTCTGTTGCCTCAAGGAGATCTGGCCGACGTGCCGCTCCAGGAGCGCCGGCCGCTGCCGGGGTGGGGACGGATTGACAGTTGGGTCCCGTGGGGGTGGTCCAAGTATCACTCGGCCACCTTCGGCGTGACTAACCGGCAATGGCACGGGCTGACGCTGCGATCCAGCCTCACGTGGGCCAAGAATCTGTCGTCCAGCATCAGTGTCATTAACAGTGACCGAGGTAACATGGATTTTCGCCATTTCGACCTGTGGGCCGGCCGGTCGAATTTTGTGCCGACGGTCCGCTCCGTCACCGGGTGGACCTATGAGTTACCTTGGGGCGAAGGTCGAGCCTTCCCGCTGCACGGTGTGCTGAACCAGATCTTGGGAGGATGGAACGTCAGCGGAAAAGCCGAGTTCTCCGACGGCGCGCCGGTCACGGTCACCACCAACGACAATACCGGAAGTGCCCTAAGCCAACTCGCCGATCGAGTTCCAGACTGCGATTTGACGGACGCCCCGGAGGATCGGTTTGAGTGGTTCAATACCAGCTGTTTCGAGCAGCCGGCGTTTGGGACGTTTGGTACAGGCCCAGCCGGACTGATCAACGCCCCGGGGATTAACAACCTCGATCTTCGGATCGCCAAGGTGTTTCCGATTTCCGCCGGCGCGAGAATGGAGTTTCTGGCCAGCCTCTTCAACGCGTTGAATCACACCCAGTGGGGGAACCCTGTGACGAATCTCCAGAGCGCCGATTTTGGGAGGATCGGTAGCGCGCGTCCGGCACGCCAGATCAACTTCGAATTGCGACTCATCTTCTGACGGCACACTGTGTTGCTCGTCTCACATCCTGTGGTTGCTCCTGATCGCGATACGCATGGGATGAGGAGAACGAGCTGCTCGGCGACGATAAACATCTAACCGCAAGAGAGGCAGGCGTTCCATGCGATCAACTCGAATTGTGTTGGGATGCTTGACGCTTTCGCTGGTCGCTTTTCTTGTTGCGCCGTCCGCCGCTTCTGGACAAACATCCGCTCAGGAATTCGAAACGCAGATGCTCCGGGTGTTAGAACCTGAAAAGCCATACACGTACCACGCTGCGCTCAAAGAGACCCCAGTTCACAGAGACCGCAGAGCAGCCGACTCAACACCTCGCCCCGACGAGCTTGCCATTCCGGTCAACGGCTGGCGCTTGTGGATTCCGCAAGATGCTGGCCAAGTACTCAGTACCGCCGCAGAAGACTTCGTCGATTATCTTCACACCTCGATGGGAGTCACAGCTGAACTAATTCGTCGGCCCATGCGCGATGGCTGGAGAGACCTGACACCCGGCATAACCGTCGTAACCGCCCAACAAGCGCCCGAATGCACCTCTCAGCTGAAGGCCGACAAAGACTACCGAATCAGGACGAATGCAGATCAGATCGTGATTTGCGGCTTGGGTGAAAGCGGCGCCGCCTATGCGCTGTATAACCTCGAATCTCGCATGAACTTGAGAGAGGCTCCTTTTCTCCCGCACGATCTTGATACGGTCCGTCACAGCATCTACCAGACCCGGATGGTCCTCAATTGGTTGGGATGGATGGAATGGCCTGACCCGTATCTATCGCGACTGGCCCACGATGGCTTCGATGCCATATACGCCTCGGCCTACGCAAATCCCAACGGCGTCGAGGGACCGCCTCACTACGACGCGATACGCCAGCAGACCCCAGCCCAAATGACCGACCTGCTCAAGCGAGCGGCCCGGTTTGGCATCAGGGTTTATACCCCGATCCTCTATCGCTACACGGGCACTCCAGAGAACGAGCAAGGCCTCAGGGCACTCGTGAGAGATATTGTGACGCAGTTTCCTGACATCGCCGGCTACATCCTGCTGACGGAAGGCTTTTACTACGATGAATGGTTCGGTGCGGGCGGCCAGGGCGATGCCGACCTCAAGGAGTGGGCGCGCCAGTGGACCCGGGGCGTCGAAATCGTCGCTGAAGAGTGCCATCGGATCGACCCCGCTATCGAGATCCTCCCGTGGGAATACAACATCGATTTCAGACCGCAGCAGGCAGCATTGAAAGCGTACGTGATGAGCATCATGCCGGAGGACACGATTCCGCTGCTCACCTGGGAAAATGGAAAGAGCTTCAAGATGGACGGGCTGACCGGGTATTTACGCGACTACTCGCTGAACCAAGTCGGCCCGGCCGAAGTGACGGAGGCGCAGGTCAAGGAGCTCAAGCGACGAGGCATGCACGTCTATGCAAAAGTCGATACGTTTGCGAGCTGGCAGTTTGGCACAACGCCGTACCTGCCTGCTCCGTTTCAATGGCACCGGCGATACCAGGCGCTGGAGCGATACGGCATCGATGGTACACACGAGAGCTGGAGTAACGGCTACAAGCCAAACTTCATGACGGAAGTGAGAGCCTGGTATTGCTGGACTGATGCGCCACCCTTGACGGAGTTGCTCCGGGCAATCGCCCGCCGGGACTTCGGTGAAGAGGGGGTGGACTTGGTGCTCCAAGCCTGGAGCGAGTTTAGCGAGGCCATCAAGTCGGTGGTCGATACCGGACCCTCACCTGGAACCAACAATGCGGTGGCCAACCCGTTCTTCTTTCAGCAGCCACGTCGACGGACCATGACGATTGAACACTCATGGTGGGATCAACAGAAGTGGATGACGCACCGAGGAGGGAACATCAACCCGCATTGGCCGTATCCTCCGAGGTTTCTGCTCTTTTACCCGGACTTTTCCAATCAGGTCAACCAGGCGGAAACGTACGCTCGAGCCAGATCTGGCGTGGTCCGCATCGAACCGGCGGCGAAGCTCGAAGGCCTGGCGGTCTTGCCTATCTTCACTCGCTACCTCACGCAAGCAGCCGAAGGGTTCGAGAAAGGACTCCGGAGCTATCGGAAGGCTGCCATGGAAGCGCCGGACGATAAGCGAAAGGATGCCGTCCGTGAGGTTCTCATCGTCGAGCAGATGCAAAGGATGCTTCGAAGCGCTGTGGCGATGCTGAACTTTGAGGATCTGCGTTTTCGGCTGATGACAGGGGAAGAGCAGTCTGCAAAGCGGGGCATGCTCGACGAGATGGAGACGATTCTGGCGGACGAGATTGACCGGACGGAATCGTCGCTGGAGGCCGCCAAACGAGACTCTCGCCTGGGCTACGAAATGGAAAGAGACTATGTGTATGAACCTTTCGTGATCGAAGAAAAGCTAGAGCTCCTGAGACGAACGCTGCACGAGGAAATCCCTGCACACAGGAAGACCTGTTGCGCCAGCATGGATGATGAGGGAGCTGGACGGCTGCGGAAAGAGGACTGAGCGTGAAAGACATACGGTTGGCGCTCGCAGGATGCGGGCTCTTTGCGGAAAGCCATCTGCAGGCCCTACGAGCCGTACCCGGCGCGCGTGCGGTGGCAGTCTACGATATTGACCGGGGGCGGGCTGAGTATCTGGCTCGCGTGTTTGACGTTCCCACCGTGTGCGACTCGATCGCAGAGCTGTGCGGGCATCCCGAGGCAGACGCCGTGGACGTTGTCACACCGGAGCACCTCCACACAGAGGCCGTGTTACTGGCGTGTGAAGCGGGGAAGCACGTCTTCGTGGAAAAGCCGCTGGCACTGGATGTGGCCGAGGGCGACCGCATGATCGATGCGTTCGAGAAGACCGACTTGGTCCTTATGCCAGGCCACATCCTGCGGTTCGAGACGAAATACGCATCGCTTCGGGAGGAGGTGGCCTCGAGCCGCCTCGGGCGGGTCGTCTCCATGCAGGCACGCCGCAACCGGCCGCGTGCTCTGCTCGGCCGCTATAGTCGCGTCCATCCGGCGCATGTCAACTGCATTCACGACATTGACCTGATGCTCTGGTACGCGGGGCAGCCGGTGCGCCGCGTGCGGGGCTATGAGCGCAACATCCACGGCGGGTCCAAGCCTGACGTGTTTTGGGGCGTGATCGAGTTCGAGGGAGGCGCAGTGGGAGTCGTGGAAGCCGCGTGGCTGCTCGAGGAGCAAGGTGGTGTCGTCCTCGATGATGCTTTCCACCTGATGGGCGCAACGGGCGCGGCTCACCTGAGCGCCTTTCCGCCTCCGTTGAGCTACTGGACCTCGGATGGCTTCGCCGTTCCCGACGTCAGCTACAACCCGCTCATTCGTGGCGCGGCCTTTGGTGCGCTTCGCGACGAGTTGTCCTATTTCTGCGATTGCGTGCGGTTGCGGCGCAAGCCCGAGGTGATCCGACCTGTCGAGGCCCGCAATGCGGTTCGCGTTGCGCTCGCGCTGACGGAATCCGCCGCCGCCGGGCGAGACGTTGAGATTCAGGACTGGAGGTAGATGGCATGCGCTCGAGTGAGCCCATCTGCCGGGTTTTCGACGGCGATTGCGGGCTCACTGTCGATGCGTTCCTCCCCTGCGCCTCTGACGCCTTCCGTCAGCCACGGTCGCGTCCACGTGGAGGCCGCCTGGAGCACCATGTGTCGCCTCACACTTCCGCCGAACCTTCTATGAGCGATAGCACTCAACTCCTGCAGGTCCTCGGCGACCTGATTGGTATCAACAGCGTGAACCCGTTCTATCCAGGGGGGCGCCCTGAACAGACGATCCAGGCATATGTAGAGAGGTTCTTCCGATCCCACTCCATTGAGGTTGTGCGGCAGGAGCTCGAGCCTGGCCGCTCCAACGTGATTGGCATCTTACCAGGCAAGATACCCGGCCTCCGGCTACTCTTCGAGGCGCATTGCGACACGGTAGGCGTCGAGAGGATGGTGGCGCCATTCGAGCCGCGTCGCGAAGGCAACCGCGTGTATGGCCGTGGCGCGTGCGATGACAAAGGCGGGCTCGCCGCCATGATGTGTGCGCTCGCGTCGCTGCGCCAGCGAGGTATCACGCCGTCTGCTGAGATCTGGGTGGTCTCGGCCGTGGACGAAGAGTACGCCTTTCGTGGTGTGGCCCGCTTGCTGGAAGGCCTGCGGGCCGATGCCGCGATCGTGGCCGAGCCCACCGAGTTGCGGATGGTGATCGCGAGCAAAGGCTGTCTGCGCTGGCGGATAGCCGTCGAAGGCCGTGCCGTTCACAGCTCGAAGCCGCATCTGGGCGTGAGCGCGATTAATGGCATGGCGCGGCTCCTGGTCGCGTTGCAAGAAGACTCTCGCGAGCTTGAAAACCACGCGCATGCGCTCGTGGGTAGCCCGACCCTCACCGTGGGGCGCATCGACGGAGGAACACAGGTCAACATCGTTCCCGACCATTGCATCATCGAGATCGACCGCCGTTTGATTCCGGGCGAAGCGCCAGATGCCGTATTCTCCTACTATTGTGCCCTCGTCGAACGTCTCATGGAGCGCGAGCCCCAATTGAAGGCGCGCATCGAGCCCCCGTTTGTGGTGGACTATCCGCTAGAGACCGAGACCGACGCGGCAATCGTCGCAACCGTTGCGTCGGTTCTGCATGACTTCGGCTTGAACGGCGAGCCTGCTGGAGCGGTGTTTGGAAGTGACGCAAGCAAACTGTCTGCGGGAGGCTTTCCCAGCGTGATTCTGGGGCCGGGCAGCATTGACAACGCACATACGGTCGATGAGTTCGTGGAGGTGGATCAACTCGAGCGTTGTTTCGAGATCTATCGCCGGCTCATGGAGCGCTTCGCGTGACTCGCAGTTCTAGCGAACCGCGGCCAGGGCCGCGCTCCCCGACGCTCACTCGACGCACCGAAACTTGACTCACGGAGCCAAGTGTTCGATGCCTCAAGGGTTCAAGGACGGGGCGGGTAAACCTATGCGAAGAAGAGAGTTTTTGAGAACGACGGCAATTGGATGCGCTGCCAGCGCATTTCCACGGTGGCTACTTGCCCAATCACAGAACGGGTTGCCCAACGTGCTGCTCCTGGGCGATTCGATTTCCGTAGGTTATACACAGTTTGTTCAGGAATTGCTTAAAGGAAAAGCAAATGTTAAACGACCACTGCGTGAAAATGGAGATCCTGAAAATTGTCTGGGAACCACCAATGGGGTCAGCCATATAGATCGATGGCTTGGTGATACCAGATGGGATGTCATACACTTCAATTTTGGGCTTCATGATCTGAAACATGTGGACCCCGTGACCCGCCGGCCCAGCGAAAATCCTGAACACCCTCAAGAGGCGGATTTAACGACGTATCGAAAGAACCTCACCGAGATAGTAAAAAAGCTTGTAGCTACGGAGGCCGACCTAATCTTCGCAACCACAACACCCTACCCCGATAAACCGGATGGTCCCGTGCGCAGAGCTGACCAACCTGCAAAGTACAATGAGGTCGCCTTGAAGATCATGAAACAATTTGGGGTCATGATCGATGACCTATATTCATTTGCACTGCCCAGATTAACAGAAACGCAGCGACCCCATAATGTGCATTTTACTGACGAGGGAAGTAAGGGCCTGGCTAAACAGGTCGCGGAAAAGATTCTGATGTCAATACAAGGGTGAGTTCACGTGAGGGCGCGCAGGGCGAGATCGACGTCCGCTTCCGTGGTGTAGAGATGAAACGACGCACGCAGCCGCCCCTCGCG
This sequence comes from Luteitalea sp., assembly GCA_009377495.1. Taxonomy (GTDB): domain Bacteria; phylum Acidobacteriota; class Vicinamibacteria; order Vicinamibacterales; family Vicinamibacteraceae; genus WHTT01. Next base: position 19,451 of record WHTZ01000050.1, read on the forward strand.
CACGGCGGCTCTGATACCGGCGGCCTCCAGCCGTTCCTCGGCACGGGGAACGTCGGTGAGCACGATAGCCGAATCGCTTGGCGGCATGCCCAGACCTGCCCGGAACCGGTTGGCGAGGGCGAGGTCGTGTGCGTGAATCTGTTCCAACCCGACCTCTTCGATCAGCGCGAGCGCGGGTGCTGTGCCAACCCAACTGAACCACGCCGGCGAGATGTCGAACTGGCGGGCGTTGGCTGCCAAGCGGAGGGGTGGGCCGTAGTACGAGGTATGCGGATCTTCCCCGGCCCACCAGCCGGCCTGGTGCGGAACCAGGCGTTCCCGCAGCTCCGGACGGGTCACGAGGAAGCCGGTGCCTCGCGGGGATAATAGCCACTTGTAAGCGCCGCAGACGAGGGCGTCGAACCGGGCCGCGTCAACTGGCAGCCATCCACATGCCTGAGTGGCGTCAACGACGGTTAGGGCCCCCGCAGCCTCGGCTGCGGCGACAATGGCGTCGACGTCGGCCACCGCACCGGTCGCCGACTGAACGAGGCTGAAGGCCACGACATCGGTGTCCTCGTCGACCGCGGCGGCTAGACCCGTCGCGGCCACTGTGCGCACCTGCACGCCACGCCTCTCATGGACCAACCACGGGAAGAGATTGGACGTGAACTCCTCCTCCGGGGCGACCACGCGGGCACGATCGGGGACGGACGCGGCGACGATCCCCAACATCTGCGAGACCTGTGCGCCGACGGACACGTCGGATGCCGGCACGCCGACCAGGCGAGCGAAGCTCTCGCGAGCGCGCACCGTCGCTTCGCCCCAGGGCTTCCATGACCTGCGGCCGACGCGCCAGTCTTCCAACGCCGCCTGCAAGGCCTCCCATGCCGGGGCGGGCGGTAGACCGTAGCTGGCGGTGTCCAGTCAGCCGGGCTCGGGGGTGAACAGTCTCTGAGCGACTTCGAGATTCATCAGAGCATCGTCGCACGGATGTCAAGACGTGCGAACCGCACCAGCAGGAGCCGCCATGACTCCGATCATCGACTGCTGTCAACGTTCTTCGTAGGGCGGCCCTTTAGGGCCGCCGTGATCGGCGGGGCTAAAGCCCCGCCCTACCGTCAGTACCGCTGTTCAAGATTGGATGTCCACCAAGCGAGTAGCGAAGCTCCGCCTCAAACCGCCGAGCCTCGGCGAACCACGGTGGGGCGGATCTTCGCTACTAGATGCGCGGCCGCCGACGGCGGCCGCGCCTAAGACAGCTTCTAAGGCCGCTCCGTCAGAAAACCTGCTTCATCTCTCACGACTTCGGCCTTAGAAGATGTCTAGGTAGCAAGAAGAGCTCCGCTAAAGATCTCAGACATCCGTTTTCGGCTTCGCTCAATGTGTCGAGCCATGGCTTGCCGTGCTTGTTCGGGCGATCGATGCTTCAGCGCACGACAAATGTCAGAATGCCCAACCCAATTACCCGAAAAGCTCTCCATCAGGAAATAATCGTGTCGCGTGCTGGATTCGAGTAGAGAGTCCACGAGCTCCGCGATCAGATCATTCCCTGTACATCGTGCGATGGCGACGTGAAATTGCCGATTCATTTGAAGAAGTTTCCCAATACCTACTTTCTTTGCGTCCCGCCGCTCGATCTCGGGCAGATGTTCCAGCGCATCCAGTTGTTCGTCCGTCAGCTTACTCGCCGCATACCTAGCACACGCAGGCTCAATTAGGCTCCGCAGTTGCAAAATGTTGAGAATATCCTTGATGGTTATTGGAGAAACACTCGTGCCCCTGTTTCGAAGAATGGTCACTAGGCCGGCCTGACTCAACCGATTCAATGCCTCTCTGACGGGGGTCCGACTCGTCTCAAAGCGGCGGGCCAACTCCAACTCGTTCAACAATTCACCAGGCTGGCGCTGGCACGTAATAATTTCTTCCTTTAGACAAGTAAATATCCGATCTGCTAAAGGTAAAGCACTGGTCACCCAGAACCTCCGACTATCCCTCTCAAAAATGCAGCCGCATCGTGTACTGGAACTCGCGGCCCTTGTTGGCCTGATTGATGGAGCGGCCAAATGTCGAGCTCAGTACATCTGTCACAGGCTGTGTTGGCATGAAGCTGTTGGTGAGGTTGTAAGCCTCCATACGAAACTCCAGCCGGAAACGCTGACTCACCCGGAACTCCTTGGAGAGCGTCGTATCGATATTCCAGAACGTTGGCCCGGTCAAGCCCTCGAACAGATACGGGTTCGTACGTGGGGTGAAGGCAATCATCGGACTGAAAGCGGACGTGTCAAACCATTCGTCCCGCGTGGGGTTATCAATGCGTGGGTCGCCATTGACCTCCATTTGACCATTGAATCGTATGGCTGCTCCGCTGTTCCACTGGAAGATACCGCTGGTGGACCAGCCACCCAGAATCGCTTCCACGACTCCGGGCACATTGGAAAGGAGCCTCCGGTCACGCCCGAACGGAAGCTCATAGGTGCCAGACATGCTAATGCGGTGGCGAGGGTGCGAGCTGGGAATCATCGTGAACTCGTTCGCGTACCTGTCGATTTGATTGAAGTAATCGCCCGTCTTCTCCCGATTGTAGTTATAGCCGGCGAAGAAGCTGACGCCGGTCGAAAAGCTTCGCTGCAATCTCAATTGGACCGCTTGGTACCGGTTCTCCCTGCCCTCCGTCATTCCCTGGGTCAAGGCGCCGTATTGAGGGTATGGCCTCAGCAAGCTGCCGATCGTGACTCTCTGTTGGTTCCTCAACTGACCTGGAAAGGTCTCTGGCGTGAGGTACTGATAGAAGGGATTCTCAATCGTTTCGTTCAGCAGAGACTTGTGTTCGTAGGTCAACTGAGGGTCAATCTGATTGAGATCCCTGCCGAAGCCGGCATTGCCTCCCTGACCCTCTGGCGGCAAATTATGGCCCAGGTTCACAATATACGTGGCCTCGAGAACCATTGAATTCGTCAGTTGCCGCTGGATCGAGACATGAATCCGGTCGTTGACCGGCGGCTTGAACGTTTGCTGAACAAAGGCCGCGTCGTTTCCCAAGTTCGTGTAGCGCCCTAAGCTCTTCTCTACCGGCAGGAGCAAGGGATTCACAGAAGCGGGAAACGGGTCGCTGACATAGGTTTCCGGACGGCCCTCATCCAATGGCAGCGCCGAGGTATTGGCGTTGAACCCGTCGTCGGACGGCAGCCGCCAGCCATAACCAAAGATCGACTGCATGGGGATGGCATAGCGGCCATATCCGGCGCGGAGCGCGGTCTTGTCGTTGAGGCGAAAGGCCACGCCGATTCGAGGCAGAATGAGGTTTCGCGGGGGATCATACATACCGCGATGCTCAGAATCGGCGTAGACCCAGGCGCCAGCGTACTCATAGGGCACGTTGTTGAGGCGTGCCACGGACTCAGGGATGGGCGGGGGCGTCGCCTGCATCTCGGGAATCGGGTTGTCCAGATCCAGGTAGCGTGTCAGCCGGTCCTGAGACTCCACGGGTGCCGTTTCATATTCGTACCGTAATCCGAGATTGATGGTAATCCGGCGGCTGAACCGGAAATCATCCTGAAAGAAGACGGCATACTGATTCATTGTCGTGTGCTTGGGTGACACGTGGTTCACTCTGATGCTGTCAGTCATCGCACCGGTCAGGAAGGAAGCCCACGCATCACCGGTTCGTGAAGTATCCGGGCTGACAAAGGTGTCCGCGGTCACGGCAGCCGAAAAGGGAAATGTGCCAAAACTAGGAAGCTGGCTATCTTCATAGGCGTGCCTGAAACTGCCGCCCACCTTCATGTAATGGCGGCCCCGATCCATTGAGATATTGCCCTGGTAGCTGTATTTACGTGGGTGGAAGAGCCAGTAATTGCCCTTTCCAAAGCTCGCACTCCCAACTTGCAGGTTCGGATAGTAAATGGCCGGTTGTTCCTGTGTATAGGAGAGGTACCAGGGATTGTTGGGCCAGTACTGCGCGAGCCCCTCTTCGCCCAATTTCGCCCAGTCGGAGTCGTAATCATCCTCCGAGTACACAACGCCCATACGGAAGTTCAATACCGTGCGTGGGCTGAGGGTATACACCGTGTCGACCGCCGAGTTGAGAGAATTCATCAGGCCGCCATTATCCGATGGCGTTGATGGCAAGTTCGCATAGTTCGGATTGTCCAGACGCGTCCGGATCATGCTGTAGCGGGCAAACATTCTCCATTTGTCATTAATCAACCAGTCGGTACGGTTAGAGAAGTTCCAATAGCTGATTTCCCATGGATACGTGACCTTGTAGTTGTTCGCGTTGGTGATATCGTCACCAGGTCCATTGGGCAAGGGAATATCCTGCATAAACCGTAGAGACGTAGGATCTAATTGTGACTCAGGGATTTTATTGCCCGGAAACGGTTGCCGGGTGACGGTTCCATCCGGGTTGAGGACAGTCGTGGTTGGATCGTAGATTCTCCGCAATTCGCCGAATCTGTTGTAGGACTGCGAGAAGTCTCCTGTGCGCTCCAGCTCCGTTGGCAGGGTCATGAGCCTTGTATGGGGATCCCTATTCTGCCAACGTTCGTAGGCGAAATAGGTGAAGAGCCTGTTTCTGAGGAGTGGGCCGCCAACCGTGACGCCGCCGATGTGGTTGCGCACTTCATTCGGCTCACGGGTGACGGAATTGCTCACGGCATTGAGGGCAGGATTCCGTCCGAAGTAGTACGCGGTGCCGTGGTACTCATTGGTGCCGGCCTTCGTGGACAGGTTCATGACGCCGCCTGCTGTGTGACCAAATTCCGCGTCGACGCTATTCTGCTGCACGGTGAATTCCTGGACAGCGTCCATGGGAGGCGAGTAAGAGCCGCGCGAGCCGACGCCAATCGGCACACCGTCAATCAGCACATCGACGCGGCCGCTGGTCTGCCCGCCGATATCCACGCCCGTTGTGGAAAGCTGGAAGTAGGGGTTGCGGTCTGTGCCATAACGGTTGACGACGGCAGGATCAAGGAGCGCCAAAGAGAACGGATTGCGCGCGACGACCGGCATTTCCTTTAGCATCTTGCCGTCGATGGTTTTCGACAGCGTGGTGGTATTGAATTGGACCTGCACGGCGGAGGCCTGGACCGTCACTTGCTCATCGATATTGCCGAGCTGCAGGCCGAAATCGAGCGTGTGGTCGCCCCGCGTCACCACGGCGACGTTTTCCTGCAGGGCTTTGCCGAAGCCGCTCAATTCTGCGGACACCGAGTAGGTGCCGGGCACGACGAAGTCGAAGAGATATCGGCCACGTTCGTCGCTTTGCCTGACGATTGTGTCGTTGGTGTTCGTGTTGATCAGAGTGACGGTGGCGCCGGGAAGTGCCGCTCCACTTGGATCTGTCACCACGCCTTGCACCCTCGCACGATAATCCTGCGCAAAGGCAAGACCACTGAAGAGTGCAGGGAGAACGAGGTTGATCAGCGCTATAACCGTGGCAAGAAGTTGCTTGTTTCGCATTCAAGGTTCCCCCACGTGTCGAAAGATAGAAGTTCAAGGAGTCTAGTGTCGCCTTTCCTTGAAAATCCCCGGTCAATGAACCAGATGGGTAGGGTCCATCGCGCTATCGTGCGGTGTCGGTCGAACCCGTAAAGCGCTATGTTGCAAGGATTCAATCACCGCGACCACTCGTTGTCAACTCGTATGGAAGCTTGCCGCCCCCCAGTCTTTCTCGACCCTCCGCGAAGCGTCGAGTTCCGTCCCCTGAAGAGTCAACAGAGGCGGCCAGCGACGCGCGTCCGCCGGCAAGCGCGATCGCGGGTGCCGCGCCGCCCGGTCGGCCGCGTGGAAAAACCACGGGCGGCGCTCACGTGTCGCGACCCGCCGAGCTCCGTGAGCTCGGCGGCGGTCTGGCCCCGCCCGTGGTTTTACCCCGTCGCGGATCACGCGGCCTCCAACGGGGCGGCGCGGCACCCGCGATCACGCCTGCCGGCGCTGCCCCCCATCGCGGCGCACGTGTCTTGCCGCTCCAATTCTTCTCCATCCTCCCGGAAACGCTGAGCGCGGTGTCCGGTGACGTTGCGGAAGGCGAACAGGAGGTGCCTGTACTGATGCTGACGCGCGATGTGAGGTTGCTTGGTGGGCGAGAGAGCCGAACCGTCAGGCCACGCGCTGGGAGCGAACCCGGTGGGCGACGCGCACGCGGGCCATGAGGACCGGCGTCCCGCGGATGGTGGTCTGATCGACCACGCTGGGAATCCAGCGGTGCGGCTGGTCGGGGGATGGTGCCTTGCGCCGGATGAGTTCGAGGTTAAGGTTCGAGATCTCTTCGAGCAGGGACATCGCGTGGTGGTCATTGCGGATCCACCGCGCGGCCAGCGGTCGCAGATCCTGGGGGACGTAGACCTGCCGCGTCATGCCCTGGGGTAGCTGACGGTGAGGTAGGTGGCCGGCCCGTGCTTCTCGCCCCGCAGGCATTGACAGCCGGGTTTCCCGCATTGGGTGAACCGCTCGATCAGCGACGCGCGCAGGATCGGGCCCAGCCCGGCGAGTGGCTCGACGAGTGTCCGTCGACGACCGGCGAGCCGGCGGCTTGTGAGGGGCGCCATGATGTCGTAACACTCCCCAAAATGCTACGACCTGTCACGCGACCGGTGCGCGATGATGACGCGGGTCAGCGCCGGCGGGGCGTGTCACGGGTGCCAGCGCCGTCCCGTTGGAGGCCGCGTGATCGCCGCGAGGGGGTAAAACCACGGGCGGCGCCTGACCGCCGCCGAGCTCACGGAGCTCGGCGGGTCGCCACACGTGAGCGCCGCCGGTGGTTTTTCCACGCGGCCGACCGGGACGCGCGGCATCCGTGATCACGCCGCGCTGGCGGCACCGCTGCGCGTGCGCGGGAGACCGGTCAGCATTCGCACCAAAGCGGAAAGCGTGTCGGGCACCGCGCGCGTGCGCGGGAGACCGCCTTCATCTCAACTCTTCAGCGTGCCGGCATTCAGGTCTCAGGGAGGGCCGAGAAAAACTTGGGGGGCGGCAAGGCATGGAAGATATGGTCGTCGGCGCCTGAGAGGCGAACGTACGCACGGATCGCATCGTCGGACTTCCCAGAAGGGCCTGTTGACGTCTATTGTCGACAATGATAATACAATACGCACATCGGGACAGTGTTTCCCGTCTGACGCGTCGGAGCAGGTATCCGAATGAGACTCCCGACCTTCCTATTCGCAGCACTCTTCGGGTTCGTCGGAGCTCCCATGACGAGTGCTGGCTCACGTTACCCGAACATCGTCTACATTCTCGCGGACGATCTCGGGTACGGAGACGTGAGCTGCTACAACCCGAATTCGAAGATTCCGACACCACACGTGGACCGCCTTGCCGCGGAAGGCATGCGATTCACCGATGCGCATTCACCAGCGGCCGTCTGCACGCCAACCCGATACGGCATCCTCACAGGACGCTACGCGTGGCGGACACGGCTCACATCTCGGGTGCTCGATGGCTTTGACCCACCGCTCATCGAGGAAGGACGGCTGACGGTCCCGGCACTGTTGAAGCAGCACGGTTACGACACGGCCGCCGTGGGGAAGTGGCATCTTGGGATGCAGTGGACGGACAAGGCGGGACAGCCTGTTCCCTACGTGCCGGTCGATCGCAAGACGCAGCCACGGGCTGGTCAGCGTGTCGACTATGCGCGTCCGGTAACCGGGGGACCGACGGCACGCGGTTTCGATTGGTACTTCGGCATCTCCGCTTCACTGAACATGTCGCCGTTCTGCTACATCCAGAACGATCGACCAGTAAGGCTCCCGCTCCTCAATCAGTCACGCATTCAGACCGAATTCATCAGCGTCGACGAAGGTGTCCGGTCTCCGGACTTTACCATTTACGGCGTCATGCCGCGGCTTGCCGGTGAAGCCGTCGGATACATTGAACGGCATGCGGCTGAGCGCCCGGGTCGTCCGTTTTTCCTGTATGCAGCACTCACGGCACCCCATCTGCCACTCGTACCGAATGAGGAATATCGGGGAACGAGTAGAGCGGGACACTACGGCGACTTCGTTGTGGAAGCCGACGCCTTTGTCGGAGCTCTCCTCGAAGCGCTAGACAGGACAGAGCAGGCAGACAACACACTTGTCATATTCACCTCGGACAACGGTGGCCTGTACCACGCCTGGGAGCCAAGAGAAGCTGACGATGTCAAATACTACAAGGTGAGTGCGCGTGGCCGGTACGTTCAGCAGTTCGGGCATCAGGCCAACGCTCACCTGCGCGGCACCAAGGCAGACATCTGGGAAGGCGGGCACCGAGTCCCGTTCATCGTTCGCTGGCCCGGGAACACTCCCAAAGGTGCCGTCAGTGATGAACTGATTGAGCTCACCGATCTGCTCGCGACCTCCGCAGCGCTCGTCGACACGGAGCTGCCCGCCGGAATGGGTGAGGACAGTCGCAATATCCTTCCTGCTCTCCTCGCGACGAAGCCCGCGAGCCCGGTCCGTGACTTCGCAGTGCATCACTCGCTGTGGGGAACCTTCGCGATCCGCAAAGGCCCGTGGAAGATGATCCCGCATCGAGGGTCGGGCGGATTCACAGCTCCGAGAGAGCTTGATCCACAGAAAGTGGGTGGCCCACCCGGTCAGCTCTACAACCTTGACGACGATCCTGCGGAAGCCAACAACGTCTGGGACGAGCACTCGGATATCGTTGCCAGCCTCAGCACGCTTCTCGCGCGTGTTCGAGGCGAAAGTCAGTGGCCATGACCGCCGGCTTCGGACCCTACAAACATCTGTTTCCGCGGGCGGTGCGCGAGGTCTATCTCGACACCGCGGCGGAGGGTCTGCCCGCGCCTGGTACGGGAACGGCACTGGCCGAATACCACGAGCAGAAACAGTTGGGGACGCCCGGCCGCGGCCACTTTCATGCGGTGGAAGAGGACGCGCGAGCGCTCGCCGCTCAACTCCTCAGCACGGCTCCGGCAAACATCTGCTTCTTGCCTTCGGCATCGGATTCCCTTCTCGCGCTATTGTATTCGCTCCACTGGCGCGCCGGGGACCACGTGATCATCAGTGACCTCGAGTTTCCGTCGAATGTGATCCCGTGGCTGCGGCTGCGCCAGGATGGCGTGGAGGTGACTGTTGTCAAGAGCGTGGATGGCGCGCTTCGCGTTGAGGACGTCCTTGGCGCTCTCACGCCGCGGACGAAGCTCATCTCTCTGAGTCTGGTGAGCTACAAGACCGGCGCTTACTTCGCCGAGGTCGCGGATTTGGCGGAGAAGATTCACGAGGTGGGAGCCGTCATCTCGATTGATGCGACGCAAGCGCTGGGCCGGTGCCCGGTTGCCGTCGGAAACGTCGACTATCTCTTTTCGAGCAGCTTCAAGTGGTTGATGAGTACACATGGTGTTGGCATTACATATGTCTCACCCCGTTTGCGGGAGCATCTGGACCCGCGCGGCATCGGTTGGTACTCGGTACCGGATTGCTTTACAACCGATCGTTTCGATCACTACACGCTCAAAGAGGGCGCGGCCTGCCTCACCGCTGGCATGCCGAACTTTCCCGGGCTCTACGCGCTCCGTGCGAGCCTCCGCTTTCTCGCCGCAGTTGGTGTCGCGGCCATTGGGGCCCATCTGATGCCGCTCGTGACGCGATTGCGAGAGAGTGTTGCCGCGATGGGAGTCCGTATGTTGACACCTCCGCACCCCGACCACGCCTCGGGCATCGTATCGTTCGAGCACCCGAGGCCAGCTCGTGTGAGCGCGGCTCTCGAACAGCGGGGCATCGTCGTATGGGCGGGGGACGGCCGCGTGCGAGCATCAGTTCATCTCTACAACGACGAGAACGACATTGACGCCTATGTGGACTCTTTGAGGGAGATCCTCCTCGAGGAACGCGATGAGTGACGTGCAGTGGATCGGCCTGCTGGCCGTGGTCGCGGGTGGCGTCTGCCAGGGCGGCTTCATGCTGCCCATGAAGTGGACCCGCGAATGGGCTTGGGAGAATACCTGGCTGGTGTTCGCATCGACGGCCTATCTTCTGTTGCCGTGGCTGCTGGTGTTTGCTGCCGTTCCGGCTGTCTTTGAGGTGTACGGTCAAGCGTCGACCAGCAAAGTTCTTCTGATTCTGCTCTTTGGTGTGGGATGGGGAACCGGTGCGATCACCTTCGGCTTGGGTGTCGCGGCCCTGGGGATGGCGCTAGGGTTTGCGGTGATTCTCGGCGTGGCCGCGACGGTTGGCGCATTGGTTCCCTTGCTGCTGTTTGACGACAGCCTCTCGCCCGCCGGTCTACTGCTCACGCTGGTTTCACTTGCCGTCATGCTCGCCGGCGTCGTGGTCTGTTCGTTGGCGGGTCGTTGGCAGCAAGCCGGAGAGGCGAAGCAAGACCGCCGCTATGTTCGTGGGGTAGCCCTTTGCGTCGCCTCGGGGCTACTCTCCGCCTGTGGCAATATCGGCTTCGCCTTCGGCACGGACCTCATCGATGCGTTCCGGCAACGCGGCGTCTCGGAGAATTGGGCCGCCATGCCGGTGTGGTCGCTGCTCACAACGGCGTTGTTCTTGTGCAACGCGGGTTACGCGGGTTGGCTGCTCGCGAAGAACCGGACGGCCAGTAACTTTCGCTTGCCCCAAACCGGCGCGTACTACTTGTACGGCACGTTGATGGGAGCTGCCTGGATTGGAGGCTTCGTGTTCTATGGTGCGGGGGCTCTCCGCATGGGAGCGCTCGGGCCCTCGTTGGGATGGGCCATCTTGATGAGCATGATGGTGGCGACGGCGAACCTGCTGGGTCTGGTGACGGGAGAGTGGCGAGACGCGCCAAGCGCCTCCGCACGGCGCCTCTACGGCGGTCTGCTGCTGCTGTTACTGGCGATCGCGGGTCTGGGTTACGCGAACTACACAGGCTAGCGCGACGCGGCGTGTTTACGCGGTATAGTCACGTAGGATGGCGCGGCCATTTTTCGAGATCGTTCAGCGCATCGCGTTTCTGGCCGCGTTGTCACTCCTGATCGTGACAGCATTGCTTGGCCGGGAGCTCGCTTCCGTTCAGCAGCAGCCCTCCGACAGGGTCCGCGCACACCTCGAACGAGCGCTGCGGTTGGAGCAACAAGGGAAGTGGGAGGAGGCCTTTCGCGAGTTAAAGAAAGCGGTGCGGCTGGATCCCCTGTCGGCCGAGGCTCACTACGGCCTCGGCGTGTCTCTGTACTGGACCAGGCAATGGCAGGACGCGGTCAAGGCGCTCCGAGAAGCCATTCGCCTGGCGCCCGAGTTGGCCGAAGCTCACTACTTTGTCGCTCTCAGTTTGCAGAAGCTGGGGCGACTGGATGCGGCAATCCGTCATTTCGAGCTGGCCATCACGTATGGCGCCAACATTGCGGAAGCGCACCACAGTCTCGGCTTGGCCTTGCGCGAGCTCGGGGACTACAGCGGAGCGTTGCAAGCTTTTCGAGAGGCAATACGCCTCAAGCCAGACTTTCTTCAGGCCCACAATAGTCTCGGGTTGGCACTGCTTCGAGCCGGCGACCACCAGGCGGCAGTGTCGACATTTCGTGACCTGATCGCTCGTCATCCCGACTACCAATCGGCGAAGCACAATCTGGCCGTGGCTTACATGGAACAAGGAGATCCCCGATCAGCCGAGCGGGTCTACCGCGAGATCTTGAGAGTCGACCCGAGTAACGCTGTTTTGGTCTACAACCTCGGGATGGCGCTCAAAGAGCAAGACAGGCTCGAGCAGGCCTCCCTCCAGTTCCAGAGAGCGCTCCGGCTGAAAGGGGACTTTCCAGAGGCCGCCTATTCGCTTGGATTTACACTCTGGCAGCAAGGCAAGAGTGAAGATGCGGCGTCATGGATCAAACGCGCGATCCGGGTTCGACCCGATTACGCGGAAGCACATTTCACATTGGGAAGTATTTCTCGAGAACGAGGAGACCTCGAGTCGGCTATTGGGGCGCTGCAGAAGGCTGTGAGCATCCAACCCAGATTTCCGGAAGCGCACTATTCGCTGGGACTCGCGCTTCGCCAACAGGGTGAAATCAAGCAGGCACTCGAGCAAATCCATATTGCCGAAGAACAACGGCAACAGAAGGCAGCGGCTGAAGCCGCCACCTTTATGACGTTCAGTGGCATCAAGAGCATGGAAGAGGACGACTTAGCTGGGGCTCTTCAGGCGTTTCGGTCTGCTGTTCAGAGAGCTTCAGACTACGCGCCTGCTTACTATCAGCTTTCGCTGGCTCTGGAACGGCTTGGTCGGAAAGAAGAGGCCAGCCGTGCCCTGGATGAAGCCGAAGCCCTCGATCCAGAGCTCCGGCTATCGCGCTCGACGTTGGGACTGCGTGCGTGGATGCAGGCCAAGTGGAGCGAGCCTTGACGTGCGCTGAATCTTGCAGCCTCTCGATGACCCTGGTGGCGGTCAGGTAAGCGAGGCCGCAGGAGACGAGAACCCCGAGCGTCGCCAAGGCGATGATCCACAGGGGGATCCGCCGTTCACCGACGAACTCTCTGCGGCTGCGAATCCCCAGGTAGACCAGCGCGAGACCCAGGGCGGGAATGCCAAAGACGGTCAGCGCCTGGGCAAGCGTGATCAGGGCGACGGTGCTGCCTTCGTTCCACAGCGACAGGATAGCGACCGTCATCCCCACCGACAGTGCCAAGGTGGTGCAGGCGAGGGGCCATTTGTCTTTCAGGCGACTGCCCTTCCCGAGCGAGTCTGCCAGCACAGTGCCGCCGATCATCGCGTTGACCAGGAACGAGCTCAAGGCGCCTGCCAAGATGCCGAGGCAGAAGATGACCTTTGCCGAAGTACCGAACGAGGGCTCCAACTGCAGCGCCATGTCACCCGCGCTCGACAGCTCCACGGCCTCCGGGCGTCCGTAGAAAACCCGGGCGGCCGTCACGAGGATCATGGCCGTGATCAGACCCAGCACCGAGATGCTTACGGCCGAGTCGATCAACCCGTCGCGCGTTTGCTCGAGACCCCAGCCTTTCTCCTTCACGAGATACGCCTGGAAGAAGGCGCCGGCGAGGGAAAGCGTCGTCCCGATCATGCCCACGAGCGGAATGACATCGAATTCACTGCCTCCCGGTATGACGGGTTGGTAGTCGCGCGGCTGCGAGAAGACGACCACGAAGTTCACCAGGAACGCTGACACCATCACCGCGATCAGAATTCTCATCAACTGCTCGATGCGGTTGTAGACGTCGCGCATGAGAAACAGGCAGACGATCACGAGAAGGTTGACCGCGACGAGAATGCTCACCTTGGTCCGAAGCGTGAGCACGGTGAGAGTTGGATCGTGCGCGCCTTCGAACAGCGGCTCCAGACCGGCAATGACGGCGATGTTGTTGCCCGACTGGAAGAGCGCGATGAGAACGAAGACCGTGATCCCGACCAGGGCGGCGACCGGCCGGCTGAGCCGCGACGCGAGCTCGTCACAGGGGCTGCCCGCGTAAACCGCGCCGATGCGAGCAGACAAGGCCACCATGCCGATCATCAGGATCACGGCGCCTACGATCACCGGTACACCGCGGTAGCCGAGCTCGGCGCCGACCTGAGAACTGGTCAGGATACTGCCGGGTCCCAGGACCACGGCGGCCACGATGATGGCGGGACCGATAGAGCGAAAGACGCGCGGCACGAGTCTGTGGTTGGCGGTTCTTGACGCTCGTCGTTCGTGTTCCGAAGACAGAGCTCTTTCCTACGAGTTGTTCGGCGCGCGGGCAACAGAACTGGAGTTGCCGCGCACACCCGTATGATCCGTGTGCTGTCCGGTCATCAACGCACGCGCTCCACGTGTCTTGCCTGAGGTCGATGATCACCCAACAGCCTCAGTGGAGTCGAGACGGCGAGCGCGCGACTGATCCAGAGGATGGCGGCGCCGGTGGCGCCGGATTCGTCGCCGGCTTGGGAGATGGTGACATCAAGCTTGTGCGTGGCTTCGGTGAGCGCGCGCCGGTGCATTTCACGGCGGATGACATCCACCAGCGGCTCACCGAGGCACGTGCTAGGGCCGCCGAGCACCACCACATCGGGGTTGAGGACGTTGACCAGGTTCGCGATCACGATGCCGAGACACGTCCCGACCTCGTCCAACGTCGCCAGGGCTGCTCCGTCTGCGCGATGGGCGGCCTCGGCCAGGAGCGGTAACGTGAGCTCGGCCAGCCGCCCCTCGGTGAGAGTATGCAGTACGGTTGATGGGCCGGCGTGGCGGGCGTGAGACCGGGCGAGCGCGAGGATCGCTTGCTCACCGGCGACGGTGTACAGGCAGCCGCGGTTCCCGCAGCCACACAGCACCCCGTCGGGTTGTACGGTGAGGTGGCCGATGTCGCCGGCCCAGCCGTCACGACCGAAGTACAGTTGCCCATCGATGACGAGTCCAGCGATCACGCCTTTGCCCAGGAATACATAGATCAGATCAGTGGGGCCATCGTCTTGGTCGCGACGGAGCTGGCCGAGTGCGGCGACCTTGGCCCGATTCGCCACCACGACAGGCAGGCCCAGCCGCTCTTCGAGGAGGTCAGCCACGGCCACGTTGCGCCAGCCGTGCGAGACAGCCATCCTGATGTGTCGCCCGGCCCGGTCCACCACCCCCGGTGTGCCGACACCGAGGCCGAGCACGGCCGAAGCGGCCGCGTGACGGAGCTCGGAGATGCCGTCGATTAGGGCGTCCATGACGATTTCCGGGGCAGTCCCACGCAACCGGCGAGTCGTGCTCTGGTAAGGCCGACCGTCCAGGTCGGTGAGCACAACCACGCACACGTCGTCGGCGATCTGGGCCCCGAGCACTGAGCGTGCCATCGGGTTGAACTCTAGCACCACCCGGCTGCGGCCACGGCCTTCTTGCTGCCGTCCGGCCGCTTGGGCGAGCCCGCGCTCGAGCAAATCGGCCACGATCACCGAGACCGTCGCCTTGCTCAACCCCGAGAGGCGGATGAGCTCGGTCCGGGTCGTCTGGCGGCGCCGCTTGAGCAGCTCCAGCACGGCTCCAGTGTTGACCTCACGGACACCCAATGGCTGCACGGCCACGGCATATTCGTTCGCCATAAAGGTCAATATAGCCGATCGGCTCACTGGTCTGCTAACGAATCCGCTGTTTATCCCCCCTTTTCCCGCTTGTATCGCTTGACAGCTGCTAGGCATGGCACTAGAGTACGCAGAATTAGTTCGTCACATAGCCATAATGCTTCAGGAGAGTCATTAATTCTGCCTTCCTTCCCATCCACAGCGAAGGAGGTTAGCGGCTGCACGACTACGGTAGATTCGTTCGCCATCAAGCGTGGCAACTTGGAAGGGAGTCTACAGAATGACACGTCATATCTTCGTAGGGGTCTCGTGGGGTGTCTTGAGTGTCGTGCTCGGTGTGACCACCCTCTACGGACAGGTCCAGACGACCACAGCGATCGTGGGGACAGTGCAGGACACCACGGGTGCTGTCTTGCCGGGCGTGACCGTCACGATTGTGAATCAAGCCACGGCCGTGAACCGGCACCAAGTCACGAATGCCGCCGGTGACTATTCATTTCAAGCCCTGCGGCCGGGGACGTACACGATCAGGGCGGAGCTGGAGGGATTTCGACCCGCGGTGATTACGGATCGCGAGGCGTTGGTCGCGATCCCGGCGGAGGTCGATATCATCCTCGAGGTCGGCGACATGAGCGATGAGGTCACCGTCTCGGCCGCGGGAGCGGAGCTGCTCAATACCACGACGGCGGAGCTGGCCACGACCATCGATGAGCAGTTGGTGGACAATATGCCCACCGAATCGCGCAATTACTTTGATGTGCTGGCCCTGGCGCCCAATACCTCGCCCCAATATCTCAGCACGGGGAGTCTGACGTTTGGCCAGCACTCTCTGCGGCGGGTGAGTGCGGCCGGCAGCTTCGAGTCCTCGGGCGTGCTGGCTGGCGGCCAGCGCGACTCGTCGTCGAATGTCTCGATTGATGGATCCGATTCGTCGCTGGCCATCTACAGCCAGAACGTCAATATTCTCTCGTCCGCGATGGTGAAAGAGCTGCGGCTGCAGACGGCCAGTATGAGTGCGGAGTTTGGTGGTGGCGCGAATGCGGTCAATGTCATTACCAAGAGTGGCGGCAACGCGTTTCAGGGCGAGGGGTTCTGGGAACACCGGAACGACAATCTCGACGCGAAGAACTTCTTCACGAACCTCGCTGGCGAAGCCCTGCCCGAATACAAACGGAACAAATGGGGCGGCTCGCTGGGCGGGCCCATCCTGCCCAACGCGCTCTTCTTTTTTGCGAACCATGAGGGGTCGCGGCTGCGCCAGGCGGTCCAGAGCAATGCCAGGGTCCCCACGGCCGCCGAACGCAACGGCGACTTCTCGGACACCGTCCTGCCAGCGCCGGAGGGCGGGACCGAGCCGGCTCCCCAGCTGTTCAATCCCTTGGACTTCGACCCCGCGACGGGGCTGCGCACGCCGTTCGCCAACAACCGGATTCCCCCCGAGTTGATCGCCCCGCAGATCCAAGAGATCATGGAGTTCACGCCCCTGCCCAACACCGTCATCGATGGGGTGCCGCAGTTCTCGGGGACGTCACGGACCACCATCGACGAGGACCAGTTCAGCGTGCGGCTCGACTGGCACCAGAGTGCCGACACGACGATGTGGGGTCGCTATACGTATGCCCGGCGAGACGCGGCGCAGAAGGGGCTCCTGGGACCGTTGACGGGTGAGGAGACCCCCAGCCGCACCCGGGATGTGGTGGCCAACTGGAGCGAAGTGGTCACCTCTACGTTCATCAATGAGCTGTCCGTGTCGTACGCGCGTCCCGAGTGGGGCATCGGCCGTGTCCTCGATGTCCCGGATGTGGCGGCCTTGGCCGGGTTCCAAAACACGTCCAGTTTTCCCGGCAGCCCGAGTCTCGGGAACCAGGACTTCGCCCTGGGCACGTCGGGTGCCAATATCTGGAGACCGGTTCAGAATACGTATCAGATCAAAGATGATCTGACCTGGACGAAAGGCAAGCATAACTTCAAGACGGGCTTCCAGGTTACCGAGAGGCGCTTGTTCTTCCCCAAGCAGGGCGTCGACAAAGGGGACGTTGATTTTGAGAACGTCTTTACCCGCGCGTGTCCCCAGGGAAACGAGCTGTGCGATGACGCCAGACAGGCTGCAGGTCTGCCCGTCGGTGGTCTCAGTTTTGCCGACATGTTAATGGGCTTCCCGGTCAATAGCCTTCTCATTTTGAACGAGATCATCCCGAATGTGCATCAGACATACTGGTCTGGTTATGTGCAGGATACCTGGCAGCTTCATGACCGTCTGACACTCAATTTGGGCCTGCGCTGGGAGACGTGGTCGCCGTGGCGCAACGTTCATCACGCGGTGAGCGCGTTCGACTTCAACCCTCCGGGCCGACTGCTATTCGCATTGGACAATCCCTTGGACGCGTTCGATTCGGCCACCGATTTCGGCAGAAACGCTCCGCTCAGCGGAGACATTCCCGAGCAGGGCTATGACACGCCGAAGGCGAATTTCGGACCACGGATCGGGTTTTCGTTTCGACCCATGGACAATACCGTGATCCGGGCTGGCGGCGGGATCTTTTACGCCGGCAATCTCAACACGAATCAGCTCGTCGAGATTTCACAGGGCGCGAGTCCTTTTACGTTAAGAGATGATCGGACCGTTAATCAGGGAGAGCAGCTTCCTCCGACCGATGTCCGCGATCTCTTTCCCCCGCCCGCCCCAACCGGCATTCCCCAGGCCTTCGAGGATCCGCCCGCCACGCCGCGCGTCCTCGGCCAGCGGGAATATGCCCCGCCGACCATCTATCAATGGTCGCTCAGCGCTCAGCATCGCGTCCACCCGCGGTGGTCGGTGAACGTCGACTATCTGGGATCGCACACCATTCACAACAATCAGTTCGTGGACTTGAATGCTCCTGAGCTGCCACAAGGCGATCTAGCCGACGTCCCGCTCGAGGACCGGCGGCCGCTGCCGGGGTGGGGACGGATTGGCAGTTGGGTACCATGGGGATGGTCCAAGTATCACTCCGCCACCTTTGGCGTGACCAACCGACAATGGCACGGGCTCACGCTGCGATCCAGCCTCACCTGGTCCAAGAATCTGCAGTCGAGCATCAGTGTTATTGGCAGCGACCAGGGTAACCTGGATTTTCGCCATTTCGACCTCTGGGCCGGACGGTCGAATTTTGTGCCGACGGTCCGCTCCATCACCGGGTGGACCTATGAATTACCGTGGGGTCAGGGTCGAACCTTCCCGTTGCGTGGTGTGATGGATCGCATTCTTGGGGGATGGAACGTCAGCGGGAAAGCGGAATTCTCCGACGGCGCACCGGTCACCGTCACCACGAACGACAATACCGGCAGTGCCTTGGATAATCAGCTCGCGGATCGCCTGCCAGGCTGCGATTTGACAGACGCCCCGGAGGATCGGTTTGAGTGGTTCAATACCAGCTGTTTCGCACAACCGGCGTTTGGGACGTTTGGCACCGGCTCGACCGGCCTCATCAACGCCCCGGGGATCAACAACCTCGATCTTCGGATTGGCAAGGTGTTCCCCGTCTCCGCAACAACGAGAATGGAGTTTCTGGCCAGCTTCTTTAACGCGTTGAATCATACCCAGTTGGGGAACCCTGTGACAAATCTCCAGAGCCCCGATTTTGGAAGGGTCAACGGTGCGCGTCCGGCCCGGCAAATCAACTTCGAATTGCGGCTCCTCTTCTGACCGTACAGATATGAGGATTTGGGACCTTCACTGTCATCTAAGTGCTGTCGAGGGAGATACGCCTGGAGAGCGGATAGACACACTCCTCAGGTACGCGGATCGGATGGGGATCGAACGAATCTGCGTGTTCATGGGAACGCAATGGAAACACGATCCTTTACCGGAGGACTTCAGACACCAGAATGACGAGGTCCTGACAGCCATAAGAGGTCGTGAGGATCGGGCTTTTGGGTTTGTCTATCTGAACCCGAAGTATCTTCAGGAAAGTCTCGCAGAGCTGGATCGCTGTGTCAGGGATGGTCCCATGGTCGGAGTCAAGCTCTGGGTGGCTCAACGTTGCAACACACCAGCAGTGGAGGCGATCTTTGCCAGGGCAGGTGACCTCAAGGCGGTGGTCTATCAGCACACGTGGCTGAAAATCGGCGGAGCGCCCGCATATTCGGGAGGCGGCAATCTTCCGGGCGAGTCCACTCCGCAGGAATTGGCGGAAGTGGCGATCCGTCATCCAAACGTGAGGCTTATTTGTGGTCACACTGGAGGGGACTGGGAGCCTGGTATTCGAGCTATCAGAGCGTGTCCTCATGTGTCGGCTGGTATTGGAGGCTCCCACCCTACCCGTGGCATCGTGGAAATGGCGGTTCGTGAGCTCGGTGCCGAGCGCGTCATCTACGGGAGTGATGCCGGGGGAAGAAGCTATGCCAGCCAGCTAGCCAAGGTGATCGGCGCGGATATATCCGAGCCTGAGAAGACTCTTATCCTGGGTGGAAATCTGCAGAGGTTACTGCGCCCAATCCTGAAGCAGAAAGGAATCTCGCTATAGATGAAGAGTCTTACTCGGCGCAACTTCCTCAGCATTCCACTGGGAGCTGTGGCCCTGCAGTTCGATGGCGACGCTTTAGCAGAGCAGGTGGTGCCCAGGGCTTCGGAAGAGGCGGTGGATGTAAACGTTCAACTTTCAAGATGGTCTTGTCGGAGAGTTCAAGGAGACGAGACGCTCGGACTGGTGAAGCAACTTCGCCGCTATGGTGTGCGTGAGGCCTGGGCGGGAAGCCTTGATAGCCTGTTGCACAAAGACATCTCAGGCGTCAATCTCCGGTTGGCTGACGAGTGCAGAGCGCACGGAGACGGTATGCTCCTCCCTTTTGGGGCAGTCAATCCGACTCTGCCGGACTGGGAAGAAGACCTACGCCGCTGCCATGAAGAGCTGAAGATGCCAGGAATTCGCCTGCATCCCAATTACCATGGCTATCGTCTGGATGAGCCGGTATTCGAGCGGCTCTTGACGCTGGTGGAAGAGCGGAACCTGATCCTTCAGTTGGCGGTGGGGATGGAGGATCCCCGCACGCAGCTTCCGTTTCTCCGGGTAGGAGCCGTGGACTTGGAGCCGCTCTCCAGGCTCTTACCTCACTTTCCGCAGGTACGAATCATTCTTCTCAATGTCAATGCCCTCCAGTCGAGCTCCCTCGAGCTGCTGGAGGCGTTGACGAGAACGGGCCAAGTGTATTGCGAGATCTCCTGGTTAGAGGGACTCGGAGGCGTGGGACGCCTGGCTAAGTCGATTTCTCTCTCGCGAATCCTTTTTGGATCTTATGCGCCCATTTTCTATTTCGAAGCCGCCTGGTTGAAAATGCAGGAATCACCGCTGACTCAGCAACAGATTCGGGGCATTCTGCGGGAAAACGCCAAGCGAGTGATCGGATAAGTCTGTAAGGTAGTTGAGATGAAAAGAAGCGCCGTCGTTCTGCTACTGCTGATGGTGGGGCTTCAAGGCTGCTGGTTATCGAGATCCGACTCAGAAGAAGAGAGTCTGAAGTTTGAGAGCGTGCCTCCCAAGGAACCCTCGAAAGCGCCCACCACCTTTCGGACTGCGGATGGCTTTCGCATGGTGCTGCTGGCAGCGGAACCGCTGGTGTACGATCCAGTCGCGCTGATCTATGACGAGAATGGCCGCGGGTACGTCGCGGAGATGAGAGACTACCCATACACGGCCAAGGACACCGCTCAGAGCTTGGAAGAGCAGACCAACCAAGATCCGATCGGGCGGATTCGCCTTCTGGAGGATGTCGATGGAGATGGTTTCTTCGACAAGAGCAGTGTCTTTGCCGAGCAGCTTTCTTGGCCGACGGGTCTGGCTCCGTGGAAAGGTGGCGTGTTCGTGGCGGCCACCCCGGATATCTGGTATCTGAAGGATACGGATAACGACGGGGAAGCGGACATCCGCCAAAAGGTCTACACCGGTTTCAGGAAGTACAACATTCAAGCCGTCATCAATAATCTGATCTGGGGACTTGATCATCATATCTACGGGGCCGGTGGAAGTAACGGAGGGACCATCACGTGGTTGGACGGCCAGGGGAAATCCTCAGAGGTTCCGTTGGCTCGCAATGATTTCCGCTTTGACCCGGTCACGGACGTTTTTGAAGCCCTTTCGGGTGGTGCTCGGTTCGGAAACAGCTTTGATGACTGGGGCAACCGCTTTGTCTGTGACATTCGGAATCCGGTTCAGCATGTTGTGCTGCCCAGCCACTATTTGTCCAGAAACCCCTACCTGGCCGTTCCCAGCACGATCCACGATGCGGCCGAATCCGGCGATCAACTTCGCGTCTACCGCGTCAGCCCTCCGGAGGCCTGGCGGGTGATGCGTGCGCAGCGCTGGGATCGTGACCCAGCCCAGCAGAATGTGCCGCGGAGCGAGCTCTCTGGCGCCGGATACTGGACGTCCTCGGCGGGCGCCACTGTTTACAGGGGAGCCGCCTATCCCGAGGAATACTACGGAAATGTCTTCATCGGCGAAGTGGCGGGAAACCTGATTCATCGCCAGGTCCTGAATATGGACGGCGTGACGTTTCACTCGGCCCGCGCGGATCAGAACAGGGAGTTTGTCGCCTCGACTGACAACTGGTTTCGGGCTGTGAATTTCACCAACGCTCCAGACGGGACCCTTCACGTTGTCGATATGTCTCGGGAGATCATCGAACACCCCTGGTCGATTCCGGACGACATCCACGCCCAGCTCGATTTGCGCAGTGGGACGGACCGGGGGCGCATTTACCGCCTGGAGCCGCCCGGATTCCAGGCCCCGACCGAGCGTCCCCGGCTGGGGAACGCCACAACAGCCGAACTGGTTGCTACCCTCGAGAATCGAAACTCTTGGTGGCGAGAAACCGCTCATCGCCTTCTCTATGAGCGGCAGGACAAGAGTGCCGAGTTTCTTCTGCGGCGGCTCCTGAAAGAAAGTCGCCAGTCGCTGGCCAGGCTGCACGCGCTCTGGTCACTGGAGGGTCTGAATGCCCTCGAGGACGCTGATGTGATCCAGGCGCTGTCCGACAGTTCTGCCGGTGTGCGAGAGCATGCGATTCGGTTGGCCGAGCCGCGCCTGAAAGATTCCCCGAAACTCGTCAGCAGAGTCCTTGGTCTGGCCGATGATGAGAGCAAGCGGGTTCGCTTTCAAGCCGCCTTCACATTAGGAGAAATCAATGACTCTAGAGCCTCCGACGCCTTGCTTCGAATCGTGCGACAGGATGCTGGCGATATCTGGGTAAGAACGGCGGTTCTTAGTTCTCTGGGCGAGTCGAGTCACTCTTTCCTGGTCCGGTTATTCGAGGACAGGAGATTCTGGTCCAGCCAGGCAGGGCTGGAGCTGTTCAGGCAGTTGGCCACTGTTGTGGGGGCTCGCCAGAAGCCTGGCGAGATGACTACTCTCTTGGCCGCTCTGGATCGAACCGGCACCCTGCCTTTGGCTGTGGAGATTACAGTGGCGGTGGGACTGGGTGAGGGCTTCAGGCAGGTTGGCGGGAGCCTGCGAGAAGCTGGCACCGCCTCCGGCCATGAAGAATGGCTCAATCGCGTCTTGGAACGCGCTTCCAAGACGGCTTCGGATCGGGGACGAGAAAGCGAAGAGCGTAAGTTGGCCACCGAGCTGCTAGCCTTTGTAAGTGCGGATGCGCCTGGAGTGCGGGAGATACTCCAGAAGCTGCTACAGCCTGATGAAGAGCAGGAGATCCAGTTAGCGGCAATGCACACCATTGGCACACTCGATGATCCCAGCCTTTTCGATTTTGTCGTGCGGTCGTGGCGTAGCTTGTCCCCAGCAGTCCGTTCGGAGGCTGGAGAGATTCTGCTCGCCAACAAAGATCGAGTGACGGTGCTACTCGAAGCTATGGAGAACGGGACGGTGCCACCTGTTCAAATCGATCCTGCTGCCAGATCGCGACTTCTCAAGTACTCGGACCAGACCGTTCAGGAGAAAGCTCGCACGCTCTTCGAGACACGCGGCAGCTCTTCACGCGAGGAGATTCTCGCAACGTACCGCGCCGCCACGTCATCCGCCGGTGATTCACACCGCGGTCGCAAGATTTTCGAGCAGAGCTGTATGTCCTGTCACCGATTCGGCGCTCACGGGCAGGAGCTCGGGCCTAACCTGGCGTCCGTTCGGCACAAGACGCGAGAGGAGATTCTGACTCAGATTCTGGATCCCAATCGGGAGGTGTCACCTGAATTTCTTCTCTATGACATTCAGCTCAAGAATTCTCGCTCCGCTAGCGGGATGATCGTTAATGAGACGTCGAGCAGCTTGACGATCAAGCGGCCAGGAGGCGTCGAAGAAACAATCCTGAGGCAGAACATCGAACACATCGGGAGCTCGGGCGTGTCCATCATGCCGGAGGGTCTGGAGGCGGTTATTGCGCCTCAGGAGATGGCGGATCTTCTGGAATTCCTCTTGGAAGAATAACCATGTCTCGCTCCCGACCCCGCTCCCTCTTTGCGTTGACGCTCGTCGCCTGGGGGATGTTGGCCCCGGCCGGAAGTGCCCAAAGCCGGCAGCGTCCTCCCAACATCGTCCTGATCGTCAGCGACAACCAGGCTTATGTCGACATCGGCGCGTTTGGCGCCAAGGACGCGGTCACCCCCAACCTCGACCGGACGGCCGCCGACGGTATCATGGCGACTAGCTTTTACGTCACCTCTCCGGCCTGCACTCCGTCGCGCGGCAGCATTCTCACAGGGCGCTACCCACAGCGCAACGGGCTGTACGAGATGATCCGCAACGAAATGGTGCGCTACGGCCATCGCTACACCCCGGAAGAATACGCGTATTCTCCCGAGATGACCTTGGGGATGGATCCGCGCGAAATCAACTGCGGCGAGATGATGAAGAGCGCTGGCTACGCGACCGCCGCCATCGGGAAGTGGGACAGCGGACGGGCCAAGCGATACCTCCCGACGCGAAACGGATTCGATTACTTCTACGGGCTCCCCATCACCGGAATCGACTACTGGACCCACGATCGCTACGGGGTTCCGTCCATGTTCCGCAACGAGGAACTGGTGAAGGAAGAGGGTTTCTCGGAAGAGCTCTTTACCCGGGAGGCGCTCCGGTTCATCGGTCGGAACCGCGATCAACCTTTCTTCCTGTACCTCGCCTACCACGCTCCCTCCGGAACCGCCGACCTGGACGATCAACGAATCTACCCGCCGCAGAAATACCTCGATCTCTACCCCGGACTGGATCCGACCGAGCGACGGACCGAATACCTCGACATGCTGCCGGTGCTCCAGAGAAAAATGGACTCGCCGCGCACGGAGATGTTCTGGAAGAGCCGCCACTCTCGGGCCGCTCGAGTCGGCAATTTCAAGTGGATTGTCGCGCCACAGTTGGACGGACTCTTTGATCTCGCCAACGATCCCGGCGAGGCCAGCGACCTCTCCGCGTCCCGCCCAGACATCCTCGCCTTCGTCAAGGCGCGCTGGGATAACTGGAATCGGGAAATGGAGCACGCAGAGCCGCGCGGTCCGTTCAGAGACTATTAGCAGGTCGCTGAGCAGGTTGGCAATCAATGAATCAAGACCAGGGCAAGCTCTTATGGGCAAGCGACTGTAACGATACGTTCGGAGAAGGAGATCAGTGCATCGGAAGCAAAGGTCTGGCGACAGTCCGGTACCTGGCCCCGAACGGAGAAGCTGTTCGAAAGATCCTCTACGGAAACGCAGCACGACTGCTCAAGGTCGTATAAACGTGCTGCCGGAGCGCGAGGACTATCGATCCATGAGCGTGAAGCACTTACAACCGAACTGGAGACGATTGAGTCGTCGTATGGCGCTGAAGTGTGCTGCCGTGGGCGGGTTGATGGGGCCGGGCATGTCGGCGCTCTCGTGGGGAGCGCTTCGCTCGCCGCCCGACGCTCGGAATTCGGTTGTAGAGGAGAACGGCAGGGCGGGCACGACGGGAGGACTCCAGGAATCTCGCGCTCACATCAGTACGAAAGACACCCTCGGGAAAGTCACCGTGCGCGACTTCGGAGCTGCAGGGGACGGACAATCGGATGACACTGAAGCCATCCAGCAGGCGGTCAACTCGGGCAACGGTGACATCCTTTTCCCAGCCGGCACGTATCGGATCGTGCGCTCCATTCTGATCCAATTGGGCCTGGCAGGCCCGGTCTCTCTCTCGGGACAAGGCACAGCGCGCATTGTTATGAGCGGGAAAGGGCCCGCTTTTCGGTTCCTCGGCAGCCATGCCGGCACCGCAGACCCCTCAACTCTCACGCCTGCCGTGGTGGAGAAAGAGCGGGCTCCTGTCATCAATGCCATCGAGATCGTGGGAGACCACCCGGACGCGTCGGGAGTCGAACTAAACGGGACAATGCAGCCCCTCATGACCCGGCTGACGGTTCGCAAGGCCCTCCACGGCATCCACCTGACCGGTCGCAACCGCAACGTGACGATCGGTGACTGTCACGGCTACGATAACCGCGGCATTGGTATCTTCCTCGATCAGGCGAATCTCCACCAGATCAATATCACCGGATCGCACATCAGCTACAACGGCCAGGGAGGTGTCGTCGTCCGCGGTGGGGAGATCCGCAACCTCCAGATCGGAAGCTGCGACATTGAAGGGAATATGAGTCCGCAACACGCGTCGGCCGCGAATGTCCTGCTGGACGTCCGGAACGGCTCCGTCCGGGAAGGTGCCATTGTGGGCTGCACCCTACAGCATTCCCGGCTGGAGGACTCGGCGAATATTCGCCTTCTTGGACCCGACCCGGGCCAGGCCAGAAAAGTGGGACACTTCACTATCGCCGACAACGCCATGTCCGACGTCGCGGTCAACATTCATCTGAAGCACGCCCGGGGAGTCGTCATCACGGGCAACACGATCTGGAAAGGCTTTCGCTACAATCTCCTGGTCGAGTCTTCCTCCCAGATCGTCCTTGGCTCCAACCTGTTCGATCGGAACCCCGACTATCGTCCCCACGAAAGCCGCAACACGATCCGCTTCGTGGACTCTTCCGCCTGCACCCTGATGGGACTTCACATGACCGACACACGCGGAGAAGCCGCTCTCTCGGTGGAACGAAGCTGCTGGTTCAACATCGCCAACTGCACCATCCTCGATCCCGAGGGAGCCGGGGTCCTCCTCAGCGATGTCCGCCACAGCCGCGTCTCCGGTTGCTTGATTCGAGCGAGAGAGAAAGAAGGGTCGCTGGCTCTCGCCGTCCAAGGTGGAGAGGGCAACCTCCTGGAGGGGAACCTGATGGTAGGCGAGACGCAGATCGATCCTGCTGCGTTGAGGCAAGAGAGATAGTTGACCTGCCTTCCCTTCCACAGCAAAGGGATGTAGTGGCTGCACGGCTAAGTAGATTCGTTCGCCGCTAATACCAATCTAGCCGATCGCCTCTCTGGTGTGGGCGACGAATCAGCTTCTTAATCCTCTTTTCTTGCGCTATTACCGCCACTTTTCCGCTCTTGACAGCTACCGGGGCTGTGCGACTATACTGCGCATAATTAGTTCGCGCTATAGGCCTAATACGCTCAGCGGCGGCAATCCCCGCCGATCCGCGAGGTCCCGAAGCTGGGCGTCGACGGCGTGTCGCCCATTGGTCACCGACCCTAAATGGGCAGTCGCAACTTGGAAGGGAGTCGACAAAATGACACGTCAGATCGTCGTGGGAATCTCGTGGGGTGTTTTGAGTGTCGTGCTCAGTGTGACGACCCTCTACGGGCAGGTCCAGACGACCACGGCCATCACGGGGACCGTACGGGACACCACCGGCGCCGTCTTGCCGGGAGCGACGGTCACGATTGTGAATCAAGCGACCGGCGTGAGCCGGGAGCGCGTGACGAATCACGAGGGGTACTACTCGGTTCAGTCTTTGCGGCCGGGGACGTATACGGTCCGCGCGAGCCTGCCGGGATTTCGGCCCGCCGTGATTACCGATCGAGAGGTGCTGGTCGCGATCCCGGCGGCGGTCGACATCACGCTCGAGCTCGGCGACGTCAGCGAAGAGATCACGATTTCGGCCGCGGGGGCGGAGCTGCTCAATACGACGACGGCGGAACTGGCCACGACCATCGACGAGCAGTTGGTGGACAACATGCCCGTCGAATCGCGCAATTACTTTGATCTGCTAGCCCTGGCTCCCCATACCACTCCCCAATATCTGAGCGCAGGGGGGCTGACTTTTGGCCAGCACTCCTTGCAGCGCGTGAATGCGGCCGGCAGTTTCGAATCCTCGGGGGTCCTGGCCGGCGGCCAGCGCGATTCCTCGTCGAATGTCTCGATTGATGGATCCAACTCGTCAATTGCCGTTTACGGCCAGAACGTCACGATTCTCTCGTCCGCGATGGTGAAAGAGCTGCGGTTGCAGACAGCTAGCATGAGCGCGGAGTTTGGCAGCGGCGCGAATGCCGTCAATATCGTGACGAAGAGCGGCAGCAACGCCTTTCAAGGCGAGACGTTCTGGGAACACCGCAACGACAATCTCGACGCGAAGGACTTTTTTACGAATCTGGCCGGAGAAGGCCTGCCGGAATACAAGCGGAACAAATGGGGCGGCTCGCTGGGCGGTCCCATCCTGCAAAACAGGCTCTTCTTTTTCGCCAACACGGAGGGCTCCCGACTGCGCCAGGCGGTCCAGGCCGATGCCCCCGTCCCCACCGCCGCGGAACGCAACGGTGACTTCTCGGAATCCGTCTTTCCGCTGCCGGGTGGCGGGACCGGTCCTGCCCCTCAGCTGTTTAATCCCTTGGACTTCGACCCGGAGACGGGGCGGCGCGCGCCCTTCCCCAATAACCAGATTCCTCCCGAGCTGCTGGCCCCGCAAATCCAGCAGATCATGGAATTCACCCCGTTACCCAATACGGTCATCGACGGGGTTCCCCGGTTCTCGGGCACGATCCCGACGACTATCGATGAGGACCAGTACTCGCTCCGTCTCGATTGGAACACGAGTGAAGACACCACAATTTGGGGACGTTATACCTACGGCCGACGAGACGCGACACTACGTGGGCTCCTGGGACCGTTGCCAGGGCAATCGACCCCCGGCAGCACACACGACCTCGTGGTGAACTGGAGCGAAGTGGTCAGCCCCACGCTCATCAACGACTTCTCGGTGTCCTACGCGCGTCCCCGGTGGGGAATTGGCCGCAGGCTCGATGTCCCGGATGTGGCGGCACTCGCCGGGTTCCAGAACACGTCCGATCTCCCTGGCAGCCCGAACCTCGGCAACCCGGAATTCAGCATCGGCACGTCGGACGTCGTTAACTGGCAGCCGGTTCAGAACACGTATCAGGTCAAAGATGACGTGACCTGGACCAAAGGCAAGCACACCTTGAAGACGGGCTTCCAGGTCACGGAGCGGCGCTTCAACTTCCCAAGGGTGACGAACGACAAAGGGAGTCTTGGTTTTGACAACGCCTTTACCCGTGCCTGCGCTCAAGGCAACGAGGTGTGCGAGGCAGCCGGACAGGCTGCCGGCCTGCCCGTCGGCGGGCTCGGCTTCGCAGACATGCTCCTCGGTTTCCCGTCCCGATCACTTCTCATCCTACAACCGGTTCCCTGGTCTGGTAGGCAGACGTACTGGGGCACGTATGTCCAGGATAGCTGGCAGCTTCACGACCGCTTGACGCTCAATCTGGGCCTGCGCGTGGAGGCATGGGGTCCCTGGCGCCTGCCTCGTCATGCCCCCTGTGCCAATAATCTGTGAGACAACCTCCCGAGGAAGATTAGTGTAGGGG
>WHTZ01000051.1 GCA_009377495.1 Luteitalea sp.
GGTTCTATATCCAAGAGCAGGGGGGTACGCGAGCCAGCGTGGTGCGGGGGAAAGAACTGGTGCGACAGATGCGCGCGGAGATCCGAAGCCACGCACAGCGCGTTCCCATGACGCTGGCGGATCTAACCGTCGGCGCCGAGTGCGGAGGATCCGATGGCACCTCCGCCTTGGGGGGCAACCCCGTCGTGGGTGCATTCTTCGACGCGTTAGTGGATGCGGGCGGACGCGCGGTCTTTGAAGAGACCGTGGAGATGATCGGGTTGCGCGAGGTTCTTCGACAGCGTGCCGTCAGCGAGGAAGCCGCGCGCGAACTATGTGGGGCGTATGAAAAAGCCGTGCGGTATTGTGAGAGTGTCCGGCAGTATTCGATTTCTCCGGGGAACTGCGCGGGCGGGCTCACCACGATTGAAGAGAAGAGCATGGGGGCTTTCGCCAAGAGCGGCCAGCGGCCCATTCAGGGTGCGATCCGGGTTGCCGAGGCGCCGCCACGCCCGGGACTGTGGCTGCTGGATAGCGTGCCGGACGAGTATTTCATGCAATTCGGTTATACGAACCCTAACGATACAGAAGGCGTGATGGACCTGATTGCGGCGGGGTCGCAGATCGTCCTGTTCGTCACCGGCCGAGGGAGCGTCATTGGCAGCCCGATCTCCCCGCTCATCAAGGTGACCGGCAACAGCCAGACGTTCGCGCGTATGCGGGACGACATGGACTTCAACGCCGGTCGAATCCTGACTGGCGAGATCACGCTGGCCGAAGCCAGCCAGGAACTGCTGCAACTGGTGACGACGGTGGCGTCAGGCGCTCGGAGCAAACCAGAAGCATTGGGACACAGAGAGTATTTCATTATGTACAAGCACCAGGACAGGCCTTCGCTGGAGGCTGGCTGCCATGCATAGGCAGCGCTGGTCACCGCCGTGACGAAGGCAATGAACATCACCGACACACCGTTACTCGATCGCATTGAGCGGCTGTACACCTGCATCTTGTCCGACATGTCCGAAGCGATCAGCGACATGAGGTTGTTCCTCGGGCAAGATATTCAGAGTATCAACGGCGACCATGGCACGAAGATGGCTGGGTTCGCGTTCCCTGCACGGGTCCGTCGAACAAACGAGTACGTCGAAATCGACAAGCTCTTGGAGATGGTCGACGCCGTCCCTCCGAACTCCGTCGTCGTGGTCGAAGGTGACGAGGGATTGGAATGCGCCTTGTGGGGCGGGCTGATGAGCGCGGCCGCCCAGCGTCGAGCGGCCCGCGGCGCCGTGACCAACGGTCTGGTCCGCGATGTGGAGCAGATCGCCCGACTCGGGTTCCCCGTGTTCGGCACGGGCCGCACGGCACTTGATATTCGCGGCCGCGCCCAAATGGTGGAGTACGGGAGGCCAGTCCAGATTCGCGGCGTTCCGATTCGTCCCGGTGATGTCGTGTTCGGCGATGCCAATGGCGTGCTGGTGGTGCCGGTCGAGCGCATCGAAACGCTCCTCGCGCGCGCGGAACAAGGAGCCCAGGACGAATCGTCAACGCAAGCAGACCTGCTTCACGGAGAGACCGCCAGAGCCGTCTTCGGCAGATATGGCCGCTTCTAGTCGCAGTCCCAGTTCCTCGGACACATTCGTGGCGATCTGCCTCGCCCCCTTCTCTGCCTACCGCCGCTAACGCTGTCCTCCACACTGCGTAGCGAGGGGGCTTTAGACCGCGCGTCGGGTCAGCCGTGGTGCGGCGCGCAATCGGACCAAGGCCCCAACTTCTGCAATGATCGTCTGGAAATGAAACTATATTTCATTCCTGTTGACATCGGACTATTTCGTCAGGCAAGCTACTGAAACAGCGTGACCAACCGAACGGTGCTGACGCCTCGGCGGCTCCTCTGGCGAAGGCGCCCGGCACGCGGTGGGCCGCGCAGCGCAGACGAGGAGGGGACATGTACCACAGATCTCTTTGCATCGGCGCGCTCGTCTGGATGGTCGCGACGACCGCCTCGCCGGCGGTCGCTCAGACGACCACCGGTGGCTTGGTTGGTGTCGTCCGGGATAGTGACGGTGGCGTCGTCCCAGGAGCGACAGTCGCGGCGCGGCACGTCGGCACCAACGCGTTGCATTCCGCCGTCACCGGCGGTGACGGCCAGTATGTGCTGCGCGGCCTGCCGGTCGGCCCATACGACGTCACCGTTGAGCTCGAGGGCTTCAAGAGCTTTCGTACCGATAACGTGCTCGTTCGCGTCAACGACGAGGTGCGGCTCGACGCGACGCTCGAGGTCGGCGACGTCACCGAAAGCGTGACGGTCGCGGGCCTCGCGCGCACGGTCGACACGGTCACCGGGACGCTGAAGACCATCGTGGACCAGACGCGGATCGAAGAGCTTCCGCTCAACGGCCGGAACCCCACGCAGCTGATGCTGCTCGTTCCTGGGACGCAGGCAGACACGCGGACGAGCCTCACCTCTGGCACCACCTATCCGGGCGTCGAAGCCGTATCGTCGAACGGCGCACGTGGCAACACCACGAATTACGTCTTGGACGGCGGTTCGAACAACGACCACTACAGCAACTCGCCGAACCCGATGCCCAATCCGGACGCGCTGCAGGAATTCAGCGTACAAACCAACAGCTTCAGCGCCGAATATGGCCGCAACGTCGGCGCCGTGGTGAACGCGGTGACGCGGGCTGGGACGAACCAGCTGCACGGGTTGCTCTTCGAGTACCTGCGGCATCACGAGCTCAACGCCACCAACTTCTTCACGCCGGGTGTCGACGATGGCCTGAAGCGGAATCAGTTCGGAGGAACGCTCGGTGGCCCGATCGCGCGCGACCGGGCGTTCTTCTTCTTCTCCTATCAAGGGACGCGACTGCGAAGCCGCCCGGCGACATCCACGGAGCTCGTGCCCACCGAGGCGCAGCGCCTGGGAGACTTCTCCGCGCTCGATACGCAGCTCCGCAACCCGTTGACAGGTGCGCCGTATCCGAACAATCAAATCCCGCTCGGCGACATGAATCCGGCGGCGCTGCAGGTCGTGAACGAATGGCTGCCGTTGCCCAATGGCGGTCCCGATCAGCCCAACCTGCTACGCTTCGCGGTTCCGGAGCGTTCCGACGACGACCAGTGGTTGGGCCGGGTCGATTACCAGCTCAGCGACCGCCATCGACTCTACGGCCGTGTGTGGGTGTCGCGTGCGTCGGTCCCCGCGATACTGGAGACGGGGAACATCTTCACCAGCTCGTTCGGCCGCACCTGGCAGAACACCATCGTGTCTGCCAACGACACCTGGATCATCACGCCCCGCCTGCTCAACAATCTCGTCGTCACGTTCAACCGGACGAACAACGACAACTTCCAGATCTATCCACCTGATTACCCCTCCCTTGGCATCAACGTCTACAACGACGCGACGCCGCAGTGGGTGTTCAACGTCGACGGCTACTTCGGCATCAACACGGGTGACACCAACCAGTTTCTCCGGAACGAGTTTCAGATTGCCGACACGGTCCGCTGGACGACCGACCGGCACGAGCTGGCCCTTGGCCTCGACTACAGTTACGGTCAAGGGGACATTGTCAACAACTTCCGGGCGAACGGTCGCTTCACCTTCTCGAGCGGCGCGCCGTTCAGCGGCGATGCGCTCGCCGACTTCCTACTCGGTCGATTCTCGAGCTTCGAGCAGGGTGTGGGCGAGTTCAAGAACACGCGGATGCACTTTCTCGCGGCGTTCGTCCAGGACACCTTCCATGTGAACCGCCGCCTGACGCTCAACCTCGGCTTACGCTGGGATCCGTTCTTCCCGTTCACGGACGTCAACGACCACCTCGCGTGCTATCGGCTGGGCGAGCAGTCCAGCATCTTCGTCAACGCGCCGGAGGGTGCGCTCTATCCCGGGGATCCAGGCTGCCCGCGCGGTGGATACGATGCAGCCTGGTTGAACCTCGGCCCCCGGCTCGGCGCTGCCTGGGACCTCTCCGGCGACGGACGCACCAGCCTCCGCACCGGCTACGGCATCTTTTACGACCGTCCCAATACCATCTCGACCAACAGCCCGGCCAACCAGGGACCGTTCGGCACGGTTGTGCGCTTCGATGGCGACGTGACCGACTCGGTGACCAATCCCTACGCGGGCCGTGTCAATCCGTTCCCAGTGGATCCCTTCGACGTCCCGCGTGGCGTCGAGTTCGTGCTGCCGCACAACGTGTTCAGCTATGCGGATGATCTCCGCAACGGCCGCTTGCAGTCGTGGCATGTCACGCTCGAGCGCGAGCTGTGGCCAAGCTGGCTCGCGCGGGTCGCCTACGCCGGATCGCATGCCGATCAGCTGGCGATCATCCGCGAGCTGAATCCGGCTATCTACGAACCAGGAGCGACGACGGCCACGACCAACGAGCGGCGCCCGCTGTATCCGGAGCTTGGCAACATTCTCAGTGTTGAGGCTACCGGCCAGTCGACGTATCACGCCCTCCAGCTCACGCTCGACAAGCGTCTGGCCGAAGGCTTCTCGGTGCTGGCCAGTTACACGCTCTCCAAGAGCCTGGACGATTCCTCGGAGAACAAGCAGACCGGCGCGACGGCGACCAACCCGTTCGACCCGCACTTCGACTGGGGACCCGCCAACTTCGACCGGCGACATCGCTTCGTGACCTCCTGGCTCTGGGAGCTGCCCGGTCAGTTCGAGAGCCCGGCGCTTCGAGGCGTCTTGGCAGGATGGTCGCTCACCGGGATCGTGACGCTGCAAAGCGGGCTCCCATTCAGCGTCACCAGCGGGGAGGACAACGCGCGCAGTGGCACGGGCGGGCAGCGCGCCGACATCGAGGGCGATGCATCTCTTCCCGACGACCGCAGCCGAGCCGAGCAGATCGAGGAGTGGTTCAATACGGACGTATTCGTCGCGAACGCGCTCGGCACGTTCGGCAATTCTGGCCGTAATGCGTTCCACGGGCCCGGCTACGCGAACGTCGATCTAGGTCTGCACAAGAGGTTTGCGATCGGCAATCACGTTGGCCTCGAGGCGCGCGTCGAAGCCTTCAATGTCCTCAACCGGGTGAACCTCGACCTGCCCGAAGCCAACCTGTCGTCCAGCAACGTCGGGCGCATCGTCAGCGCAGGTGATTCACGCATCATGCAGGTCGCGCTGCGGGTCTCGTTCTAGAACCCTCGAGGACCCGAAACTTGACGCATTGTGTCGAGTTTCAGGGTTCTCGAGTGAGCGTCGGGGAGCGCGGCCCTGGCCGCGGTCCGCTAGAACCCTCGAGGACCCGAAACTTGACGCATTGTGTCGAGTGTCAGGGTTCTCGAGTGAGCGTCGGGGAGCGCGGCCCTGGCCGCGGTCCGCTAGAACCCTTGAGGACCCGAAACTTGACGCATTGTGTCGAGTGTCAGGGTTCTCGAGTGAGCGTCGGGGAGCGCGGCCCTGGCCGCGGTCCGCTAGAACACGAGGCCGTTGGAGCGCCGTGGACCTGTGCGGAGGGGAGAACGTGTGAGATTTCCGGCATTGTACGCGGCGCTCGCGACGCCGATCGGCGAGCAGGGCAAGATCGACCTCGCGGTGTTCGACAAGCTGTGCGACTTCGTCGCTGCGCGGGGCGTCGACGGTGTCTGCATCGGCGGTGCAACTGCCGAGTATCCGCGGTTCGAGCTCGACGAGCGGAAGGCGCTGATCTGGCGGGCCGCGCGACGGCTACCGCCTGACACGACGATGCTCGTGGCCATAGGTGCGCCCTCGGTGGAGCGGATGGTGACACTCGGTGCCGAGGCGCTGGACGCGGGTGCCGAGGCGCTGTTGCTGCCGATGCC
Organism: Luteitalea sp.; assembly: GCA_009377495.1. Lineage (GTDB taxonomy): Bacteria > Acidobacteriota > Vicinamibacteria > Vicinamibacterales > Vicinamibacteraceae > WHTT01. The sequence goes on from WHTZ01000051.1 coordinate 5,779, forward strand.
GGCGTTCTTTCGTTACCAGCAGCAGGACCTCGAGGCGACGGCGCGCCATCTCGCCCGAACGTTGCGGGCGCCGTGTTTCCTCTACGATCTGCCGGAGTTCACGAACCCAATCGACACGGCGACCGTCGTCGACCTTCTCACGAGCGAAGAGCACATCGTGGGCATCAAGGACAGCAGTGGGCGGCCGGAGAATCTCGTCAGGTACGTCGAGGCGCGCGGCGGCAACCCGTGGACGCTAATCATGGGTGACGACCGGCACAGTCTGGCGAGCCTGGAAGCGGGTTGGGACGGCGGTATCTCGGGTCTCGCCTGCTGTTGCCCGGAATTGCTCGTAGCGCTCTACGAGGGCGTGCGCGCCGGTGACCATAGCGAGGCGAGGCGGTGCCAGGGTCTTCTGGATCAGCTGATCGCGCGGGTGGCCGTGCTGCCCGTGCCCTGGGGTGTGCGTGTCGTGTTGCGCGCGCGCGGCATCGACACCGGCCCGTTGCCGCTGCCGCTTTCCGAAGAGCGGCAGGGCCAGATTCAGCGGCTCGAAGCCTGGGCATCCGACTGGATCGAAGATGCAGGGATCGCTCGGCTGCGCAAAGGCGCAACCGGGGATGGCGGCGCGCGGTCCTTACGAGAACCATCGTCACGGCTCGAGACCCATGCACCAGGCCCGGACGGTAGAGCGGGTGGAGCGCCTGCTTCGACGCGGCGTTAGAAGCAATAGTGGGATGTCGACCGACGCACTTCCTCGGGGAATGTGAGGGAGCGGCTCGGTGAGGCGTTTCATATCTCCGGCGGTTGGGCCGTGCCACAATTCATCGAGGCGCTGGATCGCGGCGTCGACGCCATGGTGCCCGAGAGCGCGATGACGACCGTGTACTGCGACATCGACCGAACCTATCGCGCCGGCCATCGTGCGCTGGCCGTGCAGCGCTTCCGCCGGCTGCTGCCCATACTGGCGTTTGCGAACCAGGAGATCACACTCTCGATCGCGTTCTTCAAGCGGTTGCTGGTACGGAAGCGCATCTTCAGCTCGGCGACGCTGCGGCGGCCTGGTTTCGCGTGGGATCGCTATAACATGCGCATTGCCGACGAGCTGATCGACGCGTATATCCAGCTCGAGACGGAGCTGAGCACATCCTGACGTGGGGGCTGCGGTGATGACACGGAGGGTCGCGGTTGTGGGGTTCGGATTCGGTACCGTGCTCGCGTCGGCGATAGCCGCGCTGGCATGCGCAGGCAGCGCGGTGCCACTCGACGAAAGCCGCCAGGCGACGGGCGTGAAGGTCGGCGAGGTCACAAGCTCGACAGCGGTGGTGTGGATGCGCGTCACGCAGAGGGCCGAGCGGCGTGCCGACGGTGTGGTGCGTAAGGGTCGGCCTGACAGGACCAAGACCGAAACGCTCGACCCGCTGACATTGGAGGGCTCCGTTCCGGGTGCCGCGGGTCGAGTCCGCGTGCGATATGGCACTGGGGAAGACCTAGCGAATGCCGCCGACACGGGTTGGGTGGATGTCGATCCGAACAGCGACTTCACGGACCAGTTGCCGCTAACAGGGTTGAAGCCGGCGACGGTGTACCACTTCGTGGCCGAGACATCTTCGGCTGACGGCCAGGAGATTCATCAACCGTTGCGCGGGCGCTTCGAAACGGCGCCGTTGGAGAACGCCTATCGCGATGTCGCGTTCACCGTGATCACCGGCCAGGCATATCGCAGCCTCGATGCCGATGGCGGGTTCCTCATCTACGATGCGATGCTTCGTCTGGGTCCCAAGTTCTTCGTGGCCACTGGAGACACCGTGTATTACGACAACGACGATCCCCTGGTCACGAACGTCGACATCGCACGCTATCATTGGCACCGCATCTACAGCCTGCCGAAGCTTATCGCGTTCCATCTAAGCGTGCCGGCTTACTGGGAAAAAGACGATCACGACGTCTACGTGGACGACTCGTGGCCGGGCATGACGCGGCCGTACATGGGCTCGTTCAGCTTCGAACAGGGGCGTCGCGTGTACGCAGAGCAGGTCCCACAGAGTGGCAAGCCATACCGCACCTTCCGCTGGGGTCAGGGGCTTCAGATCTGGCTCACCGAAGGGCGTGACTTCCGCTCATCGAACACCATGCCGGATGGGCCGCACAAAAGCATCTGGGGCGCTGAGCAGAAGCGGTGGCTGAAGGACACGCTGCTCGCAAGCGACGCCGACTGGCGGATTCTCATCAGCCCAACACCAATCGTCGGTCCGGACCGACCCCAAAAGGCCGACAACCACGCCAACAAGGCGTTCCAGCACGAAGGAGATGAGTTCCGCCAGTGGGTAACGGAGAACCTCGGAGACAACTTCTTCGTTGTGTGCGGCGATCGCCACTGGCAGTATCACTCAAAGCACCCGGCGACCGGCATCGAAGAATTCTCGTCCGGTCCGGTCAGCGATCCCCACGCCGGCGGTAGCCCCGGTGAGAACTCGGAGTACCACAGGTTTCACCGCGTGGCGGGAGGGTTCCTTTCAGTGAGCGCCAAGCGCGCTGGCGATGACAGCGTGCTTACGTTCAAGTTTCACGACGTGAACGGCAAGGTCGTCTATGAGTACAGCCGCTCGCGGCCGGTAACATAAAGGTCTGATCTTCAAACCGAGTAAGGAAGGTATCTCCATGACGTCGGACGCGGCCTGGTCGAATCCGGTGAAGGCGCGACTCGGCCGCGGTGAGCCGGTCTTTGGCGTGACCATCACTACACCGAGCCTCGACCTGGCGGCGCGCGCCGCGACGCTGGGCTTCGACTTTCTCTGGGTCGAGATGGAGCATGCGCCCATCACGTTGGAAACGCTTCGCCACATCGTCCTCGCCACGCGCGGCCTACCGGCCGTGCCGTTCGCGCGCGTGCCGGTCAACGAGCTGTGGACCGCGAAGCGTGCGCTGGACGCGGGTGTGCACGGCGTGATCTTTCCGTTCACCAGTCGGCCGGAGCTGGCGCGCCAGGCGGTGTCGGCCTGTCGCTATCCGCCGCGCGGCCGTCGTGGATCAGGAGCCGGGCTCGCGACCGCTTCTTGGCCAGACCCGGATCGTTACTGCGAGTCGGCGGACGAGAACGTGGTGGTCGTGGCCATCATCGAGGACGTCACGGCACTCGATCACCTCGATGGGATTGCGTCGACTCCAGGCATCGACGTGCTGTTCATCGGGACCAGCGACCTGGCCTTCTCATTGGGGCATCGCGGTCAGCAGGATCAGCCCGACGTGCAGGCTGCGATTGACAGAATTCTGCAGGCGGCGTTGCGACATGGGAAGGCGGCCGGGCGACCTGCCCGCTCGCCGGAGCAGGTTCAGGCCGCGCTGGCGCAGGGCTTCCAGCTGTTTCAACTGAGCTCGGACTTGCAGCTCTTCGGGCGTGGAGCGCGCCAGCTGCTCGAGCCGTTAGGACGGCACGCTACACATCCTGTATCCAGTTACTGACGAACGAACGCGCGGTCAGCCGGCGCTTGCCGGATGCAGATTCTTCCAGGACATCTGCCTGGCCAGCACGGTGAACTCCTGCACGGCGCGGGGCGTATAGTGAGACTTCGTTCGTAGCAAGGCCATATGGGAAACGAGCGGAGGGGCGCCGGTTCGAAGCACGACGAGCTGGCTGTTGCGGGGTTCGGCGTTGATGTTCCACAAGAAGAGCACGGAAATCCCGAGACCGGCACGAATCATGGCCTTGATCGCCTCGGCACTGTCGGAGCGCATGACGACCCGCGGCCGGAAGCCGAGGCGGTCGAAGTAGGAGGCGACGAGCCGCTCGATCCGCGTGCCCTGCTGATAGAGGATAAAGGGCGCAGTCTTGAGCTGCGGCAGGCGGCAGGGATTGGGCATGTCCGCGCGACCAGAGATGAAACCAGCGGGGGATTCCCATTGCGCCAGCATCTCGATGTCCGGCTCGTCGATAGCCGAGGAAGCCAAGTCGAAGATCAGGTCGAGATGACCGCCGCGCAGTCGTTCCAGCAGATAGTCGCCGGTGGCCGTCTCCACGAACACGTCCACATTGGGGAACCGGCGACGATAACGCTTGACCAGGAGAGGCAGCAGGTAGCTGCTGAAGCTCGGTCCGGCGCCCACGCGAACCACGCCTCGCCGTGCGTCCCGCCACTCGTACAACGCCGTCGCGGCCGCCTCGCGTTGGGCCAAGATCTCGCGCGCAAACGGTAGCAGCAAACGGCCGGCATCGGTGAGCGCCAGCCGCCCTCCGCGCTTCGCGTAGATGCGCACCGCGAACTCGTCCTCGAGCGCCTTCAGATGCTTGTGTACCGCGGGGGGGCTCAGGTTGCACTTCTCAGCCGTCTCCTGGATCGTGCCGCATTCCGCCAGGACCACCAGACTGCGGATCTCCCGCATCTCCATGCTGCCCTCCTGGCCAACATCTACTGGCGATGAATAGACGGTCAATATAATTGAATCGTTCACAAAAGATTGACACCGATACGGTAGCCCAGACATCCTGGTGGACGTACGCCCATCTTTAGTCGCCTCGGTTTTTGTTGGCCGCATGAAGGAAGCGATGACCAACGTGACATCATCCACGTCCATACGCGCACCCGTCCAAGAGTCACCAGGCCCGCCGCCATCTCCGGATATGGTCTGGATTCCGGGCGGCACATTCTGCATGGGATCCGACACGCAGTACCCCGAGGAACGGCCCGTCCATCGGGTCACGGTGGACGGGTTCTGGATGGACCGATTGCCCGTGACCAACGAGCGCTTCCAAGCGTTCGTCGAGGCGACACGCCACCCGACATTCGCGGAAATCCCGCCCAATGCCGCCGATTACCCCGGCGCACGGCCCGACATGCTCTACGCGGGCTCGCTGGTATTCGTGAAGCCACCAGGACCGGTCGATCCGAACGACTACTCCGCGTGGTGGCGGTACCTGCGCGGCGCCGACTGGAGACATCCGCGCGGGCCGGAGAGCACCCTCGTAGGTTTGGAACAGCACCCGGTCGTGCACGTGACCTGCGGAGACGCCGAGGCATTCGCGAGATGGGCTGGCAAGGCACTGCCCACGGAAGCCGAATGGGAATACGCCGCGCGTGGTGGGCTCGACGGCGCGGCCTACGCATGGGGCGACGAGTTCTTGCCGGATGATCGTTATAGGGCCAATACGTGGCAGGGTCAGTTCCCGTGGCAGAACCTCGTCTCCGACGGCTATGAAGGCACATCGCCGGTTGGCGCGTTTCCGCCGAACGGCTACGGGTTGTTCGACATGATTGGCAATGTCTGGGAGTGGACCACCGACTGGTATCGGCCGCAGCACCCGCGGGAGCTGGTGAAGGCTTGCTGCATTCCGCGCAATCCAATGGGCGGTCGCGAGCACGAGAGCTACGACCCTTGCCAGCCCGAAATCAAGATCCCGAGGAAGGTGCTGAAGGGTGGGTCGCATCTCTGCGCGCCGAACTACTGTCGACGCTATCGCCCGGCCGCCCGCATGCCCGAGTCGATCGACACGTCCGCCTGCCACGTCGGCTTTCGGTGTATCGTGCGCGTCGGCACAGACGACTGCACCGGGCGATGACGTCAGCGCGACGGTCTACTGCTTGATTAACCAGACCTCGGCCACCTGACAGCCGCGGCCAGCACCGCCGAGACCCGGCGTGCGGTACCACGTCAGCGTGAGCGTTCCACCGCTCGTCGCGTCCCGCGGTATGTCGAACTCCTGGGGGCGGACGGGTATTTCCTTCTCGATGAACGGATGAATGTCGTCCCGGTCGTTGGCGACCAGTCGGATTCCCGGGACCGGCTCACCCGCATAGACCACGCGTACTTTGTACTGCGCAGTCGGATCCAGGCCCGCATAGGTGACCTCGAGCGGCTCGTCGTTCAGCGACTCGGCGTGGTTCCGCCAGGAGTATCGCCATGGATGCGTCGTGCGTAGGCCGAAGCCGACCAGCGAGGAGCGAAGAAACGCCGGGTCCTTCTCGAAGCCGAGCCCGCGCACGAGATGTGTCTGGCTGGCCAGCGATCCGAGGTCGTCGTAGAATCCGCCGGGCCCCGGGTTGGTCCAATTCACGATCTCATCGAGCGCCCGCAGCCGGTCGTCCTCCGCGGCCATCTTTCGGATCTCGTGAGACCGGTCGGCGAGCCACGGTGCGTTGTTCAGCGGAACATCGATCTCATCCAGATTCGCGCCCCGACGCACGGCAATCGCCTTGTAGCGTGGGACGCTCAATTGCATACGCACGCTTTGGTACAGCGCTTCGGCCAGCTCGAAGACCCTGGCTCGCCACGACTGCGCAACCGGATGTGTGACCGCGCGGCCAAGCGCAGCTTCCGCCTGTTCCATCGCGAGCAGAGATCCGGTCCGCGGTGCTTGTCGGAGCCGGTCCATGGCCTCGTCCTCGAGCGCGGTCTCATACAGGAGCCGGCTGCGATTGTAGGCGTCGTAGTACGCGCGATAGAGCGCCTGCTGGAACCGCCAGTTGAGCAGCACCTGCGGTGACGCGCTCCGCTCCATCGCCTGAAACTGTTCCAATGTCGTATACACGCCCGCGTTCGTGAGCAGCGGGCCCGCCCAGTTCTGCTCGAGCGCCAGCAGTCCCTGCGCGAAATCGTCGGTCGATTGGTCGCCGATGAAGAAGCGACTGTACTGCCGCAGGATCTCGAGCACCTCGGCGTCAGGGTCCCAACCGAGGCCGCTCCACACGAACTTGTTGACGTCGTCGTTGCAGCCTTCCGAGTAGGTCAGGAAGCCCGTCGCGTAGGACTGCAGCGTACGGAAGATCACGGCCTGGCCGAGCGGGCGGGGGTTGATTCCCTCGCGTCCCTCGGTCAGCGCGTACGCCGTGTCCCAGTCGGGCACGGGGTACTGCGAGTGTAGGCTGTGGGTGATGTCTGGATAGCGCCGGATCGGGTACCGTTCCGGCACGGCCGCGCGCAGCTCCGGCAGGCTCACCCGAACCTGCGGACCAAACACAATCCCGGTCAACCACGCTGGCTCTTGCTGCATCAGCTGGTAGAACTCTTCCATCCACTCCTGATTGAAGCTTTGCGGCGACATCCACATCTGCGCTTCCGGGTGCGACTGATGGAGCACCTTTGTCGCTTGCTCGAGCAAGGCGAACAGGTACTTCGGTTGCGTGTGGCCTGGATCGCCACCCGGAACGAAAATGGCATCGATCCTGGGCAGCTTCTGGAAGACGGCGTCCCATTCTTCCAGCGCGAGCGCGACGGTCTTGGGGTCGGCGTAGTCCTTGTCGAGCGCCGGATACCAAATCCAGACGTCCAGCCCGTACTCGTCGGCAATGCGCGACATCTCCACCATCATCTCGATCTTCGGTAGCGGAAAATGCGGGCTGTCGTCGTCATCGTCCGAGCGCGGCGGGATCAACTCGATGGCGTTCGTGCCGAATACCGCGAGATCGCGGATGTACTGCTCCCACATCGAGACCGTCCACGCGTCGTACGAGTTGGTCTTGGGGCGGTAGCCGAGCTGATGGCCACGCAGGGGATATCGTGGAGCGGTCGAGATGTTGAGCGCCTCCACGAGCCGCACGCTGCGCGGTGCCATGTGTAACAGGCGCAGCACGTGCCCGACGCCGAAGAGCACCCCGCGCGCATCGTTCCCGACGACGAGCATCGCCGGGGCGACGCGATCGGTCACCGTACGGATGCGATAACCCTCCGGGCGGATCTCGCCGCGCTCTGCGGCCAAGAGCGACGCGTAGCTGCCGGCAACCTGTTCAACCAGCGATGCCGGTCCAACGGTAATCACGGGAATCTGCTCAGCCGGCCACGCATCCGTTACGGGGAAGAGGATCTGCGTTCGCTTCTCCACCTCCTCGCGCAGAACGGCCACCGCCTTTTTCTCGGGACCGGACAGGCCTGCCGGCGCAACCACCACGGCCTTGGCCAGGTCGAGTGGAGCCGCAGACGCGAGCAACGTCGAGGCGTGCCATGCAATCGACAGGAGCGAAGCCACCAGCAGGCGGTTCATGTTCCTCCATCCAGCAGGTCCACTAGTAAGAATCTGGAATGAGCTTGTCCAGTGCTTCAATCGAGAAGTCAGCCGACTTGCACAGCTCGATCATCCGCTTTTCACGCTGCTCGATCTCTCGGGCGGCCTCGACCACCTGGGAAGCGATCTCGCTCGGGATCACGACCGCGCCGTGCTGATCCGCGTGGATGAGGGCGCCCGGATGTACGACAACGTCGAAGAGCTTGACCGGGCAGTTGAAGTCTTCCAGATGCGCAAAGCCGTGCGAGACCTGCACGTCGGAACAAAAGACGTGAAAGCCAACCTGTCGCACCTCGTCGACGTCGCGGGCCGTGCCATTCGTCATCACGCCCAGGCTGCCCAGCGCTCGATAAATATTCGCGTTCACCTCACCCCAGTACGCGCCTTGAGGCCGCTCGCTGAGATCCTGCATGACGGTGACGCGCGGCTCTGGCGAATTCCGCGTGTGGTCCCAGTACTGCGTGCGCCAGATGCGGCGTGGATTCGACGCGGGGCGCGCCGACAGGATGACCGCGGTGCACGCGTAGCCCACCATCGGGCCGAGCTCCGGAAACAGGCACCGAACGCTGGCGTTGGTGTAGACCGCCTGCGAGGGGACGACGCCAAGCGCTTCCAGCGCGTTGGCGATCGTCGGCGACGTGAAGCGCCGCATCGCGTGCAAGACCCCTGGGGCCAGGACACGGGGTTTCGCGGCTTGCGGGGCCGTCCTGTTCATCTCTGTGTCACCTTTCCGGTCCGTCCCGATTCAATCCGCGAGCACGCCTCGACGCGCACGGCACGAGCGACTCATGCTAGGCCGCATCCCACGCGGGAACAATTGAATTATCGTGACGATCGATTCATCGATGGTGAATCGAAGAGCCGCATCCATCCTCGGCGATCTCAGATATTCAGCACTAGTAAAGATTGCTTCACAATTTTTCAATTGCAGCGAAAGCTCGATCGTGACGATCTACTACGCCTTGAACCGGTCGGTCAGTGATGTCTGGATAGCGGTGCTGGCCGGCGCGGCCGGCTTCGCGCTGCGGCGGCACGGCTTCCCGATGGGGCCGCTCGTGCTCGGGCTCATTCTCGGGCCGATGGCCGAGGCCAACCTACGGCGGGCATTGGCCATCTCCGAAGGGGGCCTGTTCATCTTCTTCACGCGTCCGCTCAGCCTGCTCTTTCTGCTGCTCGCGGTGCTCACCGTCGCGTGGCCACTCGTCGCAGAGCGCCGTCGAAGGGTCGAGACTCTGGGCGCGAACGTGTAGCGACCTGTTTAGTGAAACGCTCGGCAGAAACAGGTAAGATACGGGCTCGATGCCGAGACCTGTGACGAAGCGGGCTGTAAGCCCCAGGCAGATCGGGCCGGACGAGAAGTACTTTTCCAAGCTCATTGGCAAGGCCCTGAACCTCCTTGCCATCCTGCGCGTCGCGCCGCAACCGCTGTCGCTCAATGAGGTGACCCTGCGGATCGGCGTGGCCAAGAGCTCCGTCTTCCGCATCCTGTACACGCTCGAGGTGTCTGGCTACGTCGAGCGGGATGCCGCCGGCCGGTATGCGCTCGCCCACGATCTCCAAACCTGGGGCCGGGGTCAATGGTTGAGCACGCTCCTGAAAACGGCCGATCCCCTGCTGCGGGAGCTGAACCGCGAGTTTCGTGAAACGGTTAGCCTCGCTGCGCGCTTCCAGAACCGCATCGAGGTAATCGCCCTCATCGAGAGCCCTCAGCTCATTCGCATGGGCAACACCGTGGGGCGCATCCTGCCGCCGCACGCCAGCTCGCTGGGCAAGGCCATCACCGCGTGGCAAAGCGAGGAGGTGCGCGAGCGGCTGCTGCGCAGCTACGGCGTGCACCGCTTCACGTCGCATACCATCACCGATGAAGTCGAGCTGAAGAAGGAATACGAGCGGACCCGCGAGCGTGGCTACAGCACGGACCAGGAGGAGAGCGTGCTCGAAGGCTGCTGCTTTGGTGCGCCGGTCATCGGGCCGGACGAGGCCGTCTGGGCCGCCATCAGCATGTCGCTGCCGAAGATGCGGCTGCCGGATCGCAAAGCTCAGAATCGCATGATCGCTGCGGTTCGCCGCGCGGCATCCCGCACCGGGGAGGTACTGCGCCCGCTCGCGCGCGGTGGCCCGTAAAAGTGCCTCCTCATCGAATATCGTTGGTATTGTTCGGCCCAAAGCGAATGTGCTCGGTGTAGATGTTGCCGGTCGGGCCGTTGCCGAACAGACCGACGCGCACCGAGTAGCCGAGGAGGCTCGCCGTCAACGCACCGGCAAGACCGGCCAGGGCCGTTCGGATCAGCACCGGTTTCCAACGACAGGCGGGCTCATCGGTCTCTCGCGGCGTGACCGTGAGCGGCGGCAGAGCGAAGACGAGGAGTGTGCACAGCACCGCGTTCAAGGCGATGACCCACTCCGTGACGATACGCTGCGGCGTGAAGCGCGGGATCACGTGAATCGCGTTGATGAACACGAGCGACCTGTTTCGTGCGGATATCATCAACGCCTTCAATCGACCTTACTTTCCCAGAATCGACTCGCTGGACGTCACGAGCCCCACGTTCGGTCAGATCGCCCTGAACCAGAGGAACCAGCCCCGAACGATCTTCCTGGACTTCAAGCTGCTCTTCTAAGGAGGTTCAATCATGATGCGTGCCGTGCTGTTCGCTGGGCTGGTTGCGGCGACACTTGCCAGCCCTGTCTCCTCGGACGCGCCCCGATACCAGGAGCGCTTCATATTCCCAGCGACGCCGGGCCGGGGCCACGTGCACGCCTCATCGGTGATCGAGACACCTTCCGGCGGTCTCATCGCGGCGTGGTACGAGAACGGAGATCCTCGAGAGCACGACCATTATCTGGGCACCGACGCGGACAAGCGTTCCGACGTACGCATTGGTGCGGCACGTCTCCCTCCCGGCGCGTCGACCTGGGCCGAGCCATTCGTCATCTCCGATACCTTCGGCGTATCGGACAACAATCCAATGTTGGCCGTCGATGCGGCCAAGCGCCTGTGGCTGATTCACCCAACGATGTTGACAGTGCCCGAACGGACGTGGGGAAGCGCCCTGCTGCAGTACAAAGTGTCATCCGACTACCAGGGGTCTGGTCCGCCGCGATGGGACGTGGAACGCATCCTCGTGATCCATCCGAATGGTCTCGACGAGGTCGTGGCGCGAGCAGCCGCCGAGCTGCGGCGGCACGGGGACGAGCAACTGGAGCGGGCTGCGGCTCTCGTGGATCGTCTGAACGACCCGTTCGCGCGTCGCCTCGGCTGGATGCCTGGGACACATCCGCTCGTGCTCCCAGACGGCGGGCTGTTGGTGCCGATCGCCAACGAGAACTTCAACGCGGCGGCAATGGCGATGACGCGCGATGGTGGCGAAACCTGGGAGATGTCACAGACAGTCCCCGGCCTTGGCGTCATCCAGCCCTCGGTGGTCCGCTTGTCCGACGGACGCCTAGCCGCGTACTTCCGCGATGCGCGGGGCGAGGGGCGCATCCTTCACAGCGAGTCCGCCGACGGTGGTATCACGTGGTCGGCGCCAGTCGTGACTGATCTGCCAAACCCGGGTAGCCGCGTCGAGGCCGTGACGCTGCAGAACGGTCACGTTGCGCTCGTCTACAACGACAAGGAGGAGCGCCCGCGGGATCGCCTCGCCGTTTCGATCTCGACCGACGACGGCAAGACGTGGCGCTGGACGAGGCACCTGGCCAATACGCCGGGCGAACGGTTCGATTATCCATCGATCATCCAAGCGCGTGATGGCTCACTACACGTGACCTACAGCTATAACCTGAGAACGATCAAGCACGTCGCCTTCGACGAGGCGTGGGTACAAGAAGAGAGTGGAACGGGAACCTCCAAGGAGTCGCGATGAAGAGCAGGAAGCCGACCCTGACGTGCGTTGGTGTCGCGGCCCTCGTGCTGTCGAGTGCCTCTGTCGTCCCGGGACAGAGGCCGCCACCTCGAGATGTCGAGCACGTGATTGTGTTCCGCGAGCCGGGACGCTACGCGGGCTGGCCGGCCAACCACGGCATTTGGGCGTGGGGTAATGAGATTGTCGTGGGTTTCTCCGCCGGGCATATGGATCCGGCGACGAAGGAGGGGCCGCCACGTCGTCACCCGATCGACCGCAGCCGACCCGAGGAGCATCTCTTGGCGTGTACTACTACAACGACCATTCAGGGCCAGAGCGTTACATTGCGTCCACAATCTGGGACGGGGACTTGCCGCAGTGACTCCCAGCCTTGTCACACCAGCCTTGTCACATTAGCCTTGTCACATTGGGGTTGACTGCGGTGCCGCCGGTGGTCACACTCCCTAGCTGCTAACACGTCGCTCCCTATCGGCAGCCCATAGTCTCCGAATTGTAGGTTCGCCACCATGCAAATCGCCGCTGCAGACTGGATCGTGCTGATCGGCTACATGATTGTGATTGCCGCCATCGGCATTATCGTCGGCCTGAAGGTTCGAGACACGGAGCACTATTTCCTCGGCAAACGAGCGTTCGGACCTTGGCTGATGATTGGACAGAGCTTTGGTATCGGCACGCACGCCGAAATGCCGGTGTCGCTGGCCGGGGCCGTCTACAGCATGGGGTTCTCGGGTATCTGGTTTCAGTGGAAGAACCTGTTTGCCACGCCATTTTATTGGGTCTTCGCGCCGGTCTTTCGCCGAATTCGCCGAACCACCGTGGCCGAATTGACCGAGGACCGCTACGGTCCCTGGATGGGAGCCATCTACACGGTCTTTGCGCTGTGCTTTTTCACCATCAACACGGCCGGCATGCTCAAAGGGGCGGGGAAGGTCATCAATCAGGCGGTGGGAGGCGATGTCGGCGTGAACGCGATCGTGATTGGGATGACCGTCATCTTCATCCTGTACAGCTTTATCGGCGGACTCGTCGCGTCAGCGTGGACGGACCTGTTTCAGGGGGTGCTCATCATTGCCTTGTCATTCCTGCTGATTCCGCTCGGCTGGGGCGTTGTCGGGGGGCTGTCGGGCATGCGGGAAAGCGTCGATCCGGTCTACTTCTCCCTTGCGACGCCGGAGGGCATCAGTGCCTGGGTGATCGCGGTCCTGACACTCAACGGGCTGATTGGCATCATGGCGCAACCGCACATGCTGGCTGCCGTGGGTACCGGCCGGGACGAGCGGACCTGCCGTATCGGCTTTTTCTATGGGAACTACGTCAAGCGTGTCTGCACGGTGGGCTGGGCGCTCGTCGGACTGATGGTCGCCGTCCTGGTGGCGAAGGGCACCTTCGGCGTGACCGAGCTCGTCGATCCCGAAGACGCCTTTGGATTTGCGTGTCGGCATCTGTTGTTCCCCGGCGCGTTGGGCTTGCTGATTGCCAGCGTGATGGCCGCCAACATGTCGACCTGTTCGGCCTTCATGGTCGACAGCGGCGCCCTGTTCACCCAGGGCTTCTATCGCCAGCACTTCGCGCGCGGCCGCGACGACCGCCACTATCTTTGGGTGGGGCGCCTTTCTGGTTTTGCGATCACCATGGTGGGTGTGCTGTACGCTATGTTTCTGATCGACCGCGTGCTGTACTCCTTTCTCCTGACCGAGACCATGGCCAGTTACATGGGGATCAGCATTATGGGAGGCATCGTGTGGTCTCGAGCGAACCGGTGGGGCGCGCTGGCGAGTTTGGTGGCTGCGCTGACGACCAATTTTTCGCTCTACGCCTGGATGGGAGAACGCCTGGACCATTGGGATCCCAATGTCTTTCTCGTGTCCCTGCTGGCGGGGATTGGCGCGCTCGTAGCGGTCAGCCTGCTGACCTCACGCGAGCCCCTTACCCGCGTCAACGCGTTCTTTGGGCGCTTGCAGACGCCCTCCCGCGCGAACCCAATCTCGGTGACGAGCGAGGCGCTCGATCGGGAGCACTTTACGAGTCCGCTGCCACAGTCCGAGGCCGCGCTGCACGGCGAGCAATCGCTCCTGGTCAATCTTCTTCAGCTTCGCAAGGGGGCCGCCGGGAGCGGCATCCTCAGGGCTTACCGCGTCGACCTCGGTGGTCTTGCCTGGGGCTGGTTCCTCGCCCTCCTATTGGTGGTTCTGACAGGCGTATTCCTGGCGCTCTAGGTGCCGACCAGGCGGACGCCGCCACGCTCGCCGCAAAATTGTCGCTGCTTATTTTCAGACGCTCGACTTAACGCTTTACTTCGCTGTCGATTCCCTGTAGCTTCCGTTGATGCGGTCGGTGGTTCCGCTCATGCAGGGTAAGCAGCTCAAGAATAGCAAGACAACGACAGCAACCGTCGTCGTACGCCGGCGTCGGCCGAAGGTGCGCCCGTCGGGGCTGGATGCGACCGAGACAGTCGCCGGCGAATACCACTCCAAGGCGATCGGGCGGGCACTGACCGTGCTCGAGTGTTTCCCCGACGCGGAGACCGCGCTGAGCCTGTCGGAGATTGCCATCACGAGTGGCTTCCCGGAATCGTCGCTCTTCCGCGTGCTGGCCACGCTCGAGAGTCGCAGCTATCTACTCCGCAATGCGGACGGATCGTACCGGCTCGCACCGAAGATGGTCGACGGCCTCGTCTATGAGCGCGCGGAGACGACGCGCAAGCGGATCCATCCGTTGCTCGATCAGCTCAACCGGCGCTTCAACGAGACCACGAGCATGGCGTTCCTCTTCGGCGACCGCATTCAGGTGATCGATGTCATCGAAGCCGTGCAGGACGTGCGCGCCACCAACGTGCTCGGTAAGACGCTCCCGCCACACTGCAGCTCGATGGCCAAGGCGATTACGGCGTTTCAGCCGCGAGAGCGCATCGACCGGATCCTGCAGGTCTACGGTCTTATTCGCCTGACCGACAAGACGACCGTGGACCGACTGGCCATCCTCGCAGAGTACGACCGGATCCGCGAGCAGGGGTGGGCCCAGGAGCACGAAGAGTCGGCTGCTGGCATTTGTTGTTACGGCGCTCCGCTGTTCGACGAGCGGCGCCGCGTCGTGGCTGCCATCAGCATCATCTGTCCCCTGATTCGAATCGGTCACGAACGCGAGGCGGAGATTCTCGAGGCGCTGCTCGAGATCTCACGTGGGACGACTGTTTCGCTGCACTCCCACTGAGCCTGGCTCTTGCGTCTCGAGCGCTACGACCTGCTGCTTTCCCGGCGCATCCCAAACCGTCAGCCCCGTCAGATCAGGCTGGTGACCGCCTAGCGTAACACTCGTCGCGTACCCCACCGCGAACAGCACGACATGGCTGAAGATGCCAATCAGCAACGCGTTCATGGAGAAGTTGAATCCCAAGTCGAGCTTCAGCGGCCCGGTCGCCGTGGCCCAGCCGACGAACAGCAGCGAGGCGAGGATGCCCGTGTAGGCTCCCGCGCGTGTACCGCGGCGCGTGAAGAAGCCGAGCGCGAACAAGCCCAACATGCCGGCCGCAATGACCGATACCGAGACGACGACAACTTCGTACGCTGCCGTCGATCGCGTCAGCGTCAGTGCCAACGCGGCCGCCGTGGAGAGTGCTCCGCTCGCGAGCACTGCGGCACGGCCGAACCAGAGCCGCGCCCTGTCAGACGTGTGCGGCAGCGCCCGGGCGAAATAGTCCTGGGTCGCGACCGCCGCTACGCTGTTCAGGTCTGCGCTGACCGACGACATGGCGGCTGAGAGCAGCGCCGCGAGGATGAGCCCAATGAGCCCCGGCGGCAGTTGGGTGGCAATGAAGTACGGCAGGACTGTGTCCGGCTTGGCTTCGACCCCCGCAGGGATCGAGATATCCATGGTCTGATAGAAGCCCCAGAGACACGCGCCGACCGCGGCGAAGGCAAACCACACGGGCACTGTGGTGAGCACACCCATCATCGCGCCGCGGCGCGCATCGGCGTCCGATCGCGCCACCAGATAGCGTTGCACCATGCTCTGTTCGGTGGCGTACATGCGTCCGAAGTGCAGCAGACCGGCCAGCAGAAAGATCCACGCCGTGGCGCGGTCGAAGTAGAGCGTATGCCAGCTGGTCCGCATACACGTAGTCGGCGAATGGCCGTCCGCCGATCTCAATGTGCAGCACATTGGGCTCGTGCCGGAATGAGACGGCCGGTTGGTCCGGCGTCTCGGCCGCTCCCAGGGCGTTCATCCCCTTGGAGCTCGCAGAGCCCCACAACACCACACCAAATGTCACGCTCAGCGCCAGCGCAAGAAACCAACGTCGAGATTTCACCATGTGTATCGCTCTCCGTTGATCTGTTGCTGCGCTTCCGACAGGTTTTCGACGAGCCCATAGCGCATCGCTCGCGAGACGCTGAATGTTCCACGTGCACCCAGCGGCGCGAACCGGGCTTCCGCAACCAGGCCTTGCAGCACTTCGGGCGAGTTGGCCATCGGCACGTCGATGATGTCGGGTCCGCACTCGGCGGCCTTCAACACGCTCTCACGCCGATAGTCGGGCACGCGAATCATCGTCAGCAGGCCGAGCGCCTGCGCGATACGACACAGATCTGCCGCCTCAGCGAACGAGATCGGCGCATGCTCCATCTCAATCCAAGCCGCGTCGTAGCCCACGTGGGCAGCAATCTCGATGAAGATGGGGTCGTAGAAGTATGCGGCGACGCCCAGGAGCGGCTTGCCGTCGTTGGCGGACAGTCGGCGTTGAAGTCGAGTCATAGCGAACAAACGGAGCATGCTTGCGTGCGTGCGTGCGTTGGCCTCGATGACGCGCGGATTGAGGCGCGCGGCGGCGCCGACCCGAGAAAATGCGGGGTCAAGAGACGGATTGTGTTTCAAAAGTCGCTCAAGATTAGCAATATTATGAAAAATGTCAATCTGTATTTTCGTATCATGAGGGGTCATGATGGCGAGAATCAGGGTAGCGTTGTCTGCGAACGTGTCTCAACTTTGGCAGTGCGGTGGCTGATGGGGCGCGGCCGAGCGTGTGACACTGAGTAACGAGATGCAGATGGCGTCATAACTGAAAAGACTGCTTTGCAATTTCCAACTATAAACGCTACCGTCGGGCGGGCCTCGTAGCCGTCTGACGCCAGTTTGCGGAAGGTCAAAGATGTCAGGTAGTGACGGCGTGACATGCGTGATAGTGGCCGACGACCTGACCGGGGCGGCCGACGCGTGCGCGCCCTTCGTCGGGCGCGGCCTCTCGGGAGTCGTGATGCTTGGCGTCTCGTCGCGCGCACCTGAGGCGGACGTTGTCGCTATCAGCACGGAGAGCCGCAGCCTATCGTCTACGGAAGCGGCCGAGCGCGTACGCGCCGCGAGCGAGCGCTTCTCGCCCGATCGCGCACATGCGGTACGCTTCAAGAAGATCGATTCGACCCTGCGCGGTCATATAGGCGCCGAGGTTGCGGCGGCCATGGTGGCGTGGAACGCGAGCCGAGCGATCGTCGCGCCCGCGTTTCCCCGCATGGGACGTACGGTGACCCGCGGGATGCTGCAGGTCGCATGGGGTGATGCGCCAGACGTGGATTCACCGCGGGGTCACATACCTACGTTGCTCGCCACGCAGGGTCTTCAAGACTGCCGTCTCGTGACGCGGCCCGCGCACGAGCCGTCTCTGGATCAATGGGCGAGCGCGATGGAGTCGGCGCTGCGGAGCGGTCGTCGCGTGATTGTGTGCGACAGCGTGCACGATGGAGACCTGGATGCGATCGTGCATGCGGCGTGGGCCGAGCGTGTGCTGTGGGTTGGCTCGGCTGGTCTTGCAGCAGCGCTCGCGCGGCGCCTTGCAGACTTGCAGGAGAGAGCCCGTTCGCCCATCGTCTTGGGACCACCTGGTCGTGCAGGATGTGCGGAACAGGGTTCGGTCGTCTTCTGGATCGGCTCCAAGCAGGCCGTGACCCTCCAGCAGCGTCAATGCGTGTTGAGCGACAGCGGATCTCGCGTCCTTGCGCTGAGTGCTGCGGATGTGGACGCGCTGAACCGGCATCTCCACGAGGGACGTCACGTGCTCGTGGATGTGGGCCCGACGGTGCCAGACGAAGTGCTGGCGCCATGCGTGCACGTCGTGGCCAACCATCGCATTGCCGGTTTCGTGATGTCTGGCGGCGATACGGCGGCCCGAATGTGCCGCGCGCTTGGCGTCGACGCGATCGACCTGGGTGGCGAAGTGTCGAGCGGGATTCCGTGGGGCTGGCTCCACCCCAGCGCGGCCACTACCGCGCTGGGGACCCCGGGGCTGTCGGGGTGCACTCGGCAGCGTTGGCCGGTCGTGTTGAAGGCCGGGGGCTTTGGGCGCCCCGACGCATTCGTTCAGGCGTTGACGTTTCTCACAGCAGGTGGCGGAAATGACACCTGAAGCAGCGAACGAGTGGGACGGCCCTCGTGTTTCGGAGCTCGTGAGACACCGACGCGTGTCCCCGTTTTCCTCGGTGAATGGCAGAGGTCATGTCTGAAGAACGTCGCGCACAGCCAGCGATCGCCGTGACCATTGGTGACCCCGCCGGCATCGGCGCTGAGGTCGTCGTCAAGGCGCTGTCCGACCCCGCCGTAGCGCCGCTGGCGCGATGGGTGATCGTGGGCGACCAGGCGCTACTCGATCGAGCGCGCGATGTCAGCGGAGTGGATGTGGCATCGCTGGAGACGGTGACGGTCAGTCACGTTGATGCGATCAATGGATCGACCGTTGTTCCGGGGAAGCTCGATGCAGCGTGCGGTCGAGCCGCTGTGACCTACGTCCGGGAGGCAACCGAGATGTGCCTGCGGCAGGAAGCAGTCGCCCTGGTCACCGCACCGGTCAACAAGGAGGCCGTCGCGCTCTCGGGCGTACCGTTCTCCGGCCACACCGAGTACATCGCCGAGCTGTGCGGTGGCGCGGACTCCCGCATGATGCTCACGAACCGGTGCCTGTCGGTGGTTCACGTGACGACGCATGTCGCTCTGCGCGAGGCGTGCAACGCCACGGCGGCGCGTATCGTCCGCACGATCACGCTCGGCCACGAGGCGATGGCGTGGCTCGGGCGGACGGAGCCCAGGATCGCCGTCGCGGGGCTGAACCCGCATGCAGGCGAGCACGGGTTGTTCGGACGGGAGGAGCAGGAGACGATCCAGCGGGCGATCGAGACGGTGTGCGCGCAAGGCATCCGGTGCGAAGGCCCCTTCGCGCCGGACACCATCTTCCTGGAGGCGTGGCGCGGACAGTGGGATCTCGTGGTGGCCATGTATCACGACCAGGGTCACATTCCCATGAAATTGCTCGATTTCGCCAACACGGTCAACGTGACGTTGGGCATCCCCATCATCCGCACGTCGGTGGATCACGGCACGGCCTTCGATATTGCCGGCCGAAATCTTGCCGATCCGACCAGCATGAAAGCGGCGCTGCGACTCGCGGCCCACATGGCAGGCCGACGCGCAGCCACGCACGCCGCGCCGGCGGTCGGTCTCTAGACATCTCCTAAGGCCGGACTCGTGAGAGGTGAAGCAAGTTTTCTGTGCGTCCGGCCTTAGGATCTGTCTTAGGCGCGGCCGCTTCTGCGGCCGCGCATCTAGTAGCGAAGATCCGCCGCACGGAGGTTCGGCGTGGCTCGGCGGTTTGAGGCGGAGCTTCGCTACTGACGCATGGGGAAATCCGGCGAATCGGTACGTGCCGATTTCATGATCGCCTCGCTCCGCCGCACGATCTCAGGACGCTCCGCCGCGCGATCGCGTTCCTCCTGCACGTCGTCCGTCAGGCGGTACAACTGGATGGGTGCACCTGGTGCGGTCCGGATGCCCTTCCACTCGTCCAGCCGAACCGCCTGGGCGGTCGAGCGACCCGTAAGTTCCCAGTATAGGTACTCGCGCGCGGCCGGCTGCGGCTGGTCGAGCAGCGTGGGCAAGATCGACACGCCGTCGAGGCCCGGCGGCGCCGCCACGGCCGCGAGCTCGGCGGCAGTCCTCCTGCGCAATGGCGTCGGTGCTGGTCGGCCTGTGCGGCGGTCTCGCGTACGCGCAAGTGACCACAGCCACGGTCTCCGGTGTGGTCACGGATACCAGCGGCGGCGTGCTTCCCGGCGCGACCGTTGCCCTGACCAACGAGACCACGGCGGCGGCGTTGTCCGCCGTCAGCAACGAGCGGGGCGAGTTCACGATCGCGTTCGTCCCCGTCGGTCGCTATTCGCTGACGGTTGCGCTCAGCGGGTTCGCGGACTACATGCGAAAGGACATGTCGCTGTCCGCCGCCCAGAGCGTCAATCTCACGATTCCCCTCGGCATGTCCGGCGTGACCGATACCGTCACCGTCTCGGGCGCCACGCCGCTCGTCAACCGCGCCAACGCGCAGCAACAAGCGGTGGTCTCGGACCAACAATTGCGTGAGCTGCCCATCGGCTCGCGCGACTGGTCCGACACGGTCGGCCTGGACACCTCCATCGTCAAGGGCGACGCCGGCCAAGCGGTTCGATCAGTTCGGCGGATCGCTCGGCGGGCCGCTGCTGCGCTCGCGCCTCTTCTTCTTCGGAGCCTACGAGGGCGCGGAGTTCGAGCAGGACACGGTGATACGTGGCACCGTCCCAACGCCTGAGTTTCGTGCGCAGGTGCTCGCCCAGAATCAGGTCTATGCCCCGTTCATGGAGCAGTTCCCCGAAGCCACGATGGCATCCGAGCCCGGAGCCGTCACCTCGACAGCGACCCTCACCCGCGAGGAGACGCGGAGCGACAGCAATCTCACGCTGCGATCCGACTTGAACGTTTCGAGCGCTAACCGGCTCACGGGACGCTACACGCGAGGCCGGCCTGATCGCAACGATCCGCGGCTGACGGCCGTGAACCCGCGCGTCTATGATGGCGCGCAAGACTTTGGGACGTTCTCGTTCACGCACGCGGCGTCGCGTTGGGTCTCTGAAACGCGTGCCGGGCTGACCCGCTCGGTGATCAATCGCGTCGATCAGCTCTACGTCACCGGGATGCCGAACATCTCGGTGGAGGGGCTCAGCCTGTCGGACGGCGAGTTCTTCCAGAAGCGCGGCTGGCTGTTCGGCCTCGATCAAGTCGTGGCGATGACCAACGGTCGGCACTCGCTGAAGGCCGGGTTCAACATGCGGCATCAACGAGCGGGCCGGTCGAATTTCCAGACGCCGGGCTACTCGTACAGCTCGCTGTCGGACTTCACGGCGAACATCCCCAGCTCCGTGCAGTTCACCTTCGGGCTGGACGATTTCCAAATCCGCGCGTCCCAGTTCGGCGGGTTCATCCAGGACGACATGCGGCTCGGCTCGAACCTGGTGCTGAACCTCGGCGTCCGTTATGACTACTTCACCATCCCCGTGGAACGCGACGATCGACTCTTCAATCGAGACGATCCGTGGGGCACGGGACCGCTACGCCCGTCCGGCGAGTGGCGTAAGGCGGACTGGAACAACGTCTCGCCGCGCGTCGGATTCGCCTGGACGCCAACCTCGCGTGCAGTCGTGCGCGGCGGTGCGGGGGTGTTCGTCAATCCGGATCCGCTCTTCGGGACGACGATGGACCTGGTCCTGAACTCACCAGACGAGCAGTTCCGCGTGACCGCCAGCCGACAGGACGCGCTCAGGTACGGCATCGCCTATCCCATGAGCACCGATGAGGCCGCGGTCTTCCTCCAGGGCCCGGCCGGCCTGTCAGGCGCAGCGGCCGCGAACCCGAACCGCCAGAATGCGGACAGCATGCAGTACTCGCTGATCGTGGAACACGAGCTCGGCTCGACCTACAGCGTCGAGGCGGCCTACGTGGGGAACATCAGCGACAATCTGCGCACCGTCCGGAGGATCAACCAACCGGATCGGTTGACGGGCATCGTGCCGTACGACGGCTTCGCGGAGTTCCGCTATCACGATGCGGCGAACTCGGGCAGATATAACAGTCTTCAATTGTCCTTGCGCCGGCGCATGGCGAACCGCGTCAGCTTCGGGGCGAGCTACACCCTCGGCAAGGGCATGTCATATGGCAACGGCGATCTCCAGTTGGTGAGTCCGCTCCAGGACAGCTACAACGTGGAGGCGGAATGGGGGCCGACCAACTGGGACGTCCGCCATCGGCTGGTCCTGAACTTCATCTACGAAGTGCCGCCGATCGGGCCGTCGGCTTGGGTGCGCACGCTCGTCGGTGGTTGACAGGCGTCGGGGATCTATTCGGCGCGGAGCGGCCAGCCGCTGAACATCACGGATGGCAGCTCTTCCTACGACAGCTCGCGCCCGGACTACGTGGCCGGCGAGATGGTGGCGTCCGACTGGGAAGGCACGCTGATGTACTTCAACCCCGACGCCTTCGCGCGCGTGCCGATCGCCACGGCGAGCGGCGCGGCCATCAGGCCGGGCACGCTTGGCTGGAACGCGGTCCGCGGCCGGGGATCGTCCAGCCTCGATCTCGGCCTGGCTCGCAACTTCAGATTTGGATCGTACAGCCTGCAGGCGCGCGTCGATCTGTTCAACGCGCTGAACACGCGGAATTGGGGCAACCCGACCACCAACATCAACAGCGAAGACTTCGGTCTGATCACGTCCGTCTCAACGCGGACGATGCAGGTCGGCGTGCGGTTCTCTTTCTAGTCCATCTGATACAGGCCACTCGTTACCGCGCGCGTGGCGCGCGGTAGGTTTTTCTCGCGCGCGGCTCCATGCCTCGCTCCGAGACGCGCACGTCGATGTCGTGGACCTTCCCGTCGCGCTCCGGTGGCGCGAAGCCGAGCAGGTACTGACTGTGTAGCTCGTCTGCGACGCGCGCGAACGCCGCCCCGAGGTCCTCCCCCAGGCGGATTTCTGTGTAACCGCCGCCGGTCTCGAGCGCGACGCGCGCCAGGCCCGGGTCGGGCAGGTCGGCCGTCAGCATCCCCGCCAAACCGCCACGACCCATCCCCGGCGTCATCGGCCGCGCACCACGGCTGCGCAGCCCGATCGCGTAGATCATCACGTCGTCCTCCCGGGACCGATCGATGATTTCGGGCAGCGTCACGAACCGTTGGCCGAACGACGCCGGGCCCGTGTCCTTGCCGTCGCTCAGCACCAGGATGACGCGGCGCTCGTCGCCCTCGTCGCCAAAGGCGTCCATCGTCTGTTGAAGGGCCTGCCAGAGCGGCGTCGGGGCGTCGCCCGGGATCGAGGTCGGCAGCGCCGCGCGCAGCGCCGCGGGGTCCCGTGTGAACGTCGGGCTGATGTCGATCTCCCGCCCGAATGTGCCGACGCGCGCGACGTCCTGAGAACCGAGGCGCACGATCAGTTGTTCGGAGGCCTCCCGCAGTAGGCGCAGATTGCCCTCCATGCTGCCCGACACGTCCAGCATGACGATGAGCCGAATGGGTTGCGGGGTATTGTCGAACTGGGTGATCGGCTGCGGCTCTCCCTCGTCGCGCACTTCGAAGTCTTCGCGCGTAAGGGTGGTGACGAGCCGGCCGTCTCGGTCGGTCACTGTGACAAAGACGCGGACGATATCGCCTGTCGTTCGAAAGGTTGGCTCCTGTGGCTGCTGCGCCGCGACGAGTCCGGCCGTCGCACACACGGCAACCAACCCACCGATGAGAAGTCGGGTCATGCGCATTGCTCTTGGTCCGGCAGGGCGGGCATCCCGCTTCTAGTCATACCACGAGCCGGGAGCCACGCGGCCTTCGAATCCGCGTCAACGGCCGACGCCCGGTCGCACTGATTGACGGGCGGCCGTGGGCCTCTTTCTCTGGTTCGGGTGTTTCGGGCTCTGCTTCGGGCCCCTATGATCGGGCTCTATAGATCAGGCATTGACCAATGAGTTCTGCGCAAGGCTTCAACGGGCTTCTGGTTCTCTTGACCGGCTTCAATTCGATGACCACCGTTGCCAGCTTTCCCGGTGTTACGGGAGCTGATTGTTTTCGAGGAGGACTTCTTGGGCGTCTCCCAGATCGAAGGGCGATATGGCCGCATTTTCCGGGGCGACGAAATTGTTGCCGGTGATCAGCAGGCGCCGGCAACCGGCTTCGGCCTTGACGGCTTCTGTGACTAGCCCGGCAAAAGTGTTGCCGACGATGGTGATGTCGGAGGTTCCCTGCAGCAGGACCCCCGAGGCCTGGCTGATCCTTGGCCACTGAGCTGCTGGATCCGGCTCTCGTTTCGTTTTCCCCCCGATGTAGCTGTTGGAAAAATTGTTGCCGGTAATGGTCAGCCTCCCGCTTTCAGGGCCTACCCTGATCGCCTGGCGGGGGACAATAGTAAACGTGTTCGCGGAAATGGAGGAACCCCAGGCGTCGCGCAGATCGATTCCGAAGAGATTGTGGGCGATCACGTTCGATCCAATCGTGATGCCGTAGCAGTCTCGATCGAGGACCATCGCCCAGCCGGCGCATTCCTCAATCATGTTCCCAGAAATGACTGACCCGTAAGTGTTTTCGATGACAATCCCGTCGGACAGGTGATCGTCCAGGTTATTTCCCGTCAGGGTCAGGTTGAAGCTGTCGACGCAGCGTACAGCGTGAAGGTTTTCCTCGAACTGATTGGTGCTGACGACCAGGTCGTGGCTTCGGACGATGTTCAAGCCAGTGCCGCCATTGTAGGTCATGCTGGAGCCGATGACGCGCGGGTTTTCATAGCAGTCAACCAGACTGATTCCGTGACCCCCGTTGCGTTCCACCGATACACGATGGATATAAATCTCGTTGACTCCCTCGGCCAAGATGCCGTCGCCGCTCTCCGGATTACCGGTCAATCGCAATCCCGTTAACTCGATGCGCCAGATGCGAGCACGAGGGTTATCGGCTCGCTCGCGGTGACGAACCAGGATGGCAGGCCGCCCGCTCCGGTTCCTGTTGATCAAGTGAGTGGAGGGGCCGGAACCGCGCACCAGCAGATTCTCGGATGAGATGACTAGAGGTTTTTCCAACTCGAAAGTCCCGGGCGGGAGTTCGACAAGCCCTCCCTGGGCCGGCACCGCATCCAGGGCCTGTTGTAGCTTTTCGTAGTCCGAGGTGCGCACGATGCTGGACGGCGGCTTCTGCGCGGAAGGGTCGATGGCTTCTTGGCGGGCGCTTTCGATCACCTCGCTGGGGGCGCCTCCAGTCTGTCCCGCCAGTCCCAGGGGTAGCGCAAACTGGAACGGGCTGCCAATGATAAACTCACGACGGTTCATTCGATTTCCTCTCTTGGATACATTGAATCGAAGTGCAGGCATGCTCGTATCACACGTCGGCCAGCCAGTCATAACCTCCTACATATGACAGCCGGAGCGGTCTCTGAAACCCGGAAGACTCAAAGAAAACGATCGAACCAGTCCACCATCTTCACCTTCATCTCGTCGTTGTAGACGTGCCCGGTCTCCGGATAGACGATGCTCTGGAAAGCCTCCGGCGTGTCGTAGAGCGCGTAGAAGCGGTTGAGGATCGCTTCCAGCTTGACCATGCCCCCAGGCGGCGAGCCGCCGTCGCGGTCACCCGTAAGTGCCAAGAACGGACGAGGGGCGATGAGCGCCATGACTCCTTCGCTGTCGAAGTGTCTCAATATGCCCGGCACGAAATAGTAAAGGCCGTGGGCGCGCAGCGCTCGAGTCGCAATCAGATCTTCGTAGCGCGTGAAGCAGGCCACTCCGACGACAGCCTTGATGCGGTCATCGATGGCGGCCAGCCACCAGGAGCGCGTGCTCCCCATACTCATCCCCTGAGCGCCGATGCGGTCTGGATCCACCTCCGGCCTGGAAGTCAGGTAGTCCAGTGCGATTTGCTCGTCGCGCAGCATCATTCCCCAAAGCGAGCGTCCCAGCCAGAGATGCAGCTTGACTAAAGAATGCTCCTGATCGCGCGTCTGTTCCCTTTCCAATGCGCCAGCGGGACCCGTCCCTTTACGCTCACCATTCAGGTAGTTGTCAATCCCGAGCACAATGTAGCCGCGCTTCACCAGCATCTCGGCTACGTCCTGCGAGGTTGGCTCGTAGCCAAACATGTTTTCCTTGCTGCTGCCCCGACCGTGCATGGTGAGAATGGCCGGAAGCCGGCCCTGACGGTGATCGGGAATAGCGAGGTAGCCGGGAACTTCAGAATCCACCCCGTTGTCGAAGACGAACTTCTCGATGCGATAACCGTCTTTCTGATCAACCGCGACCGTGCGGACGTTCAGAGGCGAGGGCCTGGGCGGCCGCTCGCCGAGGCAGTCGAGTACAATCCGGCGGACCTTCTCACGCTGTTTCTTCCAGTCCGACAGCCGCCCTGGGATTTCGAGTTTTCCGATGGGAAGCTTGCGGTAGCGCTCTGGCACGCCTTCCCAAGGTTCCTGAATAGGAGGTGGAACCGTTCGACTCTGCGGAACAAGAACTCCCAGCAAGACGAGAACAGCTAATCGCATTGACCCTTCCTCCTAACACCCCGTGGCGAAAGTCTCGCTCTGCCTGTTAGCCCGTGGTCACGCTGACATCCGCCGATGTGATGAACTTTCGATAGATCGCCAGAATTGATCAACGTGTACTACATGACACGGGGGCATGCGTCGCACGCATCTGCGCGGCCACACAAATATCCTGAAGCGGCTCCTGATTCATGTGGGGGGCTTCAAGCTCGGGCTCGTCATTGCGCCACCTGATCGGGATCGGCACGCCGCACGGGCTGCAGGGCCGCGTTGCAGCCGCCATGGCGACGTTATGGGGGTCATGGGCGTCGACCGACGCCGGCTCACCGCGATCTCGTCCTCGCATCGACTCATCACGGCCGTGCGTGGCTGGCTCACGTCAAAAGCTCAAGCGGAGCCCAAAACGGAACTGCCGCTCGCCCCAGGCGCTGAGCACCTCGCTGAAGCCGTTCAGGTCGCTGACGGTGCCGTCCGGATTCAAGAGGAGGTTATTCACGTTGGCACCCGGATTGTTGAAGTGGGGCGTATTGGTAACGTTGAAGCTGTCCATGCGGAACTGGAGGTTCCACCCTTCCTTGATCGAGAAATTGCGGAACACGCCGAAGTCCCAGTTGGCCACTCCCGGGCCTCGCAAGGTGTTAAACCCAGCGGTCCCAAACCGCGCTTCGTTGACCGGGGCAAACGCGAGCGGATCGAAGTAGGCCTGGCCCGGACCGATGCCTCCCAGCTTTTGAACCGTTGGCTTCACCTGGTCGGCTCTCTGGCTGTTGCCCGGCGCATTCAGAGAAGCCCCTCCAGCCGTCACCGAGAACGGCGTTCCAGTGTAGAAGCTCAGCGTACTGTTGAGCTGCCAGCCGCCTAGCAAGGCAGATACCCATCCGCCGTCGTTCAGAAAACGCTTTCCCCTACCGAAAGGGAGCTCGCTGATATTTGTGATCTGCAGGTTATGGGTACGGTCAAAGTTACTCACGCGGCGGTTCAAATGGTAATACTCGGGGATATTGATCGCCAGTGAACCACTGTGGTCGTCCGCCCCGCTGGTCGTGATTGATTTGCTCCAGGTGTAAGCGATCTGGAGGGAGAAGCCGTCCGCGAAACGGCGCTGAAGGCGCGCCTGCAAAGAATCGTAATGTGAGTCGCCTATCGGACTGATCAGTTGAGTACTAGCTGTACGCCCGAAAGCCTGAACCAGTTGCCGTCCGGCTTCCCCGCCGCCGATGGGGGCCCAGTTCAATTCTCGGAATCCGAGTTGGCGGATTTGCCGATTCGCAACGTAGCCTGCCTCTACGGTGAAATGGTTAGGCAGCTCTTTCTCAATGGTGAAGTTCCACGATTGGAGATAACCCCGATCATGCTTATCAGGCAAGGCCCTCGCGGTCAGGCCGGGAGGAATATCGATGATGCCGTTCCCCAGATCCGGAACCGGGACTTCCGGAATCCCGTTGGCGAGAGGTCCGACCGGTGTCCATGAATTGGACCCTGGTAAGGTGAAATCGATGATCACCGGGTAGTTCGTGCGCAACGCTCGGGCCATCGAATAGGGGTCGATACTGAGGCCGTATCCGGCGCGTACGACGAGGGTGTTCGTAGCGCGGTAAGCGACCCCCAACCGGGGTGCGAAACCTTTCTTGCTGACCTGCACACCCATATCCTCGGGCACGTCACCTAGTCCCCCGATCATGATCTGGTTCGTGACTGGGTCGTACCGCTCAAACCCCCGGTCCTCGCGAGTGGGAATCGGGTAATACTCCCACCGCGTCCCCATAGACAGCGTCAGCTTAGGTGTGACCTGCCACCTGTCACGAACGTAGAAGGTATGCGCCCATTGGCGCGTCGTGAACGGATCAATGGTCATCACGTTCTTCCCAACCTGGGTGGGCAAACCCAGCAAGAAGCTGGCGAAACTGTGCGCAGGGCTGTCGGGGCTCAACATCCCGTCTTGCCGGAGGCGCGTCGGCCCGGTGCCGAAAACAAAATTGCCACGCGCTCCGTTGCTCCCCAGCTCCGGCTGGGTGTGGTTCATGGCCTGATAATAGAGGTCCAGTCCCCAACGGATCTCGTGGGTGCCCTTCGTAAGATTGAAGTTCGCTACGTATTGTGCCTGGTCATCCCACCGCCAGTAAGGCATGTATGCGTTCACTTCACCGTAAGCGTCGTACCCGGAGAGTCTGAAACTCGGCCAGCCTCCTTGATACCTCTGCGGACCGTTCGTGCCTGGAATCCCTAGAAAATCCAGGCCGACGTTCTCGTCCAGGCGCGGCTGCTCGACCCCCGTGTTGTGGGCGACGATCCCGATGTTCCCATCGATAATGAAATTGGGCGAAACGATATAGGTGGCGCCGGTCGAGAAGCTGTAGACCCTAGAGTTGCCCTTGCCCGGGTTGCCTGGTGACCGAATCTGGGCACCCCCCAATTGTTCCCCGAAGGTGGTGCCGTTCAGGTAATCCATATCCAAGACGCTGAAACGCGAGAACATCGTCAGGCGATTACTAACGTTCCAGTTGACCTTGGTGTCGACGCTGGTTCGATCCGTCTTGGTGGCTGCCGATGCAAAGTAATTTCGCGTCTCGCCCGGCAGGTTGGGAGCTGGTATCAAGTCGACAATCTTCTGCGCGATGGGGTCTTTGCGGTGTTCGGGAATCCGGTTATTTGGAAAGGGAACCCTCCCCGATCCGTCGGGATTGCCGGTCAAGGGGTCGTAAATCGTCGGATAACCGCTCATATCGCCGCTGCGGACTGCCGCGCTCGGAACGGAGGCGATGCGATCGGCGTTTTGACGATCAGGATAGCCCTCGAAACTGGCAAAGAAAAACACCCTGCCGCGCTTTATTGGGCCGCCAAGCGTGCCCCCGTACTGATTCATCACGAACTTGCCAAGCTGGACGTCCGGAGGAAGAAAGAAACCTCTTGCCCGAAGGTGCTGATTGTGATGGTACTCAAAGAGGGAGCCGTGAAATTCGTTGGTGCCGCTCCTGAGTTCGACGTTAATCGCCGCCCCACCGGCCAGACCCTGTTCGGCATCGTAGCTGTTAGTCACGACGTTGACACTGCTGATGGCCTCCAGCGCCGGGTTATAAGCCGCGTACTGGGGTTGCCAGATATTGGTCGTGCTGGCGCCGTCGATTCGCGTGTTGTTGATCATCTGGCTCGCGCCGCTGACGTTGAAGATCGACGAGCCAGTAGCGTTGGATGGGTTCGCTTCTCGGATCTCGAAGGGAGCCACTCCTGGGAGTGTGTTGAGCAGGTACTGATAGTTACGAGCCAATGAACCAGGAAGATCAACGAGTTCTTTGCGGGTGATCTCCGCTCTGACCTCAGCGCGGTCCGTCTGCAGCAGCGGGGTGTCGGCGGCCACCATGACCGTCTCGGCCACCGTGCCGACGCCGAGCGTCGCGTTGACACGCGCCACCGAGTTGAGCGTGACCCGCACGTTGTCACGTTCGAACGTCTGAAATCCGGTGAGGGCCACCTGGACGCTGTAGGTGCCCGTCGGCACGGTGGGGAAGCTGTAGCGTCCCGTGTGGTCGGTCACCTCCTCGCGCGTCAAGGTGCGCTCCTGGTGCGTGATGGTGACGGTGGCGCCTGGGACCACCGCACCGCTCGCATCCGTGACGTTGCCGACGATCGAGCCGTAGAGCACCTGGGCGTGCACAGGCGTCAGGGCCACCCCCACGAGCGCCACGGTGACCACCGCACAGCCAACCAGACGTCCCCTGCACCGAACCCTGCCAGAGAATGGCGTGTACATCGTCGCCTCCTTACAATCGCGGTCGACTCCGTGCAGGGCCGCGAGCAAGATCCGCCCTGTGCTGTCGAGGACCGATCTGTCAGGGAATTTCAGAGGCGAGACACTTGCAGCCCATGGCTCCTAGCTCCGCCGCCAAGCCTCACCTCGCCTGATCTCTGTTCCTCGTCAGGCATAGGAGGTCATAACACTTATATCGACACTGTAGCAGCGTAGGGTATGATCCAACGTCGACCGATGTCAACAAACACTACACGAACATCCTAGATATCATATATTTCAAGCGCGCTCTTCGTTTCGTGTGCTGTATGTCGTAACGCAGTAATGCCGCGCAAGGTCCGACCACATGAATGAAGCTGCTTAGTCATGACCAATAACTGGCCCATGAGCTGCGCTCAGCCCGCAGGACGATAGACGATATTGGACGGGTGACGATAGACGATATTAGGGCTATGGAGCACAGCGTCGGAGCGGTCCTTCCGATGGGTGCGTGCGATTCCTACGTACCTTCGTAGTGACACCGGCCGCAACGTGGCGCATCGTTGACCCGAAGCCGGAGCCGGATGTGCTAGGGATCGCTTCGATGCCGCCGACCCAACCGTCTCGTCTTGCAGAGGTCCTCGCCCAGATCGGGACGGCGATTCCACTCGACACCGAGTCGTTTCTCGGGAACGCGCACGGCGCGGCGGACGCGAAGGAGATCGAAAGCCGCGCGCAGAGTCTCCGCGCTGAAGGCACCCAAAAGGGGTGAGCGAGTCGAGATCTCACTCGACCTCGACGAACACGTGCTTCCCGTCCCAGCTCCGGCAG
This sequence comes from Luteitalea sp., assembly GCA_009377495.1. Taxonomy (GTDB): domain Bacteria; phylum Acidobacteriota; class Vicinamibacteria; order Vicinamibacterales; family Vicinamibacteraceae; genus WHTT01. Next base: position 36,514 of record WHTZ01000051.1, read on the forward strand.
GGTCAGTCCTGGGCGCGGCCGATGGGCGGTGATTGGATCACGCACGCCGCGCGGGCCCTACCCGTCACCTTCCGGCTAGAGCAGGACGGTAAGCTCAAGGCCGAATGGCGGCCCACGGAAACAATCGTCGCGCCAAGTACTACCGGCTTACCGCCTCCGGCCGGCGGCAGCTTGAGCAGCATCGGGAACGCTGGAATCGGGTCTCGTTCGCCGTCACCAGCGTGCTGGAGGGCGCATAACCCTCCTATATCGCCTCGCATCCATCGTGCGCTGGATGGTCCGTCGGCACCGGGCCGAGCGGGACCTGAACGACGAGCTGGAAGCCTTTGTCGAGATGGCGTGTGAGAACTGCGGCATGCGAACTGATTCTCCTTCGAGCCAACGACTGGATCTATTCGTCTCGCAGCGCCACCATTGGGTCGACCTTCGTCGCCCGCCGGGCAGGGAAATAGCTCGCCAATACGACGACGGTGCCCAGCGTCAGCAACACGGCCACCAACGTCGCAGCGTCGGTGGGCTTTACGCCGTACAGCATGCTGCTGAGAAATCGCGTGACCGACAACGACGTTGCCACTCCGATAACAGCGCCTGCCAGCGTCAACGCGAGCCCTTGTCTGATAACCAGCCCCAACACCTCACGTCGCTGCGCTCCCAACGCCATGCGCACACCAATCTCGCGCGTGCGATGCGACACCGACTCCGACAGCATTCCGTAGATCCCGATCGCCACCAGCAGGAGGGCCAAGCCAGCAAAGCCACTCAGAAGCATGGCTCGAAACCGCGTGGGCCATGGACTCGGAAATCTTCTGTTCCATGGTTCTCACGTCATGAATCGGCACGTCCCCGTCCAACGCGGAGACCTCGCGCTGGAGGGCGGACGCCAGGCCTACGCCGGTATCGCTCGTGCGGAGGAGAATCTGGACGGAACTGCCCGCCGACTGGGTGAGCGGACGATACACCAAGGGAGACGGTGTCCCAAACGACATCGTGTTGAACAGAGAGATCCCTTTGACGTCGCCAGCTGTTCCAACAATCGTGAGCCAGGGAGACTCGCCATCGGGCGCTGCGAGCTTGATGTGTCTGCCGATTGGAGCCTCGTTGCGGAAGTACCGTCGAGCCAGCGTGTCATTGACGATGGCCACAGGCTGAGTATGTTCACGATCGGTCGTTTCAAATGGCCTCCCTCGAAGCAACGGGATGCCCATGGCTGCCAGGTAATCCTGGTTCACATCCTCCACGCTCACGTCACCCAATGTGGTCTTGGGGGCCGCTCGGCCCGCCACCGCTAGCGCAAGATTCCTCGCCGCAGATGACGACATCCCAACGGCCTGTACACCCGGAAGTGTGCGGAGCTTCGACGTCAAGCTCTCGTAGAATGCAGCCCGCGAGGGAAGATCAGGATACGACGACGTCTCCAGACTTAGTTGGGCCGTGAGGAGATGATCAGTACGAAAACCCAAAGGCACGGAGCTGAGCCGAGCGATGCTCTGAATCAGCAGACCAGCCCCGGCCAGCAGAGTCACTGAGAGTGCCACTTCAGCAATGATGAACAGCCTGGTCGTGCGATGAGCCAGCGCACCCGATGTACCGCCGCGTGTGGTCTCCTTCAGCACCCCGTTCAGGTCAGTTCGCGACGCTTTACGGGCCGGCATCAAACCAGAGAGCAGCCCGGCGAGGATCGCTAGACTGCCTGTGAACAGCAGCACTGCCCAATTAACGGTCACGGCATTGCCCGCCGGAAGCTCGACCGGATTCGCATGCCGAAACCAGTTGACGCCGGCAATCGCAAGGCTTGTCCCCAGAGCCGCTCCCAGCACGGCCAGGATCATGCTCTCGGTAATCAACTGCCGGACGAGACGCGATCGTCCCGAGCCGAGGGTGGCACGAATCGCCAGTTCCCTCTCGCGCTCGGCGGTGCGAGCCAACTGCAAGTTGGCGACATTCACGCAGGCAATGAGCAGCACACAGACGACGGCGGCAAACAGCACCACCAATGCCGTGCGCAGGTTTCCCCCTGCCAGGTAGGTGAACTCTTGCTGGAGCGGATTGACTACCGGCACGATCTGGCGCCACCCACTGTCGCGAGGCGCGTCACGGACCGCCTGTTGGTGAAGGATGGCAAGCTCCGCCTGCGCGCTGGCCGCGCTCACATTCGGTTTGAGACGCCCGAAGACCCCAATGGAAAACTGCAACGGCTCCCGCTCGAACGGGCTTTCAGGCGTGATCAGGGTCCACAGGTCCGCGGCCTTGGGATAGAACTCGAATCCCTGGGGCATGATCCCGATCACCGTGCAGGCTTGGTGGTTCAGCGTCAGGCTCCCGCCGACGACATCAGCGGAACCTCCGAGCCGGTTCTTCCAAAAACCGTCGCTCAGGACGACGGTGCAGCCCGCTCTCCGATCGGAGGTTTCAAACGTGCGGCCTCGAGCCGCTTCGACTCCCAGGAGCGAGAAGAATCCTGCGGTGACCGAAATGGGCAGAACACGTTGGGCGACACCCTTCCAGAGCAGTGTCTGGCCGGCTCCCGCCCACATGCCACCTTCCACCTGCGCGAAGCTGCGGCTGTGCCGGTGCCACTCCTGAAAGGCGCGAAAACTGGTAAAGACCGGCACATCCTGCGGCCGATCGACGTGCTGTCCCCAGACACCGACAAGACGGTCGGCGTCCTGGTAGGGTAGCGGTCTCAAGAGCACAGCATGGATGATGCTGAACATCGCGGTGTTCGCGCCAATCCCGAGCGCGAGCGTCGTGATCGCGACAGCGGCAAAGATGGGAGCTTTGGCAAACAGCCTGGCGGCGTATCGCAGATCCTGCAGGACGTCAGTCAGCCATCGCCATCCCCACGCGTCCTCGCTCGCTTCGCGCACGCGCGTCGTGTTGCCGAAGCGCGTCCTCGCGAGGCGTCTCGCATCTTCTGGGGCAAGGCCCTCCCGTTGGAGTTTGGCGGCCCTGAGGTCGATGTGGAGGCGCATTTCCTCGTCGAGGTCGGCGTCCCTTTGACGTTGGTTGAGCAGGGCCAGCAGTCTGCGCCACAGGTTTTGGGTTGGCACGCCTGACCTCACGTGACCTGTAGCACGCGTCCGATCGCGTGCGCCAGTCGGTGATACTTGGCCACTTCCCGTTCGAGTTGCTTGTTGCCCGACCTGGCTAACGTGTAGTACCGCGCGCGGCGGTTTTCGTTGGTCCGCCCCCATGCCACCGTCACCCAGCCGTGCATCAGCAGTCGCTGCAGTGCCGGATAGAGCGAGCCCTCCTCTACGCTCAACACGCTCTCGGTGGTCTGCTGGATGAAATCGGCGATCTGGAAGCCATGCATGGTGCCTCCCCGGCCGAGTGTCTTGAGCACGAGGAGGTCGAGCGTTCCATACGGGATGCCGTCACGCACGCGCGAGCGTTCCATAGCATAGACAGGCTATGTCATGGGTACACAGCTGTCAAGACGGGCGTCGTCAGAAAGATTGGGCGCTCTGGACGGCGTTCCTGCGCGACGGTCACCGGGGTCGTACTCGATGAGCCTTGAGGTGATAATCGCCCATGTGCCGCAACGCCCTGGTGAGCAAGGGCCTCTGGCTGTTACAGTAAAGATTGTCGGTTCGCAGGGCTTGAACGGTAGTGGAGTGCGATGAGTGCCTATCATCTCGACGTTCTTCGGTATTGTGGTTCGGATGTACTACAAAGAACACGAACCGGCGCACTTCCATGCCGAGTATCAGGGCCAGCAGGCAAAGTTCAGCTTTGACGGTGAAGTGCTCATCGGCAACCTGAGTTCAAGAACGCGCGCCGACTCGTACAAGAGTGGGCGCTTCAACACCAGAGCGAACTTCAAGCGAATTGGGAAAAGATGGAGGCAGGCGAACAACTCGAGCGCATTGCACCACTGGAGTGACGACAATGACCTCACTGCCTCACGTGATCCGCGCGGAGTATCGTGAAGACTATCGGATTCACGTTGCGTTCAACGACGGCTCCGAGAAGACCATCGATTTTCGCGACTGGCTTGACGGCCCGATGTTCGAGCCCCTGAAGGACCAGGCGTACTTTCGTCGCTTCTTCATCGAGGGCGGCACCGTCGCCTGGCCGAACGGCGCCGACATCGCGCCGGAAACCCTCTACGAGTGTCAAGCCGCCGACGAGGCGGCTTGACACTCGGTGCCACTGTCCTGTTCCATCGTGATCAGTCGTTTTCCAGCAGATCGTGATCGGAGCGATGCGACGCGAGGACGTCCGTGTTGTCGATCGGTCTCCATGAGTGAAGGGATGAAACAAGGACGCCGGGCGCGGGTCACGCGTCTGTCGGCGGGAGGGACTCCGTTAACCACGGCCACGGCTCACGGCAAAAACCCGTCTAATATCGTCTATCGTCTCGGAGACACCATTGAACCTGATCCTGGAGGCACGAGCGTAGGGCGGTTCACGTCGGTGCCCGGCGGCTGGGCGATGGCGTCATTCCCGTGCCGGGCGACGTCTCGGCCCGTGCCATCCCGGATGAGTTCGAGCGCGGCCATATCAAGTCGTGGAACATTGCGTTCCAACGTGAGCTACGATTGGGGTTTGTCGGCGAGGCCGTACGTGGCGACGCGCCAAGTGAACCAGCTCGGCTCGCGACAGCTCAACTGGTCGCCGATCGGCGGCGGACAGGCTGGGCTCCAACTGAACGAGCAGTTCGGGCGCACGGCCTCAACCCCGATCACGGCCTCGATCGGGGACTCCAGCTATAACTCACTGCAGACCCGACTCCGAGCGTCAAGTGCGCCTCGGTCTCCGCTTGGGTTTCTAGGAGATGGAACGATGAAGGTGACCAACGCGCCCCGGAAAGAGCTGGTTCTTGCGCTTGTGTGCTCCGTCTGTACCGCTCTTCCGATCTGGGCACAGGTCAAGGTGACGCCTGGGTCGGAAGAGGTCCTCGTCGAGGTCGACGGGAAGCCGTTCACAACGTTCTACGTTGGGGGCAAGGACCTCAACAGGCCCTATCTGTATCCGCTCCGGTCGACCTCCGGAAAGGAGGTGACCCGATCGTATCCCGCGGGCCAGCTACCGGGAGAGAGCACTGACCATCCGCACCATGCCGGTCTCTTCTATGGACATGGAGACGTGAACGGGTACAACTATTGGGCCATACAGAACGTGCCCACACCGCCTTCCCGAGGCAGCGCCACGCGAGGGCGCATCGTTCTGAAGGAACCAGTGTCGGTCACGAGTGGGAAAGCGTCCGGTTCTGTGGACGTGGTGCTGAGCTGGCTGACACCGGACGGCAAGCCGATATTGACTGAAGAACGAACGATGACGTTTTACTCGAACCCAGAGCTCCGCATCGTGGACTTCGACTTCGATTTCGCGGCGCTCGAGCAGGTCGTCTTTCGTGACACCAAGGAAGGGACCTTTGCCATGCGCATGGCCAGCGTGCTCGAGGAACAGCGTCCCAAAGATCGAAAGGCGGCGCCTTCCGGCATGGGCACACTGGTCAATGCTAAAGGGGGCGAAGGCGAGGAGAACGTGTGGGGCAAGCGGTCGGAATGGGTCGACTATTCCGGCCGTCTGGATGGTGAACCGGTGGGCGTGGTGCTCATGGATCACCCAAACAATCCGAGGCATCCCACCTACTGGCATTCCCGCGCCTACGGGCTGCACTCGGTGAACCCGTTCGGTGTGAGCGATTTTCTCAACGACAAGACCCAGGACGGTAGTATGACGATCGAGCCGGGCGAGCACGTCCAGTTCCGGTATCGGCTCATCATCCATCCCGGTCTGTCCAGAGCGCGGATCGCGGAGTTGTACCAGCAGTACGCAGGCACCGACGCACAGACCATGTTGGAGAAGAAGTAAGCGCGATCTGTCCGACCTGTTTCGCACTCGGGCGTCGTGCCAAAGGAGGAGTCATGACGAACGTGAATCGAAGGTATTTCCTGATGAGCTCGGTGGCTCTGCCCGTGGCGATGCGCGCCCGCGCCCTGGCGAGCCCCAACGACACGGTCAGGGTGGCAGTCGTGGGCTTCAACAGCCGCGGTCGATCGCATATCTCCTCTTACTTGAAGATCCCGAACGTGGAAGTTGCGGCCCTGTGCGACATCGATGCGTCGGTGCTGGCGAAGGGCGTCAAAACGGTGGAGGAGGCCGGGAAGAAGCGTCCCGCCACATTCGCTGACTTCCGCAAGGTGCTGGAAGACCCCAGCATCGACGCCGTGTCCCTCGCGACGCCAAACTTCCATCACACCCTGCAGACCATCTGGGGCTGCGAGGCCGGCAAGGACGTGTACGTCGAGAAGCCGTGCTCCTACAACATGTTCGAAGCGCAGCAGATCGTCGCGGCGTCACGGAAATACAACCGGATCGTGCAGGACGGCACCGGAGCGGGGGCTTCGCTCCACGAGGCAAAGCAGCGGCTGAAGGAAGGCATCATCGGAGACGTCTACATGGCGCGCGGCCTGTGCTTCAAGTGGCGTGACACGATCGGACGCACCAAGCAAGAACCGGTACCGCCGGGAGTCGAGTACGACTTGTGGATCGGACCGGCACCGGCCAAGCCGTTCACCCGCAACCGCTTCCACTACAACTGGCATTGGCAATGGGACTATGGCAACGGCGATATTGGCAATCAGGGCAGCCACCAACTGCACGCCGCGCGCTCGGCGATGGGCGTGAAGCATCCCACCAAGATCAGTTCCATGGGCGGCCACTTCATGTTCGATGACGATCAGGAGACGCCCAACACACAGGTGGCCACCTTCGAGTTCGAGGACGGTGGCAAGAAGAAGCTCCTGGTCTTCGAGGTGCGCCACTGGATCACTAACAACGAAGCGGGTATCGGTGAGCGATCGGATCCGCAGGCAGGCGCTGCAGCAGGGGCGCCGGAGACGGTTGGCAACATCTGGTATGGCTCCAAGGGGTATATGGCAACGGGACGCGCGGGATGGCGGACTTTCCTCGGCCAGAAGCAGGAGCCGGGCCCCAAGTCAGAGGCAGGTGGCGGGGCTGGCGGCTTCGCCAACTTCATCGATGTCGTGCGTAGTCGCAAGCGCGAGGATCAGCTTGCCGAAATCGAGGAAGGCGCGATCTCGACCATGCTCGTGCACCTCGCCAACATCTCCTACCGCGTGGGTCGGACGTTGTACTTCGATCCGGTCACGTACAGCTGCAAGGGTGACGCCGAGGCCACGGCCATGTTCACGCGCTCCGCGTACCGGTCGCCGTTCACGGTGCCGAAGATCGCCGGAGTCAACAACACGAGTGCGTAGAAGTGGGCGGGTGAGACAGCGCCAAGCTGGAGCAGTGTCATGGCGCGGTTTCCTCAAACTGGCCGCGCGGCCAGTTGCGGGATGCCCAGGCGGGCCGGGGACCATGACCTCGGTGCCATAGCCGGGACGTCGTTCTCGCACGGCCGTGGCCGGCCAGGGTCCGAACGCCTGCAACGCGCGGCCGAGCTCGCGGCCCGTCTCGGCAGGGCCCGTGTCGACGGATATAGGCGACGCCGATCGAGCGCGGCGAGGGAGGCGACGAGGCCCGCGGTGGCCTCGCGTTCAGGGGCAGCGAGGCGGGTCACCTCGCGGAGGAGATCTTGATCGGAGAGCAGATCGAACGAGGGAAGTAGAGTCGCCATACCTTATTCTACGGAGGCGATTTTCGAGGCTCACAACGGCTCCCTGCCGCACGCGAACGCGCCGATCCTTCTTTCCAGTCAACACTGCCTCGGAACGCGACCTCTTAGTCAACGTCGCGCTCACAGCGGGTCATTCTCACGTGGTGCTGCACAAAACCCCGCGCGGTCCGAGACTCCTGTCAAGCACATTCTTAGCCTCATACCGGGTGCTCATCGTCTGTGAAGAATCGCCCCTCGACGAGCTGCACGCCGAGCGTCTCGAAGAGTCCCGTAGAAATCGAGCGTGCAGTTGCAACCCCCTCGCTCGACGTGGAATCGAGGGCGTACCGTAAGCTCCAGTGCGGCAGGTCGACGTAGGGAAGATGGCTGATGGCTCCCACGCCGGTCACGCCAGGCAGCTCGGCGAGGCGTCGCTGTAGCTCGCCCGCCCCCACGAGAAGGGCATTAGTGCTCTGATAGCGGCTGGCGGAAGGGCCACGCGAAACGTCAATTGTCGATCGGTTCGGAAACCGGGGTCGACCCGATGCACCTCGACGAATGCGCGCACCAGTAAGCCGGCGCCGATGAGCAAGACGACGCTCAACGCGATCTGCACGATTACCAAGGTCGCGCGGGTCCGGTAATGGACCGGCGCCGCAGTCGAGCGCCAGTGCGGCTGGAGCGAGTGGTCCGCGCGGGCTTTGAATAGCTCGGTTGCCGGCGCGAGCGAGAGCAGCAGACCCCACACGACGGAGATGACGAGCGTAAACGCCAGGACCGTGAGGTCGATCCGTGAGGCCTCGATGCGGCTCAGGGACTCGGGCGCGAGCGTGATCAGTGCGCGTAGCCCCAGATGGCCCACGAACACGCCGGCCGCGGCGCCGAGCCCCGTCAGGAAGAGGCCTTCAATCAGCGCGTGACGCAGCAGCCGCCAACGCGTGGCCCCGAGGGCGAGCCTCAGCGCGGTCTCCCGGGCACGCGCGGCCGCGCGCGCGACGAGCAGGCTCGCGACGTTGACGCACGCGATCGTCAACAGGAGTCCCACGCCCACGAACAGCACCAGCAGCGGAGCGCGCACCTCTCGTACGCCATCAGCCTGCAAGGCGACCGTGATGAAGGCTCGCGCCCGGTCCCGCTCGCGGGTGATCCGCCCCGCGATGGCGTCGAGATCGGCGCGGGCCTGGGCGATCGTGACCCCCGGCCGCATCCGTCCAACGACGCGCAGGAAGAGCGCCCCACGCGGTCCACCCTCGAAGTCGTGCCAGAAGGGCTGCCAGACCTGGAGACGATCGGGCACGGCCGAATCCGGAGGCAGCAGCAGTCGAAACGTGGGCGGCATCACGCCGATGACCGTCGTCGGCTCATCGTTGACGAGAATCTGTCGTCCAACGATCGACGGATCGGCGCCGAAGCGGCGCTCGAATAGATCCCAGCCGAGCAGCACGGTCGGCGTGGCACCGGGCGCGCTGTCCTCCGCGCGGAACGTGCGGCCGAGCGCGCTCTCGGCGCCGAGCACCTGAAAGAAGTTGGCGGTGACGAGCGCCGCACGGAGCTGCTCCGGGTCGCCGTGGCCGGTCAGCGCGACCGTGCCCGTCGCCCAGATCGCGCCGAATTCGGCACAGGTCCGGCTGCCCTCACGAAGATCCCGTAGATCCGGACCGGACAGCGGCGCGCGCCCTGTCTCGGTCCTGCCAAGCCAGACGAACACGAGCCGGACGGCGTCCCGATAGGGCAGCGGCTCCAGCAGCAACGCGTCGACCATGCTGAAGATGGCCGTGTTTGCGCCGATGCCGAGCGCGAGCGTGGCGATGATGACGGCGGTGAGGCTCGGAGCTTTCCAGAGGCCGCGCCAGGCGTAGCGGAGATCGAGCAGGAGCGAATCGAGGCCCGCCCCGACGCGTCCCTCGCGCACGCCTTCCTTGACCCGCCCAATGCCACCAGGGCCGCCGACCGCGCCGGCTGCAGCGCGGCGGGCCGCCTGCGGGCTCATACCCTCGGCCACATAGCGGTCGGCGAGGGTCTCCAAGGCCGCGCGGATCTCCTCGTCCAGCTCGCGGTCGAGCGCCTCCTGCCGGAACAGGGTTTTCCAGAGGCTCGCCAGGCGCGGCAGCAGGGGCATGGCCGTCAGTCCGCTTCCAGGATCTGGCCGATGGCCAGCGCGACGCGCGCCCAGTGCTTCTTTTCGGCGGCGAGCTGCCGCTGGCCAGCCGCGGTCATCCGGTAGTATCTGGCGCGTCGCCCTTCAGGTGTCACGCTCCATTCCCCGGCAATGAAGCCCTCCTGCTCGAGCCGATGCAGCACCGGGAACAGGGAGCCTGGGCTGACCTGAAACGTGCCGCGCGTGATCTGCTCGATCCGGTCGGCGACGCCAACACCGTGCCGCGGCTCGAGGGTCAGCGTCTTGAGGACGAGTAGCTGGAGCGTACCCTTCGGGATGTCCGCCTGACGCTTAGCCATACGACCTATCGACTCGATATCGGATTACGATAGCGTCCATACGATAGCTGCGTCCGGTGGGCAGCGTCAAGCGGGGTCGCGACCGCGGATGCACGACAGAATTGTCTGACTGCGCAACATAGAGCTGCTGGCTGGCCAGCGTGAAGCTCGCGTTTTCTGCCACGGAGAGAAAGATCTCAAGCTGCCTCAGACCCATACGATACCTTGTAGCAGTGTTGAGGGTCTGTGTCACACTTCTCACGTGCGTGATACGAAACACCTGACGCTCGCTCGAACACGGCAGGCCTCGAGGGTCGCTGACCGCTCGAGCAGTGCCTCAACAAGCGGGATGGGGACACGCTCTCCGCGCCGCATCCTGGCCCTCACAGCCACCAGTCGATCGGATCTTTGTACGGCGGCGCCCGCAGCAACGCCGCTCTTGCGTGATGCGCATACTTGATATCAAGAGTATGCAGCGGCACGGGACTTCTTGAAGCTACTGTTCGATTAGGTGAACCGACCCTGCGCTAGCGCTACTTCGTCGTGAGCTCGGCGAGTGCCTCAGACAACGCACGAGCCCCTTCAGGCGGTGTGGCGATACGCGTGCCAGTCAAGATCGCACGTGCGTCCGCGCCAAAGACCTCCTTGTTGAGCTCATCATCCGGCGTGATGATGGTGCCCTTCACCGACGCGCCCGCAAACAAGCCCTTGCTGCGCGTGTAGGCCAGAATGCCTTCATCCATCCGCGCAGTCGTCGAAGCGCTGGCCTGTCTACCCACCGGGCCCGCCACAGCTTCCACATCCGCCCCGAGCTCGAGTCGGTTGTCGAGCAGCGCGTCGAGTGACGCCTCGTCCATGAAGAGCAGGACGATGTCGCTGCGCGTTCCGCCGATCTGAGCGCCGGCACTCGCGCCTCCCAGCTTGAAGAACGCCGGAACGCTCCACCCGCTCTCTCTGCGCCGGCTGATGGCGCCGTCGCCTCCGCGCCCGCCGACCAGGAGGGCCGCTTGAACCACGTTGCCGAATACCGCCACTGCCTCAGCGCGGCTGAGCACGTCGAGCGGAATGCCTTTGTCAGGCGTCTTCATAATGGCGCGAAATGCCGCCGCGGCTTCTTGCGATTCCTCGATGGCCTCTTTCATCTGCTCGGGATCCGCTTTCCGGGTGTCTTGAGCCGACGCCATCACCGGCGCGAACACCAAGCTGAAAAGTAGCAAGGCCACGGTGACAGCGCCAATTCTAGCGGACCGCGGCCAGGGCCGCGTTCCCCGACGCTCACTTGAGAACCCTGAAACTTGACACGATGCGTCAAGTTTCGGG
>WHTZ01000052.1 GCA_009377495.1 Luteitalea sp.
GAGGTCGCCCGCCCGCTGGCGGTCCACGGCGACCCGGATCTCCGGGTTCCCGAGGTTGACACGCGCCTTCACGTCAATGAGCTGAGGAAGCGCCTGAAGCGTCTCGTTCAGGCGCAGGGCGTAGCCGCTCAGCGTCGTGAGATCGGGACCATACAGATTCACGAGGATGGGCCAGTTGTTGCTTTCCCCGCCACCGATCGCCTGCTTGAAGATGACGGTGGGACGGTAGGCTGCGTAGCTGGACATGGTGTCGCGCGCGTGCATGGCCACGTCTTCCTGGGTCAGCGAACGGTCCTCGACAGGATCAAGCTTGACGAGCAGGTGCGAATGGTTGACGCGTTCGAAAATGGTCGGCATCACGTTGGCCACGCCGGGTACGCCCTCGAGCTTCATCCCGAGCGCCCGCACGATCTTCTCCATCCCCGCGAGCGACGTGCCTTCGGGCGCATCGACCGTGATCTCGAACTCTCCCTGGTCTTCGGTGGGCAGAAACGAGCGGCCCACCATCTGCGCCAGCGGTATCGTTGCGGCAAAGGTCACCAGGCTCACGCCGACGATGGCGGCACGGTGGGCAAGCGCCCAGCGCAAGCTCCGTGTGTATCCCGCGTCGATCCACCGGTAGAAGCGCTGCTCGCTTGCCTTGTGACCGGACGTGCGCTTGAGCATGCGCGCACCGAGCATGGGGGTCAGCGTCACGCTCACGAGCAGCGACACGAGGATGGCGAACGCCATCGTCACGCCGAAGGGATAGATGAATCGCTGGGCGTAGCCAGTCATGAACGCCACCGGCAAGAAGATGACGACCAGCGAGAGCGACGTCGCGGCAACGGCGAGCAGCACCTCGGCCGTGCCGTCGACCGCCGCGCGGAACGGCGGCAGCCCTTCCTCGTCGATCTTGCGGAACACGTTCTCCAGCACGACGATCGCGTCGTCGATGACGATGCCGACGGCGAGCGTGAGGCCGAGCAGGGTCATCGTGTTGAGCGTGAAGTCCATCACCCGCATCAGCGTGAACGTGGCGATCAGCGACGCGGGGATCGCCAGCGCGCTGATGAGCATCGCCGGCACGCTGCGGATGAAGAGCAGCACGACCAGGCTCGCCAGCAGGCTACCGAGGATCAGGTGCTCTTCTAGCGAGGTGATCGAGGCATAGATGAAGCGCGAATCGTCACGCGTATAGACAAACGTGAGGTCGGGGGGCAGCGTCGGCTGAAGATCACCGAGGGCCTGTCGGATGTCCTCGATGACGCGGATCGTGTTCTGCCCCGATTGGCGCCTGACGTCGATCACCACTGCCCGTTGCCCGTCGAGGAATGCCGACGTGCGCGGCTCCTCTTCCGTGTCCTTCACCTCGGCGATGTCTGCCACGCGGATGGGGGTCCCACCCTCCGTCGTGACGACGATCTGCGCGAACTCCTCGACCCGGTCGAATCTGCCGGGCGTGCGCAGCATCACCTCGGCGTCGCCTTGATCGATGCGGCCGCCGGGGATTTCGACGTTGTTGGACGCGATCGCCTCGCGCACCTGTGCCGCGCTCAAGCCAATCGCTGACAGCTTCTCGATGTCGAGGTCGATGTGGATCTCGCGCGCTCGGCCGCCGGCAACGGTGACCTCCCCGACGCCGTTGACCGCCTCGAGGGCTCGGCGAACGCGCTTATCGGCCACTTCGGTGAGCGTGCGCAGGTCGTATGGCCCTCCGACGGCGATGGTGAAGATCGGTTGCGCCTCGGGATCCGCCTTGGCGATCACCGGAGGCTCCACCTGCGGCGGCAGGCTGCCGAGCGCCCCGGCGACCTTCTCGCGCACGTCCTGTGCAGCCTCGTTGATGTCTCGCTCGAGCACGAAGCGGACGGTGATGCGCGCGCTGCCAACACCGAGCCTGGAGGCGATCTCGTCGACGCCCGCGATCCCGCTGAGCGCCTGCTCGAGCGGCTCGGCGACCGATGAGCTCATTTCGTCTGGGCTTGCACCGGGGAGCTGTACGTTCACCGACACCGTTGCCGGATCCGCCTGAGGCAGCAGGTCGACGCTGAGATCGCGGAACGAGAAGACGCCCGTCACGACCAGCGACATGATCAACACGGTCGTGAACGCCGGCCGGCGCACGCAGAATTCAGCAAGGCTCATCGACGTGCTCCTTCAACCTGAGAGGTGGCGGCGGTCTGGCGCGGAGCCACGGCCAGGCCGTCGCGCAACCCCTCGACGCCATCCGCGACGATCGATGTGCCCGCTTCGAGCCCTTCGACGACCTCCACGTGCGGTCCGAGCCGGTCGCCGAGCCTGACCTCGGCGGCGGTGAGCTTACCGTGGCCCACGACGAAGACGACGCTGCGGCCATAGCGCGTCTGCACGGCGCTGACCGGCACGGCGAGCGTCTTGTCCACCTGGTCGGTCACGATCCGCACGCGCGCGAACGTGCCCGGCTTGAGCGAGCCGTCGGCGTTCGGTACTTCGGCCTCGATGCTGAACGCGCGCGACCTCAGCTTGACGTCGGGGCTGATGCGCGTGACCCGTCCCTCCACCTGGCGGTCGGGGTACGCGTCCACCCGGACGCCGACGGTGTGCCCAACGCGAATGGCCGGTGTGAACCGCTCGGGGATTTCGGCCGTCAGGCGCAGCGGGTGGAGGCGGACGACCCGCATCACCGGTGTCTGCACCCGGACGAACTGGCCTGGCGAGACGAGGCGCTCGGCCACGACGCCCTCGAAGGGCGCGCGAATGACCGTGTCCTCCAGCTCTCGGGTTGCCCCCTTGAGCGCAGCCTCGCGGGCGGTGACTTCTGCGAGGAGGTGTCGCGCCGACGCGAGCGCGGCCGCGTGCGCGGCCCGCGCCGTCTCGAGCTGGGTTTCGGCCTGCTCGAGATCCTGCGCCGACACGAGTTGCCTGGTGGCGAGCTGGCGCGCACGCGCGACGCCCTGTTCCGCCTCCGTGCGCCTAGCGAGCGCGCTCATGACATCAGGTGTCTGCTCGGGTGACGGGAGCTCGTCGCCGCGCGCGCCTAAGCGCGCCCGCGTCTGTTGGAGGGCAGCCCGCTGTTCGTCGACACGGTAGCCAAGCTTCTCGGCGTCGAGGATCACCAGCGGCGCCCCGGCGGCAACCACGTCGCCCATGTCGGCGGCGAGGCGCGCGACGCGTGCCTCGACCTCCGCGCTGACAACCGTCTCGTCGCGCGCTGCAAGCGTCCCCACCGCCTCGACTTCGCGCCGCACCTCGGTGAGATCGACCGTGATGACATGGACCGGCAACGCCTCGCTGACGCTCGCGGCGTTCCGTGCCGTCGCCGAACCGCCGCACGCGGCCACCGCCAAGGTCGCCGCGAGCGGCATCGCGCCGTTCAGCCTTCGAAGCGTCGGCCACCACGATCCGGATCGTCGTCCTGCGCGAAAGCCGCCCATGCCACGCCCTGAATCGCCTGCCGTGATCGTTACTGGGTTGCCGGTCCCTTCTCGTAGATCACGAACCATTTGCCTTCGAACATGTCGATCTCGTCCACTTTCCGGAGGCCGGTCGCCGTCATCCATGTGTCCAGGTCTTCCTTCATGACCTGTAGCTCGGGCTCGTCGCTATGTGAGGAGTTCGGGTCGGTCGCATCGAGCTCGATCACGGCGATACGGCCGGAGGGCTTGAGGTACGACGCGACACTCTGCAGGTACTCGGGGCGTTTCTCGACGTGATGGAGAACGTCGTGGAAGAACGCCAGGTCGACTTTCTCCGGCAGCTGTGGGTCCTCGTATTGGCCGAGCACCGGCCGGACGTTGGTGATCTGCTGCTCGTTCGCGCGCTTTGTGAGGTGCTCGATGAATCCCTTGTCGATTTCAACAGCGTACAGCGTGCCCGGCGCCACCGCGCGCGCCAGCGGCCAGGAGAACACACCAGCGCCGGCGCCGAGATCAGCCACGACGTCCCCTGGCGTCAAGCCAAGCTTTTCCACGACCTCGGGAATCTTGAGGCCCGAGACGCGCTCCGGCCGCTCGAGTCTCGCGATCCAGGATTCCGCGGGCCGCGAGCTCAGTTGCGGCCCCGACGCCACCGAGACCTGCACAAAGGTCAGACCAGCGAGGAACATCGAGAGAACGAGTCGTGTTGTCATGGGTATCTCCTGGCAGAAACGCTGAACATCCGGGTCTCACTGTCCGTTGCTCGGGGCTGAGGCGACGCCGACAGTGAAGACCGCTGTGGCGACCACGCCGCCGCGCTTGATCTGGGTCCAGATACGGTAGTTCCCCGGCTCCGGCAGCAATGCCTTGAACGTCAGCGTCGGCCCGCCGGCCGCAGCGGGATCTCCTTCACGTACTAACTCGATCGGATGCGCGTGAGCAACGTGCCGCATGTCTTCGCTGACGATGAGCGAGTGCCCCCATGCCCCCAGATACGGCTCGATGTCGGCGACAGGCGCATCCGTGCGCGCATCAGTGACATGGTAGACGAGTGTCTCGTCGCGACCTGCGACGAGGCCGCGCGGCGGAAGCTCCAGTGCCACGGACATGCCGGCGACCGTGTCGCACAGCGAGGGGTCTGGAGACAGGCTGGCGACAGCGGATGTGGGATCCGTCTGGAAACCGGTGGTCACGATCGGCCGCGCGATGACCTGCGGTGTGCCACCGGTAGGGAGAAAATCCGCGAAGATCTTGTAAGAGCCGGCTCGTGGCAGGATCAGATCGATGGCCCACGATCCATCCTCCTCCTGTTCCGGATGGACGTGGTCATAGTGCTCCAGATCCCGGCTAACGACAAAGAGATGAAAGCGCTTCTCATGCACAACCGCGAAATCACCGACGACGGACTTCGTGCGGGGATCACGGACGGTGAGCTGCAAGCGGAAGGGATGGCCGGGGACGATGTCGTGCGGAGCCGTTTCGAGGTCCACGTGATAGTCGTTGCCAGACTTCGCGTGGGCAGCAACCAGGGCCATACCGCATACGGGACATGCTCCTGGCACCTGTGATCGGACATCGGGATGCATCGGACACGTTAGTGTAACCGCCTGTGCTCCGCGCGGCGCTCCTGCATCCGCGGCAAGATGCCACCCCGGGCCGAGCAACAGGAGTGCGGCGATGACCGCCAGGTGTCTCATGCCTTCCATCTCCGACCGGGAACGCGGGCAATCGATCGGCGGAAACCGCCGACGCACTGCTCTCGGTGTATCATGTGCGGCCAAACCGTACGGCTTCCTTGGTCGGACCTTTGTCCGACGAGTATAACCCGTCGGCCGGGTCGCCCAAAAGCTACGGTGCGCGAAGAGGAGGCTGAATGGCAGTGACAGGGGCGCTCGACGAGCTCGTCACGGCAAACCGGATCCTGGCACGGGAAGGCGTCGTCGATGCGTTCGGGCACGTGAGCATCCGGCACCCCGAATACCCCGACAGGTATGTTCTGTCGCGGGCCAGGGCTCCCGAGTGCATCGACGTGGAAGACCTGATGACGTTCACCCTCGATGGCGCTCCCATCGAGCCCGCCAGACGCCATCCCTACGCTGAGCGCCACATCCACGGTGCGATCTACGAAGCGCGTCCAGAGATTCAGGCCGTCGTCCACAACCATAGTCCGAGCGTGATCCCCTTCGGCATCACCGGCACCCAGCTGCGGCCGGTGATGCACATGTGCGCGTCGATGGGGTCGCGCGTCCCTCTCTGGGACTCTCGCACGGCGTTCGGCGACACCAATCTGCTCGTCACGAACATGGCGATGGCACGCGACCTGGCCGCCACGCTCGGCAACCATCCCGTCGCGCTGATGCGCGGGCACGGCTGCGTCGTGGCCGGCTCGTCGCTGCGCGACGTCGTCTTCAACGCCGTCTATCTCGAGCTCAACGCCGACCTCCAGATGAAGGCGAGATCGCTCGGCGAGATCACCTTCCTCAGCGAACGAGAAGTCGAGGCGGTGCTCAACACGCGCAGCTCGTTCACCTACGAGCGCGCGTGGGAGTACTGGTGCCGCAGGGCCGGGCGCCCCTATGACCGCCAGCCGGTGGGAGGTCCGCTGGTGGACAAGATCTGATCGCACATCACGTTTCCGCAGGACGATCTCGTGACCACCTACGGAATCATCAGGCGCTGCCGCCGGTCTGTGTGGTACTCCAGGAGCTTCCGATTGGCGCGACTGATGGTTGCGGTTTCTTCGGCGACGCGCACGAGGTCCTTGCCCGGAACGGCTGCATAGAGGTCCTCCGTCTCTATTCCGGTGTACACACGGTTGCCCACACAACCAGTGCTCGCGACCATCCCGAGCGTCATCGCGGCGGGTACGGCCATACACGTTGGCCGGCCGAGCGTGTTCAGCTGTGCCGCCACTCCGGCGCGGATGGCCGCCTCTTGCAACAGCATCACGCGACCCGCAGGGCCTGAGAACAGCACCACGTCGGGCTCGACTGGCGCATCGCCGAGCGGTGCGTACACGACCGCAGCCGGCGTGGCCGACAGACGCGGAATCCCGGGCACTTCCTCCATCCGGATGTAGCCCATGTCTGCCATGAAGGCGAGCGTCTCCGGGAGCTCCTGCTCGCGGTCGGGTGGCAGCGGGATGTTGTGCGTATACGCGCCGATCGCGCAGTTGCAGTGGTCGCTCGGCACGGTGTAGAAGGTGCGGCCCTCCGACGCGAGCCGCCAGAAGCTGCAGCCCGACGGCACGGTTCCTGTGAACTTCGCGACGCCGGATGGCACTCGGTCCCTTGCCGCGATGGCGACGGGGCGGCGCAGAAGGCCGAGGTCTTCCGAGAATCGCTGCTCCAACTGTTGGTAATCTGTCATTGCTCTCCCCCTGTCGATAGAGCCTCCGGCAAAAACCCATGAGCCAACACTGCGTCAGCGGTACGGACCACAAACCACGCGTGCCGGAACCGGCGAGTCGGTTCCGACCCGTTGACTGAAACGAGAGACGAGGAGGGCTCAGGCTTTCGGGGGAGGGCTGTGCTGATCCAGCACGGGCGCCAAGTAGCAGTCGGGGACTTCTACCTCGAAGGTTGCCGTCTCCGACCGGACCCGTATCGGAGCGTGCATCGGAAGCACCGCGACCGCCGACATCAGTACCAACAGAGATCCATCAGCGAGCAGCAAGCAGTCTTCGCCCGACGGCGGTCCGTTCCGGCGAAGGCAGATCTGGTGACAATCGTTGCTGGCATCCTCGGTGAGCGCTGCCGGCGCGGCGCCTGGCCCCTCGACGCACACGATCCGCACGCCGATCAACGGCGCGAACGCCAGCAACACCCAGATCAGACGCTTCTGCATCACGGGAGGACAGTAGCGAAGCTCCGCCTCAAACCGCCGAGCCAAGCCGAAGCGTCGTGCTGGCGGATCTTCGCTACTAGATGCGCGGCCGCCGTCGGCGGCCGCGCCTAAGACAGATCCTAAGGCCGGACGCACAAAAAACTTCCTTCATGTGTCACGAGTCCGGCCTTAGGATCTGTCTAGCACGCATGACTTCGAAACATTGACCATACCTGGGGATGCGCCTCTTGTCAATGGTCGGACCATACTTGTCCCAGGGGCTCCAAGTGATAAGATCCGGGACGCCGTCTGCACGACGTCTGGGTTTCCGACGCGACGCCGCTTGCCACGAGGAGCGGGCCCCTGCCATCAAACGATACTGAAGTGCTGATCGTCGGAGCAGGCCCCGTCGGGTTGACGCTCGCCATTGCGCTCGGCCAGCGAGGGATCCGCTGCACGCTGATCGAGAAGAAGGCCGCCCCGGAGTTCCTGCCCAAGATGGAGCGGTGCAACGCCCGTACGATGGAGATGTTCCGACGGATGGGACTGGCCGAGAAAGTCCGCGCGGCGGGACTGGCCTGCGACATTCCGATGGACGTCTACATTGCGCTCGCCATGAACGAAGCGCCGCTCCTGCGGCTGAAGTACCCGTCGGTCGCCGAGGCGAAGGCCGACATCGCCACCTGTAACGACGGCTCCATGCCGCTCGAACCTTACCAGCTCATTTCGCAGTACACGCTCGAGCCGTTGCTGACATGCGAGGCCGAACGGCTTCCCAGTGTCACGGTGCGCTACGGCTGCGAGTTCCTGTCGCTCGGTCAGAACGCCGAAGGCGCCACGGCCAGCGTTCGACATGCGGCCGGCGCCGCCACCGACATCGCGGCGCAGTACATCGTCGGGTGCGATGGGGGTGCTAGCGCAGTTCGAAAGCAGCTCGGGATCACGCTGCGCGGCGATGGGGACCTGCTGCGCCTCTACCAGGCGCTCTATTACAGCCCCAGGCTCTACGACATGATCCCCATCGGTGACGGGCCCGGAAGGGGTCGCCATTACCACATCGCGGACGGTCAGTCGACGTTCCTCATCATGCAGGACTCCACGAAGCACTGGACGCTGCACGCAAGCGTCGACGCGCCGGAACAGATGGCCGGGGAGCTCGAACGCACGGTTGGTGTGCCGATCCAGTACGACATGCTCTACGTCGGCGCATGGAAGCTGAACCTGCTGCTTGCGGAGCGCTACGGTTCGGCCCGCGTGTTTCTCGCAGGGGACGCCGCGCATCTCGTCATCCCGACGGGCGGTCTCGGGATGAACACCGGCGTCGGCGACGCGATCGACCTGTCGTGGAAGCTCGCGGCCACGCTTCGCGGCTGGGGAGGCGCCAATCTCCTTGCGTCGTACGAGATCGAGCGCCGCCAGATAGGAGATCGCAACATCGAAGCGTCGCGCTACGCCTGGCTCGGCCGACGCAGGTGGCGCGCCCAGTACCGCCCTGACATCCGCGACGCCACCGCGGCGGGGCAGGCCACACGCGACAACCTGACGCGGGTGGCGGCCATCGAGCAACCGAAGAGCAACGAGATGATCGGCGCCGAGCTTGGCTATCGTTACGTCGATTCGCCGATCATCTGGGAAGCGCCTGGAGGGCCCGAGCACCTGTTTCGAGAGTATGTGCCGACGACGTGGCCTGGGGCGCGGCTGCCGCACATCTGGGTCGGCGACGAGCGGCCGATCCAGGACCTGATCGGCGACGGCTACACGCTGCTGCGGCTGGGTGGAACCGCAGCCGACACCTCCGGCCTGGAGCAGGCCATGCACGCGCTCGAGGCGCCATTCGAGACCCTGACCGTGAGCGAGACGGTCGCGCGTGACGTGTACGGGTACGATCTCATCCTCCTTCGGCCTGACATGCACGTCGCATGGCGCGGCAACGCCGCACCCAGCGATCCGGGCCAGTTGGCGGCCCGTGTCACCGGGCACTGAGGCCATCCACTCTTCACATTCCGAGCGCACTATCAGATGCATCTCAAGGTCGACATCTTCAATCACATCTTTCCCAAACCGTTTTTCGAGCGGTTGCAGCAGGTGACGGTGAACAAGGGTGCGATCAAGCGCTGGCTCCACATCCCGTTCCTTCACGATCTCGATGTGCGATTCCGGATGATCGAGGAGTTCGGTGATGCCTACCGGCAGGTCCTCTCGCTGTCGGCGCCGCCGATCGAGTCGATCAATCCCGACCGGCAGATCACCCTCGACCTGGCGACGCTGGCCAACGATTCGATGGCCGATCTCGTCCGCAGGTACCCGGAGCGATTTCCGGGCTTCATCGCCTCGCTCCCTCTGAGCCATCAGGGCGAGAGCGTCGCCGAGCTCGAACGTGCCGTGAAGGATCTCGGCGCGCTCGGCGTGCAGTTGTTCTCGAACGTCAACGGGCTGCCGCTCGATGATGAGCGGTTCTTCCCGCTCTTCGAAGCGGCCGACCGCTTGCGATGCCCGATATTGCTGCACCCGGCGCGGAACGCCAGGTTCGCGGATTACGCGAGCGAGGAGACGTCGAAATACGAGATCTGGTGGACGTTCGGCTGGCCGTACGAGACGAGCGTGGCGATGCAGCGGCTGGTGTTTTCGCGGCTGTTCGATCGTCTCCCGAACATCAAAATCGTGGCGCACCATCTCGGCGCGATGGTTCCATACTTCGAGGGGCGGGTCGGATACGGGCTCGACCAGTTGGGAAGCCGCACGGCGGACGAAGACTACGAAGGCCTGCGCCAGTCGATGGCGAAGCGCCCATACGACTACTTCAAGATGTTCTGGGCAGACACCGCCGTCTTCGGCAGCAGGGCCGCCACGGAATGCGGGCTGAAGTTCTACGGCATCGACCAGGTCGTGTTCGCATCGGATGCGCCGTTCGATCCCGAAGGGGGATCACTGTACGTCCGCGAGACGATCAAGGTTCTCGACAGCCTCGATATCACAGACGCCGAACGCGACAAGATCTACCGCCGCAACGCCGAGCGCTTGTTCAACCGCACGTTCTGAGCCACGACGATTTGCGCAGGCATGCCTGAATTCCTCTCCCTCGCCGCCGCGGTATCCCGGTTCGTCAGGCCCGGCGACCGCGTCGCGCTCGAAGGCTTCACCCATCTGATCCCGTTTGCGGCAGGGCACGAAATCATCCGCCAGGGTCTGACCGATCTGACCTTGATCCGGATGACGCCGGACCTGATCTACGACCAGATGATCGGCGGCGGCTGCGCGCGGAAGCTCGTGTTCTCATGGGGCGGGAATCCCGGCGTCGGTTCGCTGCACCGGTTGCGGGACGCTGTCGAGCGCGGTTGGCCACGGCCGCTCGAGCTCGAGGAGCACAGCCACTCGGCCATGGCCCACGCCTACGCGGCCGGCGCTGCCGGGATGCCGTGCGCCATCTTCCGTGGCTATCTCGGGTCTGACCTGCCCCGTGTCAACCCCGCCATCCAGTCGATCGTGTGCCCATTCACGGGCGAGACGCTGGCGGCGGTGGCCGCGCTCCGGCCGGACGTCAGCATCATCCACGCGCAGAGGGCCGACCGCCGAGGCAATGTCCTCATCACGGGCATTGTCGGCGTGCAGAAGGAAGCCGTCTTGGCGGCGGCGCGCGCCATCGTGACCGTAGAAGAGATCGTGGATGACCTGGAGACCGGCGGCACGAACGCAATCGTGCTGCCGTCCTGGACGGTGCACGCGATCGCGGTGGCGCCGGGCGGTGCCCGTCCCTCGTACGCACACGGCTACTATCAGCGCGACAACGCCTTCTACACCGAATGGGACGCCATCGCGCGGGATCGCGACCGCTTCCGGCGCTGGGTCGACGACGAGGTGATGCGCGTGGGCGGTGGCGCGGCGGGGGCGGCATGGTCGTGACCTATACCGCGTCTGAAATGATGACGGTCGCCGCCGCGCGCGCGCTGGACAACAACGACATCTGCTTTGTCGGAATTGGCCTGCCTTCGGCCGCCTGCAACCTGGCGCGCCTGACGCACGCACCGCAGCTGACGCTCGTCTACGAGTCGGGGACGCTCGAAACGAAGCCGCAGGTGCTGCCGCTGTCGATCGGCGACGGCGAGCTCTGCGAGACCGCGCTGTCGACGGTCCCGGTGCCCGAGATGTTCCAGTACTGGCTGCAGGGCGGCCGCATCACCGTGGGCTTTCTCGGTGGCGCGCAGGTCGATCGCTACGGTAATCTGAACAGCACGGTCATCGGCAACTATGCGCGTCCGACGGTCCGCTTGCCCGGCAGCGGGGGCGCGACCGAAATTGCGACCGGTTGCCGACGTATCTACATCGTGATGCGGCACGGCGCACGCGCCTTCGTCGAGAAGCTCGACTTCCTCACCTCGCTTGGCCACGGCCCGACCGGCCGGGAACGCCGGGCGCTCGGCCTGCAGACTGAAGGCCCGACGCTGATTGTGACGGACCTGTGCACGATGCGCCCCAATCCCGAGACGAACGAATTCGAGGTCGTGACGCTGCACCCGGGCGTGAGCCCCGCGCAGGTGCGCGAGCACACCGGCTGGGCGGTACGTTTCCACCGTGACGTCGAAGAAACGCTTCCTCCGCAGCCGGACGAGCTGTCGGCTCTGAGGGATCTGCTTCAGCGGACCGCACGCGCGCACGGCAGCGCGGCCACCGAGTGAGTGACATGAGGGAAACAACCATGCATGGTCGATCCGATCTGTTCGGCAGCCAACCGCCGCTGCTGTATCCGCCCTATCGATCCACCACACGTCGCGCGCCGTCCAGACCGCTGATTCGTCTGCCCGAGTCGTTGTCGGATCTGCACATGCCCGTTTACGGCTGGTGGCCGATTGGCGAGACCGACAACGACCTGACGCGACAGCACCCGGAGGAGCCGCAGGGGCAGCGCATCACCGTGGCCGGTCGGGTGGTTGACGAAGACGCCCGGGCCGTGTCCGGCGCGCTGATTGAAATCTGGCAAGCCAACGCCGCCGGCCGCTACCGCCATGCGAAGGACGCTCACCCGGCGCCACTCGATCCCAACTTCACCGGCGGGGGCCGCACGGTCACCGACGCGGACGGGCGCTATGAGTTCACCACGATCAAACCAGGCGCGTATCCGTGGCGGAATCACGATAATGCGTGGCGTCCGGCGCACATCCACTTTTCACTGTTTGGCTCGACCTTTCGCACGCGGCTCGTGACCCAGATGTACTTCCCCGACGATCCGTTGTTCCCCTACGATCCGATTCTTCAGTCGATTCCAGACGAACGGGCGCGCCATCGGCTCGTCTCGCGCTTCGACCTCGAGTTGACGCGTCCCGAATGCGCTCTCGGGTTTTCCTTCGATATCGTCCTGCGCGGTCACGACGCGACGCCGTTCGAGGGGCGCGTATGACCGGCGACACGGCGCTCATCGCCACACCGTCGCAGACGGTGGGACCGTTCTTTCATCATGGGCTGGTCCCGCACGCCGACCCGATGGCCGACCGATTCCCGGGTGGCGAGCGAATTCGACTTCTCGTGAGGGTCACCGACGGCGACAGCCAACCAGTGAGCGATGCTCTGGTGGAAGTGTGGCAGCGGGGTGTGTTCGGCCGGATGCCGACGAGAGAGGACGGCACCTGCGAGTTCGAGACGGTACGGCCGGGCACGATTCCTGACGAACGCGTGGAAAGTCAAGCGCCGCACATCAGTGTGTGCCTCTTTGCGCGGGGCCTCCTGAGGCAACTGCACACCCGCATATACTTCGCGGGTGATCCCGCGCTCGCGGAGGATGCAGCGCTCGGGACAGTGCCAGAAGAGCGCCGCGGGACGCTCCTGGCGAGCCCGGATCCTACACGCCCGGGACACTGGGTGTTCGACGTGCATCTTCAGGGAGAGCGGGAGACGGTCTTCTTCGATGTATGAGACCAGCGCATGAGCCTGCGGCTGTTTGAGAGCCTCGCTACCACGGAGCTGCTCGCCGAGGTCTTCTCGGACGCTTCGCTACTGGCCTCGATGCTGCGGTTCGAGGTGGCGCTCGCCCGCGCCGAAGCCCGCGTAGGAGTCATCCCGGTCGCCGCGGCTGACCGAATCGCCGATGCCGCTGTCGTCGATGCGTTCGATCCGGCGGCGATTGCACGCGTGGCGCGCGCATCGGGGACGATCGCCATTCCGCTCGTCGAAAGGCTGACCGCGCGGGTGCGCGCCGCGAATCCTGACGGGGCGACATTCGTCCACTGGGGAGCCACGAGCCAGGACGTGAGCGACACCGCGCTCGTCCTGTGCCTGGTGCGCGCGCGCCGGATCCTAGTTGCCGATCACGAGCGGCTCGCCAGCGCGCTACGGAGGCTCTCGGACCAGCACGCGGGGAGTGTGATGCTGGCGCGCACGCTCCTGCAGCCGGCGCCTCCAATTACCTTCGGTCTCAAAGTCGCCGGCTGGTTCGGGGCTGTATCGCGCGGCGGCGCGCGGGTAGACTCGGCGTTCAATGACGCCTGCGTGCTGCAGTTCGGCGGCGCGTCCGGCACGCTGGCTGCGCTCGGCGCGCATGGATTGACGGTTGCCGAGGAGCTGGCGCGCGAGCTCGAGCTGACCAACCCGGATGCGCCCTGGCACGCCCACCGCGATCGTCTCGCTTCGCTCGCCGGGGCCTGCGGCGTCTACACGGGGACCCTCGGCAAGATCGCGCGAGATGTGGCGCTGCTGATGCAGCACGAGGTCGGCGAAGTGGCCGAGCCCGGCGGGGCATCGTCGACGATGCCCCACAAGAGGAACCCGGCGGGCTGTGCCATTGCTCTTGCGGCGGCGATTCGTGTTCCCGGGCTGGTGTCCACGTTTCTCTCGGGCATGCCACAGGAGCACGAGCGTGGCGTCGGCGGTTGGCACGCCGAAGCGGCGACGATAGCCGCCATCGTTCAGGCGACGGGCGCCGCGCTGGCCGCGCTTGCAGACGCGATCGAGGCGCTCAGTGTCGATGCCGGTCGCATGCGGGCCAACATCGCCGCGACGCGCGGGATGGTGTTCGCCGAGCGCGCCATGACGCTGCTCGCCCCGGAGCTCGGACGCGACGTCGCGAGCCGCCTGATTGCCCGCGCCTTGGACGTGACGCGACGCGAGGGCCACAATTTCGTGGAGACGCTGGCGGCAGACGCCGAGGTGGCGGCCGTGCTCGCACACGCCGACCTGTCGAGCCTTGGCACACCCGAAGCCTATCTCGGCGCTGCCGAGCAGCTCCGGCGCCGCCTGATGAACATTGAACGCGGATAGCTTCACCCTACAACCATGCCCTTGCTCGCCATTGGCCAGACGACCTGCTATTACCGCCTTCAGGGCCGAGACGGTCAGCCCGTGCTGATGCTGGCCCACGCGCTTGGGCAGGATCACGGCATGTGGGACACGCAGGCTGAGGATCTTTCCAGGCATTTCTGCGTGCTGCGGTACGACACGCGGGGACATGGCGCATCGGACACCACGCCGGGGGATTATCGAATCGAGCAGCTCGGGGCGGATGCGCTCGCGCTCGCCGACGCACTTGGCATCGACCGCTTTGCCTTCTGCGGACTATCGCTCGGCGGGATGATAGGGCAGTGGCTTGCCGCCCACGCACCGGATCGCGTGACGGCCGCCGTGCTCGCCAATACGTCGCCCCGGACAGATGGGGCGGTGATGGAGGCCCGCCGGCAGACCGTGCTGGCCGAGGGCATGGATGCCGTCGCCGAGGCGGCCATGGGGCGCTTCTTTTCGCCTCGCCTGCTCGCGGAGAATTCACCCGCCGTCGCGGCCGCACGACGCACACTGCTCGCGACCAATCCCGTGGGATACGCCGGCTGCTGCGCCGCGATTCGCGACATGGATTTGACCGCCACGATGGGCCAGATCCGTGTCCCGGTGCTGATCATCAGCGGCGACCTCGACGTCTCGCTGCCATGGACAGGCCACGGCGACGTTCTCGCCGGCGGGATTCCCCGCGCCCGGGTAGTGCATCTCCCCACCGCCCATCTCTCGAATCTGGAGACGCCGCGATCGTTCACCGCCGCCCTGCTCGACTTTCTTGCGCCAGCCAACACGGCGTCGCCGGAGGACGGCATGAGAATGCGTCGCGCGGTGCTCGGCGACGCGCACGTCGATCAGGCGCTCGCGGCCGCCGCCAGCAGCAGCGAGGCTTTTCAGGACCTCGTCACGCGCTATGGCTGGGGGAGCATCTGGACCCGTCCTGGCCTGGATGTGCGCACGCGCCGGCTATTGGTGCTTGCGATGACCGCCGCCATGGGGCGGTGGGAAGAGTTCCGGCTGCATCTTCGGACCGGCCTGTCGCGCGAGCTCGAATGGTGCGACGTCGAAGAGGTGCTGCTGCAGACCGCCATCTACGCGGGCCTGCCCGCCGCGAACACGGGGTTCCATCTCGCGGCCGAGGAGCGATCCACCCGTCAGGCTGGCCGCAGTGATGACAGTAGGGCGCGGCTTCCGCCTTCGCATAAAGCTTCGGCGGACCGCCGTAGCCTTGGAAGAGGCGGTTAGCCGCGCCGGCGATCGTTCGCGATACGGGAGAGGGGTTGAGGTTAGCGGAGCATGGGCAGCTTGGGCGGACGCGCGCCTCGCCGCACCGCATTGGCGATGCGCACATATAAGAGCTCTTCACCGCATCGTGCAGCGCGCAGCATGACGCCGCCGCGGCTCATGTCCCCTCGTCCAACGAACGTCTCGGGAAAATACAGGCGGTCGCCTAAATAGGCGAGTAAGACCTCCACGTACTTGTCCGTCGCGATGCTTCCCAGCAGCACGAAATCGCCTGAAGAAGCCGTGGCGAGCTGGGCGACAGTCCGTTGGAGCGGCTGCCGATAGCGCGTGTTCGTGGGATCCACCTGCACGGCGGCGAACTCTGCCAGAAGATCCAGCGTCACCGGCGCATCGAGCGGCAGCAGCCCGCGGCTCGGGGTAATGACGAAGGCGGAGGTCGTGAAGGCGCAAGCGTACGCGAGCTTGCCGCGGAAGTAGAGCCCGCTGATGAAGGCGAAGGCTTCGCCGATGGGTACGCCCTCCGGTTGTTGGAGGCGTCGGGCGAGGTCGAATGACGCCGAACCACTCATCAGCAGTCTCGCGCGTTTGCCGCCGCAATAGGCTGGTGACAGAAGAAACGTGCGGACGTGTGAGGTCAGGGCCGACGGCTTAACTGGATCCATAGCCTCCAGCAGAGCCTGACACAGCTGGGAAGAGAGGGAAACGTCAGATCGATGTGCTCTTGGCCGCAGCCGCGGCGGCGGCCTTGCGGTCGGACTCCTGCTGATGCTGCCAAATGCTGCACCATTCCTTGTGCTCCGCAATCGGCATCCCGCATTCGACGCAGATACGGACCCGCTGCTGAGGTTCGCTCTCGCGGGAAAAGAGCTTCTTCAGAAAGCTCATATCGTCGGCTCCGGCGAATGGGCGGCCGCGGCCAAAACCCGCGGGCAGCCCTCTTGTTTCTTCTGAGACGGAAAAATGTGCCACCGGGTTCGCTCGGGGCCCTGATCTGGGACGATTTCCGTCATCGGGTCGTCGGTGCCGCCAGACCGCCGGGTTTGGCGATGGTGGCACCTGATCTACCTGGCAATTGTACTCGTCGGCACCGCGACACACCTAGGAGGATGCTGAAAACGCCCTGTTAATGCAAAATGCAGAATGCAAAATGCAAATTCAGGGCTCGATGACCCGCGAGCCGGACCCACGCCGATGGACAGGTCCCTGCGCCGGGAACATTCGCGATCAGATCTCCGTCGACTCCCGAAGGGAATCAGTGCCTCTCTAGGCGATCGCCGCAGTGACCAAACGTCTGCTTGACGTAGCCCGTGAACACGAAATTGGAAGCGCACAACGCAGAACGGACGTTGTGGGGGCTCTCCCTGATTCTGGCCCCCGCGCTCTTTGCGATTTCTACGTTTTTCTGGGTCCACACGAACGGGCGAATCGAGTACGGCGCGATCGGAGGCACCATCATCACGGTGGCGACCGTATTCTGGATTCCCGCATTCATCGGACTCTTCGGTCTTCTCAAAGAAGCATGCCGCGCTATGCCACCTGGGGTTTGGTGGTCGCCATCTATGGCTGCATCGGGGGTGCTGCGTTCGGGCTCGAAGGTCTTTTTGCCGAAGCGTTTAGGATTCCGCACGACGTGCGCAGAGAGGCATGGGTGCAGTTTCCCACGACGTTCAACCTGACCTTCTTCTGGCCGGGGCCGCTGTTTCCATTGAGCCTGCTGATTCTCGGCGCGATGCTGATCCGAACCGCGTCAATACCAGTGTGGGCCGGAATCCTCATTTGTCTTGGCGCGATCGCCTTCCCCGTCAGCAGAATTCCGCGCGTTGATCTTGTGGCGCATGCAGCAGATGTTCTCATGCTCGTTCCGCTCGCGTACACCGGATTCGGCTTTTTGAAATCACGCGCTTGAATCGTGAGACTCTGGTAACGAGGTGGAGACCGCGTTAGCCACCCGCGAGGGACAGCCGAAACGCGGCCATCTCCTCGCCGTTGCGAACCAGCAGGATGTTGCCGACGAGCACCGGGTGGTTCCAGGTCTTGCTGTCCATCGCCGGGAATCGCGCGACCTCCGTGAACTCGTCCGGGGTCGCCGACACGAGCGCCAGCTCGCCGTCTTCCGACAGCACGAGCAACAAGTCCTGATCGGGTAACAGGACGAGCTGGCCGTGGCCGTACCGTCCGCCCTTCCACTTGCGGGTGCCGTCCTCCAGGTTGATGCACGCGAGGATGCTGCCATCGAAGCCGAAGGCATGGCCCCCGTGAGCGACGAAGTCGTTGAAGTACGGCTTCAGCCCTCTCGACGTCCAGCGCTCCTCGGCGGTCCATCCGCCGGCTCCCTGCGAGACCGCAATCCGGCGCATGCCGACGCCTCCGGTGTCGCTGTTGGCGCTGACCAGGACGTCGCCCTGCGCAATCAGGGCCGGCTGCACGATGGTGGAGGAGCCTGGCCACGGGTGTTCCCAGAGCACCGTGCCGGCGGCTGGCGCGACGCTGATCGCGCCGTCTCCGCTCAGGAGCAGGATTTGGGCGACTCCGCCGATCGTCAGGAGATGCGGCGAGCTGTAGCTCGCGCCGCGGGCCTGGCCGACCCAGCGCCGATCACCAGTGGCGCGGTCGTAGGCGACGAGCTGGCCGGCGGCGGCGACGATGACGGTGTCATCGACCACCAGCGGCGAGCTCGCGAAGCCCCAGTAAGGAACCTTCTTGGCCGTGTCGGACGCCGCGTTGCGGGACCACACGACAGTGCCGGTGTCCGCGTCGAGCACGTTCAGGATTCCGGTTGCACCAAATGTGTAGACGCGACCGTCGCTCAGGGTTGGTGTCGCGCGCGGACCGGCACCACCGTTCGACTCCCAGAAACGGACCGCGTCGCTGTGTCTCCATACCGGCTCGCCGGTGCTCAGTCTGTAGCAGGAGACGACCTCGTCGTCACCGCGCTGCTCCTGCGTGTAGACGAGATCGCCGCGGACCGCGAAGGACGACCAGCCCGGTCCGATCGGCTGGCGCCACACCTCGACCGGCGGCGACGTGGACCAGTCGGTCTCGATGCGCACGCCGCGAACGATGCCGTCACGCTTGGGCCCACGAAAGCCGGGCCAGTCGGCGTCCGTCTTCGCGCCTGCGGGATCGGCCGAGCGTGCCGGCGGCTCGCCCCGAGCAGAGTCGAGGGGCTCGTCGCCGGCTTGCGCCAGGAGGCGTTCCTCGGGAGTCGGCGTCCACCGCCAGTGGAGATCCGAATCGGCATCGCCGGTGAAGCCGCCAGTCCGAATGATTGTGAACACTCCGCACGCGAGCAGAATGGAGGCGACCATCGACGCGCGCCGCAGTCCGCTGGAGAGGCGACGGCTGGCGACCGCCCAAGCAACGAGGGCGAGGCTCAGGGCCGGGATGGCGTAGATCGGGAGCAGCATCCCCATCATCCCGTTCGCAATAGACTCGTGAACGAGGCGTGATGTCGCGGCCACTGCCACGACCATCAAGACGATCGCGCCCAACCGCTCGAACCAGGGCGCCCGGCTGAAGAAGAGCCACCAGACGAGGATGATCAGCCCGAAGAAGAGGCCGCCAAGCACCGCGGAGCCCCCCCAATGGGGAACGACGGCAGGGACAAGCAACCAGACGAGCCACTGCAGCAGAGCGGCGACGACGCCGGGCCATAACCGAAGCGGTTTCCGAGGAACGTTGATCTGATCGATGTTCATATAGCCCTACTCCGACCTGAGCGCTTGTAAGACATCCACCCGCGACGCCCGCGCGGCGGGCATCAGCGAGGCGAGGACGGCGGCGCCGACGAGGACAGCCGCCGCACCGAGGATGGGCAGCGCGCCCGGCAGGCGCACGGTCCCGAGATAGCTCGACGCCACGGCGGCAAGCGCGTAGCCGCCTGCGGCGCCGGCGGCGATCCCGATCGTCACGATGAGCGCGCCTTCCGACAGGACGCGCACCAGCAGGCGACGCGGTGTCGAGCCCATGGCTAGGCGCACGCCGAGCTCGCGCGTGCGCGCGCTGACCGAGAACGCCAGCACACCCGCCACGCCTACCACCGCGATCAAGAGCGCGACGCCGGCGAATCCGGACAACACGAAGGCGTTCAGCTGCTCCGGCGCGAGCACGGCCGCTCGCACATCCTCGAGCGTCGCGGCGCGCTCCACGGGCTGATCCGCCGAGATCTCGCGGATGACCCGCGTCACCGCCGGCACGAGCGCGTAGGGGTCGCCCGCCGTGTGCACGAACAGCCGGCCGCCGAAGGGCAGCTGCCGGAGCGGGTGATAGATCGTGAGCGCCCGTCCCGCCGCCGCCACGTTCTCATCGTCCACGTCCGCCACCACGCCGACGATGCGGCGCGGCGCGGGCTTGCCGAAATAGGGATCGGTCCACCAGAGGCGCCGGTTCACCGCGTCGCCGCGAGGGAACATCTGCTGCGCAAGGCTCTGGCTTACGATCACGACCAGCTCGCTGCCAGGCCGGTCGTCGTCGGTGAAGTCACGGCCGGCGAGCGTCGGGACGCCGAGTGTCGCGAAGAAGCCCGGCGCGACGTTCCGGAGCCGTGCGTGCGGGTTCTCCTCGCCGTCCGCGGGTGTGCGCCCCTCGACGGCAAACTGGAAGCCCGGGCCGAAGCGGCCGGCGTCTCGCCACGGCACGAAGCTTCCGACGGCGACGCGTGCCACGCCTGGCAACGTCGCGATGCGCCGCATCGCTTCCTGAAAGAAGTCGATCGATTTCGGACCCGTCGCCTCGATCGGCAGCGGCACGTCGAGCGCCAGCACCTGCCGCATGTTGTAGGCCGTGTCGGTCCGCTGCAGGGCGACGAGCGCGGCGAGGAGCGTGCCCGCGGCCGCGAGCAGCACGAACGAGAACGCAATCTGCGTCGCCGCGAAGACGCGCAGGCGGCGGTTGGTGCCCGGCGTGATCCGCGCGCCGCCACGCGCCGGGCCGAATCCGGTCGGCCGGTGTGTCGAGGGCAGCCGCGGCACGTACGCGAGCAGCACGGCCGCGGCGATCGCGAGGCCGGCGCCGACCCACAGCAGGCTGGCGTCGACCGTGACCTCGAGCGCCCGCACCGAAAAGCGCGCGGCGAAGCGTGCGACCACGGTCACCAACGGGCGCGCCAGCACCACGCCCAGCACCGCGCCGATGCCGCAGAGCACCAGGCTCTCGGCCAGCAGCGTCCGCCGGAGCGCTCCCCGGCTCGCGCCTAGCGCCGCGCGCACGGCCAGCTCGCTTTCGCGGCGCACCGAACGCGCCAGAATCAGGTTTGCGACGTTCGAACAGGCGATGACGAAGACGACCCCGGCGGCGGCGAGCAGAAGGAGCAGGACCGTCCGCGCGGGCGAGGCGATCTGATCGCGGAGCAGCGTGACGCTCACCTGGCTTTGGGCCGCCGCCGCGTATGCCTCGGGATGGTCGCGCATCATCGCGGTGTGCACCGCCGTCAGCTCGGCGCGCGCCCCCTCCAGCGACGCTCCCGGCGCCAAGCGGCCAAAGAGCTCGGTCATGCGATGCGTGCGCTCGGTCACCATCGTCGCCCCAAGGTGATGGGGGCTCGTCGCGACGTTGGCGATGATTTCGGTATCAGCCGGATACGGCACGGACGGCTCGAGGACACCGACCACCGTCGCGCTGCGCGAGCCGAGGCGGATCGTCTTGCCGATCACCGTCGGATCGCTGTTGAGGGCCGTCGTCCAATACCGGTCGGTCAGGACCGCCACGGCCGCGGCGTCGGGGCCATCGTCGGCCGCGTTGAGCAGGCGGCCAAGCACGGGGCGAAGGCCCATCACCTCGAAGTACGAGCCACTCACGACACCGGCCTGCACCACGCGAGGCTTGCCGAAGCCGATCAGCGTGAAGTCGATGGTCGAGAAGTCGCCGAAGGCTGCGATCGTCGAGGCGCGTGGCTTGAAGTCGTTGATCTCCGGCACCGAGAACGTCGTGTTCGCGGCACCAAGGCCTGGCGCGCTCTGGCGAATGTAAACGAGACGATCCTCGTCGCGATTGACCAGGGGACGCAGCAGCACGCCGCGGACGACGCTGAAGATTGCAGCATTGGCGCCGATGCCGAGCGCGAGCGTCACCACCACCGTGGCGGCGAGACCCTTGGCATGGAGGAGGGAGCGCAGGCCGATCCGCATGTCGCACGCGAGGCCCGCGGCCGCGTCGAACCAGCGGCTGTACCAGACGCGCCGCATCGAGTCGCGGACGGCCGGGATGTAGCCGAATTCCCGCAGCGCGGCCAGGCGCGCGGCCTCGGGGTCCTCGCCGCGCTCGATCCGTTCCTTCACGCTGATGGCCAGGTGACCACGGATCTCCTCGTCGAGGTCGCGTTCGTCTGGTCGCATGGGGTTACTCCTTGCCCGCCGGCGCCGGGTTCATGATGCGGCCGATCGCGTGCACGAGCTGCGACCAGCGATCCTGCTCGCGTGACAGCTGCGCCTTCCCGGCGGCGGTCAGCCGGTAGTACTTCGCCCGCTGGTGGGCCTCGCTCACGCCCCACTCGGACTTCAGCCATCCGCGCTTTTCGAGGCGATGCAGCGCGGGATAGAGCGAGCCGGTTTCGACCTTCAGCAGATCGTCGGACTGCGTCCGGATGGCCTGGCCAATGCCGTGGCCGTGCTGCGTGCCCCACTGGAGCGTCCGCAGAATGAGCATGTCGAGGGTGCCCTGGAGGAGCTCCAGGCGCTGATCGTCCGGGTTCTTGGCCATAGTCGTAGACAGTCTACGGCCTTAGACGTAGGATGACTACGACTTGTTCCGGACCGTAGTTGATCGCAGGCCTCCGTCGATAACCTGCTGACTCGTTCTGACGCCGCTCATACTGGGCTCGTGGATATGCTGGGTCAGCGGATGCCCTCGAACGCCGATATGATGATCCTGCCTGAAACCGTGCTCCATGACTTGCGTTATGGCGTCCGCATCCTGTATCGCAATGTCGGGTTCACCGCTGTCGCGGTCCTTGCCCTGGCGCTCGGTATCGGGGTGAACACCGCGGTCTTCACCGCCTACAAGGCAATGGTCGGCCGGCCTCTCGATGCTCGCAATCCTGGCGAGATGGTCAACCTCGCGCTGATCCGCGACTCAGGCGTCACCGATTACAAGTTCAGCTATCCCGACTACGAGGCGTATCGCGGTCGGCCTACTCGGGCTTCTGCTCGCCTCGATGGGCATCCATGGTACGGTCAGCTATATCGTCGTTCTCCGTACGCGCGAAGTCGGCATCCGGATGGCGCTCGGCGCCCAGAAGCGCGATGTCCTCGAACTCATCCTGCGCGAAAGCACACGGCCCGTGCTTACTGGATTGCTTGTCGGAATGGTCCTCGCTGTTGGAGCCTCTTACTTACTGCGCGGCGTGCTCTATGGGCTCAATACCGTTGATGGCATCTCCTTCGTCGGCGTCTCCCTCTTGTTCTTGGCCATCGCACTGCTTGCCGCGTACGCACCAGCCCGCCGAGCCTTGAGCGTCGATCCCAACGTGGCGCTCAGGTACGAGTGAAGCATGGCGTCCCTCGAAGGTCACACCGGTGCGGTCAGTGCGACGCTGGACTCTATGGCATCCTCAGCTACCTGGTGCGGCTCCGGGTCCGGGAGATCGGGGTTCGAATCGCGCTTGGTGCGACGCCCACTGTTCTGCAGAAGTGTTGACCGATGGGGCTCTCCACGCGCTGGCAGGGATCTCGCCCGGGGGCGCTTCCGCTCTGGGCCTCTGGCGAGTGGTGGCTGCGCATGTTCCTGGACTGGAGCAGCTCGATGCCGCCCGCGTGACTGTCGTCTGCACCGTGGTCCTCATCCTCTCGGTCGGTGCGGCCTGGCTCCCCGCAAGGCGAGCCGCGCGCACTGATCCGCTCGCTGGAGAGCTTCAGGTGTGCGACCGGAATCCGCGCTGTGCCAGGGGCGGAGGCCTGCGAATCCGAGGCGCCGGGGCCTGATAGCGGGCCGTCAGCCCCTTCGATCGCGACTTCGTCACCCAATGGACGTCGAGGTCAGAGAACGCTCAGGCCGGCCGACGAAGGCCGACCTGAACGTCGGGATCAGGCGAGGTCGAAGCGGTCGAGCTCCGTGACCTTGGCCCACGCCTTCACGAAGTCCTGCACAAACGTCTCCTTGGCGTCGTCGCTCGCGTAGACCTCCGCGAGCGCGCGCAGCTCGGAGTTCGACCCGAACAGGAGGTCGACGCGGGTGCCGGTCCACTTGACCTGGCCAGTCGTGTCGTCGATGCCGGAGAAGGCGTGCGAACCCGGGTCGAGCGGATTCCACGTCGTGCCCAGCTCGAGCAGGTT
Source organism: Luteitalea sp. (assembly GCA_009377495.1). GTDB lineage: Bacteria > Acidobacteriota > Vicinamibacteria > Vicinamibacterales > Vicinamibacteraceae > WHTT01. Next base: position 23,966 of record WHTZ01000052.1, read on the forward strand.
GACGAAGAAGTCGGTCGTCAGCGAGCCGGGGGTGTCGGTGAAGACGCCGTACGACGACCCGTCGTAATTCGCGCCGAGGACGCGCAGGCCGCCGACGAGGACCGTCATCTCCGGCGCGCTCAGGGTGAGCAGGTTCGCCTTGTCGATGAGGAGGTACTCGGCGGACATGCGGTTGCCCTTTCCGTAGTAGTTGCGGAACCCGTCGGCGGTCGGCTCGAGCGCAGCGAACGACTCGACGTCCGTCTGCTCCTGCGACGCGTCCGTGCGGCCCGAGTGGAACGGGACCTCGACCGAGTAGCCGGCGGCCTTCGCGCCCTGCTCGACGCCCGCGTTACCGGCTAGCACGATCAGGTCGGCGAGCGAGACCTTCTTGCCGCCGTGTTGCGCGGCGTTGAAGGACTCCTTGATCCCCTCGAGGGTGGCGAGCACGTCCGCGAGCTGGGCCGGGTTGTTGACCTCCCAGCTCTTCTGCGGCTCGAGGCGGATGCGGGCGCCGTTGACGCCGCCGCGCTTGTCGCTGCCGCGGAACGAGGACGCCGCCGCCCACGCGGTAGACACCAGCTGCGAGACCGTCAGACCCGAGGCGAGGATCTGCGTCTTCAGCGCGGCGGCGTCCGCAGCGTCGATGAGCGCGTGGTCGACCGCCGGCACCGGGTCCTGCCAGATCAGGATCTCGCTCGGGACCTCAGGGCCGAGGTAGCGGACGATCGGGCCCATGTCGCGGTGGGTCAGCTTGAACCACGCGCGGGCGAAGGCGTCCGCGAACGCGTCCGGGTTCTCGTAGAAGTGCCGCGAGATCTTCTCGTAGACCGGGTCGACACGCAGCGCGAGGTCCGTTGTCAGCATCGTCGGGACGATCTTCTTCGACGGGTCGTGGGCGTGCGGGACCGTGCCTTCACCGGCACCGTCCTTCGGCTTCCACTGGTGCGCACCGGCCGGGCTCTTGGTCAGCTCCCACTCGTAGCCGAACAGGCTCGCGAAGAAGGCGTTGCTCCACTTGGTCGGCGTGGGGCTCCACGTGACCTCGAGACCGCTGCCGATCGAGTCGGCACCCTTGCCGGTGCCGTAGCTGTTCTTCCAGCCGAGGCCCTGCGCCTCGAGAGGGGCGGCCTCGGGGTCCGGGCCGAGGTGGCTGTCGGGAGCCGCGCCGTGGGTCTTGCCGAAGGTGTGGCCACCGGCGACGAGCGCGACGGTCTCCTCGTCGTTCATCGCCATGCGGCGGAACGTCTCGCGGATGTCGCGGGCAGCGAGGAGCGGGTCCGGGTTGCCGTTCGGGCCCTCTGGGTTCACGTAGATGAGGCCCATCTGGACCGCGGCGAGCGGCTTCTCGAGCTCGCGGTCGCCGGAGTAGCGCTCGTCGGCGAGCCACGTGGTCTCGGGGCCCCAGTACACGTCCTCGTCGGGCTCCCACACGTCCACGCGGCCGCCCGCGAAGCCGAAAGTCTTGAGCCCCATCGACTCCAGGGCGACGTTGCCGGCGAGGATCATGAGGTCGGCCCACGAGATCTTCTTGCCGTAATTCTTCTTGACCGGCCACAGCAGGCGGCGCGCCTTGTCGAGGTTGACGTTGTCCGGCCAGCTGTTGAGGGGCGCGAAGCGCTGCTGACCCGCGCCGCCGCCGCCTCGGCCGTCGCTGATGCGGTACGTGCCCGCGCTGTGCCACGCCATCCGGATGATGAACGGACCGTAGTGGCCGAAATCAGCGGGGCACCAGTCCTGCGAGGTCGTGAGCACCGCCTCGATGTCCTTCTTCACAGCGGCGAGGTCGAGGCTGTTGAACTCCGCGGCGTAATCGAAGTCCTCGCCCATGGGGTTCGCCACGGCGGGGTTCTTCGCCAGGATCTTCACGTTGAGCTGGTTCGGCCACCACATGCGGTTGGCCGAGCCGCCGGTCGGGTGCGGGCCTTTGCCGTGCGGGACCGGGCAGACGGTTGCGACGTCAGACATGGGTATCCTTCCGGGTTTCGATGGGTCATGATGACCTTCTTGTTGCGGAGCAGCCGGGGCACAGGCCCCAGTAGATGACCTCGGCCTCGTCGATCTCGTAGCCCATGTCGTCGACCGCCGTGAGACAGGGGGCGGCGCCGACCGCGCAGTCGACATCCACCAGACGGCCGCAGACTCGACAGATCAGATGGTGGTGGTTGTCGCCGACCCGGTCCTCGAAGCGAGCCGGTGACCCGGCGGGCTGAATGCGCCGGAGGAGACCTTCGGCGACCAAGACGCCGAGGGCGTCGTACACCGACTGGAGCGAGATGGCACCGATCTCGGCCCTGACGACCTCGGCCACGCCGTCGGCCGTGATGTGGGGCTGACCCGCGACCGCCCGCACGACAGCCAATCGCTGGGCAGTAACCTGAATACCACGTTGCCGAAGGAGGTCAGCCGGGTCAGTGGCCACGCCGACATAGTAGATCAAATTATTGATTGACTCAAAGATTTGACCGTTCATGGATATCTGCCGTCTGACCGCGGATGTGCCGCACGTGCGGCTCCTTGACGCTTGGGAGTCCTACCGCCTCAATCAGCTCCGCAATCCGCCTGGATTCGGTGCCCCGAATTGCTCGGTTGACCGAGCCTTCCGTCCTCCTAGCTGTCTACGAAGTGCACGACGAGATGCAGGTGTTGCGAATCCTCCATGGCGGGCAGCAATGGCCGCTTCAGTAGCGACCAGGGGATGTCAGTTAATCGCTCTCTCAGATTGTCGCGGACACACGCTCCACAATAGCGGCGGCACGGGCAAGGAGATCGAGTTCATCGAAAGCGAGTGCCTGAAGCGCAGAAGCGAGACGCTCAACTCTGCGCCGCCGGCCTTCCTGCAACAACTTCGCGCCGCGTGCTGTCGCTTCCAGCCTGACGGCGCGAGCATCCTCGGCATCAGCGCGGCGTCTCACCAAGCCCGCGGCCTCCAATCCGGCAACGACTTTCGTCATCGTTGGCGGCTTGACCTGCTCGACTCGTGCGAGTTCTGTCAGCCGCATGGGACCGGCGAACACGAGAACCGATAGAGCGGATAGCCGCGCTGGCCCCACCCCAGTACGCTCGTCCTCCTTCCGGACACCTCGCAGAAGGTGAATGGCCGCAGAGTGCAGGGCGTCGGCGACCGCGGTCCTCTGATTTGGGCTTGTGCGCGACGCCATTTCGGCAGTATAACTTATTTAGCCTAGGCTAACTATTAACCGGGCCGGAGGATACTATGACACCTGCAATTGGACTCTCGCGCATTCATCAGATATCAATGCGTACGCACGACGTCGAGCGCGCGGTGCGCTTCTATCGTGACACTCTCGGCCTGCCCTTCCTCTTTGCGGCTCCGCCCCGCCTGGCCTTCTTCGACTGCAGTGGCGTACGGCTAATGCTGTCCACTCCGGAGCCAGGGTTCGATCACCCGGGCTCTATCCTCTACTTCGGCGTGGAAGACATCCGACGCATGCACGACATACTGAGATCACGCGGGGTCGCGTTCCGAACGGAACCGCACAAGATCGCCACGCTGGCCGATCGAGAAGTATGGCTGGCGGACTTTGAGGACACCGAGGGTAACACGCTGGCGCTGATGTCCGAACCGAAACTGCCGTGATCATTCGCTGACGACCTAACATTCTGCCCTGGCGCTCGATGACAATCGGATCGAATAGTCGCCTCTTCGCGACCAGTCACCATTGTCGCAACCGACGCGCAGGCCTGCGCTTGAATCTCGGCGCGGGTCAGTAACCTTCCTGCATCGCGATTCTTGGCGCCACGCGCGAGGCGCGCCGTGCAGGCAGCCACGCGGCGAGCAGGCCCGTGATCGTGAGCAGCACCGCCGCGGCCAGAAGGATTCGAGGGTCGGACGGACTGATCTCGAACACGAGAGACGACAGGCCGCGTCCGAGCACCATGGCACCCGCGATGCCAACGACGAGACCGATGGCCAGCACGAGGGCAGCCTGCCGCAACACAAGCACGCGCACCTGAGCGGCGGTCGCGCCGAGCGCCATCCGGATCCCGATCTCCTGCGTCCGCTGGCGGACCGTGTAGGCGAGCACACCGTAGAGACCGAGGGCCGCGAGCCCCAGCGCTACGGCTGCGAAGGCGCCCATCAGCACGAGCGCGAACCGCTCGCGGCTGACTCCCCGCCCAACGATCTCCGTCATCGGCGCCGCACGGTGCACCACCAGTTCCGGATCCAGGGCGGCGACCTCGGCCCGCACCGACGCGAGGATGCGCTCCGGCAGAACGTCCGTGGCGACCACCTGCGTGAGCGTCCAGTTCGCGTTCATGTCGTCGGCATTCTGGCGGTGCGCGCGATACACGGTCGCTCCGGGTGCGCCGTGCGCGTCGAGTGCCACATCGCCCACCACGCCGATGATGGAGTTCTCCTGGGAAAATATCGCGATCTGCTGCCCGACCACGTTGTCAAGAGACATGCCCGGAAAGGCTTGTCGGGCGAAGTCGGCACTGACCACCGCGCGAGGCGGTGCGTTGGTACTGTCCTCAGCGCCGAACGTTCGGCCTGCCAACACCGGGATGTCGAGCGCCGCAAAGAAATCGCCGCTGACCGTGCGCTGTTCAGCCTGCTGATCGGTACCACCCGTGCGGATCTTTGGCACGGTCCCGGCGAGCGGCCCACCGTCGACGCGGACGGGCCACGCGTGACGGGTCCCCGTGGCCGGGAGATGGTGTGTCCCCCCTGCCCGTGTTACACCGGGGATACGCTCCAGCCGGCGGGCAAACTCCTCGTAAAAGGCGGCGCGACGTTTCGCATCATAGCGGGCACTTGGGAGGCTCAGGTCGAAGGTGAGCACGCGCTCGATGCGAAATCCCAGGTCCATCCGCTGCAGGCCGTGGAAGCTGACCATCAGCAACGCGGCCGCCGACAAGAGGGTGAGGGCGAGGGCAAGTTGCGCGGCGGCCAGTGCGCTGCGCAGCCGCGCATGCCTCCGCGTGCTGGTGGCCGAGCGCGAGTGCGCGCCGAGCGCCCGGCTCGGATCGATGCGGGCGAACCGTATCGCGGCCATCACGCCAACCCCAACAGCCGACCCCAGTGTGACCAGCGTGGCGAACGCCAGCACCATCGGGTCGAACCCGACTTCGGCGAGGCGCGGGATCGCGTCGTGGCCGAGCGTGCGCAGCGTGTGGACGCCCCAGGCGCTCAGCGCGAGCCCGAGCAACCCACCGGCGGCAGCCAGTAGCAGGCTCTCGAGCAAGAGCTGTCGGGCAATCCGAGCACCGCCGGAGCCGAGCGCGACGCGGATTGCGAGCTCGCGGGTACGACCCGTCGCGCGCACGAGAAAGAGGTTGGCCACGTTCGCGCAGGCCACGAGCAGCACGAGGCCGACGGCGATGAGCAGCACGTGCAGCGTGCCGCGAGAAGGCGCCACGAGGTCTTCCTTCAGCGGGCGCACGACCAGGGTGCTCGCGCGCACGCCGGGCCACTGCTCCGCCAACGACTGGGTGAGGGCCGCGATCTCGGCCCGTGCCTGCTCGAGACTGACACCGTTCCGCAGCCGGCCGACCGCGTCCAAGGTGTAATTCTCCTCACTCGTGTTTCCGGCCAAGTTATAGGGGAGCCAGGCGTCCACCTGGCCTACAATCGGGTCTTCGAACCCGTGGGGCGCGATGCCCACCACCACATACGGCTCAGCGCTCAAGTGGACGGTCGCACCGATGATAGAGGGATTGCCGTCAAAGCGAGTCCGCCACAGCGCGTCACTCAGAATCATGCGCGGCGCGCCAACCTCGTCGGCACGCTCGAATCCCCGCCCGCGTAGCGGGCCCGAGCGGAGCGTACGAAAGTAGCCACTCGTCACCTGCAACACACGGAGCCGCTGCGCCTGCCCATGCGCGATCAGGTCACCGCCGTTCCGCTCGTTGAATGCGGCGACATCTTCGAACGAGGTCGCCTGATCCCGAATCTCTTTGAAGTGTGGAGCGGTCACGTCCGTCCGAGAGGAGGCAACGTCGGGCTCCTCCTGATAGAAGCGAACGAGTTGTCCCGACGCCTCATAGGGGAGTGGCGCGAGTAGGACGGCCTCGACCACACTGAACACGGCGGTGGTCCCGCCAATCCCCAGCGCCAGCGTCGCGACGACAACCGCGACGAACCCCGGACTGCGTCGAAGCTGTCGAAACGCGTACCGGAGATCTTGCACGAACTGCTCGACGCCCGCCCAACCCCAGGCCGCTCTCGTGTCCTCGGTGACACGTGCCACGTTCCCGAAGTCACGCCACGCGGCCTGCCGTGCGGTGTCGGGTGGGTCGCCCGCTTCGATGCGCTCCTGCGCGTCCATGGCCACGTGGGCCGTCAGTTCGTCTTGAAGATCTTGCTCCCGCTGCCTCCAACGGAGCAGCGTTTTCACGCGGCGAAACAGTCGTTTCATGACGTGCCTACCTTCCGGTCGGCTGCATCACCAGGCCGATGGCCTTGACGAATCGCTCCCATTTGCCTTGCTCGGCTGTCAGTTGTTTCTTGCCCGATTGGGTGAGCCGGTAGTACTTGGCGCGCTGGCCTTTCTCGGACACCTTCCACGCCGATTTCAGCCAACCCTGCTGTTCCAGCCGATGGAGCGCTGGATAGAGTGATCCGGCCTCGACTCTCAGAAGCTCTTCGGATTTCTGGCGAATCCCTTGCGCGATTCGCAGCCCGTGCTGCGGGCCCCATTGCAGCGTCTGCAGGATGAGCATGTCGAGCGTCCCCTGCAGAACATCCATGCGATCCTGCCGCTGTTTGAGTGCCATGATATAGGCACTCTATAGCTTTTGTTAAAGAATGTCGAGTGCTCTATATCAGAGGGCGATTCAGGATAGAGATGGCCGGGTCAAAGAGGGGAAAATTGCCACAGCTTGATTCGGGAACGTGACCAGAGGAAGATGGAGGTAGAGAGAAGCGATGAGCGGTGCCTACATCAAACAGCGCGACGGCGCATACATGGTCGCGGGAAGCCGTGTGTCCCTCGACTCGATCGTGTACTCGTTTGTGTCCGGCCAGTCGGCCGAGACGATTGCGCAGGCATTCCCGGTCCTGAGCCTAGAGCAGGTTTACGGTGCCATCACATACTATCTCGCGCATCGCGATGAAGTTGATCAATATCTCGAGGTACGACAGCAAGACTTCGACGCCAAACGGCGTCTCGCGCGCGATGCCGACCCGATGTTCTATCAGAAGCTGATGGACGCCAAGAAACAGACTCCGCTCGCCCGCTGATGCCACTCCGTTTTCAGGCGGACGCCGACCTCAATCAGATCATCGTCGCTGCCGTCGTCATCCCTGAGTTCGACTCGAGTCGTCTATCTGCCGATTTGATGTCTAAACCAAGGTAGTCGCTCGTGCACCAACGTCGCCTGCTTCGTCGCGTGCGAGTAGCTAGGAGTGCAATGAAGAGCCTGACGGCCACGTTCCTGTTCGTCCTTTTGACGACGCTCGGTCTGCGGGCGGAAAACGCTGTGCGGGCGGGAGCGTTGGTGGTGGAGCCGCCGACGCTGATCTGCTTGGGTTTCGAGTGGGAGATTGCGGGCGATGACAATCGGAACGCAACCGTCGAGGTGGGCTATCGACCGGCAGGGGAGAGCACGTGGAAGGAAGGGCTGCCGCTGCTGCGGATGGGAGGCGAGAGAATCTTCCGCGCTCCGTACACGGTACCGGACCGGTTCGCCGGCAGCATCCTGGACCTCGAGCCCGACACGGAGTACGAGGTACGGCTGACCATGAACGATCCGGACGGCCTGACCGGGCAAGCCGTTCAGACCACCAAGGTGCGTACGCGTGGGGAGCCCAAAGCAGCCTCCGGTGGGCGAGTACTGCACGTCTACCCGCCCGACTGGAGCGAGCCCAAGCAGGAACCGAGCTTCACCGGGCTGATGGCGGCCTACGCCGAAGCCGGGACGGGGGACTGGAACGTGGTGTTTCAGCGCAAAGTTGGTCCCGGAGACATCATCTTGGTGCACGCAGGCCTGTACAAAGGCGACCGGACCAACTACGTGGACCCGTTGAGCACCACGTTCGACGGTGCGTATCTACTCACCGCGAGGGGCACACCAGACAAGCCGATCGTCATTCGGGCGGCCGGCGACGGCGAGGTGATCTTCGATGGTGACGGCGCCTTCCGGCTGTTCGACGTGATGGCGGCCGATTACCATATTTTCGAAGGCCTCACCATCCGCAATACCGAGGTCGCTTTTTGGGCTGGGGTGAAAGACGTGGCGGGCTCCAAGGGGCTAACGGTTCGCAACTGCCGGATTGAGAACGTGGGCGTCGGGATCACGACCCAATATGCCGGATCGAAGGATTTCTACATCGCCGACAACGTCTTCCTCGGCCGCGATGACCGAACGCGTGTGCTCGGCTGGGCGAATCCCGGAATCTACGGCGCCCACCCGCTGAACAGCTACTACGCCGTGAAGGTCTATGGATCCGGGCACGTCATCGCACACAACGCCGTGGCTTTCTTTCATGACGGGATTAGCGTGTGCACCCACGGCGTTCCCGAACCGGAACAGGAGCTGAAGGCCGTAGCCATTGACATCTACAACAACGACATCCACGTCACCGGCGACGATTTCATCGAAGCCGATGGTGGGGTGCACAACATCCGCGTCATGAGGAACCGAGGAGTGAACGCGGCGCACACCGGATTGAGCGCGCAACCCATTTTCGGCGGCCCAGCGTACTACATTCGCAACATCGTCTATAACACGCCCGTCGCCCTCAAGTTCAACAATCCGGCCGGCGTGATCGTGTATCACAACACGATCATCGCAGAGAACCGCACCGCACAGCGCGTCTCGAACGCGCACTTCCGAAACAACTTGTTTCTAGGGACGGATGCGCCCGGCAGAGCCATATCGGTGCTCGGCGGTCCCACGGCCTATTCGAGCTACGACTACAACGGGTACCGACCGAACCGCGGTGCCGCGGTTCAATATGTGTGGCTCGGTCCGAGACCGGGACTGCAGGTCGACTACGACAGTCCGCCCGATCAGGGGCGACGCTTCAGGACACTTGCGGAGCTGGCAGCGGCCACGGGCCAAGAGACCCACGGCATCGAGCTGGACTACGACATCTTCGAGAGCTTGCGTCCGCCGGTCCCGCCTGATTCGTCCAAGCCGGGCACGGTCTATCACGTCGTAGACTTGAACTTCAGCCTAAAGGCCAGCGGCAAAGCCGTGGACGCTGGAGTGCGCCTGCCGAACGTGAACGATCAGTTCGCAGGAACGGCGCCGGACCTTGGAGCATACGAGGTGGGCCAGACCGCCCCGGTCTACGGACCGCGCTGGCTCGAGGAGCCGCCGTTCTATCGATAGCGTCAAGGGGTAAAGACAGCCTAAGACAGCCCTTGGACCTCGCACCTTGCCCCTCGCACCTGTCTTTAGCCCTACCGCGCGGGCGGGGCGCTGGTGAGCCATACGAAGGCTTCGCGTACCCGCTCGGCCTGCAGCGCGTTCATCAGGAGGAAGCGATCGCGCCCATGTCCCTTCGGATCCTTCACGAAGCGGGTGAACGCATCGTCGGCGACGTCGACACGTCCGGTCGCTGAGAGCGTGAAGTAGCTCGCGTCCGGACGGACGGCCGCGAGCACCGCGGTCAGGTCCCACGTCGGCCGGTCGTGCGGCGGTGGCTCGTACAGGTAGTACGCCTCCTTGATCGGATGGTGCGGCACGTAATTGAAGTCCCGCTCGATGCTCGCGTGCGGGTACGCGGCCGCCACGCCGATCTCGAATCCGCTCCAGACGATCGGCGTCGGCCAGTCGTTCACGAGCTGCTGCGCGGCGCGGATGTCCTGCACGACGTTGTATTCGAGAAAGTGATTGTTCTGCTCGATGGTCTGGAAGGCGCCGGCCATCACGCTCAGGTGCGTGACCTTCTTCCGGATCAATTCGCGTCCGGAGAGCGGCGATATCGCATCAGCCGGAGACGTGAGAAGCCGCACGTAGTTCGTGAAGAACCCGACCTGCACCAGCGTGACAGACGTGTCCGGCTGCGCCGCGAGCGTGCGCCGCAAGAGAGCGACCGCGTCCGGTGCGTCGGCGCCGCTCCGCAGGTCGTGCGGATGACGCGCGCCATCGTCCACCAGCCCGAGGTAGCGCCCCTGCTCGCGCGTCACGCCGTTGCGCACCACGCCGATGGGGATGTCGCCGCGCCCGTAGAACGTATTCACCGCGTCGACGAACGCCGCCGCTTTCGGATGATCCTTGGTGACCGTGACGGCGAGCAGCCGGCAGACCCCGCGCGTTTCCAGCGCGTGAATCATGCCGAGCGCCATCGCGTCATCCACATCGTTGCCCATGTCGGTGTCGAAGACGAGGCGCACCGGCTCTGGCTCGACCGATCGCGCCGGACGCGATCCAGCCAGGACGATGAGCGCCAGCGCCAGGAGGAACGATGGACGAAAACGTGGTGTCATGAGATTCCGGCCCCATCATAGGCGCATCGGAGCACCATCGAGGATCCAGAAACACGAAGGCCACGTCGCCGGGAAGGGCGCGGGAGCTGCTACTGAGACTTGCCGCGCGCGGTGATGGGCCACACCACTTCGACGCGATCTTTGCGGATGCCGTAGACCTGGTCATACAGGTTGACGACCGGATCGCAGTGCGGCACGATGACCTCGAGCTTGTCGCCGATCTTGTACGTCTTCACCGCCTGCTCGAAGCGGATCTGACCGAACTCGTCCGACCCGGCGGTGTAGTCCATGCCCGGTTCACCGATCACCCGGGGACTGGGCTTGTTGAGGGTCAACGCCTTCGTGCCCGCATCGGTCGTCAGGCGTCCCGGGAACCGGTTGTTGAGCACCGTGGTCGTGACGGTCAGTGACGGTGCGAAGTCCTTGAACACCTCGTCGCCGTCTTCGCTGCCGATCGCGAGATACTGCATGTCCATGAACAGGTAGCTGCCCGCCTGGATGTCGCTGAAGCCGGGCACCAGGTGCATGACGTTGTAGGTGCCCGTGCCGCCACCGCTGAAGATTTCGACGTTCAAGCCGGCCTTCTTCATCGCGGCGCACGTCTCGGCATTCACCTCGATCGTTTTCAGCGCGCGGGCCTTGCGCGCCGCGAAGCCCTTCACGTGCTGCACGCCGCCGTCGTACGAGAGCAGGCCGCGCAGCTTCAGGTGCGGCAGGGTGTCCGCCAGCTTCGCGAGCGCCAGGGCGTCGTCGCCCGCCGGAATCCCGCTCCGCGTCCCGACGGCTACGTCGATCACGACGTCCGCGATCACGCCCGCCTCCTTCGCGGCGGCGGAGAGGTCGCGGAGGTTCTGCTCCTCGTCGACCGCCTGAATGAATTGCGGATTGACCTTGCGAAGCTGCATGGCCCGCCGGATCTTGGCGGGCGCCGGAATGCTGGTCGTCATCAGGATCCGGTCGATGCCTTGCCGGGACAGCGCCTCCGCTTCGCTCAGCTTCGCACAGCAGATCCCGATGGAGCCCGTGGCCAACTGATATTTCGCGATCGCCGCGCACTTGTGGGTCTTCGCGTGCGGACGGCTGGGCAGGCCGTTCCGGCTCAGCGTCGCCTGCATGGTCGCGATGTTCTGCTCCATTGCGTCCAGGTCGAGACAGAGCGCCGGCGTATCCAGGTCCCACTTGGACACGCCAGGCTTCACCACGTCGTCCGCCGTCACGGCACGCAGGTCGGACGCGCTATAGCCCTTCACCGGTTGGGGAATCCAGACGTACGCCGACGCGGCGGCGCCGGCCGACAGGAAATCCCGACGCGACAACACGGATCGACGTTCGCCCATCACTGGCTCCTGTTCCCGAAAGGCCTTGGACACGACGACGCGCCGCGGCCGAGAGATGGATTCCGCCAGCCTAGCCATCCGCTCTGTACGAAGACGGAGCGACATTGTGGTTGAAGCGGAAGAATGTTCGTCGGATCATACCTGTCTTTGAGCGCGACGAGCCACCGGTCGTTTGCTCCGGAGTACGCGGCTCGTGTCAGCTCGGAACCGGTATTCCCCGCGTCCAGCGCGTTCGCCGATGCCGATGGTCCGGTTGACAATCTACCAGAGCAGCGACTATCGAAACGAGTCCGGCACAGGACTTGTGCCATCCGTCGGTGCCCGCCAGCCTAGTTGGGACGAAAACCAAGCTTTCGACCACGCCGGCCACACCGTGGGGGGCGCACGAGCCTTGGCCCAAGCCTGCCCGACATCTGTCCCGTCCTGTTGCGACACCGCACACGTCGCCAGTGCGTGTGATCGCAGTGAGCTGGCCTGCTGGCGCTCACGGTCGTTGCCCGTTCATGCGATGCCTGGAGCAAGTCCGCTGTGTCAGCGGGTGCGTTTCCGCTTGTGCGTTTCGCCATCCGCAAGCCAGCCGAGTATTGCCATTCGCGCGAACCTCCACTCGTTGCTGAAGCGCCGGCCTGGCAAGTCGCCCTCCTCTGCGCGACGCCGAACGGCATCAGGCGACAGTTTGAGAAACGCGGCCGCCTCCTCGAGGGTGAGCACTTCCTCGGTGTGCAGGTCAGGGGTGCTGGTGACCTCCAGTCGCCCAACGGACAGCTGACGATCACGCGTCGTCAATCGATCGCCGAGCAGTTCGCTGACAACGTGCTGTTTGGGACGGCCGGTTGCGTGGGCCAGGCGGTCGAGCGCGGCTGCCTGGTCTCTGGGTAGGCGGACGAAGAGCGGCCTCCGATCAGTCGGCATGCAGAGAAGATATCACATGATATCTTCAGATATCATCCACATTTCAGGCTTCTTCGTTGTCGAGGAGCTCAGCCGTTGCGTGCGCAGAGCCGAGAAGATCCACGACCTAAAGTCCTCTTCTAAACGTCCTCTTCTCCTTGACGGCCTTGGAGAGCGGTGATAACCTTACGCCTAGACGATTTAGGAGACAACCCGGAATGAGCAAGCAGGCGGATGTACTGCAGGGCACGCTCGACATGCTGATCCTCAAGGCGGTGTCGCTGGGCAGACTGCACGGCTACGGCGTCCTCCTGAGGATTCAGCAGATTTCAAAGGATCGCTTGGCAATCCTTCAGGGATCGCTCTATCCCGCGCTCTACCGCCTCGAGCACCAGGGCCTCATCGCCAGCGAGTGGGGCGAGTCAGAGAACAACCGCAAGGCGAAGTACTACCGTCTCACGCCGGCAGGACGTCGCCGTCTCGAACAGTCCGCGCGGAGCTGGAACGAGATGACCGACATCATCGGCACGATTCTCGGTACCAGATCGGAGGAAGTATGAGGTTCGCTGCCCGCGCGCGCTCCTGGGTGCGGGCGGTCCTGCGTCACGCCCGGTTGCAGCGCGAGATGGACGAGGAGCTCCGCTTCCACATCGAGGCCTATGTGGATGATCTCGTCCAAGCGGGTGTGCCAGCCGCCGAAGCCCGCCGCCGAGCACGCAGTGAATTCGGTTCCGTCGACGCCCGGAAGGAGGAGTGTCGCGAGGCGCTTGGGCTACGGCTGGTCGATGAGCTGACTGGCGACCTTCGGTACGCGTGGCGCCAGCTCCGGCGGTCGCCCGCGTTTACGGCTGTCGCTGTCGTCTCGCTCGCGCTTGGCATTGGAGCCAACACGGCGATCTTCAGCCTGATGGAGACGGCGCTCTGGCGGTCGATCCCGGTGCACAGACCAGAGCAACTGCGGTTGTTCTCGTGGGTCTCCGGTTTCAACCATGGGGGGAATGGCAGTGGCCAAATCAACAGGACGGCAGGCGGCGGGTACACGAGCGCGCCGTTCTCCTACCCGGTCTTCCAGGAGCTTCAGCGACAGAACAACGTATTCGAGACCGTCTTCGCCTTCAAACCAACGGGGCGCGTCACGGCCGTGATCGATGGGAACGCCGAGCTGCTGGGCAGCATCTTGGTCACGGCCAACTTCTACAAGGGCGTCGGCGTTCAGCCTGCGCTGGGTAGGGTCCTCGGGGCCACGGACGCCAGCGATGCTACCGAAGCGGCTGCGGTCATCAGCGATGGTCTCTGGGCTCGTCGCTTCGGTCGGGATTCGTCCGTCATTGGGAAGCGCATCAGTGTGAACGGGACTCCGGTCACGATCGTCGGCGTCAACCCGCCGGAGTTCACGGGCGTCCAGCCCGGCGCCCACCCGGAGATCTTCCTTCCCATGCGCCTGCAGCCGATCGTCTCGCCCTGGGGAGAGAACGCGTCGGTGCTCGCGGATCCGGACTTCTGGTGGGTGCTGGTCTTCGGCAGGCTGAGACCCAACGTCAGCACCGCGCAGGCCGAGGCGGCGCTCGACGTGGTCCTTCAACGGGCCGTGCGTGCCTGGCTGCCGGACCGGATCGACCGCGATCCGCCCCGCTTGGCGCTGCTGAGCGGCGCGCGCGGGCTCGACCGTCTCAGCGAGGACTTCTCGAGGCCACTGCTGGTGCTGTTCTCACTGGTCGGCGTCGTGCTGCTCATCGCGTGCGCCAACGTCGCCAATCTGCTGTTGGCGCGCGCCGCCACCCGTCAGCGAGAAATCAGTCTCCGCCGGGCGCTCGGCGCCGGCCGCTGGCGCGTGGCGCGCCAGCTGCTCACCGAAGGGCTCGTGCTCGCGTGCCTGGGCGGCGCGGCCGGCATCCTTCTCGGGTACTGGATAGGTGACGCGATCCCGAGTCTCCTGGCGACGTCGTGGACGCGGGCTCCATTTCAAGCGGCGTTCAACTGGCGCGTGGTCGGTTTCTCCGTCGCGGCCACGACGGCGACGGGGATCCTGTTCAGCCTGGCGCCGGCGTGGCGATCGGCGTGCATCGAGATCAACGCCGCCTTGAAGGAGACGGGCCGGGTCGGGGTCGGACTCCCGCGATGGTCGCGCGGCAAGCCACTGGCCATGTGCCAAGCGGCGCTGTCCATCCTGCTCCTGATCGGTGCGGGCCTGTTCGCCCGCTCGCTGTGGAATCTCACGTCGGTGAGCCTGGGGTTCCAACCCGACCGAGTCCTGCTCTTCGCGCTCGATCCACCGCGGACGCGGTACCCGGATGCGCAGCGACACGCGATCCTCGATCAGCTTCATCAGCGCATCGCGGCGGTGCCGGGCGTCGAGCGAGCGACACTCTCATCACGCAGGGTCCTCGGCGGCGAGCGCGGTCGCAATTCCGTGCATCCCGACATCACCACCCCTCCGGACCAGCCGCGCAGCGCCTGGTTCAATGATGTGGGCCACGACTTCTTCGAAACGATGGGCATTCCGATCCTCCATGGCCGATCGTTCAACCGGCTCGACCGCCAGACGTCGCAGCCCGTGGCCGTCGTGAACCAGCGATTCGTGCGGGAGTTCTTCCCTGGCGAGACTCCTCTCGGGGAGGTGTTTCGAAACGGCGATCGGATCCTTCGCATCGTTGGGATCGTCGGCGACACTAGAGACCGCGACCTCCGCACCCCGTTTCCTCCGACGTTCTACCGACTCTATCTGCAGGGGTCGCTCGCCAGCCACGGCGCCATGACGTTTGCGGTGCGGACAGCGGCGGACGATGGGAACGTGGTCGCGGCGATTCGCGAAGCCGTACGCTCGATAGACGGAGCGCTGCCGATGTTCGACGTGCGCACGCAGAACGAGCAGATTGCCGCGACCGTCTCCCAGGAGCGGCTGTTCGTGACGCTGAGCACGGCGTTCGCGCTGCTCGCGGTAATCCTCGCCGCCGTGGGCGTTTATGGGATCATGGCCAACACCGTGGCGCGGCGGACGAACGAGATCGGGATCCGCATCGCGCTTGGTGCCAGGCGTGAACGCGTGCTGTGGATGATCCTTCGCGAGGCGGCGCTCGTCGCCGCGATCGGCATTGCTGTCGGCGTTGCCGCTGCGATGATGCTCACACGGTACATCCAGAGCATGCTCTTCGGCGTGAAACCCGTCGATCCGCCGACCATTGCCGCCGCGGTGTTGCTGATGCTCGTCGTCGCACTGCTGGCAGGATGGCTGCCCGCCCGACGCGCATCTCGTCTCGAGCCAATGGTCGCCTTGAGACATGAATAGTGACGCCACTCACGGTCCTTGCCGCCTTCGGCACCACCGATGCCAGCGCCTACTGCCCCGAGGCCCGCAATACGTCCTGAGCAACGCCGCAGTGATCCGCGATGGCGGCCGCGTGCAACGGACGCCTGGGCGAACACTTCGCAGATTTCTCCGTCCTATGTACTGACGATGGCGTGGTGGAAGCGCGAACCCAGACAGGAGCCCGAGCCGGCCTTGCCGGAAAGGAACGTGTCCCTCATCCGGGTCGAGAGCGTCACGAAGCACTTCCGGGAGACGCCGGCGAGCCGGCGGTGGCGCTGGAAGACGTCACCGTCGAGATCGATCGGGGCGAATTCGTCTCGGTCTCTGGGCCTTCCCGCTGCGGCAAGTCAACATTCCTCTCCATTCTTGGCCTGCTCGACACGCCGACCTCGGGCCGGTACTACCGGAAGGGCCGCGCGACGGATCGCCTGTCACCGGCTGAGCGCGCGCGGACCCGGAACGTCGATATCGGGTTGGTGTTCCAAAGCTTCAACCTGATCGGCGACCTGACGGTGTACGAGAACGTCGAGTATCCGCTTACGATCAAGGGTGCGAGCCCAGGGGAGCGCCGCCGCCGGGTCATGGCGGCGCTCGACCGCGTCGGACTCGCTGCACGTGCCGGGCAGCGGCCGGGGTCGCTCTCGGGAGGCCACCAGCAGCTCGTGTCCATCGCGCGGGCCATTGCCGGGCAGCCGCCGATTATCCTGGCCGATGAACCAACCGGCAATCTCGACTCGGCTGGCGGCGCAACCGTCATGAAGGCGATCCAAGAGCTTCACACTTCGGGATCGACCATCTGTCTTGCCACACACGACCCGCGGTACATCGCCCTCGCGAAGCGGCATATCCGATTGTTTGATGGCCGCGTGATCGAGAGCTGAGTCGCCTTCCACGTCGGGCGCCCTGCAAGATTGCTTGGCAGCCTTACAGTGCCCTGAGGCTGCGGTTGATGGTGGTCGTTTCGGCGGCCGCGATAGCCTGCTCGAGACGCGAGGTGCGTCGTCCCGCGATCGTCGGTCTATCCTTGGCGACTACCCGGGACCAATCGCGACTGTGACGCAGTTTCTCCGCGTCGCATCTTGTTGTTGACAGACGACACCAGCCGGCATTAGTGTCGTAAGACGACACCATGACTCGACACGCGGTTCCCGACCTTCTTCCGGGCACCCTCGACCTGCTCATCCTTCGGACGCTCCAGACCCAGTCGCTCCACGGCTGGGCGATCTCGGAGCGCATCCAGCAGATCTCCCAGGACGGCCTGCAGATTAACCAGGGCTCGCTGTACCCGGCGCTTCATCGCCTCGAGCACCAGGGCTGGATCGACGCCGAGTGGGCCGTCTCGGAGCTAGGCCGCCGGGCGAAGTACTACCGGCTGACGGCATCCGGGCGCCGGCAACTGGCGGTGGAGGCCAGCGAGTGGGACCTCATGTCCACGGCCATCGGCCGTGTGATGAAGCTGGCGTGACGGCATGATCCTCCGCGACCTGTTCCTGCGGATTCGCGCCTTGGTTGCCCCGCACCGCGTCGAACGTGAGCTCGACGAGGAGCTTGCGTTCCACATCGAGCGCGAGACGCAGAAGCACGTCACCGCCGGTCTGAGCCCCGTCGACGCTCGCACGCGGGCGCTGGCGCGCTTCGGCCCGGTGCCGCTTGCCGCCGACCGGTGTCGCGACGCTCGTGGCACCGGTTTCGTCGATGGCCTGGTACGCGACATCCTCTACGCGTTCCGCACGTTTCGTCGTGCGCCGCTCGCCGCCCTCACGATCGTCGCGACGGTGGCACTCGGCCTCGGGCTCGTCGCCGTGGTATTCACGGTCTACAGCATGTTCTTTCTTCGCGTCGATGCCGTGCGCAGCCCGGGCGAGCTGTTTGCTGTGGAGCTGGAGCGGTGGGCAGGCGCCGACGCGGACGAGGACGGGCCGTTCACGCGGCCCGACTACGACGCGATGCGCCGCGAGACCAGCGTCTTCACGGATGCCTTGGCGATGCTGCCGATGAACGTGACGCGAATCGGGGGCCGTCCCACGGTAGCAACCCTCGTCACGGGGAACTTCTTCCATGTGCTGGGGGTCCAGGCAGCGCTCGGTCGCCCGTTGCTCCCGGAAGACGACGAGCCGGGTGCCGGCCGACCCGTGATCGTGCTGAGTGACGCGGGATGGCGCAAACTGTTCCGAGGTGATCGGGCGGTGATCGGTCGCCGCATGGTTGTCAACGGCGCGCCGTACGAGATCGTCGGCGTCATGCCTGACGGCTTTCGGGGGCTCGGCGTCACCCCGCCCGATTATTGGGCGCCACTTGCGCTCGCCGAGCAGTTTCGCGATGACGCTGCAGGACGAGCAGACGAGATCGCCGTGGAGGTCATCGGGCGGCTGAAGCCGGGGCTGTCGCCCGAGGCAGCGGCAGCCGCCCTCTCAGTGTGGGCATCGGGACGAGCAGAATTCAAGACGCCCGTCGGGCGTCCGATCCAGGTCTCGCTGACACCGCGCCAGGGCACGCTGTCGAGCGATGGCTTCGCCCTCGTCTTCTCCCCCCTGTTCTTCGCCTTCGGGCTGATCCTGACCATTGGCTGCGCCAACGTCGCCAACCTGCTGCTCGCGCGGGGCGTCTCGCGCCAGCGGGAAATCGGCATCCGGCTGTCGCTTGGCGCGTCACGCCGGCGCCTCATCCGACAGCTGCTCACGGAGAGCCTCCTCCTTTCGCTCGTGGCGGCGGCGTGCGGTCTGGTCATCGCCCGGCTGTTTCTGGAGGGTGTGCTCTATGCGACGATCACCACCTTACCGCCGGAGATGGCCCAGTTTGTGAATCTGTTCAACCTTGCCGCCCCCGCCCCGGACTGGCGGATGCTGGTGTTCGTCGCGGCAGGCGCCGTCGTCTCCACGGTGCTCTTCGGGCTCGCACCGGCGCTGCAGGCCACCCGCCTCGACCTGGTGCCGGCCATGCACGGCGACGTGATGAGGAATGTGCATCCGCGCCGCGCACGGCATGCCTTGATCGCCGTCCAGGTCGGCGCATCGGCGCTCCTTCTGATCTGTGCTGCCATTTTTCTGCGAGGCGCCGTCGCCGCCGCGACGAAGGATCCGGGGGTACGGACGAGCGACACGCTGAGAGTCTCGATCGACACCGAAACATGGCGCGCCGCGGTCCTCAAGACCCTGAGGGCCCATCCGTTGGTGGCAGTCGTAGCCGCGTCGTCGCGGGGGTCGACGCGTGGAGTGGTGGAAACCAGCCTCGGTGAGGGCGGAGCGGAGACGCCGAGCAGAGTGCCGGTCGACCAGATGGCCGTGTCGTCCGAATACTTCAATGTGCTCGGCCTCGATCTTGTGAGCGGGCGCGGCTTCACGCCGACGGAACGCACGGCGGAGGCCGGCGTCGTGATCGTGTCCGAGAGCATCGCGCGCCGGCTCTGGACGAACGGCAGCGGCGTCGCACAGGTGGTACGCCTCGAGGCTCCGCCATCGGCGTCGCCGGGCGGCCCGTCGCTGCCATCGCGCACGTTGACGGTCATCGGCATCGTGCGCGATCCGGGTTCCGGGTCGTCCTCCCCGGGAACCGTCGGGGGCGTGTACCTGCCGACCGGTCCCGAGAGCCCGGGGACGTACCTGTATCTGCGCGTCCGCGGCAACCCCGAGCAGGCGCGCCTCGCGCTGCTCGAAGAAGGCCTCAAGGGCCTCGATCCTGGGTTTGGCATCATGACCCTGCGAGCGGGGGCCGGCATGCAGACGTACATGCTGCAGCTCGCCTTTTGGCTCACAGTCGTATTGGGAGGACTTGCGCTCGTGTTGACCGTGTCGGGCCTGTTCAGCGTGCTGTCGTATCTCGTCGAGCAGCAGGCGAAGGAGATTGGCGTGCGCATGGCGCTCGGCGCGACCACGAGGAACGTCGCGGGGCTGGTGCTGTCACAATCGATCCGCCCGGTTGGCATCGGTCTCGCTGCCGGCGGCGGCCTGGCGGCGGCGGTAGCGATCGTCCTGATGGCGACACCCGCCGCCTCGGAGATCGGCGACCTGGATGTCCTCGATCCCGTGGCGTACGCGGCGAGCGCGCTCGTCATCGCCACTGCATGCCTGATCGCCGTGTCCGTTCCCACCCTGCGTGCCGCCCGCATCGATCCGATCGCGACCCTCAGAAACGACTGAGGGGTGTCACGGCGCATGAAGCGAGGAGCAGGCTACGGCCCTACCGTGCTGATGAGCCAATTGCTGAAATCGAACGGTTGGCCAAACCACGATAGGAAACGAGTGACGCCGCAGTGGCGGGTGGTCAATCTCTTCGCACTACCGCCTTCGATCGCGCGCAATAGACCAGCCCAGCTATAAGGACGCAAGGGCCACCACGACAACGAAGACGGCAAAGAAGACCAACCAGACCCGAGACAGCCCGCGTAGCAGGTTCATCGTCGAGCCCCTTCAGCGTACGCGATCCTCACCTCGTTGCAGGAACTCGCTGACCCGCAGAATCTCAATGCCACGGAAGCGTCCGAGCGTCAGAAGATGCGCGTCCCCAGAGACGATAACCTCGGAATCGGCAGCGATCGCGCATTCAAGAACGCGGTTGTCATCCGCGTCACCCGGCACGTCGTCCAGCGTTTCGGTTGGAACGACGTGCCTCGTGCACGTCGTGATGTAGGCCTCGTGCCGCTGCAGCTCCTCTGCCGTGCGTTGGAACTTGTCGCGCAGGACGCCTAGCGTCTCTTCGAGGATGGCATCCGAAATCGCGAGCTCGATCTGTCCGTCGAGCGCCATTTCGAGGAGCGTCGGGGGCTTACCGCCGAACCTGAGCGCGGAGATGTAGATG
>WHTZ01000053.1 GCA_009377495.1 Luteitalea sp.
GCTTGCTGGTCCAGGTGCGGGCGTCGAGCGCGTTGTTGCTGTGAGAGTAGAAGGCCGACCCTTTGAGCTGGTTGGTCCCCGACTTGGTGATGACCTGCATCGATGCGCCACCCGCCATGCCCTGATCCGCCTCGAACGCGCTGGTGGAGATGTTCACCGTCTGAATGGTCTCGGCCGGCGGCACGTACAGCGTGTGATGTGGCAACCAACTGTAACGGTTCGTTGCGCCATCGACGCGTGTGTTGTTGTTGTTCTTGTTGGTCCCATTGACGGTCACGGCCAGCGACCGCGCCGGCGTGGTGATCTCCGTGTTCTGGAACTCCGAGGGCGTGGTGCCGGGCACGAGGTCCAGCAAGCTTTGATAGTTTCGAAAATCGGGGAGCGGGAGGTCCGTGATCTCTCGTTCCTTGACTTCCGCCCGCGTCACGGCCTGATCGGTCTGCAGCACGGCGGCGTCCGAGGCTACCGTGACGGTCTCGCTCAACTGACCGATCTCGAGCGTGGCGTCCACACGGCTGACGGCGCTGGCTTCCAGCGACACGCCCGTCCGCACGAACTCCCGGAACCCGTCGAGCGTGACCGTCACCTCGTACTCGCCCGGCTGCAGGTTGGGCAGGGTGTACGCGCCGACCCCATCGGTGACGGTCGTGCGCTCGATTCCTGTTCCGGTGCCGGTCACCGTGATGCTCGCGCCCGGCAGGGCGGCGCCGCTCGGGTCACGAACGGCGCCCACGAGCGTGCCGTACACGGATTGCGCACGAGCCGGAGCTGACGCGAGTAATCCGAGGATGATGGCCACGATGCCAAGGCCTTGTCGGCGCTTCACTGGATTGCACACTTCGTCTCCTCCTTCACATGCGGAGAATGATTACACAATCGACACACGCGCAAACGCGTTCTGCTGTGCGTGACGTAAAACAGGGACAGCCCTCGGTTTTCGAAAAACGAAAGACGAGGCTGTCCCCGTTTTGGTTGATAAACTGGGCCAATCGGTTTCTCGTCGAAGAGGAGGAGCGGAAGGAGGCGCGACGTGGCACTCTGGCAGGACCTTCAGTACGCCGTGCGCTTGATTCGGGGCAACCCGGGCCTCGCCGGGGCGGCTGTGCTCACGCTCGCGCTGGGCATCGGCGCGAACACGGCGATTTTCAGCGTGGTCAACGCCGTCTTGCTCTCACCCTTGCCGTACCCAGAGCCGGACCGATTGGTGCAGGTCTGGATGCGCTTCACCGGTATCGGCCTGCCGCTCGATCGCAACTGGGTCTCCGCACCAGAGCTTCGCGACGTGACCGGGCTGAACCGCAGCTTCTCGCACGTTGCCGCGTACAACGGAGCCAGCTTCAACATGTCCGGTAGCGGGCTGCCTGAGCGCATCGAAGGCGTGCGCGTCTCGCCGGCGCTCTTCCCAATGCTTGGCGTTCGCCCGCTGCTCGGTCGCGTCTTCACGGAGCAGGAAGGCGAGCCGGGTCGAGACGACGTCGCGTTGATCAGCCATGGGCTCTGGCAGCGGCGATTTGGGCGCAACCCAAGTATCGTCGGCCGCAGCGTTCGTCTCAATGGGCGATCTTTCGAGATCGTGGGCGTCCTCCCTGCGGCATTTGGCTTCCCAGATGATGTGGACATATGGGCGCCGCTCGCGCTCGGCCCGGAGGACATGGCGCCGGACAATCGCGGTAGCCATGGGCTCTTGGTCCTCGCGCGCATCAGGTCGGACGTCACGCTCGACCAGGCACGCGCGGACATGGCGGCGGTGTCGCAGCGCATGATCGAGCAGAACCCCCAATACCCATATCGTGACTTCAACTTCGCCGTCCTTCTCAATTCGCTCCTGGAAGAGACCGTCGGCGACGTCAAGACGACGCTGTGGATCCTCATGGGGGCGGTCGCCTTCGTGCTGCTCATCGCGTGTACCAACATCGCCAATCTGCTGCTCGTGCATGCCTCCGCGCGGGAAGGCGAGATCGCGATTCGAGGGGCGCTCGGCGCGGATCGTCGTCGATTGATGGGCCAGATGCTCGCCGAGAGCATTGTCCTGGCCGGCCTGGGAGGGCTGGCGGGGCTCCTGTTGGGCCGTTGGGGCACGCAGGTGCTGGCGGGAATGGCGGCAGAAACGCTACCGCGCGTGGCAGACGTCGGCATCGACGCGCGTGTTCTTGCGTTCACCGCCGCCATTACGTTGGCCACGGGTATCTTCTTCGGCATGGCGCCCGCGTTGCAGACGGTCAAGTTCGAGCGCTTGCGATCTGGTGCCCGCTGGGGCACGGCCGATGTCGCCGTGCACCGCGTGCGGCAGGCGCTGGTCATCGGCGAGGTCGCCTTATCGCTGATCTTGCTCGCTGGCGCAGGGCTCCTGTTGCGGAGCTTCGTCAAGCTGCTCGACGTCGATCCCGGCTTCAAGCCGGAGCGTGTGCTCACGATGAACGTCGAGCTCCAGGGGCCGCAGTACCGCTCTCCGGATGACGCCGACGCCGACGAGACTGGTCGCCTCAATCGCATGCGTGGTTTCTTCCGTGACGTGCAGACACGCGTGCGAGCCTTACCCGGTGTGGAGGCGGCGAGCACGGTGTCGGCGGTGCCGCTCAGCGGCGGCGGATCGTCTGGGACCGTGACCGTCGACACGCGCGCCGTATCGCCGGATCAAGCGTCGCCAGAAGCCGACTGGCGTGCCGTGCTGCCGGGTTACTTCGAGGCCATGAGGATTCAACGCGTGCGCGGCCGCGACTTCGAGGCGCGGGACACCGAGAGCTCCGCGCCGGTCGCGATCATCGACGAGACGATGGCGGCCACCTACTGGCCAGGTGAGAATCCCATCGGAAAGCGTCTCAAGCGCGGCGGTTCGAGCTCCGAGAATCCCTGGATGACCATCGTTGCCGTCGTCCGGCACGTTCGGTATCGCACCCTCGAGGCACCATCGCGCGTCCAGTTCTACTGGCCGCAGATGCAGGAGCCCTGGCCCTTTGCCAGCCTGGTGATTCGCACGTCCGGTAACCCACGTGCGCTGATAAGTGCGGTGCAGCAGCAGGTGCGGGCAGTCGACCCGGAGCAGGCGGTCTCTGGCATTCGGACGATGGAGGAGCTCATGGCGGATGGCGTCGCACGCCGGCGCTTGGCACTGTCGCTGATTGGCTTGCTGGCGATCGTCGCACTCTTGCTCGCCGCCGTGGGCATCTATGGTGTGATGGCGTACTCGGTGTCGCAGCGTACGCACGAGTTCGGCATTCGTGTCGCGCTCGGCGCGAGTCGCGCCGGCATCCTCGGTCTGGTGCTCGGCCGTGGCATGCTGCTCGTGGCGATTGGCTGCGCGATTGGCCTCGCGGCCACTATTCCGCTGCGGCGCGCCGTCATGAGCCTGCTCTACGACATCGATCCGACCGATCCGATCACGCTCGTCGGTGTGCTACTGATCCTCTTAGCGGTTGCGTTCGTCGCGTGCTATCTGCCCGCGCGCCGCGCGACGCGGGTCGATCCTGCCATTGCGCTCCGGTACGAGTGATCATCGATCGGTCTAATCCCACACCTCACTTGTTTGGTCAGTGGTGCCGACGGTAGGGCGGGGCTTCCGCCTTCGCCCTTCGCGCTTCGGCGGACCGCCGTAGCCTTGGCGGAGGCGGTTAGCCCCGCCGGTCACGGCGGCCCTAAAGGGCCGCCCTACCAAGAAGGTTGACAACTCAATCGAACCCAGGGGCTAGGGGATCACATGACGAGATTCGCGCTCATGACGGGATGGCTGGCGGTGATCGGGATGACGGCATGTCGCCCGCCTGCACGGCAGGCACCTGGGCCCGATCCGCGCGTCGAGCTACCGCGTATCACCAGGGAGCTACTCGCGGCGGTCGCGACCGGTGACCGGGAGATCTGGGACCGTCATCTGGCGGAGGACGGCCTGTTCACCGACGAGCGGGGCGTCACGCGCACCAAGGCCGACCTTCTCGAGGAGCTGCGACCACTGCCCACGGGCTATCAGGGCAAGCTCGAGCCGCGCGACGTCGTGGTGCATGCCTTTGGGGACACGGCGGTGATGAGGTTCCGCGCGGAAGAGCACCTTACGCTCTTCGGACAGACCATCGAGGACACGTACTTCCAGACGAACACGTACCAGCTCAGGGATGGCCGCTGGCAGCTCATCGCGTCGCACGTCCAGGCGGAAGTCGGGGATCCCCTGCGTGCCAACGTGGGCAGCGAGGTGCTCGATCGCGTGGCCGGCGTCTACCAACTCGCGCCCGACGTACGGATGAGAATCCGCGTGAGTGACGACCATCTCGTTATGGAACGGGATGGCCGGCCACCACAGCAACTCTTGCCAGAGACCAGTGAGGTCTTCTTCACACCTGGTGGTTGGGACGCACGCTGGATCGTCCAGCCCGACGCCGAGCGGCGCGTCGAGCGCCTGCTCGCACGGCGCCGGGGGGAGGATCTTGTCTGGACGCGCGTTACAGAAGTCGGGACGCGCCCTTGAACGGGTCCGCTCACTCAGTGCGCAGCGCGACCGTAGGATCCAGGCGCGCGGCTCGCCGACTGGGGAGATACGCAGCCGCGAGGCCGGTGGCCACCATCACAATCGCCACAGCCGACATCGTCAGGGGATCGGTCGGCGTCAACCCAAACAGCAGGCTCGCAAGACTGCGCGAAAGTAGGAGTGCAGCCAGACTGCCTACCACAACTCCTGCGGCGGTCAGCACGAAGGCCTCTCGCATGACCATGGCTGCAATCCGAGATGGCCTCGCGCCGAGCGCCATGCGGATGCCGATCTCACTCGTTCTGCGGGTGACCATGTAGGCCATGACGCCGTAGAGACCAACCGCCGCAAGCAGCAATCCAAGCGCAGCGAAGAATCCTGACAAGACGCCGAGCATGCGCTCGCGTACGATCGACGCGTCAACCTGTTCGGTGAGTGTCCGCACGCTCGTGATGGCAACCGCCGGCGCCGCGGCGCGAATGGTCGCACGCGCGGCCGCCGCGAGCGCGAGAGGCCCCCCAGCCGTGCGTATGGCGAACTGCCCGGAGACGTCATCTTGCTGAAACGCGTTGAAATACACCGTGGGCGGCACGACGTTGCGCAGCTCGAGATACTTCGCATCGCCGACGACGGCCACGATCTCGTACGTGGCAGCGTCCAGTGTGATGTGTTGTCCGAGTGGGCTCTGGTGGCCGAAGTGCTGGCGTGCCATTGCCTGGTTGATGATGGCGACGTTCGGGCCGCTCACCGTGTCCTGCCATCTAAAATCGCGGCCTGAATGAATCGGCGTCCGCAGTGTTGCGAAGTAGTCGGGGCTTACCCAGTGCACGTGCACATTTTGCGCTTCCCGAACGGTCCCGTCCTGGCCTTTGAGCAGGAAGGTGAGCGACGTCCCGCCACCCTCGATTGGCGTGTGGAGTGTCAGGCTTGCCGAATGCACGCCAGGCATCGCGCCGAGCCGGGTCAGCGTTTCGCGAAACGTCGTCCTCTGGGCGTCCGGCGTCAGCCTACTGCGCGATGCGTCGGTGCTGATCAGTAGGACCGAATCGCGATCGAATCCGGTATCGATCGACCGAAGGTTGAATAAAGAGCGCAGGAAGAGCCCGGCGCAGACCAGCATGATGACTGAGAGCGCCACCTGGCTGCCGATGAGCACTCGGCTCAGGACACGTCGATCGCGCCTGCCGTGCACACGACCGCTGCCCATCAGCGAGGCGCCTTGCGCCTGGAGCGTCGCCCGCCACGCAGGTCCCAGGCCAAACAGGAGACCCGTCGCAACAGCAAGCGTGGCGGTAAATGCGAGCATGCGAAGATCAGGTTGCACCTCCAGCGTGATCGGCGTACGACCCGTGGCAAAGAAGTCGAGCAGATACCGACAGCCTATGTACGCGAACGCGATGCCGAGAGCCGCCCCCGCTGACGCCAACAGCATGCTCTCGGTCAGCAGTTGACGGACGACCCTGGAGCGGGCGGCGCCCAGCGACAAGCGCACCGCGATCTCGTGTCGACGGGCGCTCGCGCGAGCGAGCAGTAGATTTGCGACGTTCACGCACGCGATGAGCAGCACGATGCCGCTGACCGCTAGCAGCAAGAGGAGTGGCTCAGCGTACTGCTGGCGTACCATGGACAAGCCGGTGCGGGCCGGTTCAACGACCAAGCGCCAACTCCGCGCCGGGTGGTCGGGTCGGGCATCGTTCAAGGTCGCGAGCTCCGCCTCGATGACGTCCGTCTGGAACATCGTTTCAAGCTCTGCTCGCGCCTGCTCGAAACTGCGTCCTGCCTTCACCCGTCCGAGGAGCTGGAGCCACTTGTAGCCGGCCGATGCCGTCCAGCTTTCTTTGCGAAGGAGCGGCTCGGCCACCAAAGGAATCCACACGTCGACGTTTTGGCCGACGAGCGTTCCACGAAACGCTGGTGCCGTGACCCCGACGATGGTGAAGGCATGATCGTCCAGCGTCATACGACGCCCGAGGACGCCCGGATCTCCCCCGAAGCGGCGTTGCCAGTAGGCATAGCTGAGCACGGCAACCCGCGCGGCGCCGTGGCGATCATCTGATGGCTGTATCGTGCGTCCAAGAAGGGCAGGGACGCTCAGGGCCGGGAAGAAGTCACCGGTGACATATTGACCCTTCGCCATCTCCAACGGGGCATCGTCAAAGCCTACGAAGAAACGGGAGTTGGTGCTGGCAATGACGCCGTCCAGCGTGGTTTGATGATCTCGGAAGTGCACGAGCGCTTGAGAGGAAAAAGCGTTGAAGGGCTTGCCGCCGCCGCGGTCCGTGAGGAGCTCGATGAGCCGGTCTGGCTCCCTTACGGGCAGCGATTTCAACATCACCGCATCGATGAGGCTGAAGATCGCCGTGTTCGCGCCGATGCCAAGAGCCAGCGAGGTGACCGCCGCGACCATGAAGCCGGGGCTCTTCCGGAGGACGCGGCAAGCGTAGCGGACGTCCTGGACGGTTTCTTGAATCACGCGTGTGCCGCGAACGTCACGGCACTGTTCCTTCACTGGCTCCAGACCACCGAACTCGAGACGTGCCCGGCGGCGCGCCTCCGGCTCGGTGACGCCTGCCCTCATGTAGTCCGCGACCTGGCGCTCGACGTGATCTCGGAGCTCGGCGTCGAGCTCCGCCTCGATCCGACGCCGGCCAAGCAGTCTTCTCCACCACCTCATGGCGCGTTCCTTCGCGTTCAATATCTATTGCATCGACATATACCGCATCATGGGTCGAACGTCAAGGTATAGGCGTACGACGCGGGGCCTAAAGGCCCCGCGCTACGTGCCCATACTTCTGCCTCCGCTAAAGCTTCGGCGGGTTCGACGTAGCCTTGGCGAGGTCGAATCGGAAAGACTCGCTGTAGCGTTTGGCGGAGGCGGTTAGGTCGGGCGCCGAGACCCGACAGTTTCTTGACAACCTCAACCGACGCCGGGCAGAGTGTGAAGTCGACATCGCCGCGGAAGAGCCGTTAGTTTAGGCGCCGTTCTGCACCTCGAGCAGGAAGATGCCGTAGCCCACCCCAGCCGGATCCTTGCTGCGCGCCGACTGAAACGCGATGGTGGTACCGTCCGGGCTGACCACCGGGTTTGAGGCTTTGTATCCTTCGTACTCGCCCCAGCGCGTCATCCGCACGTACTCGGCGCTATTCGGCTCGAGCTTCAGCTTCCAGATGTCGATGTAATTGGAGTTGTGCTCGATCTGCTCACGGCTCGATTCCACCAGCGTGTACGTTCCGTCCGGAAAGATCCCTTCGACCTCGTTGTACTCGTCCGGAATCTTGCGATACGTCGTCGGTTCGCCCGTGTTCAGGTCGATCCCCAGCACGTCGGCGTACGGCGAGCGGTAACAGGTGTAGACCAGTTCGCTATCGTTCCGGCGGAAGTCTTGTGCCTCGAGCGTGCACGCGGGCGCGTTCGCGCGGAGGACCTCCTGCTTGTTCCTCAGTTTTGGCTGCCCACGTTCATAGACGATGTCGGCAGTGTAAATGACTGATTCGCCCTCGGGAATCAGGTCTGGATACTGCCCGTGCGTGTTCGACCAGGCGATCTTTGCCGTCTGCCGCGAGATGGCCACCCCTTCCGAGATCTTGTGCTCGAGCGGCATCGGCTTGCCGTCGCCATCAGCTTTCAGCACCCACATTTCCTGGTCGCGAGAGCGGGTCGTGCGGATATCGGTGAAGGTCCTCGCGCCGATGAGGAAGAAGTCGCCGTTCGGCAGATACTGCACCCGCAGGAACCCCGGGTTCGGGTAATGTGTCAGCAGGCGAATCATCTTCGTGTCGACGTCGACCACGAAGGCATCGCCGAAGCTCTTCTCCATGAATGCGATCTGCTTGCCGTCCGGCGACCAGGACGCCCGCTCGCCAAACGCCGTGAGCTGCGTAATGTTCGGCGGCAGGTTGCCCTCGGGATTACCTTTCTTCTGCCCCTGACCCATCACGGCCGTCACACCGGCGATCACCACCGCGATTCCAGCGCTGATCGCTCGACTCCAAGACGTGTGTATGTGTGCCATCGTTTCCTCAGAGGTCAATTGTGACCTCACGCATCTGAGTCGTCGAGATGCCAATTGACGGTCAGGAAGGGCATGCTACTGCCGCCGCCGTACATCGTCAACGATGTCTCACAGCGTGAGATAGGTTACCGTGCTGTCTGACGTTCAAGACACGACCTCGGACGAGGCGAAGAGGAGGGATCATGAGCACGAAGCCTGAATCGGGAACGACCCGCCGTGCTTGGCTGCGGAACACCGCGGGCACGGCATCTGGACTCCTGGTCGCGCAAGGGCCGTTGGTGCCGTCCGGAGAGAGCCCCCGCTGTAGTACGCTGAAGGGAGATTGCCGGCACAGCTGTTGAATGGTGTTCTCGAGGAGGTGTCACCGTGCCCGATCGGAAGCAAATTACGTGGACCCACGATCTAGAGGCGGCCCTGGAGCAGGCGCGCACGACGAAGCGGCACGTGCTCGTCGATTTCAGCGCGGCCCCGATGTGAGCCGGTTGCGCTCGGCTGGATGCCGAGGTGTACCCGGATGCCCGCGTGGTCCGGCTGATCGATGAGCGGTTCGTGCCCGTGCGCGCGCATGTCCGCGAGCAGGCCGATCTTTTCAAGAAGCTCGGCGCGCGTTACAGCGCCAACTGGACCCCAACCACGCTCGTCGTCGATCCCCAAGGTGAAGAACGGCACCGCATTGAAGGCTTCCTGCCGACCGACGACTTCGTGGCACAGCTCGACCTCGGGTTGGCGCATTCGTCGTTTGGCCGCGGCGAGTTCGCGGAGGCGACGCGCGAGTTCGGCGCGGTCGTTGATGCGCATCCCGGCACGGATGCGGCGCCCGAGGCGCTCTACTGGATGGGGGTCTCACGCTACAAGGCGACCAACGACGCCACGGCGCTCGCCGACACGGCCGGGGCGTTTCGCGATCGCTACCAGGAGAGCACCTGGGCGAAGAAGGCGTCAGTCTGGGGGAAGAGCTGATATCCCGCTTCTCGGCTGACAAGAGTTACTCTGCAGGGAGACATTTGGCATGCCCATCCGTTACGTCCGGTGACGCTGTTCGCATGGGCTGGCGCCCACCGGTCCAGTACTGCCGTTTGGCACCTTGTTTGCGTAACCGAAGGGCATGAGGCGTCAAGGGTCAAGGTGCCCCCCCTCCCTTGATCCCTCGATCCCCTTGCTCCGTTTTCGTCGAAGGAACGTTGTATGAAGCCGCTCGTAAGCGTTGTGACGCCCGTTTATAACGGCGAGCAGCACCTTGCCGAGGCCATTCGAAGTGTTCTCAATCAGACGTACACCAACTTCGATTACACCATCGGCAACAACTGCAGTACCGATCGAACCTTGGAGATTGCGCAGGAGTTCGCGGCTCGGGATAACCGGATCCGAATCCACAACAACACGGAGTTCCTCGATGTCGTCGGCAGCATGAACAAGGCGTTCACGCTCATCTCGCCAGAGAGCAAGTACTGCAAGCTCGTCTCCGCTGACGACTGGCTGTTTCCCAACTGTATTGCCGAGATGGTGGAGATAGCCGAGCGTTATCCGTCAGTGGGTATGGTCACTTCCTATGTGCTGTCAGATTCGAGAGTTGGTTGGGACGGACTGCCCTATCCATCTCCCGTGACGAACGGCAGGGAGATCTGCCGGAAGCGTTTCCTCGAGAGTCTCAAGGTTTTTGGAGGTCCGAGCGCCTCCCTTATCCGCTCCGACATCCTGAGAGCGCAAAGGCCTTTTTACAATCCTCGCAACTTCCATGGGGATAACGAGGCCTATCTTAGTCTGCTCAAGAGCCACGACTTCGGCTTTGTGCATCAAGTACTGTCCTTTTGTCGCCTCGGCGAATCGTCGCCAACGACGTGGAATCTGCGCCGCGTCGGCTCATATCTGATCGGCGACATCGAAGAGCTGCTGCATTTCGGTGCGGAATACCTGACGACGGAGGAGCTGGATCGTGTGCTCAGGAAGAAGACCAGGGCTTACTACAAGTTCTTGACGCAGAACGTCCTCGAGCTCAAGGGCAAGGAGTTCTGGGACTACCACCGCAAGAAGACGCGAGAGCTCGGGATACCGATCAGCTACTCGAGGCTCGCGGGGCATGTGTCTTTGAGGCTCCTCGATCTTCTCCTCAATCCGAAACGGACATTGGAGAGCGCGTACGAGAGAGTGGTACGCAAGGGGGGGATTCGTGCTGCCAATACCCTCCGTGAGCGTGGTCTGAGCATGGACGGCGGAGACGAGCAGCAGGAGCAGTCCATCGTGACATCGGCTTCTACTCGTCAATGGATGCCTTGAAGAACAGGAGCGCTGGCGATCGCATGGGAGGCGTAGTGCAACGGCATGCGGCTGCGATGGCGGAACGGTCGGAGATGACCGGCCGCGCAGACGAGGCTCCGGAGCCTTGCGCGGGCTCGCTGTCGGACGACCAGATATCTGACATCGGCCGCCAGGCCCACGCGCTGATCGAGCAGCTCTACCCGTTCTGCCGCAGCCTCACCGGAGAGGGCGTCCGGCAGTCGTTGCGCGTGCTGCAGCAGATTATTCCGCTCACAATCCACGAGGTGCCCTCTGGCACACCGGCCTACGACTGGGTTGTTCCGGATGAGTGGACTATCGAGGATGCCTATGTGCTCGACGGCCGCGGCCGCAGAGTCATCGATTTTCGCGCAAGCAATCTGCACGTGCTCGGGAACAGCTCGCCGATCGATGCGCGAGTGTCGCGCGAGGAGCTTCTCGAGCATCTGTTTAGTGATCCGGCGCATCCTGACTGGATTCCGTACCGCCACACCTACTATCAGGAAGCATGGGGATTCTGCGTACCGCACCGCCTGCTCGACCAGTTGAACGAGCCGAGCTACCGTGTCCGAATCGACTCGCGACTCGAGCCGGGAAGCCTCACATACGGCGAGCTGGCAATCCCCGGATGCGAGCCGGGCGAAATTCTGATTTCGACGCACACGTGCCATCCGTCGCTGTGCAATGACAATCTCTCCGGAATCGCAGTGGCGGCGCTGTTGGCGCGCGAGCTCGAGCACACGGTGCGGCGGTTCGGGGTCCGCTTTCTGTTCTTGCCGGCGACGCTGGGTCCACTGGTCTGGCTGTCGCGTAACGAGCGTAAGGTTCCCGCCATTCGTAGCGGCCTCGTATTGGCTGGCATCGGCGACCGCGGCTCGCCCACGTACATGCGATCGCGGCGCGGGAACGCACCGATCGATCGCGCCGTTCGGCATGCGTTCGAGCATCTCAGTCGAAGTGGCACGATTCGCGACTTCGCACCCGCCGGCTATGACCAGCGGCAGTACTGCTCCCCTGGGTTCGATCTCCCAATGGGCGTCTTGATGCGGACGCCGAGCGCCGAGTATCCCGAATACCACACCTCTGCGGACAATCTCGAGCTCGTGACGGCGGAAGCGTTGGGTGACTCCTGGCGGCTCATTCGTGTGGCGATCGATATCCTGGAGCAGGACCGCTGCTTCGTGAATCAGTTTCCCAAGGGCGAGCCGCGACTCGGACCACGCGGCTTGTTTGCCGATGCGGCGCGACTCGGGTTGCTGTGGTTGCTGAATTTTTCGGACGGCCGCCACAGCCTGCTCGATATTGCTGAGCGTGCGGCGATGCCGCTCTGGGTGCTTCAGGAAGGAGCGCGCCGCCTGAAAGCGTGCGGGCTCCTGAAGGAGGCGAACGAACGTGCCACAGGATGAGGAGCGGCCGCGCATGGCCGCTGCCGAGACCGAGCACGAGTGTCTCCACGGAGCCACGGCTCTCGTCACAGGTGGGCCCGGCTTCATCGGCAGCGCGTTGTGCGCCGAGCTTGCTCACGTGGGCGCTGTGGTTCACTCGGTAAGCCGGCGGGCGCAGGGGCCGTCCGCGGCGCAGCACCACTGGCCCCTGGATCTCGCTGATGCAGCCGCTGTTGCGCAGCTCGTGCGCACTGTGCGACCGGACTATGTCTTCCACCTGGCGAGCCACGTGATGGGCGCACCGGATCTGCAACACGTCCTGCCGGCGTTCCACGGCAATCTGCAGACGACCGTCAATCTCTTGCATGCGCTCACTGAGATAGGTTGCCGCAGCGTCATCACGACAGGTTCGCTCGTAGAGCCGGATCCCGGCGTCGCGCAGAAGATTCCGAGTTCGCCGTACGCCGCCGCGAAGTGGGCAAGCAGCAGCTATGCCCGTATGTTCCACGCCCTGTACGGCCTGCCGGTGTCGATTGCCCGGGTGTTCATGGTCTACGGACCGGGGCAACAGGACGAGTCGAAGCTCATTCCGTACACGATCCGTTGCCTGCAACGAGGCGAAGTGCCGCACATCACCAGCGGCAGGCACCAGATCGACTGGATATTCGTGAGCGATGTCGTCGACGGCTTGCTAAAGCTGGCCACTGCGGCCGACGTTGCCGGCGAGTCCGTGGACTTGGGTACGGGCGCGGTGATCACGACCAGGCAGCTCGTGGACACCGTGTGTGAGCTCATGCATGCGTCCGTCCGGCCCGCATACGGCGCACGTCCAGACCGTCCGCTCGAGCCTCTGCGCGTCGCTCGCCCTGAGGAGTCACTGCGCCTCATCGGCTGGAAGCCCAGGATTGGGCTTCGCGACGGGCTGCAGCGGACAATAGACTGGTATCAGGAGCGTCCCAGAGAACGAGCAAGTGCCTGACAAGTCGGTCGCGGTCCTGGGTACAGGAATGGCGGGTTTCGGTGCCGGACACGTTCTGGAGGCTGAGCGGGCTCCGTTCGTCTGCTACGACCGAAATCCGTACTACGGCGGGCACACGCGCTCGTTCCGCTACGACAGCGGCTTCGTGTTCGATGAAGGCGGCCACATCTCGTTCACGAAGGATGATCACGTCAGGGACGTCCTGGCTGAGAACGTGGACGGTCGTCACGAACAGCGCAGGCTTCCGATTGACAACCTCTGGCACGGGCGCCGCATTGCCCATCCGGTGCAATGCAATCTGCACGGGCTGCCGAGCGAGCTGATCGTCGACGTCATCAGCGACTTCGTTGCCGCGTGCCAGAGTGAGCCCGCGCCCACCGACACCTACGCGCAGTGGCTACACGCCACGTACGGCAAGACGTTCGCGGAGACGTTTCCCATCGTATACGGGCGCAAGTACCACACCACGACGATGGATCAGCTCACCACAGACTGGATCGGTCCGCGGATGTACCGTCCCAGTCTGCAGGACGTGCTGCGTGGTGCCCTTGGAAAAGCGGTCGATGGTGCCCACTACGTCGACACGTTCCGTTATCCGTCCGTCGGCGGATTCATGACGTATCTGGAGCCGTTTGCCCAACGCTTCGAGCTGCGTCTGAATCACGAGCTCATCGGGGTCGATACGCGCGAGAAGCTACTGCGTTTTGCGAACGGCAACGTGGAACGCTACGGCGCCGTCATCTCTTCCATTCCGCTACCCGAGCTCATCCCGCTCATCGACGGCGTCCCCGATGACGTGCTCGAGGCGGCGCGCAAGCTCGCCTTCACGACAGCCGTGCTGTTCAATCTCGGGATCGACCGCGTGGACCTGTCCGAGACGGCGATTACATATTTCTACGACGAGGACGTGATCGTCTCACGCGTGAATTTGCCGCACATGTTCTCGCCGAACAACGCGCCGCCGGGCTGCGGCACCATCCAGGCGGAGGTCTACTTTTCGGACAAATACAAGCCGTTGCGCGGCAGACCCGAGGATCTGATCGAGCGGGTCGTCAGCGATCTACGGCGCTGCGGATTCATTCGCGACAGCGATTCGATTTTACTCGAGGACACCGCGATCAGCCGCTACGCCAACGTGATATTCGATCTCGATCGAGCGGCGGCGCTGAGGACGGTACACGGTTTTTTGGACGACGTGCAGATTCACTATTGCGGGCGATACGGCAATTGGGATCACGCGTGGACCGATCAGGCCTTTGTCAGCGGCGAAGAGACCGCGCGAAACGTCCTCAATCGCATCTGATGCGCCGCTGCGGATCAGCCACGAGATCTCAGCCGTTGCACGTAGCCGGCGGCCGTCACGTCGTCGTCGAGAAGAGCTCCTGGTCTACTGTAATGGACTGCGCATACGGAAATTCTCCGACCGATGTGGCCTGGCGCGAGAGCCGCGCGTATCATCGGTATCGCAGCTTCCAAAAAACAACCCGAGCTGCGGCCATCGGCATGGTCGCGTCCCTGATCGCGCTTACCAGCATCGTTGTCTTGCAGCCTCGCTTTGGTGGGGCCGAGTTGTTGCTTGCGGTTGTCTTGCTGGTGGTTGCCTTAGCTGGCTGCCTGATCGTTTTCGCGGCGGGGCAATTGGTCCTGCATCGACATGAGCGCGAACGGACAGGAAAACCAGACCTCTTTTGGTCTCTGCTACGCAGGATTGAGGATCATCCACCCCGAGGCTGGATACGAAGCCTCGTCGGGCCGAAGGTACGCGCCGGAACTGTGGTTCGAGTACGCAGTGCCGGCGAGATTCTGGCGACGCTGGACGACGAGGGCGCAACGGATGGCATACCGTTTATGCCCGAGATGTGGAAGTACTGCGGCAGAACGTTTCAGGTCCATCGTGTGGTCGACAAGATTAACGACTGGAGCGGTCGGACGGGAACGGGGCTCCGCGGCCTGAAGGGTTTCGTCACGCTGGGGAACGTGCGTTGCGACGGATGCGCTCACGGAGGGTGTCAAGCGGAGTGTCAGATCCTGTGGCACGAGCGCTGGCTTGTTCAGGGCAAGCAAGCGGGTGAGAGGATCCGACCAGTGGACGAAGCGATTCATCCACGATACAAGGTTGTGACGTGTGGTACACGACGTGCCGCACGAGGGCGGCCGGCTTACAAGTGTCAGATTACAGAGCTCGTACGCGCCTCGAGGCCCTTACAGCCATGGGATATCCGACAGGACCTCAGACCGCTGATCAGCGGCAATGTCGATCTCGCCGCTTTCCTGGTGGCCGTTCTCACGGCAATGTTTAACGCGGTTCAACGTCTGCGAGGCGGTATGGGGTATCCGATGATGCCGCCGCAGCGGTCCAGCGGTCCCACACCCTCGGACGATCTCGGGCTCCAACGAGGCGAGAAGGTCGTCGTGCAGGACAAGGAGCATATTGGACGGACACTATATAGAAGCCGCAATCGAGGGCTCTGGTTTGGCGCCGAAACACTGCGCTTCTGCGGACAGGCGTTTCAGGTGCGCAATCGGGTGGAGCGCATGATCGATGAGAGCACCGGTGAGATGGTGTTCCCGAAGACGCCGTTCATCGTCTTGGAAACGGCAACGTCAACCGGCGAGTTTCTCAGGTTTTGCCCGCAGAACGAGTATGTTTACTGGCGAGAGATCTGGCTCAAGCGCTGTTGATCGGGTCACGTATGACGCAGCGCCCGCATTGGATCGACTCGCGCTGCCCGGTAAGCCGGTATCACGCACGCGAGTAGCGCCACAGCGCCGAAGAGCAGCGCCGCTGCTGCCAGTGCGATTGGATCGGTCGGTGTTGCCTCGAAGAGCAGCGCCGCAAGCGCCCGCCCCAGCAGCGCCGCGACGCCGGCTCCCAGCACCAAGCCGAGAAAGATCAGTCAAAATCCTTCGCCGAGAATCAGCCGAAGGATCTCCTGCCGCTGAGCGCCGACTGCCATACGTACGGCGATCTCTTTGGTGCGTGCGCCGACAGAGAGGGAAAGCACCCCGTAGATCCCCACGAGTGCCAGGGCGGTTGCCACGAGAGCGAAGCCTGCCAGGAGGCGCATGGCAAACGTTCGAGGCGCCACCGACTCCCGCCGGATGTCCGCCATCGTCTTGATCTGCTCGATCGACGCGGTAGGCTCGACCGAGTGGAGCGCGCGTCTCGCCAGCGGGCCGAGGGCGTGCGGGTCGGACCTGGCGCGGAGAATCAGATGCTTGGAAAAAGCACCCATCTGCCAGAGCGGAAAATAGATCTCCGGCTCTGCCTGCTGGCTCAGGGCTTCGGTTCGAGTGTTGGTCACGAGGCCAACGATCTCGATAGTTTCATCCGTCGTGTCAGCGAAGCGCATCTGCCTTCCAATCGGGTTGGCGTCTGCGAAGTAGCGCCGCGCCAGCGCTTCGTTGATCACGGCCACACGAGGCGCGTCGCCATCATCGGAACGACGAAAGCCGCGTCCGTCGACGAGCGCGATCCCCATGGCGTCGAAGTACTCGGAGGTCACGGACCGCAAGGGCAACTGCAGTCGATCCCTGAGCTTCGACGCGCCCACCTGTCCGACGATTTCCATAGCGCCCGTCCACTTGTTGCCGGTCAGAGGTAAGCCCCACACGAACGCGGCATGTGTCACCCCAGGAAGAGCTGAGACGCGCTCGAGCGCCCGGGTGTGAAAGTCCTTCCAGCCGTCGGGTTGAACCGACGTGACGGTCATTGCGAGAATGCGCTCCGTGTCGTAACCGGGACGGACACTCGCCAGGTTGTGCGCGGTTCGAACCAGCAGTGCGGCGCCCGTCAAGAGCGCCACGGTCAGCACGATTTGCAGCGTTGTCACGGCGCCGAGGAGCCTGCGCTCGGCGCGCCCAGCGCTACTTCGCGCGCCCTCGAGACCGTGAAGCCGGTCAGACCGCGACACACGCACGGCCGGCAAGACACCGGCAAGGGCAGCCGCGAGCAGAGCGGCGAGCAACCCGAACGCCAGCACCGACCATCCCACGGTGACGGTATCCGAACGGGGGATGGCCTGTCCGCCGGTGGCTTTGAGGAGCGTGATCATTCCCACCGCCAGTCCCGCGCCGACCACGGCGCCCAGCAGCGCCAGCGCGGCACTCTCGGTCAACACCTGACGGAATAGCCGCCAGCGGCTCGCCCCGAGCGCCGACCGCGTCGCGTACTCCTGCTGCCGCTGGAGGCCGCGCGCCAGTAGGAGACTGGCGACGTTGCCGCACGCAATGACGAACAGGAGCGCCACCGATCCAAACAGCGGCACCAGCAGGCGTCGCGCCTCGTGATTCAACTCCTGCTGCAGCGGACGAACGGCGGCCGTCAAGCCGTCGAGATCGGCGTTGGTGCGGGCGTGCCTGACCGTGATCGCAGCGATTTCCGCTTGCGCCTGTGCCAGCGTAGCGCCTTCCTGCAGACGGCCCACCGCATTCCATCCCCCCGCTTCCGGCTGCGCCTCATTCGGCATGTTGGCGAGCCAGAAGTCCACGAAGGCGTTGACGTCGTAATTCGGCTCGCTCGCATTCGCGGGATCAGGAAGGAAGCGGACCCCTGGCGGCATCACGCCCACGACCGGAAGCGGCGCCGGCTGGCGACTGATGCGAATCGCGGTGCCGATGATTCCCGGGTCAGCGTTGAATCGCCGTTTCCAGAGCTCGTGCCCGAGGATGATTGCCTTGGATGGGGAATCTGTTCGTGCAGCTTCGCTCTCCAGGAACTCGCGGCCGAGCACAGGCTGGAGCCCGAGCATCCGGAAGTAATCTCGTGTCACCCGCATTCCGCCCAGCGACTCGCTGCCATCCGGCAGCACCAGGAAGTTGAAGGTCCAACGATACAGGGCCGGCCGGTCGAGCGTCCGGCTGGCGTCTCGCCAGGCCATCCACTGTCCGATGGTGGACCCCTCATCGTAGGGCTCGCCATCGACGCGTGTCGGTGATACGAGCACGAGCCTGTCCGGATTGGCATACGGCGGCGGAGCCAGGAGAACGCCTTGAATCAGGCCGAACATAGCCGCCGCCGCTCCAATACCAAGCCCCATGGTCAGCACGGCGACGCTGGCGAAGCCCAGATTCTTGCGAAGCTGACGCAGCGCGTAGCGCAAGTCGTCGATCATGCCGGCTTGGACGTAGTCGGTCACCTTCGGGTTGGCTAAGTAGTATGCCGTCTGTCGGCTCGTGAGACCCCGAACCGTGCCTGAAGGACCGAGGGATTGGCGCTGCGCATCAGGCGGCGGCTCTACGCCGCCTGGCTGGCCCGCTCGCGCGCTTGCTGCAGGTCCCAATCACTTTGCAGGCGGAGCCAAAACTCCGCAGACACCTCGAACGCGCGTTCGAGTTTCAGGGCCATCTCTGCTGAAATAGCGCGCTTGCCGCGAACGATCTGGTTCACGGTTTGGACTGGCACCCTGAGCCGGGTGGCCGCCGCCGTTTGCGTGAGCCCGAGCGGGTCCAGCACGTCATGGCGCAGGATGTTGCCGGGCTGCACCGCCCGCACGGTTACGAGCTTACCCGTAGTCGTGGTAGTCCTCGACTTTGACTTCGTAGGCATCGCCGTGCTCCCAGCGGAATGTGACGCGGTACTGGTCGTTCACCCGGATGGCCGCGCGCCCAGGCTGTCGCTTCAAGCGCTCGTAGCGATTGCCGGGCAACTTCGCCAGGTCCTCGATCGACGGGGCCGCATCAAGGATCTTTAGTTTCTCCTGGACGCGCGGCCAGAGTTTCGACGCAATCCGCCGCGCCGCTTTGGTGTTCCGTCCGGCCGCAATGTCGGCGGTCGTCTCATCCGCGAACGACCGAATCACCGAGGTAGTTTACCTTATGACCGCCAAACGGTCAAACGTTCAAAACGCTTTGATCCTGTGGTGAAGTCTAGCCGTTGAAGGACATTACGTGGTGGGCACTGGTGGATTCGAACCACCGACCCCCGCCGTGTGAAGGCGATGCTCTACCACTGAGCCAAGTGCCCATCCTACTGCGCGGGATCCACCGTCGCCCTGGCGGAGGCGCAGCACAAACGTGAAGTGTAGCGGATCCTCTCGTGTTGGCGCAACTTACCCTGGACAGGTCACTAGCAGTCCGGCGCGCATCCACGAATTCCCTATTCGGCCCGCAGCGCAACCACGGGATCGACCCGCGCCGCCCGGCGCGCCGGAATGTAGGCCGCGAGGAGGCCCAGTGCGGACATCACGCCCGCGGCGCCAAGCAACGTGCCGGCATCCGTCGCGCTCAACCCGAACAGCAAGCTCTGCGCGACCTGCGAAGCGCTCAGCGCCAGTGGGACGCCAGCCGCCACGCCGCCGGCAATCCAGACGACGCCCTGGCGGAGTGTCACCCACAGCACGTCGCGTCGTTGAGCGCCAAGCGCTATGCGGATACCAATCTCGCTCGTGCGCTGAACGACGTGATAGGCGATCAGGCCATACAGACCCAGACACGCCAGACCGACAGCGAGCACGCCGAACGCGACGAGGAGTGTCGCAACCATGCGTTCCTGCACGAGGGTTCGGCTGACGAGCTCGGGCCCGATAGCGAGACTCGCGACAGACAGTCGGGGATCCTCGGATGAAATCAGCTGACGCAGGA
Organism: Luteitalea sp.; assembly: GCA_009377495.1. Lineage (GTDB taxonomy): Bacteria > Acidobacteriota > Vicinamibacteria > Vicinamibacterales > Vicinamibacteraceae > WHTT01. The sequence goes on from WHTZ01000053.1 coordinate 19,687, forward strand.
CGGGCGCTAAGGCAACCGGGTTGGCGGCAGTACGCACGAGAAAGCGGGTGCTGGCGAGAATCCAGCTGTCTCGGATCACCGGCATCTGAAAATACGGCAGGTAGAACCGCGGCTGCTGCTCGTCCCGCGGACCGCTCTGTTTCACGTCGCGTGTCACCGCGACGATCTCCAATTCCTTCTGCCCACCGCCCACATCCCAGACAAGCCGCTGGCCGATCGGATTCGCGCTCGCAAAAAACCGCCGCGCCATTTCTTCATTAATCGCAACCGCGAGGGGCGAGCCGACACCGTCCCGCTCGCTGAAGTCGCGGCCGGAGACGAGCGGAGCTCCTATTGTCGAGAAGTACCGCGGGCCAACCACATCCCAACGCGTATGAGGAAATCCCTCCGGTCCGGCGACGAAACCCCTCGGACGCATGAGATTTGTGCCGTTGTCGGTCCCCGTCAGCACGCCGTGCTCGGACAGGCTGACCGACGACACTCCCGGCACGTCCTTGATCCTGTCGAGAAGCGTACGACTCAGCGCGATGGCTCGATCGCCTCGATAACCTGCGGCCTGTGGCTTGACATCAAGAACGAGCAGCCGCTGGGGAGCAAAGCCCAGATCAACGTCGCCGAGATTCGCAATCGTTCGCAGAAATAACCCCGCGCCCATCAGAAGCACGAGCGATAGAGCGACCTGGGCGACGACCAGAAGCGAGCTGAGCCGCTGCCGGGGACGGCCGCCGGTCTCGCGTCTCGCGACCAGAGATGTGACGAGGCTCGCGCGGGCCGACTGCCAGGCTGGCACGAGACCAAAAAGGATGGCGGTTGCCAACGAAATCACGGCAACAAACACCAGCAGCCGCGCGTCGGTCGTGACCGCAATCGGGACCCTCGACGCGTCTGCTGAGATCAATCGAAGAAGCGCTTCACGTCCCAGCCAAGCCAACGCGACGCCCAGCGCGCCGCCCAGCGCAGCGAGCACAAGGCTCTCGGTCAACAGCTGGCGCATGAGCCGGCCGCGGCTCATCCCCAGCGCCAGCCGCACATCGATCTCGCGGCGGCGTGTCGTGGCTCGCGCCAGAAGCAGGTTGGCGATATTGGCACAGGCGATCAGCAGCACAAGGACGACGGCGCCCATGAGTAGCTGCAGTGGACGCGCAAATTGCGCGCGAAGGTTCGACACCCCCTTGCCGCCTGGCTCGAGGGTGATCGTCGCTCTCGCCGTGTCGCGCCGCACGTCGTCCGGCATGTTCGGTCCAAAGATCTCCGCCACGACTTGTCGAAACGTCTCGGTGAGCTCCGGTTGCGCGCCGGACTGGATCACCCCTGGCCGGACGCGACCGATCATCTGAAGCCAGCCCGTGCTCGGACTCTGAAGCAGGTTTCGACCGGGAACGACGTGGCCCCACATCGCCAGCGGAACCCAGAGATCCGGCCGAACGCCTACGTGCTCACCGAAGAAGCCCGGCGGCGCCACGCCGATGATGGTGATGGGCATCCCGCTGATGCGAACAACTCGACCGAGAATGGTGGCCTCTCGTCCGAATCTGCGCTGCCAATACGCGTGGCTGACGACTGCGACCGGATGCTCACCGGGTGCGCGGTCGTCATCGACGGTGAAGACGCGACCAATCGCGGACTGGACACCCAAGGTCGAGAAATATGAGCCCGACACCAGCGACACGTCCGTCGGCTCCCGGATACCATTCTGAATCTCGACGTCGAGCGGTGTGACGCCGCTCGTGGCACACAGGTCCACGAAGATGTTCGTGTGCCGTCGAAAGGCTTGGAAAACCGGATACTGAGGCCCCCCGACCAGGACGAGCTCCTCGGGATTCTTGACCGGCAGCGACTTGAGTAAGACGGCTTCCAGCAGGCTGAAGATTGCTGTCGTTGCACCGATGCCGAGCGCCAGCGTCAGCGCTGCCACGGTGGTGAAGCCTGGCGACTTGCGCAGGCTGCGGATCGCGTAGCGCACATCTTGCCAGATGCTCTCGAGCACTGACTCCCATCCAACGTCGCGCGTGTGGTCCTTCAGGGCCTCGAGGCTGCCCATCTCGGACCGGGCGGTGCGGATGGCGTCCTCGTGGGCCATGCCGGCGCGCAACTTCTCTTGGATGGACGTCTCCAGGTACGCGCGAAGCTCTTCGTCGAGCTCCTGTTCCACGCGGTGCTTCCGGAATAGCGCGCTGACACCGCCGATGAGGCGCCTGAGCCAAGCCATCACAATTCTCCGAGTGACGCGTCAAGAATCCTGGTGATCGCCGTCGTCTGCACCTCCCAGTCGCGGGTCTCGCGCTTGAGCTTGGCCCGGCCTGGCGCCGTGAGCGTGTAGTACTTGGCGCGGCGGTTGTTCTCCGTGACCCGCCATTCGCCTCGGATCAGCCCGTCTCGCTCCAAACGGCGTAGTGCCGGGAAGAGCGAGCCCGCGTTGATCTGAAACACGCCCTTGCTGATCTGTTCGAGGCGGACGCCGATGCCGTATCCGTGCATCGGCTCCAGGGCAAGGGTTTTCAGAATCAGCATGTGGAGCGTGCCCTGTACCAGGCTGCTCGCTTTCTCGTCGGCGCCCATAGTGGCCTCCAGCGTTCATCTAGCGAAACGAGAGAAGACTACGCGATTTATCTAGCTTGTCAAGAGGAATCGTGGACCGCGGTCTTCGGGCGCCCCGACGGTGCGGTGGCCAGCGTCGCGACGCGCTGAGACGGCCTCATGCGTGACGGTTCCAGTGGTCCCCGAAAAAACACTTGACACGATATGCAAGGCTGGCGCGTTTTGGTCCGGGAACCCGTGGGAATCCGTGGCTGTGGGCCGCACGTCGGCCGACAAGCTGCGTTCCGGCCTGTTCGCTACTAACGAGATGGATCCCGCCGCGGGCGTGTCCTACGGGCGCGTCCTGAGACTCGAAAATCGCGTCCGTATAATGAAACATGACGACGCCACTGCCCACGTTCCAACACGTCTCCGATCAGGATCTGCTCCGCGAGGTGACCCGCCTCGCTGCCCGTGAACGTGAGGCCACCGCGTGCCTCATTGCCGCCCTCGCCGAGGTGGATGCTCGGCGCCTCTACCTGGGGGAAGGCTGTGCCTCGCTTTTTACGTACTGCGTCCACGTTCTCTGTCTCTCGGAGCACGCGGCGTACGACCGGATCGCAGTCGCCCGCGCCGCGCGCCGATTTCCTGTCATCCTGGCGCAGCTCGCCGCGGGCGCGGTCACGCTGACCACGATTCGGCTGCTCGCGCCGCACCTGACGGCCGAGAACCACGCGGCGCTGTTGGCGGAGGCCCGGCACCGCAGTCGCCGCGAGGTCGAACAGATCGTGGTTCGGCTGCACCCGCAGCCCGATGTCCCGAGTGTCGTGCGGAAACTGCCGACGCCGCCACCGCCAGCGCCCGACACGCCGGTGGCCTGTGGCACGTCCGTCACGGAGGCCGGGGCCGACGCACCCGAGGTGCCGCAGAGGGTCACGCCGCCGACACGCTCACCAAGTGCGCCGCCGCCCGCGCCGGCCCCGACACGCCCAGCCGTGGTCGCGCCTCTGGCGCCCGCGCGCTACAAGGTGTCGTTCACCATCAGCGCGGAGACCTACGCGAAGCTGCAGGAGGCCCAAGCGCTCCTCCGGCACGCCATCCCCACCGGCGATCCCGCGATCATCTTCGATCGGGCCCTGACGCTCCTCGTCGCCGACTGTGCCCAGACGAAGCACGCGGCCACGGACCGGCCGAAGCACGGGCGCGGCACGGCGGTGGGATCGCGGCACATCGCGGCCGCGGTGAAGCGGGCCGTCTGGGAGCGCGACGGCGGCCAGTGTGCGTTCGTGAGCGCCGGGGGACGGCGATGCGCGGAACGCGGGTTCCTCGAATTCCATCACGTCGTGCCGTACGCGAAGGGCGGCGCGGCCTCGCTCGACAATACCGAGCTTCGCTGCAGACGCCACAATGCCTATGAGGCCGCGCGCGACTTCGGCCCCTGGCACACCACGCGCGTGCGAGAAACGGCGCCCGTCTTCGGCGGCCGGCCGCCTGCCACTCGTTTCGACACTACTTTGTTAGATCCGCAGCTGGACGGACTTGAGCGCTTCGATGCGTTTGAGGTAGTGCGGTCGTTGCGCAAAGAGATAGGCGGTGAAGATCTCTTGCACGATCCCGCGGACCAGGGGAACGTGAGGGGCCCCCGGGTACGGCGTCGCTCGGCCTGCAGGAAATTGTCGGTGAGCGCGGTGAGCACCACATGGTGGTGCCACCCCGGAAACGTGCGCCCCTCGAAATGATCGAGGCCGAGTTCCGTCTTTGAGCTGTTGATATTGCTGTTCGATGGCCAGCGTTGATGCGCGAAGCGCACGATCTGCGCCAGCGACGCGGTCGGCGGCAGGTTCACGAAGTAGAACCGGGTTTTGGCCTTGGGCCCGACATCCCGCTCGGCCAGCAGCCAGATTTCTGGGGCGAGTCGCGGATGCCGGTAGTCGAGGGCCGGGGTCACGCGGATCGCGGCGCAGTCCGCGGTGCACGGGCGCCCGCCGGGGCGATTGCGCCAGCGCCCCGTGCGCCAGCGCGGCCGGGCCGCCGCCAGCAGGTCGCTGATCGGGCGGGCGCTCACGCCCGCGGCGAGGTGCCGCTTGTGCGGCCCCGGTGTGGCGCGGGGCGCTTGGAGCGGCGGCGTCCCCAGAAACGCGGTCAGATGCGACGAGACCCCGACGGCGTCCGGCAGGCGTAAGCGATGCAGCAGGCCGCGAAACATGCGGTTGTCGCCAAATTCGGCATCGGCCAACCCCCCGGTCACCACGAACCCACTCGCGCGCACGTGCCGGAGCAGGGTCAGCGCGAGGCGCCCCTTTTGTTGGAAGACCACCGTGGCGGGGATGCGGGCGCGGGCCCGCGCCGCCTCGGTGACCCACGCTTGGGGCAAATACAAGGCGGCGCCGAGCAGATACGCGCGGGCCCCCGTCCACAACGCGGCGGTCACGGCGACTTGGCAGGTCGCGATCTGGCGCTGCAGCCCGCTGTACTGCTGCGCCACCCCGACCGACTGCTGGCCCTGCTGAGGAACGCTCGTCGCATCGAAGATCAGCAGCCCCTCGCGTTCCGGGAGCACCGCGCGCAGGCGGCGCCACACACCGTCCGCGCTCCACGGCGCATGGGTGATGACGTGCTGAAACGCCTGGTACGAGCCCGGCTCGGTGACGCGCGCCAACATCGCTTCCATCGACTTGCGCGGGCTGTCACTGAGCAACCCTTGCACGTACCGGCGCAGCGCGAGCTCTTGGGCCCGATGGCCGAAGCACGGCTTGAAGGCTTCGAGCCACGTCATCAGTCGTCGCAACTGAGAGACCGCGCGGCGATCGCTCACTGCGCAGCAACGTAGCAGAAGTGCAAAAAAAGTACAAGTATTTGGATCTTTTAATTTCTAGAACGAATCATCGGATCTGACAAAGTAGTGTCGAAACGAGTGCGGCACAGGACGTGTGCCACTCTGTCGGGGCGCGCGAGTCTGGAGTGGACCACACCCGTCGTTCGACCACGAGTGCCTCACCGTGAGGGCGCACGAGCCTGGGCCCGCGCCTGCCCGGCCGCTGTCCCGTCCTGTTGCGACACCGGACGGGCCGCCCGCGCGGGTGATCGCGGTGCGGTGGCCGGCGGGTGCTCACGGTCGAGTACCGCAGGGGAATGACCTCCCTTCCCTGCTTCGAATCGACCGTGGTGACATCGCGGTCTCCTCTCTGCGCCGTCGTGGCGTACTTACGCCACCGTAATTCTGAAACGCAGTACTTTAAGTTGTTCCGTAGAGTCGATCACCGAAGTCACCCAGCCCAGGGACGATGAATTTGTGCGCGTTGAGACCTTCGTCGATGACCGGGGTGTAGATGTGCGCGTGCGGGTGGCGCGCCTCTACGAGCGCGATGCCCTCCGGCGCTGAAACGATGCAGAGGAGTCGAAGGTTTCGAGCCCCGGTTTGGGTGAGGAGGTCGAGCGCGGCGATGGCGCTGCCACCCGTGGCGAGCATGGGATCGACGAGGAGAACGACGCTGTCGGTGAGGTTGCCCGGAAATTTGGCGTAATACTGCGAGGCGACCGCCGTGTGCTCATCACGCTGCAGACCGATATGACCCACGCGCGCGTCTGGCAGAATCTCCAGCACCGCTTCCACCATTCCAAGACCAGCGCGCAGCACCGGGACGACGACCACATCGGTGCTGACGCGGTGCCCCTGCGCTGGGCCGAGCGGCGTCGTGACCGTCACGGCACGAGAGGGTAAGTCGCGCGTGGCCTCCGCGGCGAGCAGGAGGCTGATGCGGCGTGCCATCTGTCGAAACACGTCGGGACGTGTCGTGGTGTCGCGCAACGCACACAGAACGTCGTGAACGACCGGATGTTCGATCAGGTGCACGGCCACGCGGAGGCACTATAGCAGAATCAGGTGGACGCAGATAGAAGATGGACACGAGACGTAGGGCGCCCCTTCATAGGGCGCCTGCGCACGGCGCGGCTAAAGCCGCGCCCTATACCTTGCACATCCGTCTTCATCTGTCGATCAAGAACGCACGGGTGCGCTCCGACATGCGGTGCGGAGATCGCTTCCGCATTAGTATGGGCACATGCTGCCGCGATCTCTTTCTCTTGTGTTACCCACGACGTTGGCGCTGCTGCTCAGCGTTGTCCTCATGCAGACACCGATTCCGCGCGCCCAGACCGACCGTCGCAGTGCTTCGCTCATCGTCAGCGGCGGGACGGTTGTGACGATGGATGAGAGGAACCGCGTGCTGGCGCCCGGGGCGGTCGCGATCGACAACGGCGCGATCGTGGCCGTGGACACGCCCGCGCGTATCGACGCGGTGTTCCGCGCGGAGACGCGCGTCGATGCCAGCGATCAGATCATTGTGCCGGGTCTTGTCAACACACACACCCACGCCCCAATGGTGCTCTTCCGCGGTCTGGCCGACGACCTGGTGCTGATGGACTGGCTACAGAAGTACATCTTCCCGGCCGAGGCCAAAGCCGTCTCGCCAGAGCTCGTCCGGATCGGCACGGAGCTCGCCGCGCTCGAGATGATCGAGTCTGGCACCACGACGTTTGCCGACATGTACTACTTCGAAGAAGAGATAGCGGCGACAGCCAAGCGGGCGGGCCTCCGCGCCGTGCTCGGTCAAACAATCATCGGGTTTCCAGCACCGGACGCGCCAACCGCGCAAGCGGCGTTGGCGCGGGCCGAGCGCTTCGTGAACGAGTGGAAGCGCGATGCGGTCATCACACCGGCGGTCGCCCCGCACGCGTTGTACACGAACGAGCGGGCGACGCTCACGGCCGCACGCGATCTCGCGCGGAAACATCACGTGCCGTTGCTCATCCACATGGCTGAAGCGGAAGCCGAGGTCGAGACCGCACGCGAAAAGTATCAGGCGACGCCTGTCGGCTATCTTGCGTCGATCGGCTTCCTGGGTCCCAACGTGCTGGCGGCACACTGCATTTGGCTCACAGACGAGGATATCCGGACGGTGGCCGCCGCTGACGTCGGATGCGCGCACAATCCCGAGAGCAACATGAAGCTCGCGAGCGGCATTGCGCCCGTGCCCAAAATGCTGGATGAAGGCGTGCTCGTCGGTCTCGGGACCGATGGAGCCGCGAGCAATAACGACCTCGACATGTTCGAAGCCATGCGCCAGGCTGCGTTTCTGCACAAAAGCGCCACACGCGATCCAGAGGTCATCCCAGCGCGCGTCGCGCTGGAGATGGCGACCCTTGGTGGCGCCCGCGCGCTCCACATGGCAGATCGCATTGGATCACTCGAGCCAGGAAAGCGCGCAGACCTGATCGCGGTGTCGACGGCCTCGGCGCGTGCGACCCCGCTCTACGATCCGGTTTCACACCTCGTTTATGCGGCCAAGGGCACAGACGTACGCCTGACCATCGTCGACGGCCGGGTGCTCATGCGCGATGGGGAGGTGGTGACGCTGGACGAGGCCCAGGTGCTGTCCGCGGCGCGCCGGATGGCGCAGAAGGTCCGGGAAGTGACAAGGGCCCAATGACAGACATTGTCGGCCCGACGTTTCCTCTTCTACGCCCGACCTAAGGACTCGTCTGGAAATAAGTGTGCCATTCACTTATTTCCAGACGAATCCCAAAGGTCGGGCCTACGGTACCTCGTCCAGCGCCGCGATGTATGGCAAGTTCCGGAACCGCTGGTCGAAGTCGAGGCCGTAGCCGACAACGAACCGATCCTCGATTTCGAAGCCGATATACTCGACCTTCACATCGACCGTGCGGCGGGAGGGCTTGCTGAGCAGGCACGCCGTGCGGAGAGAACGCGGCGTGCGGGCGCGCAGGATGTCCTGCAGATACATGAGCGTGAGGCCGGTGTCAACGATATCCTCGATGATGATGACGTCGCGACCCGAAATGGGAGTGTCGAGATCCTTGAGCAGCTTGACCTCGCCCGAGGAGCTCGTGCTCTGGCCGTAGCTCGAGAGCGCAATGAAGTCGAGTGTGAGCGGGCGCGTCATGGTGCGGACGAGATCGGTCAGAAACATCACACCGCCCTTCAACACGCAGACCAAGTGCAGGTGATCGACGTGCGCGTAGTCCTGCTCGATTTGAGCGGCCATGCCTTCGATGCGTTGCCGGATCCGGTCGGCCGAGAGCAGAATGGTTGTTGCGGTGGGCGAAGGCATGACTGTCGTGGCGGAAGGTCGTATCAGTAGGGGACCCTAGCACAGAATGAAGCGGTTCGCGATCATCACCGAGGCTGACGCACGGATGCTGCAGATCGGCAGCACCGTGGAGCTCGAGCCGGGCGGACATATTACCCCCCTTGCGCACGATACGCTTCGCGCGCGCCGTGTCACGATCGTCTCGGCTGATGCGTGCGTGGATGCGGCAGGGCTGGTCGTACCGGCCGCGGAGATGCGCTCACTGGTCGTGGCCAGCGACCACACCGGTGTCGAGCTGCGGGCGCGGCTCATTCGCTACCTGCGAGGTCGCGGGCTGAACGTGCGCGAGGCGGGTGCCGAGTCGCGTGAGCCGGTGGACTATCCTGATGTCGCGGCGGTCGTGGGTCTGGCGGTGGCACGTGGTGAGGTGGATGGCGGCATCGTGATAGATGGAGCAGGCCTCGGCTCGGCGATTGCGGCCAACAAGATTGCAGGTGTGCGCGCGGCAGCCTGTCACACGGCGACGCTGGCGCGTTATGCGCGCGAGCACAATGGTGCCAATGTGCTCGCCCTCGGTGCGATGCTCCTCACTGCGGAGGAAGCCGAGACCATCGTCGACGCATGGCTCGCCGCGCGGTTGACCGAGTCGCGCTACATGCGTCGCCTCGGTAAGATCCATGCGCTCGAGCGTCGAGGGTAACAACAGGTAGGGCGCGGCTTCCGCCTTCGCATAAAGCTTCGGCGGACAAGTCCGCCGTAGCCTTGGCGGAGGCGGTTAGCCGCGCCGTCAGCAGCGATGCAAGGCGATATCCAGCGACTCATCGAGATTGTCACGGAAGAGGTGCTGCAAGCCACGGGACCGGCGGCCGCGCCGGAGCGCTGTGGGTGCCACGCCGTGCTCTACGAGTGCTGCCCGGATCGGCTCCGCGGCGTTCTCGACGCGGGTGCCACACGGCTGGGCCTGCGTGCGTCGGGTGGGACGACCCGCGACGTGGCCGCGCTCATCGACCACACATTGCTCAAGCCTGACGCGACCCGCGGGGAGATCGAGACGCACTGCCGGGAGGCCATCGAGCATCGCTTCGCCACGGTCTGTCTCAACCCGTGCTGGGTGGCGCTCGCCGCCCGTGTGCTGCGGCCAGAGCACGTCGGCGTTTGCACGGTCGTCGGGTTCCCGTTGGGCGCGACGGACACCGACGTCAAGTACTACGAGACGCGCCGCGTGATCTTCGACGGTGCCACGGAGGTCGACATGGTCATCAACATCGGGGCGCTCAAATCCGGTGACTTGCGGACCGTGGAACGGGACATCGAAGCCGTGACGGGTCCGTGTCGCGACTGCGGGGTGACGAGCAAGGTCATTATCGAGGCGGCGCTGCTCACCGATGAGGAGAAAGTCACCGTGTGCACGGTGGCAAAGGCAGCAGGCGCAGACTTCGTGAAGACGTCCACAGGGTTTTCCAGGGGTGGTGCCACGGTCGCTGATGTCGCCCTGATGCGGCGCGTAGTCGGCGCAGGGATGGGTGTCAAAGCGGCGGGTGGCGTGCGGGATCTGAGCAGCCTTCGCGAGATGGTCGAGGCGGGTGCCACCCGGATTGGCGCCAGCGCCGGCGTGCGCATCCTCCAGGAAGCGCGCGGTGATCCCGAGCCCGCTGCCGCTCCCAGTTCGTACTAAGAGCGTCCCGGGCTGTCCCCGTTTTACAGGCCGGGGACGCGGCCGTCCAGGAAAGCGCTCAGCTCTTCGGGGGCAAACTGCAGTCCCACATAAAACGCGCCGAACTCCCCGTAGTCGGCGCTCGCTTCGTCAAAGCGCATCTCGTAGACCAGCCGCTTGAAGACGAGCGGATCATCGGCGAACAGGTCCACACCCCACTCCCAATCGTCGAAGCCAATGGAGCCGGAGATGATCTGCACGACCTGACCGGCATAGCGACGCCCAATCGCGCCATGTTCCCGCATCATCATCGCCCGCCGCGTGAACGGGGTCGCATACCAGTTCTTGTGCTCGCCGCGCCGTTTGCTCATGGGGTAGAAGCAGACGTAGCGCCGCCGCGGCAGCTCAGGCATCAGGCGGCTCGCCACGCGCGGCTGTTGCTCGGCCATCTCAGCCGCGAACGCTTGGTCGTACTCGGGAGATTCCGGTTCCAACCCGCGCGCGGTCAGTTGCTCGTGAAGCTTGGCCGTCATCTCGTACATGCCAAGCTCCACGACCGACACATACGACGTCGTGGCCACGAGGAAGCGTGCAAGCTGGAGTCGCGCCACCGTGAGCTGAACCTCGAGTAGCGACTCGAGCGACCGACGGCAGTGGAGCAACATCAGATCGCCCTTGTGGCCGAGCAGTGCGGCTGCGGCCGTGTGTCCATCGTTGCTGGCCTTGAGCGCCTGCAAACACGCCACCGCCTCCTCGGCAGCCGCTTGGCGCGCATCGCCTGCGGCTGCCAACCACGCCGGCCAGTCGAGTCGAAACATCTGATGGAGAACGCTCCAGCCTTCGAGCGTGGCGGGGACGGTTGGGTGCGGCATGGGTGATTGCTCCCCTGGAGGGCTTAGCCCTGGCTTAGCCCTGCTCCGTGTCCACGGCCGACTTGCGTGTCTGCCGCTGCAGCTCGGTCAACAGGCGCGTCGCATCGCCAAAGTGAAGCGTTCGCTGCGGAAACGGTATCTCGATGCCTTGCGCATCGAACGCCTTCTTGAGTCGGCGGCGGAACTCGCGTGCGACGTCCCACTGGCGCAGCGGCAGCGTCTTGATGCGCGCCTTGATCAGGATCTCGGAGGGGCCAAACGCGTCGATGCCAAAGACCTCGATAGGCGCCAATATCTTCGGCGCGACCGCGAGATCTTGGAGCAGCTCTTCGCCCACCTCCTTGATGACCCGAATCACCGCATCCGGATCCTCTTTGTAGGCAACGCCAATATCGAAGACCGCGTAGGAGAAGTCTTTGGTCATGTTGGACAGCGTGTTGATGCTGCCGTTCGGAAAGACATGCACGGTGCCGGCCAGGTCGCGGAGCACGATCGTCCTGAGCGTGAGCGCCTCGACGACACCACCTGTACCATTGATGGCCGCGACATCACCGACACGTACTTGATTCTCGAGGATGAGGAAGAACCCCGCGATGATGTCCTTGACCAGCGTTTGCGCGCCGAAGCCAATAGCGAGGCTGACGACGCCAGCGGCCGCCAGGGCCGGCATGATGTTGATGTCGAGCTGCGCCAGGACCATGAGCACGGCGACCACGGAGACGATCACGACCACAACATTGCGGAGCAGGTTGCCGATCGTACGTGCGCGCTTGGCACGCTCCAGCATGTCGAGCGTCGTCGCGTCGCGCATGCCCTCTTCGAGACGTGCCACCACGAGCCCGACGATGCGAATGATCACGTAGGCGAGCAACCCGATGAGCAGGATGCGGAGGCCGGACACGACCAGCCAATTGAGCAGGCCTTCAGGTGCCAAGCCGACATTGCCGGTTTCCACGCCGACCAGGCCGATGGCAGGGGCGGCGAGGGCGGCACCGACGATGACGAAGACCACGATCCGTACGAGACGCGCTGGTCGCAGCAGGCTGGTGAGGCCCGCAGCATCCTGCTGGGAGCCCAGCACTCGCGTGAGGGCGAAGCGCACCGCTCGAGCCGCCAACTCGGCGATGGCGTACGCGACCACGAATGCCAGTCCAAGCCCGAGTGGGACCGCAGTCCAGGGTGGAAGGCCTTCGAAGATTTGCGATGCAAGCGGAGTCATGACGCCTAATGTAAAGGAAAAGGAGATCGGGAGTCCCGATCTCACTGACATTTCGCAGGGACCAGGGACCCGTTACTTGGCTCGCACCTCACCGCGTCGCAGCCGCCGATAGAGGTCGAGGGCCTCCTCGAGGATCTTCACCGTCTCTTCAGGACCCATGAAGTCTTCGACGACCACTTCCTTGTGCTCGAGCATCTTGTAGTCCTCGAAGAACCGCTTGATCTCGCGCAGCGCGTGCGCAGGCAATTGTGAGTGGGTCGTGTAATCCACATAGGTCGGATCATGGACGCTCACCGCGAGGATCTTGTCGTCGAGGCCCTTCTCATCGCGCATACGCATGGCGCCAATGGCGCGGGCATTGACCACGGTCAGTGGGTGCACCGGCTCCTGACCGAGCACGAGCGCATCCAGCGGGTCGCTATCCTCACAAAACGTTCGCGGGATGAAACCGTAGTTGGCTGGATAGTACACGGCGCTGTAGAGAACGCGATCGAGCCGCATCAGCCCCGACTCTTTGTCGAGCTCGTACTTGTTCTTGCTCCCCATCGGCACCTCGATGACGACGGGGAAGTTCTTGGCGATGAGGTGATCGTCCACGTAGATATCGTGCCACGGGTGCATACGCGACTAGTCTAACGGACTCCTCGCCCCTTCCGTTAGGTAGGCAGCTTGAGCGTGGCGCGCGCGCCGCGGCCGCTGGGTCGATTTTCAAGTGAGATCAGGCCACCGTGCGCCTCGGCGATCTGCTGGCAGAGCACCAGGCCGATCCCGGTGCCGCCCGGTTTCGTGGAGAACAGTGGGACGAACAGGTTCGCAGGGTTGGCGATGCCTGGGCCTTCGTCATCGACCCACAGCTCGAAGATACGTGGCCGACCGTCGTGACGCGCCCACCCCACCCACACGCGCCCACGCGTAGCCGAGGTGGCATCGACCGCGTTACGAATCAAGTTGATGAGCAGTTGCTCGAGCTGATCGCCGTCGGCGCGGATCCAGCAGTCCGGTCCCGCATGCACGTCGATCCGCATACGCGTTTCAAGGCTCACGACGCGTTCGACGAAGGGTCGAACATGCAGGGGAGCAAGCTTCGGGGGCGGCAGCTTCGCGAGACGGGCATAGCCACTCATGAATCGGTTGAGGGCCTCGGCCCGTGTGCTGATCACCTGCAGGCCACGCCGGGAATCGTCCCGCCAGTCGGTCGGGAGGGCGTCGCGTCCGAGCAGGCTGGCGAGGCTCGCCGCAATGGACTTGATCGGCGCCAGTGAGTTGTTGAGCTCGTGGCCGATCACACGAATCAATCGCTGCCACGCTTGCCGCTCTTCTTCGCGGAGCGGCTTGCTCACGTCGCTCAGGACGAGAAGATGGTGGGGAAGACCGTGTTGGCGAAAGGTGCTCGTGCGAATCTCCCAGCGCGCCGTGCCGCCCGGGAACGAGAGGGCACGAATGCGCGGCCCCTCCTCCTCGAGGCATCCCTCGAGACCGAGCTCCGCCGCGTCCCGTTGCAGGAGCTCCTCCGCAGGCTTGCCCAGGAGACGCTCACCGGCACGGTTGACGAGCTGCAGGCCGGCGCGTGCGTCGAACGCAAACACCGCCACGTCGATTTCTGCCATCACCTTCGTGAGCAGGGCCGTGGCCTCGACGGCGTCGAGGCGCTGGGTGCGAAGCGTGTCGGCAAGGGTGTTCACCTCGCGCGTGACTTCGGTGAGGGGATCATCCGACCGGCCGCTGCGCGCACGGAACGAAAAGTCGCCCTCGCGTAGAGCCTCGAGCAGATTGGCGAGCGTCTGCAGCGGCATGATGACCCGCGAGCGCAGGGCGCCCAGGCAGCCGAGCGAGACGACTAGGATGAGGATGGTGAGCGTCCATTGGGTGCGTGGCGCGAAATCACCCATCCAGAGCAACAGGAGGCTGATGAGCAGCCCAGGCGCGGCTGCCGCGAGCGCGAGCATCGCGACGCGCTGATCGTGTCGAAGCTGGAAGCGCCGCCGAGGCATCGAAAGAAGAAGCATGACACGAAGAAGGGGCGAGGGGCTAGGTGCCCCTTCTTCGTGTCATTCCGTGTGATCCGACGTCTCGAAATGGAAGACCGGGCTCCATTCACCGATGTCGCCGCGGCTGTCACGCGCCCGCACTCTCCAGTAATACGTGGTTCCGGGGTTGAGGAAGCTCGCAGGCACCTTCCAGGTGGTCTCTCTCGAGCCGACGCTTTGATAGAGCGTCGGCGAAAGAGGCCAGCGGCAGTCTGGCCTGAGGCTTACCATCACCTGGTAATCGACAACCGTGTCTCCCGGATCCGGATCGGTTGTCGACGCCCACCGGAGTTGTGGCGTCAGCGTCTTGACGACGGCGCCGTTCGGTGGCTCAAGAGCCGTCGCGACGCCCGCTGGCAGGTGGCGCCCGCTGATCTCGCGCCACCGATGCGTGATACGAACGCGCTTCGCGCCCTGCTTCGATCCTGGGGATTGATCCCGATAGCGAACGACGTTCTTGCCGAGCGAGAGAGCCGGCAGGCTGTGAGGAGAGACCTGGAGGTCCGTCGTTGAACGAAAGCCCTCCAGACCAGCCTGCGTCGGTGGGCTCGATTGTGCGTCCCCACGCAGGGCGAACCCGATGGCATATTCGTAAGCCGGCTGCTCTTGCAACAGGCCGGGGTCCAAGCTCAAATCAACGTGTGCGGTGCCGTTTCCCCGGCGGAAGTTGTACAGGTCGCCCGCCTCCCAACGCGGCCGTCCGAAGAAGACCGACGCCAGACCCGACTCGCCCTCCTTGAGGAGCGTGGCCGAAAAGCGCCCGCCAACGATCGGGTAAGGGCTCTTTATTGGAACCTCGAAGACCGAGGGTCGCGTGTGCAGCGCATCCTGCAAGTCAGCCACATGAATGGCGGGGTCGCGTCCATCTTCCGGCCGTGTGGCGATGTTGCCATAGTCCGGCACCGAGACGTAAGGCCGCATGTCGATGCGCCTCGTATCCGGTTCCCAAATAAGCTGACCATTGGCATAGCGCTCCGGTGCTTCGGGCCGCCTTCTGCTGCCCTCGAACTTACCAAGCTCCGGCCCCCACCAGCGAACCAGCCGCTCGCCAGGCTTGAGCGTCATCGCCATCGTGTAATCCTTGGCGATCTCGCTGTCGTAGCTGTGCTCCTCGTAGTTGTCCTTGTGAGAGATGAAGTAGCGAACGAACTGTTCGTTGCGCCCCGGCCGGTCGGGCCCGCGCACCCAAGCGTCTTGCGCGTGGATGGTGCGCTCGATGAGCCACTTGTCGCGCTCGAGCGTCGCTACGTCGGCGATCGTCCGGTTGTCACGATCGAGATAGAACACCCTGCCGTTGCCGTCGAGCATGTGCCAGGCCCCGTCGTAGAAAGCTTCGGACACGGTGTGGCCCCAGATCTCGTGCACGCGGGCCTGGAGCCCGGCAGCGGTCCACAAGCGCTTCATCCAGGCCGACGTGTGCCCGCAGATCCCATAGCCGTAGCCGTTCATGGCCCGCACAGGATGCAGCGCAGAGCGGTCGTCCGGCGCTCGCTGGAATCGCGTGTGGAGCACCCACGACCACATGGCCATGGCTTTCTCTTCGTCGGTCTTGGCATCACGCGTGATCTCCGCGACCAGGGAGGTCACGTCGTACCAGTCGTAGAGCCCGTTGACCGTCATTCGCGGATTCACGACCGGCGTGTCACCAAGGTTCTCGATGATGATCTCCAGGTTTTCAGGATCGATGGTTCCGCCAACGTCAATCGTGTACTCGGCTTCGGCCTCGTCGACCACGATCGAGAGCTCCTTGGTCTCCTCCTGGGACCTCGCGCCCATCACGCCGCCGCGCGCGATGGTCAGACCCACGCCGGCCGCCGTCGCGGTCTTGACGAACGTGCGTCGGTCGATAGATGTCATGCGCGGCTCCGATCGGTCCTTCCAAGCATGGGTCGCGGGTCGCGAGTCGCGAGTCGAAGCTAAAAGTCCAAGCGGAGACCGAGCTTGATTTCCCTGCCATCCGCTCCGAGGCCGTCGCCCGCGAGACCAGTAATCCGGCCAGCGTTCACGCTGTTGAGATTGCTGACGGGCAGGCCGAAGTTGGGATGGTTCAACACATTGGTCGCCGTCATGTCCAACCGCAGGCGCAGGCTCTCTCCTGCCCGGAAGAACTTGAACACGCCCAAATTGAGGTTGACCAATCGGGGACCCACGATGACCGACCGGGCGGAGTTGCCAAACGTGCCAGCCGCCGGTTCCTCGAAGGCACTGGGATCGAACCAGCCATCAATCGTGGGATTCGACACCCGCCAATCTCCCACGATATCCGGCCGTCCTCCCGAGGCTCGTGTGTTCGAGAAGTCGCCACTGGGATAGGACGGCGTCGCGAAGAGGCCGCTCCGCATGATCAGGATGGTCGAGATCTGCCAATTGCCCAACGCCTGCTGCGCCCAGCCGGGCAAGCTCTGTCCAAAACGCTTGCCCGTGCCAAACGGGAGCTCGTAGATACCGGCGAAAACTGCCCGATGTCGCGGAATCGTGGGGTTGTCCGCCCGTTCACGCTGCAGGTCATACGGATTCTCCATTCTCCCATGCACGGTCTCGCCCGGGATGTCGCTGAGGACTTTTGCCCAGGTCCACCCTGCCTGGAACGACAAGCCCTGCGAAAACTTCCGCTGGACCTCGACTTCGAGCAGGTTGCCAAGCTCACTCCCGCCGTTCTCAATGCGGTCGACCGCAAAGAACTGCGGATATTGGCGCCTCTCGTTTGCCGGGTCAGTGCTGGGCGCCGGCCGATTGATGTCGCGCACCGTGAAGAGCCGGGCGACCCGGTGCCCACGCCAAGTCACTCGCGCGACGATCGCGTGTGCCAGCTCTCTCTCCACCGTGAGGTTCCACTGATGCGTGTAAGGCGCCCGCGGACGCTCGCTCAGCCATCCGATGCTCTGCGTTGGAACGGCGTCCTCGTCGTCCGTAAACGGGTCTGGAAATCCGAACCTTGCAACACCGTCAGTAATCGAGTTCCGAAAAACCTCCTCGGACTGGAACGGCCCGCCATACATGGGATCCAACACCGTATGCGTCAATGGCGTGTAATAGATGCCGTAGCCACCTCTGACAACGGTCCGTTCAACGGGGCGGTAGGCAAGACCAACCCGCGGGCCCCAGTTCGTCTTGTCCCCGTACATCAACGAACGCGTCGGCAAGCCGGCCTCCGCAGCGGTGATGATGTCAATCGACGACGGGAACAGAGGGTTCACAAGGGTGTCCAGCACCTCCTGGGTTGGCACGACGAGAGCCCCCGTCTGCGGGTCGAACGTATAGCGCATGTCGTGCTTGTCGGTTGGTGGCACTTCGTACTCGTATCGCAAACCGAAGTTCACCGTCAGCTTCGGGGTCACGTGCCAGTCATCCTGGACATACCCGGCCAAGTATCCGTAGCGCCCGGTGCGGTCCGGTTCCCGTTCGAGACGCGTGGTTTCGAACGGTAATCCTAGGAGGAAGTCGGCGTAGTCGAATCCGGTGAATTCCCCGGTGAACGAGTACGTCCCGAAATCTCGCTGGCTCGCCGAGGTCCCGCTGGACACGTTGGCGTGATAGCGGCGCATGAGAAATCCAGTCTTGATGAGGTGCCTGCCCTTCGTGAACGTCACGTTGTTCAGCAGCTCATATGTGCTGTGAGCCCAGCTCGAGGTGCCAAACTCGGTATACGCGGGGAAGCTGGACCAACTCACGTTTGGGACGCCGCTCAAATCAGTCTTGCTGGACAGGTTGAGGCCCTCGAGGCCCCAACGCTCGACGAGCTCTGCGCCGTTGTGGATCCCCCTGAGGGGTGACGCATCACGGGAAAAGCCGACGCGAAACTCGTTCACTACCGTGGAAGAGAGAATCCGACTGTGCGAGACATACGCGTTGTACGCGTCTCGATGCTGGAAGTGAAAGAACGCCGGCAGCGGGCTGTCGTAGCGTGGTTCCTCGTTGTGCCGCTTGGTGAACCGCAGCGAGAGGCTATCTTTGGCGCTCAAGGTGTGGTCGCCCCGAATCGAATAGAGATTGTCGTAGTTGTCAATGGGACGGACGTCGCGGTAGTTGTTCGAGAGAAGGTCTGGCGAACCAAAGTTGGGGAGCGGCATGAACTCCGGATCTTGTATATTCAGCGCGACCGGGCTGAGACGGTCCGGAGGAATGATGTTCCCTGGAAAGGGCGCCTCCGTGGAGGGATCGATGATTTGTCGATCGGGAAGGAGCTCCGAGAAATCGCCCTGCCGCATCTTCTCCGTGGGTACGCTAGCCGTGGTGGCTCTGTTACCGGGCACTTCCCTGCGCTCGTACGTGAAATAAAAGAACGTGCGGTTTCTGCCGCTGTACAGGTTTGGAATCATCACCGGCCCGCCAAGGCTTCCACCGATCTCGTGCAGGATCGGGCCCGTGGGCTTTTCGCCGGTGAAGAAGCGGCGAGCATTGAAGGCGTTATTGCTGTGCAGGTAGAACAAGCTGCCACGTGGCTGATTCGTCCCGGAGCGCGTGCTGAGGTAGAGAGTCGACACATCGCCGTATTCCGCCGACGGGTTGCTGGCCACATGCTTCACTTCCTGCAAGGCCTCGACAGGCATCTGCATAATCGGTCCGCTAATGCCTCCCCACGCTGGGGCCATACCGCTGACCCCGTCGATCGAGTAGAAGCCAAAGAGGCCGCGCTGACCACCGACCTTGTTGGGCTCGTAGTTCGATGAGGTCACACCGCGAAGCTGAAGCGGATTCCTGCTGTTGACGGGAAGCGTCAGCAGATCTTCACGCGTTCGGATGTCGCCGAGCTGCGCGTTTTCGGTGTTGAGGGTGGGCGCCAACGCCGCAACCTCAACGCTCTCTTCTATGTCGCCCGCTTCCAACTGCGCATCGAAACGCGCCGTTTGCTGCGTGGTCAATGTGATCTTGCTGCTGATCACCTGCTTGAGGCCGGCGCTGGAGACGGCCACGGTGTAGACGCCGGGGCGAATATCCGCGAAGACGTAGTTGCCTTCCGTACTGGTTGTCGCCGTGCGTTCGATACCGGTCTGGACCTCCGTGAGCGTCACCTGGGCGCCCGCAACGACCGCATCACTCGTATCCGTAACGAGTCCGACGATGGACCCGAGGAACGTTTGCGCGTGTGCAGTGACAACGACAGCCAGAACCACTGCACTGACGGCGACCGCAAACAGCAGTCGCACAGCCGATTTCAAGACGCTGATGCGCTCAGAAGACATGATCTCCTCTCCCTTCAAAGAACGACGCGCAATCGCACGGCACCATATTCGAACAAACACCCGGTAGGGTCGATTCGACTCATAGGGGAGCTGTTCAGCATCCTCCTATTGTTTCGTCACACTCGATGAAGGTATTGTCGCCATTTTCCACAACGGCTTCCAGCGCTGCGCCGATTTGGTAGTAGCGCTGCCGGCCCACGGTTGGCGGCGGATCATCAACCAGGATGAACGTGTTGTCTTCGATCCGCACGGTCATGTTGACCTCCCCATCTTGAGCACCCACGAATAGATCATTCGAGAAGAACTTGTTGTCGTGAATGTACGCCGCGTATTCGCCAACGTCCGCTGGGCCGGAGGTCATCGCGACGAAGTAGAGCGGCGCGGCCCACTGACCGTTGTTCCAGTAATCGCCGTGCCACGTCGTCTCGTATGTCGTCAGCGCGACAAAGGTATTGTCGTAAATCTCGTTGTGGGCATTCGGGGTATAGACGCCGAGGTTCAGTGGCGTTGCCGGCGTGTAGTCCCACTCTGCGTCCGGCTGCAGCTGAATGATCCGTACGTAGTTATCGAATACTTTGGTGTTTGTGACGCCCCATCCCTCGAGCTTGATACCGTGAACCGCGATGCGCGCCTCTTGAAAGGGTGAGTCTTGCGGCAGGTCGTCGAGTGTCATGTGTCCCGCGAGGTCCAGATAGTTGTCGTGAAACTGGATGTCGGCACGACTGAGATAAGCCCCTCGTCCTAGGGACGTTACTGTGTTGTGGTGGACGTCGACGCCGCCACCAGCACTGATGGACAACGCGTAGCCGTTGGTGTACCGCATGTGGTGCCGAATGTCGTTGAACGCGACCTCGGCCCCGGGGGCCTCGCCGCTGAGGCCGATTGCCCGATGGGCCCCTTCGGTGAATAGATTGTCCACGATCTCGATGCCGGGACCGCCCGCATCGACGTCCAGCAGATCGTTGCCCGGGTAGTGTCGGGATGCGATTTCAGTGACCGTGCTGAAGAAATGGTTGTGGTGGATCTTTGCCTCTGTCGCCGTGCCCGTACCCCAAAGCCGCATCGGGGAGCCATTGGGACGGTGAATGTCGGTCGTGATGCCAAAGACTTCAACAGGGGCGGTGCGGCCCCTCGCCTCAACGCCCGCGCTGTAGTCACCAGCGGCCTCACCCTGGACGATGTGTCCATTTTTGACAGTCGTGGTACCTCCTCCCGTCACGAAAACGCCGCGGACCTGGGCCGATGACGTGGTTCCGAACGTCACGGTATGCCCGTCGAGCTCGAGCGTGATGTCACTTCCGGTCACGTTGATCGCGGTATCTGTCGCCACGATGTCTTCGGTCAACACATACCGCTGGCCGTCTTGGTCCAACGTGTAAGGCGGTCCCTCCACGTCTTGCGGGATGCGAATCGCATCCGCAAACCACTCGGTCGTAAACGTATGATCCTTGCTTCTAACCTCGCCCCTTTCGGTCACCAGCACCATGCGAAAGTGATACTCGGTGCCGGGCACAAGGCCCGTCAGCCGGTGAAGCTGGGCGAGTCGCGGCTCGCCGGTGAGCGGGGTCGTCTGTCCATACGTCTTGTCGAACCCGTACTCGACATAGCTTTGTGCGGCGCGGTTGAGCGCGCCGGCTCGGAAGTAGACAACGGCCGACGTTTCAGACACGTGGAGCCAAAACCGGCTCAGCTGTGGGTGGGGAAAGTGGGATCCACCCCCGTCCACTGTGGTGGTGCTCATGTCGCGCTCTTGCTCTGCGGCCGCAGCGCTGTAGGCCATCGCGACGGTGGCGAAAATCATGGCGATGAACGTCGCGGCGCGACACTTGCCCGCACCCGGTGTCAGAACGTCACTCATGTCATCCCTCCCTGAAGCAGCTAGAGTGGCTCAAGAATCGGCAACAGTGCCTCGTGTCGCGACGAGCCTAGCACGAACGCACACCGGCCGTGCGCCGGTCGATGGACGCCAGGCTCGCCTCCCTACGTCTGTCCGAGCGTGGCAGAGTTCTGTCAAACAGAACGTATTCTGTAACTGATGAACAGGAGCGGAGTCTACTGGTGGCCGAGCACCAGTGTCAAGGAGAAAGAGAACGGATGGCGGCCCTAAAGGGCCGCCCTACGCCCCGCGCTACGTACTCCCAATTCCGCTTGTAGCGCGCGGCCTTCAGGGTTCATTCTGCTTTGGAACGGTGATGCCGTACCGCTGCAACCGTCGATACAACGCGCTGCGGCTGAGACCGAGGTCGCGAGCCGCGCGGCTCACGTTGGCGTCGCACCGCGCCATGGCTCTCTTGATGAGGAAGCACTCGACGTCGTCGAGGCTCATGTCCTCGAGGCGTCCCGGATTGTCGCGCGACGCGCGCAGCCCGAGATCCGCGGCTTTGATGAATGGACCCTGTGCCATCAGCACGGCGCGCTCTACCGCGTGATCGAACTCGCGGATGTTGCCGGGCCAGGCGTGATCGAGCAACGCCTGCATGGCCGTCGGGTCGAAGCCCGTGAGGGTCTTACGATAGCGGCGCCCATGCTGGCCGAGGAAGTGGTGCGTCAGTGCCGGGATGTCCTCGCG
The DNA here is from genome assembly GCA_009377495.1 of Luteitalea sp. GTDB lineage: Bacteria > Acidobacteriota > Vicinamibacteria > Vicinamibacterales > Vicinamibacteraceae > WHTT01. Next base: position 41,838 of record WHTZ01000053.1, read on the forward strand.
CCGCTCGCGCAGCGGCGGAATGCGGATCTCGACCGTGTTGATACGGAACAACAGGTCCTGGCGGAAGCGCGCACCCTCGACCTCGGCGTACGGGTCCGAGTTGGTTGCGGATATCAACCGGACGTTCACCCGCCGGGTGCGCGATGAGCCCAAGCGCTCGAACTCTCCCGTTTCAATGACGCGCAGCAGCTTGGCCTGTTGACCGAGCGGCACGTTGGCGATCTCGTCGAGAAAGAGCGTGCCCTCGTCCGCCAGCTCGAAGCGGCCGACGCGGTCTGCCTTCGCATCGGTGAAGGCGCCGCGCACGTGACCGAAGAGCTCGCTCTCGAAGACGCCCTCAGACACGCCACCGGCGTTCACGGTGACCATCGACCGCTGGGCACGCGGCGAGACCGCGTGCAGGGCGCGCGCGACCACGCCTTTGCCAGTGCCGTTCTCGCCGACGATCAGGACGTTCGCGTCGGAGGGGCCGACGCGGGCGATCACCTGCAGCACGGGCTGCATGGCAGGCGACTCCGCAATGAGGACCGGTACACCTTCGTTGCGAAGCGCCAGATTCTCCGCTTCGAGGCGACGGCCACGCCTGAGCGCCTGGCTCAGCTCCACTTGCGTCCGCACGATGGCGAGCAGGCGCGCGTTGTCCCAGGGCTTTTGCACGAAGTCGCGCGCGCCACGACGCATGGCGTCCACGGCAATGTCCACGGTACCCCACGCTGTCATCACGACCAATGGCAGCGTCTCATCGATCTGCCGGAGCTTCGTCAGCAGATCGAGCCCTTCCTCCCCAGACGTCGTGTCGCGTGTGTAATTGAGATCCATCAACACCACGTCGTATTCGCGGGCATCGACGGCCGCCAGGAGGCCGGACGGTGAGGAGGCGGTTTCGACGTGAAACCCTTCGCCTTTGAGCAGAAGGCGTAGCGCCTCGAGGATGTCCGGCTGGTCGTCGGCGACGAGCACGTGCGCGTCGCGCGAGACAGACCCCGCGCGGCCTGGCGCATCGATCGACGGAGGGGATGGGGCGGTCTGGCTTGGCATAGGGACCAAGGGGGTAAGGCCTCGAGCCTTTCAGCTTTACCCCTTCTTAAACGGTGCTCTCGACGCTTTCCTCGACGATGCGGCCATCGAAGAGGTGGACGGCGCGGGTGGCGTGCGCGGCGTAGCGCGGGTCGTGCGTCACCATGCAAATCGTGGCGCCGCCCTTGTGCAGCTCGGCGAGCAAATCCATCACCATTTCGCCGTTCTTCGAGTCGAGGTTTCCGGTGGGCTCGTCGGCGAGCAGAATCAGCGGCTGACCGACGACGGCGCGTGCCACCGCGACGCGCTGCTGCTGACCACCGGAGAGCTGGCTGGGGAGATGCTTGGCGCGGTGCGCCATCCCGACGCGCTCCAGCGCTTCGGTGGTGCGCTGGCGACGCTCGGTCGCGCGCATGCCGCGATAGGTGAGCGGCAGCTCGACGTTCTCGAACACGGTGAGATCACCAATCAGGTTGAAGCTCTGGAAGATGAACCCGATCTCCCGGTTGCGCACGCGTGCCCGCTCGGAGAGCGAGAGGTCTTCCACCGGCCTCGCGTTCAGCCAGTAACGCCCCTCGGTCGGCGTATCGAGCAGGCCCAGAATCGAGAGCATCGTCGACTTCCCGCACCCGGACGGACCAGCGATGGCGATGTACTCGCCCGGCTGGATCTCGAGCTGGATGTGGTCGAGGGCGTGCGTCTCGACCTCGTCGGTGAAGAACACTTTCCTGACGCCTTCGAGGTTGATAAGCGGCTGATCGGCCATGTCAGTCTCCGGTCTCCTGTGGTCTACGTGTGTCAAACGTCGCGTGACACTCGATGGTCACTAATTGACGACTCGGATCCGATCCACGTCGTCGAACTGCGTCATATCCGAGAGGATAACCTGATCCCCAGGTTGCAGTCCCTCCAAAATCTCCACCTCGTTCACCGATTGGCGCCCGATCCGTACCTTCGTGGCGATCGCCTCGCCGACTGGTGGCGCCGGCGCTCGGGCCAGCAGCTTGAACAGCGTGATCGTGCCACCTTCTTGCCCAAACGCGGGGCGGCCCATCTTGATCGTGTCGGCGGGGAGACGCTCCAGCGTAATCGTGCCGTCCACGGTGAGGTCCGGCCGCGCGCCGCGCGGCAAGTCACCTTGCAGCTCGACGTCGACGGTGACCGTGCCTTCCTCGGCAGCGCCGCTAATGCCAGAGACGATGCCCTTGACGATGCCGTTCCGCGTGTCCACCTGAGCCTGCTGGCCAATATCCACATCTCTCATCTGTGTCTCCGGAATCCTCA
>WHTZ01000054.1 GCA_009377495.1 Luteitalea sp.
ATGATGTCGGCCACCTCGAAGGGTGGCCGGGTCATCGCTTCTGCAGTCGACGCGAGCGCCGCGCCGTGTCCGGAGCCGAGACCGGCATCGTGTCCAGCGGGTTCGTGACGGCGTGCAGGTGTCGCCGGGACAGATGCAGATAGATCACGGTGTGTTCGAGTTTGACGTGACCGAGCAGCAGCTGAATGGTCCGCAGGTCCGCCCCCGCCTCTAACAGATGCGTCGCGTACGAATGCCGCAAGAGGTGCGCCGAGACCCGCTTCTCAAGCTGAGCGCGCGTCGCCGCCGATTGACAGGCATCCCACACGACCTTGGGCGTGATCGGCTTGTCGGCGCGCCACCCAGCGATCGTGCCCGGAAACAGCCACGTCTTCGGCTTCATCCACCGCCAGTACGCGCGCAGTGTATCCAGCAGGGTCGCACTGAGCGGCACATAGCGATTGCGACCCCCTTTGCCGCGCCGGATGTGAATGAGCATCGACCGGCTGTCGATGTCCGTCACGTGCAGGCTCCGCATCTCCGCATTCCGCATCCCCGTCGAGTACAGGACCATCAGCATCGTGCGGTCCGTCAGTGTGCGGGCCGCGTCGATCAATCGGGTGACCTCCTCGACGGTCAGGATGGTCGGCAGTCGTCGCGGCACCTTCGGATACGGAATGTCGTCGAGCAGGTACCGTCGCTTCAGTGTCTTCACGAAGAAGAACCGGAGCGCCGAGACATGGAGCTTCACGGTCCGCGGCTCGAGTTTCCGCTCGCGCAGCAGGTACGCCTGATACTCGCGCAGGTGGTGCTGATTGAGCTGGTCCGGCGGTTTCCCGAAGTATTTGGCGAACCGCTCAACCGCCTGGATGTAGTACTGAACCGTGGTCTTGGCGTAGTTTCGCCGCTGGAGCTCCTCCAGCATCGCGTGTCGCAGATGGGTCACAGGAACCTCCTTGTGACCCACACGCTACCCGAACGATCGGCCGTGGCTCACGCGTAGCGTCCGCCGCGCCAGCGGCTTCGTTCAAACGCCGTAGCGTTTACAAACGCGCCAGTGCTCGGGTCCGTCACCTCTGACCTGGGGCCGCCGTTTCGACGAAGTGAACTCCAGGAACATGCGTACCGGCGCAAATTCCTGACTCTCTTGCTACGCAGCTCGACTCAAGGCCTCCACTCGGCGAAGCCAGTCGATCAGTAGGTTCGAACTCGCACAAATCTGATCCACCAACCTTCGCGGGTCCATTCCGGACACATGGGCCTTGAAAGGCCGTTGATCCGACGGGCACAGATCTTGTGCCAAACTCGCCGCGCGGCCAGTTGAGAGCGGCACCACGCGGTCGACCATCGATTGCACCTAAGCGAGGGCTTCGTGCGACGCCTGTCACTCCTGCAGTCAAGTCGAGCGGTGATGGAGCGCATCGCAGACCTAAGGCGCCAAGACGTTCTGAAGCCGGAGGAGTCCTCCGGCTAAATGTTCATCTGAATTCGCAACGCTCAGGACTCTGTTCGACACATACTCCCGATGGGGGCGGGCGCGAGTGGATTCGACGCGAGCGCTTCCGTGTAAATGATCCAGGGGGCGAACTCACGTCGTAGCGCGAAACAGGCACAATGACCACCCCTTGGCGTGGAGATTGCCCTCGCCTTGGTCCTACGGTAGGACATTCTTCAGCATGCTTGCCGCCACCGATATTGGGACTCTGATTGAGCGTCGGGCGGATGTCCGAGGGGGCCGTCCCGTCGTTGCCAAGACCAGTGTCTCGGTCCACCGGATTGCCGGGTGGTACAAGCTCGACCTTAGCCCCGAAGAAATCGCCGACAACCATTCCTCGTCTAGGTTCCAACCTCCGGCACGAAGGCTCCGCTTGACTCGGCGATTGGGGCGGAGCTTTGTTACTCGGTCCGTCACTTGATTCGGCCAATCTCCTGCGACACCACCCGGCTCGCCTTCCACCCTAAGCGCACGGCCTGCATCTCTACGGTCGCCGGCGCATCAATCACAAGGGGTTTCGTGTACAGCAGCCAGCGCCCCCCGCCGAGGCGGTACGCAATCGACGCGCCCTCGGTCGCGGAGGTGATGATCACGGTCTCGCCCTGCACTTGAACCTCTGGATCAGCTGTCGTCGGCTGCTTCCCATCAGGAGGCCAAAGTCTTTTGATCAGATCCGTCTCGGAAAGATCTCCGAGGTCGCCGTACTTTCGACGCCAGGCGTCGTGGGCTTGGCGCAGCTCGGCCAGCTTGTCAACATAGCGCGGGTCGGCAGCCAGATTCTGAATTTCGTGAGGATCCGCGTCGGTATCGTACAGCTCTTCTAGCGGCTTGTGCTGAGCCCAGAGCTGCCACTGCTCGGCGCCCAGCGCCTGTTCGCGCGTCAGGCGCAGGATGTCCTGCATCCCCTCGGCGCGGTGATCATACGGGATGAACCCGATATACGGCAGGTCGGGTCGATAATTGCGGATGTACTTGAATCGCTTGTCCCGGACGGCGCGGATCCGCTCCGGGGCAGGATCATTGCGATCCCGGAAGGCGTACACATAGCGGCGCGGGGCGGCTTGCTTCGGTCCAAAGAATACGTGGCCCTGCATGTAGTCTGGAATCTCCAACCCTGCCAAGGACAGCATGGTGGGGGCGAAATCCACGAAACTCACCAGGTCGTCGTTTACGGTGCCGGCATGCTCGCGTTGCGGGAAACGGACAATCAGGGGCACGTGAATGCCAGAGTCGGTCACCCAGCGTTTCGCCCGCGGCAGGCCGTCACCGTGGTCGCTGAAGAAGAAAATGATCGTCTCCTCCATGAGCCCGTCCTCTTCGAGCCGCTTGAGGATGTCGCCCACCCACTGATCCATGGCGGCAATGTTGTCGTAGTGACGGGCCACATCGCGGCGGACCAGCGGCCTGTCCGGATAGTACGGCGGGAGCGGCACCTCGGCTCGATCGACGACGGGTGGCGCGCTGGGCTCGAAGATCCGGCTTTGATGCGTTTGCCCGGAGTTGAACACCGCGAAGAAGGGCATCGCCTTCGAGGGACGATGCCGCCAGTCGGCCTGCTCACTGCTCTCGTCCCATGCCGTAACGGGATTTTGGAACTGATAATCCGTCTTGGCGTTGTTCGTGGTGTAGTAGCCGGCCGCCCGCAAATATTCCGTGAAGGTCTTCACCTCGGGTGCAGGGGTGGCCTCATAGGTGGGAATGGCCAATAGCTCGGGATCCGTAATCTCGTCGAGGGCTGCCGTGCGCTGCATCGTGCGCATGTGCATGGCCCCGGTCGAGGTGGGGTACATGCCGGTAATGAGGCTATGGCGACTGGGCGCACAGACGCCGTAGGTCGCGAACGCCCGGGTAAACCGGACGCCCTCTCGGGCGAGCCGGTCGATATGCGGCGTCGGGACAGTCGAATCACCGTACGATCCCAGGCGTGCGCTCATATCCTCGACGGTAATCCACAGAAAGTTGGGCGGGCTTGTCTCCGGTTCCGCGTCCTCGGCCAACGCGGCCACCACGAGCAGACATGCCATGACCGGCAGGGCGAATCCACACACCCAGGCCATCGATCGTTTGCGATGCGTCGCATTCGTCCCGCCGATTGAGTTCGTGATCATCGTTTCACCTCATGACACCCCTGCTCAACCTTCTCAACAACGTGAACCTCAACAATCCGAACACGTCCCTGAACGTGACCGTCGACCCGCAGAACGGTGAGGCCGTGTTCAACTCCCCGAACTTCGGCCTGATCACCAGCGCCAAGGCAGCCCGTTTCATACAGCTGGTCGCGCGGATTGATTTTTGAGGCGCGCGTGAGCGGAAGCTGGCAAAACGCGTGCTCGCGCCGGTATGATATCGGGACCGTCTTTTTCTCGCCGCCGCACACGAGGGCGTGACGTGGTGGAGCGGAGTTGTGTTGACGGAGGCTGAATCGATTCAATGCTTCCGGACTTTGGCTCAGAATTTTGGCTGTGGCAACTGATTGGCAAGCTGCATCCGCTCGCGGTGCACTTTCCGATCGGCCTTCTCGTCACGGTTCTGTTCCTCGAAGCGCTGACGCTGGGCGGAAAGCGGACCGAGTTGCGGACCGGAATCCGCTGGCTCGTTTACATCGGCGCCGGGAGCGCCCTGATGGCTGCCGTGCAGGGCTGGATGCTCGCTGCAGACGGCAGTTACGGCAGCAACATCGTCGAGTATCACCGGTGGATCGGAACGAGTACGGCAGTGCTGGCGTTTGGCACGGCATGTTTGCTGTACCGCGCGCAGCGGAGCGGGTGGAAGGGAGACCTCAACGCATACCGAGGAGCTCTTGCTGTCAGTGTGATCTGCCTGGCGGTCGCGGGACACTTCGGCGCGATGCTGACCCACGGCCGCGACTATATCACCAGCGCATTTCCATGGAATCAGCCGCCTTCCGGCCGGGCGGCCGGCCCCGAGACTGCCGAGCTGCTCGCTAACCTGACCCAGGTGCCCAAGACGGGCAAGGTGTCGACGGAACAGATGGACCGTCTCAACCTGGCCGTCCGCGGCGTGTTTGCCCACAACTGCTTCGAGTGCCACAGCTCCGACAAACAGGAGAACGGGCTGAGGCTGGACAACCGGGACGCCGTCATGCGCGGCGGTGATGGTGGCCCGATCTTCGTGGCCGGCCAGCCCGATCAGAGCGAAATCATGCGACGGCTACGCCTGCCGCGCGACCACGACGACGCCATGCCGCCGGAAGGCAGGTCCATCGCGCCGGAAGAGATCGAGCTCATCGGGGCGTGGATCGACCTGGGAGCGTACTGGCCGGAAGGCGACACCAAGACGTTCCGTGAAGCCGAGCTGAAACCCAGGATGCCCGACATTCCCACAGGGCCGGCCCAATCTCGCCATCCGCTTGACCGGTTCGTGCGCGCGTATTTTGAGCAACACGACATTGAATGGCCGGAACCGGTGAGCGACGGAGTATTCATTCGCAGGGCTTACCTGGATGTCATCGGCCTGCTTCCGGAGCCAGACGAGGTGGCGGCGTTTCTCGCGGACGCCAGCCCAACCAAGCGGGACGCCCTCATTGACGCGCTGCTCGCGCGTGAGGCTGACTACGCACAGCACTGGCTGACATTCTGGAACGACCTGCTGCGAAACGACTACTCTGGCACAGGGTTCATCACCGGTTTGGCAAAGGGTGAACCACCCGGCCGCTATCCGATCACGTCGTGGCTGTACGACGCGCTGGTGCGCAACAAGGCGTACGACGATATGGTCCGACAGCTCGTCTCCCCGGATGAATCATCAGAGGGCTTTATCAAGGGAATTCAGTGGCGTGGCGCTGTCAACGCCAGCCAGCGTACTGAGATGCAGGCAGCGCAGAATATTTCTCAGTCGCTCATGGGGCTGAACCTCAAGTGCGCGTCCTGCCACGACAGCTTTGTGAGCAACCTGACGCTGGACCAGGCCTATGCCTTCGCTAATATCTTTGCCGATTCTGACCTGCAAATCGCCCGCTGCGATATTCCGACCGGGAGGATGGCCCGTACCGGTTTCATCTATCCCGAGCTCGGTGACGTTGACGGGACGCTGCCCAAAGAGGAGCGATTGAAACAATTGGCGGCCGTCCTCACCAGCACGAAGAACGGGCGCTTGTACCGCACGATTGCCAACCGGTACTGGAAACAGCTTGTCGGCCGCGGCCTGATCGAGCCGGTCGATGAAATGGACAATCTGCCCTGGAGCCAGGACGCGCTGGATTGGCTGGCTGCGGACCTGATGGAACATGACTATGACCTGAAACATCTCCTGCGAACGATCCTCACGTCCGAAACTTATCAGTTCCCTTCCGTCGGCCTGGAAGATGCCGCAGATGCCACATCGGAAGACTTCATCTTTCACGGCCCGCTTCGCAGGCGTCTTTCTGCAGAACAGTTCGCTGATGCGCTCAGCCAGACGTTGGGCCCCGTCTATTCTGCTGTGGCCTTTGATCCGTCCGACGACGTCGGGACGGAGGCGCAGTGGATCTGGTTCGATGTCCGGCAGAACGGACGCCCGGCTCTGCCGGCGGCTGGTACTTATTACTTCCGCCATTCCTTCAACTTGCCAGTGACCCGGCGGGTCGCGGAGGCCTCGCTTCTGGTTTCGGTCGATCACAGCTTCCGGCTGTTCGTGAACGGCGACCTTGTCGCAGAGGGCCGCGACTGGCGCCAGGTGCAGCGGATCGACGTCACCGATCGCCTGAAAGCCGGGTCGAATCTGCTGGCCATTCAGGGAGAGAATGCCGGCGCGGTCCCGAACCCAGCGGGTATCCTCCTGGACATGCGCGTCACCTTGACCGACGGCACGGTCTTGAATGTCACGTCGAACGAGGCGTGGAAAGCGTCGGATCAACCAGCGCCCGAGGCGTGGCAGCAGCCAGCGTTCGATGATCAGTCGTGGCAGGCGGTAAGAGTTGTCGAGAATCCGGGGAGGCCCGCCAAGAAAGGGTTCGTGCCGTTGAACTGGGGTCGGCTGGTGGCGTTTACACACGAACCAGATGAACATCGCCTGCCGTTTGCCCGCGCGTCGCTCGTACAAAATGATCCCTTCCTGGAAGCTCTCGGCCGCCCGGCCCGCGACAATGTCGTCACGTCACGGACGAGTGAGGCCACGCTTCTGCAGGCATTGGAGCTGATGAACGGGCCGTTTCTGGACGAGGCGGTAGCCCGGGGCGCACGTCACTGGCTGGGCCACTATCCTTCTGCTCCTAAAGAGATGGTGCAACAGATTTACCTCCAGGCCTTGGGCAGGCCGCCGGTCGACCGTGAAATGGAGGCAGCTCAGTCTGCGCTCGGACCCAAGCCAAGCGTAGAGTCCGTGCAAGACCTGCTCTGGGCCCTCGTCTTGCTGCCTGAGTTCCAGATCATTTACTAGCAGGTAGGAGAAGCATCATGGAGACGCAAGGAACCCGCAGATCATTTCTCAAGAATGTCGGCGCCGGTACGCTTGCGGCCATGGCGGCCACGCTTCCAAGCACGTCGTTTCTAGCCGGATGCCGCAGGCAGACAACTTCCAGGGCCGATACCGTGATTCTGCTCTGGATGGCGGGCGGCATGGCGCATACCGAGACGTTTGACCCGAAGCCCTACACGCCGTTCGAGAAGGGGCTAGAGAGCAACCGCCTGCTGAGCACGTTTCGGTCTGTGCCCACGGTTGTCGACGGGTTGTCTTTTTCGGAGGGCCTTGAATCCATGGGCCGGGTCATGGACAAAGGCACCGTGATCCGCTCCTACCGTGCCGCCGACCTGGGGCACATCCTGCATTCCCGACATCAGTACCACTGGCACACCTGCTACGAACCGCCGCAGACCGTGGCGGCACCACACATCGGCGCCTGGATCGCGCGGGAGCTGGGACCGCTCAATCCCGTGATTCCGCCGTTCATCAGCATCGGACAGCGGTTCTCGGTCGGGGAGGCCGAAGAGCTCAAGGCCTTTCACACCGCTGGTTTTCTGGGAGCCGAGCACGGCCCGTTCTTGATTCCCAACCCCTTGGCCGGCCTCGAGAACGTGCGGCCGCCGAAAGGTATGACGCCCCGGCGTTTCGAACGTCGCCAGCTGTTGTACCGCGAGTTGGTCAACCGCAGTCCGCTTGGCGAACAGGGCAGTGACTATCAGAAGGAGTCTCTACTCCGGTCGATGGAACGCGCGTACCGCCTGCTCGATTCACCGGAGGCCAAGGCCTTCGATCTCAGCCTGGAGCCCGCCGAAAGCTACAAGCAGTACGGCAACAGCCGCTTCGGCCTCGGCTGTTTGCTCGCCAAGCGGCTCACCGAGCAGGGAGCGCGCTTCATCAGCGTCACCACCGAGTATGAGCCCTTCCTGGGCTGGGACACGCATGAGAACGGCCATACGCGGACGGTGCAGCTCAAGGAGATGATTGACCGGGCCGTGGCGCAGCTCGTCAAAGACCTCGATGAGACCGGTCACCTGGACCGCACGCTGATCGTGCTCGCCAGCGAGTTCAGCCGCGACATGCTGGTCGAGGGGCGCCCGGGAGCCAAGGTGAAGGACGCGGTGGACGTGCCGGACATCCTAGAGGAGCCGTCTCAGTACGGGATGCATCGCCACTTCACCGGCGGCTGCTCCATGCTGATGTTTGGCGGTGGCATCAAGCGGGGTTTCGTCTACGGCAAGACAGCCGATGAGCGCCCCTGCGAGACCGTCGAGCGCCAGATCGTGATCGCTGAGGTCCATCAGACCATTTACCATGCCCTCGGCATACCGCCGGACACCCATTACGTCGTCGAAGGACGCCCGTTCTACACCACACCCGAGGGAACTGGGAAGGCGGTAATGGAGCTCTTTGCGTGAGCGGTGAGTGCCGTCCGTAACACTTGACATGGGGCAGCGGAGCCAGTCCACGGCGTCAACGATCAAACGAGTGCAGACCGTGCCCTCGTCTGGCCGGCAACCTTGCATTTCAGCCCGACGTCGCGAAGAATCTTCCCATGTCGAACATTGCCTTCATTGGTCTGGGCGTCATGGGCTACCCGATGGCTGGCCACTTGGCCGGCGCGGCCCATGACGTCGTTGTCTACAATCGCACGAGCGCAAAAGCGGATGCGTGGATGAAGCAGCATCACGGTCGCAGTGCACCCACGCCGCGTGATGCGGCACGCGAGGCCAGCTTCGTCTTGTCGTGCGTTGGCAACGATGCCGACGTGCGCGCGGTGACGCTGGGTGAGAGTGGGGCCTTTGCCGGCATGAAGCCGGGTGCCGTGTTCATCGATCACACGACGGCATCGGCGCGCCTGGCCCGCGAGCTCGAAGCCGAAGCGCACGCGCGTGGCTTGGGGTTTCTCGACGCCCCAGTCTCTGGCGGCCAGGCTGGCGCCGAAAGCGGTCAGTTGAGCATCATGACCGGCGGCGATTCCAAGACGTTTGAGAAGGCGCAGGCAATCCTCGAAACATACGCGAAGGCGCTCGTACTGGTCGGTCCGGCAGGATCCGGACAGCTCACCAAGATGGTCAATCAGATCTGTCTGGCTGGCCTGATTCAGGGCTTGGCCGAGGCGCTCCACTTTGCCAAGCAGGCAGGCCTCGACACCGAGAGGGTGTTGTCCGTCATATCACGGGGCGCAGCGCAGTCGTGGCAGATGGACAACCGTGCGCAGACGATGCTCGAGGGGCGCTTCGATTTCGGGTTTGCGGTGCAGTGGATGCGCAAGGACCTGGGTATCTGCCTCGACGAGGCACGAAGCAACGGAACCATGCTGCCCGTGACCGCGCTCGTGGATCAGTTCTACGCCGAGGTCGAGGCACGGGGCGGGCGGCGTTGGGACACGTCGAGCCTCATTGCCCGACTCGAGGGGTCATAGCCGGCGCGGTATACTACAGGTATGCATCACAGTTCGATGGGGTCTGCGAACCGCAGGACATCTGCGAGCGCGCGGCCCCTACGGACGACGGGGCTCCTGCTCGCAACGGGTGTCCTGCTCGGGGTTGTGCATCCCGGCCAGGCGGTGCAGCAACCAGTAGACGCTGGTTCGGTTGCGGCGAACGTCTCGCACCCAAGACCAGAGCGGCCGAGCGCCACCGACACGACAGCACCATTTGCAATGTGGCTGCAAGGCGTTCGCGAGGAGGCACTCCTTCGGGGCATCCGACCGCAGATCGTGGCCGAGGCGCTGGACGGGGTGGAGCCGGTCGCGAGGATCCTCCGACGCGATCGGGCCCAAGCGAAGCCCTCGGTCGACAAAGAGGCGTCCATCAAGCGGCGGCTGACACCTGCAATGGTGCGCGCGGCACGCAGGCAGCTCGCGGCGCATGGCGCACTCCTCAGGCGAATCGAGGATACGTACGGTGTCCAGCGACGCTTCCTGGTTGCGATATGGGGCCTCGAGTCGAGCTTTGGTCGGCTCAGCGGCCGCCAGCCCATGATCCCAACCTTGGCCACGCTGGCCTACGACCCGCGGCGCACGGGCTTCTTCCGAAACGAGCTGCTTGCGGCGCTCGAGATTCTCGACCGCGGCGACATCGCGCTCGCCGAGATGCGCGGATCCTGGGCTGGCGCGATGGGGCAACCCCAATTCATGCCGACCAGTTATCTCGCGTTTGCACAGGATTTCGACGAAGACGGCCGCGCAGACATCTGGACGACGCCCGCGGACGTGTTCGCGTCGATTGCGTACTACCTGAAGCACCACGAGTGGTCGTCGGATCGCACGTGGGGGCGTCCCGTGCGAGTGCCGAGCTCAAGACGCGCGGCCATTGCCGAGGCCGCGCCACCGCGTGGTGAAGGGTGTCGCGCGGTGCAAGAAATGTCGCAGCCGCTGCCGCTCAGCGTGTGGGACGAGCTCGGCGTTCGCCGCGCCAACGGCACCCGGCTGCCACACGTCGACATCACCGCCTCGCTCGTGCGTACCAATCCAAGCACCGCCTACCTCGTCTACTCGAACTACGAGGCATTGCTCCGATACAACTGCGCCCACGGCTATGCGCTGAGCGTCGGTTTGCTTGCCGATTACGCCACAGGAACCGTGCACCGATGATAGGCCGTGCCGCGCGGCCTGGTAGCGACGGGCCTCCGCTGAGAAGGTGACAAAGTAGTGTTAGGCCCCTCGTTGGCGCGGGTCCTCGTGACGCTTGCGCACCAGCGTTAGCCCGTCGCCAATCGGGATCAAGCTCAAATCGACACGGCGGTCGACGTGGAGCTTCTCGTTCAGCGCGCGGAGCGCGCGTGTATCCTCATCTTGCACCGTGGGGTCCGCGACCTTGCCGCTCCAAAGCATGTTGTCGAGTGCGATGAGACCGCCGGGCCTGAGCAGCATGAGGGCACGCTCGTAGTAAGCGTCGTAGCTCTTCTTGTCGGCGTCAATGAACGCGAAGTCGAACGTCTCAGCGGGGTCCGCCGCCAGCAAGCTGTCCAGTGTGCGCAAGGCTGCGCCTAGACGCAAGTCAATCTTGTGCGCAACGCCAGCCTCTTCCCAGTAGCGCCGCGCGACATCGGTCCACTCCTTGCTGATGTCGCATGCGATGATACGCCCGTCCGGCGGCAGCGCGAGCCCGACGGCCAGTGTGCTGTAGCCGGTGAAGACACCGATCTCGAGCGTTCGCCTTGCGCCCAGCAGCCGAACCAGCAACGCCATGAGCTGACCCTGCTCTGCTGAGATCTGCATCCGCGCCTGCTCATCTGCGAGGGCCGTCGTCTCCTCGCGCAGGCGGCGGAGGAGAGACGGCTCACGCAGCGACACGCGCTGGAGATATGCGTAAAGCGTGTCATCGAGCTCTAAGGTGCGAATGGACATTCGAGACGGTTCGATCGCCCAACCCCGTCCGGGACTCATCAGAGCTGAGTAAGTACGTCGTCTGCCTTCGTGATAGTGCACTGGCCCGGTGCTTCTTCCACGTTCAGGCTCCTGACCACGCCGTTGTCCACGACCATGGAGAAGCGCTTGCTGCGGGTGCCGAGGCCGAAGCCGGAGCCGTCGAACTCGGTGCCGATCTTCTTCACGTAGTCGGCGTTCCAGTCTGAGAGCATGAGGACCTTGCCGTCCGCGGCGCCAGCCTTGCTCCACCCGTCGAGCACGAAGACGTCGTTGACCGCTAGGCAGGCTACTGTGTCCACGCCCTTTGCCTTGAGCGCATCGTACTGTTGCACATAGGTTGGCAGATGCTGCTTCGTGCAGACGCCGGTGAACGCGCCCGGCACACCGAATAGCACCACCTTCTTGCCGTCGAAGATATCGTTGACTGCGCTGTCCTTTGGTCCCTCTGTCGTCAGAGTCTTGAGCGTACCTCCAGGCAGCTTGTCACCAACTTTGATCATCGAATGACTCCTTCGTCCTCTTGCGCGGGATGCGCCCGCGGGTGTTCAGAGCGCACCGGCTGCCGCGGCCGTACATACTCGAGGCGGCAGCAGGTGTCGCAACATTCAATCTTACCTGACACGGCTCAATGCTGCCCGTTTCGTATAGGCTCGCTCGGAGTACATGGCTTAGGCTTCTAGCGCCGCCTGGCGCGGCTAACCGCCTCCGCCAAGGCTACGGCGGTCCGCCGTAGCGCGAAGCGCGAAGGCGGAAGCCGCGCCCTACCACAATGCCCAAGCTGAGCGCTGGACTCTTGATGTTTCACGAGCGTGACGGAGACCTCGAGGTGTTGCTCGTCCACCCGGGCGGCCCGTTCTTCCGAAACAAGGACGCGGGAGCCTGGACGATTCCGAAGGGTGAGCCGGACGAGGGCGAGGACCTACTGGAGGCTGCGCGTCGCGAGTTCCAGGAGGAGATTGGCGTGACGCTCGAGGGCCCGTTTCTTCCGCTCACGCCGGTGAAGCAGAAAGGAGGCAAGATCGTCCACGCCTGGGCCGTGCGCGGCGACTGCAACACGTTCGCCATCAAGCCGAACACCTTTACGCTCGAGTGGCCGCCGGGATCGGGCCGCACGCGGGAGTTCCCGGAAATCGATTACGCCGCGTTCTTCCCGCTCGACGAAGCGCGACAGAAGATCAACTCGGCGCAGGTCGCATTCCTCGACGAGCTGACGAGCTTGGATGATCGCTGATCTGGCCGCGGCCATCGGCGCTATGTGTCGGCGTCATCCGTCGGAGGCCGCGGAGCAGCCTCGGTCGCCGGCATCGTCAGCTTCCGCAGCAGCGAGTTGCCGAGGCTCAAGCCGAAGCCGGTCCCGATGCCCTCGACACCGAGCACCTGCACCTGCTCGGGAATGAGACGTTCGATGAAGGCACGCTTGATGCGCGCAATGCGCAGATCGAGATCGCGCTCCAGGGCATCGCGCGACCCCTTCAGGGCAAGGGCCTTCTCGACCTTGGCTTTCCAGGTGGCCACCTCTTCCTGGACCTTCGACAGGCTCTCCTCGAGACGCTGTCGGGCATTGATCAGCAGCTCCTGGCGTCGCGTGTTCACCTCTTCGGTGATGTGAGTCTCGAGCGTGATTCGCTGCTGCTGGAGCTGCAGCGCCTCGTTGCGAGCGGCCTTCCGCTCGCGGCGGATCGACGATTCCACCACCTTGACCTCAGCCTCCAGCCTGACCTGCTTCTTCTCTGTCATCGCAGAGATGCTCTTCAAACCGGTGCGGACCTCCTCGAGATCGTCGAGGATCGGGTTCTCGGCATCCGGCATCGTCGCGCGCACGGCGCTCACGCCGCACGACCCACTGAGGTACCGGTTCAGCGCCTGCCCGAGATTGTCGAGCCGGTCGCGCCCCATGAACTTCACCCGCGAGTCGGTGACCGACACGATCATGCGGAGCACGACGTATGACGCGTAGAAGTTCACGATCTTCATGAGCGAGGCGGGCGACGTGTTGGTGATGAAGGTGGGGGAATCGGTGATGCGTAGCGTGATCTGGTTTCTGAGCGACACGGATGCGAAGTCTCCCGTATAACCCGCGTTCGTCGTGTCGACGACTTGGTCGCGCTGTGAGACCAGAAACGGGATGAAGTAGGGGTACCAGAGGTGCCAATTGCGTCCGCGACGCGCCTTGCGCTCTGGAATCGGCTTGCCGTAACGGCACACGACGCCCTCGTAGCCCTCTGGCACGTCGATCTTGGCGTTCAGCACATAGCCCACGAGAAAGTAGCCGAGGCCGGCCAGGAAGAAGAGAATCGACAGCAGCTTCCAGCTCGACGGCAGGACAGTCAAGAAGAAAAACCCGAGCGACATCGCGGCCACACCCGAAATGCTGCGGCGATCCGGGACGTAGCTCAGGATCTCGCTCTCGTTCACGCCGGCAAACCGCTGGATATCGCCGCCAGTGGCTTTCTCGACCACACCGACGATGCGCGTCAGACGCTCCTCTACGGCCTGAGACGCGCGCTCGGCTCCAGCATTCATGGCGCGTTCGACGACCGCGCGGCCGGCGGTCAGGCCCTCGCCCGCGATTTCCGAAAGGTGTCGCTCGACAACTTTGCGAGCCGTAGACATCGCGTGTGCTCCGCAGGCCCTGCCACAACGGCCGGGCCGTGGCGTTGATTAGATGGTGGCGACGGGCTCTGCCTCTGTGACACCCGCATCCTTCTCGATTTCCGTGATGCGGGCCATCACCTTGTCCGGCTGATACGCATCCGTCGAGATACCCGAGTCAAGGCGGACCTCGTCGAGGGAGCTCCGGATCCGCTCCATGAAGCCGTCGATCTTGATCGCGTCGGTCTGTCGCTCGATCGCTTCGGTCGCCGCCTTGAGCCCTTCGGGGTCGATCTCGCCCTCACGCTTGAGGATCTCGAGCGCCTGCTTCGTGCCGGTCTCTTCGACGACACGGTCGAAGATGTCGATCGCCGGTACGAGCTCTTGGGATGAAACGCTGTCGACGATCACCGTTCCGAGCGCGGGCACGTAGCGGCTGACATTCTGTTCGAGGTGCGACAGCAGGTCGTCCATTTCTGTGAAGTACCGCTCGAGTCCCGCGGTATCGATGTGTTTGGCGCGAATCGTCGCGCGCAGCCCTTCAATTTTCGTGAGCACGGTCGCGAGGAGCCCTTCCGCGAGGTTCTTCATCGCCGTCGTCCGTGCGTAGACGATCGCCTGGCGGTTGTCGTCGTTCGCCAGCGTGTCGTTGACCGCTTTGATCTCCTGGATGATTTTCCGGATCTCGAGCAGCGCGAGCTGCTTGGCCGAGACCTTCGCGACGATCTCCTCCTCGATTTCCTCGCCAATGATCTCCTTCAGCGCCTCGGTGGCCTGATCGAGACGCGTGAGGGAGGAAATGAGCGGTACTGCCAAGGTCTCGAGAAACTCCTTGGGAACCGTGTTCTTCGTCGGCAGGTAGTCCACGACCTCGATGCCGTAGTCCTCGGCCAGTTGCTGGAGGCGCGGCAGGATGGCCCGGCGCTTCGGGCTCTGCGGCTCGGAGAGATCGAAGCTCGACACGTCCAGCTCGTCGATTTCCGACATCTCGGTCAGGGAATCGACGGAGAGATCCGATTGCTCCAACGTGCTGAGCCGCTCGGTGATGCTCTCGCCGGCCTGACGGCTCGGGATGCGCACCGGGTCAACGAGAAAGCGGTTGAACTCGGTCGCTGGAATCCCCAGCGCTTCCTCCTGGATGGCCGATGCGTGCAGCTTCTCCAACTGCTGCAGGAAGCGTGGGAAGCCTCCCTTCACGAGTAGGCGGAAGCTGTCCTTCACGCGCACGAAGAACGCGCCCGTGTGCGAGAGCGTGATGTTGTCCTTCGTTGTCGCGTCCACTCGCGCAGCCGGCAATAGGAAGTACTTCGTGGACACGACGGCCAGAGGATACACGCGGGGGTCGAGCACAACCCGGAACTCGCCATAGCGGACGGTGTCCACGATCTTCTTGTGGCGCGCGAGATGGATTTCGGCACCGGCCTGGCCAACGAAGACACTGCTCTTGAACTGCGCAACCGCGAAGTAGAGGACGTACCAGAAGAGCCCGAGCAGCCAGGTGCCCGCGGAGAACAGCGTCCAATCCCGAAGCTCGACGAGCGTCGCGGGCGCCGTGTCGGGGATGGGCAGCCAGTTGAGCGGCTGGCGCACGAAGAAGAGACCGACGACGACGGCGAGGCCGAGGACGCGCAGCGCGAGCCCCACGAGCCGCAAACGCACCCCCGACACGCTCACGATGCCGATGTGGTTGCCGTGCTGATCTTGCGTGCCGATGACGCGCAGCGCCTCACTGTAGCTCGCTTGGACCTCGGTGACGCCGGATCGGACGGGCGACTGAGCTTCTGCCATGGCTTTGGTCGGTGCGAACGATTATACGTCACTGGAATCACCGCTTCGCTCGTCACTGACCTGTCTCTTCTGGTGCGGTGACCTTGACAACGTAGTAGAGAAACGGCGCGGTGACCTCGGTGAACTGATGCGGTGTGCCGCTTGGCACGACGAGCATATCGTCTTTCGTCAACGGGCGCAGGTCGCCGCCGTCGATGCGTGGTCCGCGGATCTCGCCCGGTTCGGTGGTCTTACCGTCCACGACCGAGCCGCCCGTAACGATGGTTGCCGTGCCGGCCACGACGTAAAAGATGTCCGTGTCGCGCTCGTGAACCTCGGCTTCGCCGGGAGCGTCACGACGGCCCGCATGAACCTTGTAGGCAGCCTCTTCGAGAATCGGCCCCCCCTTTGCGAACGCTGCCTTCACCTCGCTCGCCGGAAGGAACTTCACACCGGCGGCTTCTTGCACTGTGACGTCGGCACGCGCCAGTACGACGAGGCCGAGTACGAGCCCCAACACGCTGATCCGTCTACGCTGAGCGAAGCACCTACTCATCGCGAACCCTCCGTTCTCTCTACCAATCCCGATC
Source organism: Luteitalea sp. (assembly GCA_009377495.1). Classification (GTDB taxonomy): domain Bacteria; phylum Acidobacteriota; class Vicinamibacteria; order Vicinamibacterales; family Vicinamibacteraceae; genus WHTT01. Next base: position 16,196 of record WHTZ01000054.1, read on the forward strand.
TCGACTCCCGACTCCCGATTCCACGTTCTACTCGGTAGCCTTGGGCTCCCATCCGTTCTCGTATTCGCGCACCCACAGCTTCTCGGCGTCCGGATCCTCTTTGACCTCACCCGTGGATGGATCGCAGTGCAGCACATGGCCCGTTCGCGACGCGATGTTGCCGAGATGCGCAAGCATCGTGCTCTTGTGACCTTCGTCGATTGGCGCGTTGAGGGTCGCCTTGCCACGAATGGCTTCGAGAAAATTCGCGACGTGTCCGGCGTCGAGCGTATCACCGGGCCCGACCGTGCCCTGGTCGGACGAGGCTGCCGTATCGTCGACCTCGTTGACCAGCTTGTCTTCGAGGTCGAACACGCGGTAGCCGTTGCGATCGATGACGAGCGTTCCCTGCTCGCCGTGGAAGGTGATGCCGCCGCCGCTACCGTCGAGGCGATGGGGCGCGCAGCTCCGACCTTCCCAGGTGATTATCTTCTTATCCGGAAACTCCCACGTCATGATCTCGGTGTCTCCACACTCCCAGTCATCGTCATACCTGTAGCGGCCGCCGGCGGCGGTCACGCGGGTCGGCAGATCGACGCCCAAGCCCCAGCGCGCCATGTCGAGCATGTGGGTCGCGTTGTTGCCCGCCTCACCTGTACCCCAATGCCAGAACCAGTGCCAATCGTAGTGCACGAAATTGTCCTTATAGGACCGGCGTGGCGCGGGCCCCTGCCACAGCTCGTAGTCGAGCCAGTCGGGTACGGCCACTTCCTGGCCACGGCCGATCGATGGCCGATTGTTCGCGTACCACGTCGCCGCGTAGTAGGGACGGCCGATGAGGCCGTTCTCGAGCTCCTCCATCGCGCGGGCGACATTGCTCCATGAGCGTCGCTGCGTACCGAGCTGCACCAGACGCTCGTATCGCGGCGCGGCGGCAACCACCAGCTCACCTTCGCGCGGATTGTGGCTCGCGGGCTTCTCGAGGTAGACGTGCTTGCCCGCAGCCATCGCCATGAGCGCGGCCGGTGCGTGCCAGTGGTCCGGCGCCGCGATCACGAGCGCATCGATCGAGGCATCCTCGAGGACGCGCCGCACGTCGCGCTCTCCCTGTGGTGCCGTGTCGGTCAGCTCTCGGACGTGGTCGACGGTCTTGGCGATCGCGCGTGTGTCCACGTCGCAGATGGTCGCCACCTCCGCGCCCGGCTGTTGGGCGAACGCCCGGGCAAGCTGATGGCCACGGCTATTGACGCCCATGACGGCCACGCGCACGCGGTCACTCGGCGCCATGAGCGTCCATGCGGCGTTGCGATCGACCACGGCGAGCCCGACGCCGGCGGCGCCAGCAGTCTTCACGAATCGACGGCGAGTGATTGGCCTCATCGAACAACCTCCAGGGTCACAATTCCATTCTGCCTAGCGGAACCCGTTGCACCACACCAGGCGTCTGTCGGTGGGTCGATGATAGCCCGACTCGTCGAAATCCTCGACGCCCGATTTCCGTTGAGCACCCACGCCGGAGGAGCTTGACTTAGTCATGTCACTTAGTCAATATGGCCATATGAAGATGGTCAACGTGCACGAGGCCAAGACACATCTGTCACGTCTCATTGACGAGGTCGCCCAAGGCGGTGACGTCGTGATCGCACGCGCCGGCCATCCCGTTGTACGCCTCGTGCCCGTTGCCTCTTCGCGCCGCATCCTCGGCCAGGACCGCGGTCGTGTCGTCATCGCAGACGACTTCGACGCGCCGCTACCAGAGCACATGCTCGCTGACTTCGAATGACGTGAAGTACTTGCTCGACACGCAGTGTTGGCTCTGGATGTGCGCGACGCCCGAGCGGCTGTCGCGACGAGTGCGCAGCTTGCTCCGGTCGGATGAACACGACTTTTATCTGTCAGTCGCGAGCGCCTGGGAAATCGCCATCAAGTACCAGCTCGGACGCTTGTCGCTTCCCGCAGCGCCGCGGGAGTACGTACCATCACGGATCCAACAGACTGCCGTGCTGCCATTGGGCATTACGCTATCGCACGTGCTTCGCGTGGGTGAGCTCCCGCTTCACCATCGGGATCCGTTCGACCGACTGCTCGTCGCGCAGGCCTTTGAAGAAGACATGACACTGGTCAGCGCGGACAGGCCACTATCGGCGTACAACGTCAGGCTCATTCGAGCATAACGACAGGCCGGCAAGCGCCATGAGCGCTCGCATGTCGTCTGGCAGCGGCGCGGTAATGAGCAGCCGCTCGCACGTCATGGGATGCGTGAACCCGAGCCGCCACGCGTGTAGGGCCTGACGAGGAAAGGCCCGCGCCGCCGCCGCGAGCGTGACGTCACTCAGCCATTGCCCACCGGGCACGCCGTACACGCGATCGCCGACGATTGGCACGCCAAGCGCGCGGAGGTGCACGCGAATCTGGTGCATGCGTCCCGTGATCAGCCGGCAGCGCAAGAGCGATAACCGGCCGCGCCCCGTGCCGCTCGTCGCAACACATTCGTACTCGGTCACGCTTTCGCGGCCACCGTTCTCCGCCACGCGCATGCGGTACCAATTCTCCGCGTCGCGCTCGACGTTGACCTTGATCCGCCCCACCTCGCGCCCGGGGTGTCCGTACACGAGCGCCAGGTACTCTTTCGAAAACGTGCGGCGTTGCAGCGCCCGCGCAAGCCGCGCGAGCACCTCTGGATCCTTGGCCACCAGCAAGATGCCAGAGGTGTCCTTGTCGAGCCGGTGTACGAGGCCGGGCCGCCCGCCGCGCGGTCCCCACTGCGTCGCGTGCCAGAGCAGCGCGTTGAAGAGCGTGCCGTTCGCATGTCCCTTGGTCGGATGGACGACCGTGCCGTGAGCCTTATTGACCGCCAGCAGGTGCTCGTCCTCATAGAGCACGTTGAGGGGCCGGGCTTCGGGCAGGTGCTCGGGGCGCGGTGGTCGCTGGGGGATGAGCACACTGATCTCCTCACCCAGCGTGACGCGTCGGCCACCACGCTTGATGGACACGCCATTGACGAAGATGCGGTCGGCGCCAACCCAACGCTGCACGTCCGCGCGGGCGATGTCATGGCGATCAGCCAGGCGGCGCAAGATGACCCGATCCAGACGCACACCCACATCGCCGCGATCGGCGCGGAACATGCGCTGTTCGAGCCTCTCCGGCAGTGTGGCGTCGTGAGGGGCGCTCATCGCTCGTGATATTCTGCCGCATCGGGGTTCGTAGTACATTCTTGATCCGCCCTGACCGGTGAGGGCGTCACCACCACCGGGCGAGACGCAGTCGGAGGCCATCATGACGAGCTCGGTTGCCACACCATCGATCCACGTCGAGCGCACGCGTACCCCGCGTCCGAAGCCGAAGGAGACGGAGCTTGGCTTTGGCCGGCATTTTGCCGACCACATGTTCATCGCCGACTACGTTGCCGGGCGGGGCTGGACGGCCCCACGCGTGGTGCCGTACGCGCCATTTTCCCTCGAGCCGGCAGCCATGGTGTTTCATTACGGCCAGGCAATGTTCGAGGGCCTGAAGGCGTTTCGACTACCCGATGGGCAGGTGGCGCTATTCCGGGTCGACCGGCACTGCCAGCGCATGGCGAAGGGCGCGCCGTGGTTGTCGATGCCGGCGCCCGACCCGGACTTCCTCCAATCGGCCATCGTGACGCTGGTGGCAACCGACCGTGAGTGGGTACCCGCATCACGCGGCACGGCGCTCTACGTTCGTCCGACGCTGATCGCCACGCAGCCGAGTCTCGGTGTCAGGCCGTCGGAGACCTATTCGCTGTTCGTCATTACGTCGCCGGTCGGCGCGTACTATACGGGTGGCCTCAAACCGGTGCGCATCTGGGTGGAACGCGAGCGCGTGCGCGCGGTGCGCGGCGGGATTGGTGCGGTGAAGGCAGCCGGCAACTACGCCGCGAGCCTCCAGGTGGCCGAGCACGCACGCGAGAAAGGGTGTGACCAGGTGCTGTGGCTGGATGCCGCCGAGCGACGCTTTGTCGAGGAAGTCGGCACCATGAACGTGTTCCTCGTGATTGGCAACGAGCTCATCACGCCGCCGCTCACGGGCAGCATCCTCGCTGGCATTACACGGGACGCGGTGATCACGCTCGCACGAGACTGGGGTCTCGCGGTGGCCGAGCGCCCCATCGCCCTCGACGAGGTCGAGGCTGCGCACCGGAATGGTCTGCTCAAAGAGGCCTTTGGGACTGGCACGGCGGCCGTCATCCAATCAGTGGGCACGCTGGTGTACGACGGCGGTGAGCTCATGATTGGCGACGGTCGAACGGGCTCGCTCGCGCAGCGTCTCTACGACGCCATCACGCGCTTGCAGTACGGTGACGATCCGGATCCCCACGACTGGCGGACAATCGTATCGATGCCGAGCGCTTGACGTGGTCACCCTCGGCATCGAGCGCCTGCTCGCATCTGACCGGTTGAAGGGTCTCAAGGTCGGCCTCGTCGCCAATCCCTCTTCGGTCGACGCCTCGCTCCAACACGTGGCAGACCGGCTGCGCGCGATGCCGCACGTCACGCTCGCGGCATTGTTTGGCCCGCAGCACGGCTTTCACTCGACCGTGCAGGACGACATGCTCGAGACGCCGGACGCGGTCGACCCGCAACACGGCATCCCGATCTACTCCCTCTACAGCGACACCCGTGAGCCAACGCCCGCGATGCTCGACGGTCTCGACGCGCTGGTGATCGACCTGCAGGACATTGGCACGCGGGTCTACACCTACATCTACACGATGGCGAACTGCTTGAAGGCCGCCGCGCGGTGCGGCCTTCCCGTCATCGTGTGCGACCGGCCAAATCCGATAGGTGGCGAGGCCGTCGAAGGCCCAGTGCTCCAACCCGGTTTCGAGTCGTTCGTTGGGCTCTTCCCGATTCCGCTGCGACACGGTCTGACGATTGGGGAGCTCGCCACGCTCTTCAACGAGGCGTTTGACCTCGGCGCGCGTCTTGACGTCATCGAGCTCGACGGCTGGCGGCGCGCGATGTGCTTCGACCAGACGGGACTCGCGTGGGTCATGCCGTCGCCCAACATGCCCACGCTCGACACGGCCCTCGTTTATCCGGGCGCGGTGCTGTTCGAGGGCACGATGGTCTCCGAAGGCCGCGGCACGACCCGGCCGTTCGAGATCATTGGCGCACCATGGATCGATGCCGAGGCGTTTGCCGCATCGCTCAACACGCTGGCGCTGCCTGGCGTGCACATGCGTCCCGTGTGGTTCCAGCCAACCTTTCAGAAGCACGCGAATCTCACGTGCGGCGGTTGTCAGATCCACGTCACGAACCGCGGCACGTTCCAGCCAGTGCGAACGGCGGTGGCCCTGCTTGGCGCCTGCCGCCGTGCCGCCCCAGATCGCTTCGCCTGGCGCGAGCCACCGTACGAGTACGAGCACGAAAAGCTGCCGATCGACGTCCTCGCCGGCTCAGACGCATTCCGTCGCTACATCGACGCCGACGCCACCATCGACGCCATCGTCAATAACTGGCAGCCTGGCCTGGCATCGTTCATGAAGCTGAGACGGGACTATCTCAGGTACAGATAGGGTCGCGCAGCGGACAAACACTAAGCGTTCTCTTGAACTTCTAGACGTAGTCAGATAGACTTGTATCGCTAGATGATCTAGAGGTCAGGCGCGCGGGCAACACAAAGCGGAACTGGTCTCCTCAATGCAGGGAGTCTTCGACGTCTCGCTCTCCGCCTGGCGCTTCCGGCGTACATTGCTGGCCGCCATCGCAACGCTGGCACTGGCCCTCGCGGCCGCTGGAATCTACGGGGTGATGACGTTCTCTGTCACCCTGCGCACCCGTGAGATTGGGATTCGCATGGCGTTGGGCGCCCGGCCGTTGCGAGTCCTGCGCATGGTGATGGCGACCGGCCTGCGCCTGGCGACCGTGGGTGTCACCATCGGGTTGGCCGGGGCTTGGATGATGTCGGGCCTTTTCTCGGCCTTCGTCTTCGGAATCACGGCAACAGATTCCACTTCGTCTCTTTGGGCTGCGGGTATGCTGTTGGCCGTCGCGCTCCTGGCCGTCTACATTCCCGGTCTCCGCGCGTCAAAGCTCGATCCCATCTATACCTTGCGTCGGGAGTAGGGCGTGTTTTCTGAGACACCTGTTTGAAGCATGGGACACTACGCTTTTCGTGCGGTACGCCAAGCGACGATCGCGGTCGCGTTCGCCATCGCGATCCTCCTTGGCGCGGTAAGCGGCGTGCTGTTCGCGTACGCCGGCGATCTGCCGGAGATCTCAACGCTCGATAGTTACGCGCCGAGCACGATCACGCGCGTGTACGCCGACAATAACGAGATCATCGGTGAGTTCGCCGTCGAACGTCGTCTGGTGGTCGGGTACGACGATATTGCTCCGCATCTACGTGAAGCCATCATCGCAGCGGAAGACGGGACCTTCGACTCCCACGTCGGCTTGAGCATTTCGAGCCTCGCCGTGGCCCTGATGCGGGATGTGCTGAGAGCCGTGCGCGACGCGGTGACGGGACGAACGTCCCGCCCCGTCGGCGCGAGCACGCTGACGCAGCAGCTCGCTCGCACCCTGTTTCCGGAGACGGTCGGCTTCACGCTCGGGGACGTCAGCCCTGAACGAAAGATCAAGGAAGCGATCGTCGCGCTGCAGATCGAGAAGCGCTACACGAAGCGCGAAATCCTGACGTTCTACGCGAACCACGTGCACTTCGGCCACGGCACGTACGGTGTCGAGGCGGCCGCGCGCCTCTACTTCGCGAAGTCCGCGAAGGACGTATCGTTGGAAGAGGCCGCGCTGCTGGCGGGAATCCTCCAGTTGCCGGCGCGGCAAAGTCCATTCGTCAGCCGCGACAAGGCGCTGTGGCGCCGCGAGTACACGCTGCAGCGGATGGCGAATGAGGGATTCATCACGCAAGCGCAGGCGGATGCGGCCAAGAAAAGGCCCCTCGTCACGCGCGGCCAACCCGCGCGGCCGCACTCGCCTGCGCCGTACTTCGTCGAAGAGATTCGCCAAACCTTGGAAGCGGAGTACGGCGCTCGGCAACTGTACGAGAACGGGCTGCAAGTCCACACGTCGCTCAACCTGGAATTGCAGGACGCGGCGGCGAGCGCGCTGGAGGCCGGGCTCGCGCGTCTAAACAAAGGCCGCAAGGATCCCACCGTCGAGGGCGCGGTGCTCGCGCTGGACAATCACACGGGCCAGATCCTCGCGATGGTCGGCGGCTCGGATTTCGCTCGCACCAAGTTCAACCGGGCCGTGCAAGCCAAGCGGCAGATTGGATCCACGTTCAAGCCCATCATCTATACGGCGGCCGTGGATCGCGGTTACACCGCCGTCTCCATGTTGCAGGATGAGTCCATCTCATACGTGGCGGGCCCTGGACAGCCGCTCTACACGCCCCGGAACTACGACCACAGATTCGAGGGCCCGGTGACGCTTCGTCGCGCGCTCGAGCAGTCGCGGAACGTGCCCACCGTTCGCTTGATGGATGCGCTCGGCCCACGGCACGTCACCGACTACGCCCGCCGCCTGGGTTTCACATCCGAGATCAGACCGTATCTCTCGAGCGCACTCGGGGCCAACGAGGCGAGCTTGCTCGAGGTCACGACCGCCTTTTCAGTGTTCCCCAATCAAGGCGTACGTATGCGACCATACGGCATGCTGCGCGTGACGGATCGGACAGGCAGCGTGCTGCTGGAAAATCGGCCGGAACCTCACGACGCCATTCGCGTCGATACGGCCTATGTGATGCTCAGCCTGCTCCAGGGCGTCGCCACGCGCGGGACGGCGGCACACGCCGCGTCGCTCGGCTGGCCACTCGGCGGCAAGACAGGAACGACCAACGACTACACCGACGCGTGGATGGTCGGCTTCGACCCCGACATCACCATTGGCGTCTGGGTTGGCTATGACCAGAAGAGGAGGTTGGGCCCATCCATGACAGGGACCGTTGCCGCGCTCCCCATTTGGATGGATGTGATGAAAGCCCACATTGCGCAACACGCGGACGACCAGCCAAAGCCGGCATTCACGTCTCCAGGCAACATCGTCTTCGTCGAGCTCGACGACGGCCTGCGTGAAGCATTCATTGCGGGCACCCAGCCGGGTGCGACACTTGGCGACATCAAGGTCCGGTGAGAGCTCCCCTTCGCGAACGCCACGGTCGAGTCGTTGTTTGATGACCTTGGGTGCGCGCTGTCGTAACGAGACCGCTTCGCGGCCGCGAGGATTCGCGCGGTGGTCGCAATGCCTGGGTGGCGAGATGGTTGTGGTGACGTTACCTCGACGGCCACCGGTACAGCGTCGTGGCGCGGCCCTCCAACTGGCCGCGCGGCGAGTTGTGGCGTCCGCGCGTCGGTCGCTGGCCCGTGGTGGAGTGGCCGGGCGGACCGCCGGCGTTCGTTGAGCGAGTCCGGCCGGTCCGCGTGGCGTGCCGCAAAGACGGGGCGCACGAGGGTGTGGGGTCGCGCACCGCTGGCAGCCATGATCTCCGAACCGGCGCAGGAACAGCCTTCTCGCACGGCCATGCCCCGCCACGGCCCGAATACCTGCTCGGCCTCATGCGTGTTGTGAGCTTTACACCGCAACGAGATGTTGTCGACCGACACGACACGCCCCTCTTTCGCACGTACGGAAGCCGGTGAGTGCGGACCAGGGCGCCGCCCTCGAGGCGCTGATCGAGCGATACAAAACGGCCTGGGCCCGGCAAGACACGGAAGCTTTCATTGCGCTGCACGCGCAAGACGTCGAATGGATCGGTTCTGGCATTTCCTCACCAGCGCCAGGTCGCCCGTGCTCAACAAATCAGCCGCAGATTCGGCAATCGGTACGAGAAGATGCGCAGGTTCCCTGAAGAGGCGGCGAAACCGCATCTCATACCCCGCGTTCGTCCGTACGATCTCGAGGTCGCCGGCCCGCGTGCGCAGGACGTCATTGATACTGTCCAAGGCCACCTGCGGCACAGTTGTCCGGCCCGCCGCGAGTCGTTGCATGATCCCCTGAAGCGTTGCCCTGAGCTGGAGGGACTGCTTGAACGTCTACTCGGTATCACGCCCACCGCCCCTGCGCAGCGTGATCTCGCGTGCTTGGATCGACGCGTTCACCGCACGGATTGGGCTGACGCGCTACGCGCTCTACGTGCAGGACTATGGTGCGCCGGTGGGCTTCCGCCTCGCGGTTAAGCACCCCGAGCGGGTGCAGGCGCTGGTCATTCAGAACGGCAATGCCTATGAGGAGGGCCTTCGCGACTTCTGGAAGCCAATCAAGGCCTATTGGCGTGAGCCCACCGACGAGCACCGGGCGATACTCGCAAAGTCCCTCGAGCTCGAGGCCACGAAATGGCAGTACACGCACGGCGTCCGACGGCCAGAGTCCATCAGTCCTGACAACTGGCTTGTCGACCAGTACCTCCTGGATCGTCCAGGCAACAAGGCGATCCAGTTGCAGCTGTTCTACAGCTATGGCTCGAATCCGCCGCTCTACCCGCAGTGGCAAGCGTACTTTCGCCGCTATCAGCCGCCGACGCTGATCGTCTGGGGCAAGAACGACCAGATCTTCCCGCGGAAGGCGCCTATCCCTACAGGAGAGATCTCAAGGATCTGGAATTCCATCTGTTGGACACCGGTCACTTTGCGCTCGAAGAAGAGGGCGACACGATCGCCCGCTTGATGCGGCGATTCCTCGAGGCCCGGCTGCCGACCGGGAACGGGCTGCGCCCGAACCGCAAGTGACCCGTGCCTGCCCCAAGGAGAAGCTGTTTCGGGAAGCCGAGGAGCGTAGCCTCGGTGCGACCTGCCAGCGGTCACAGCAGGTCAGCGACGTCGACGCCGACGGCGAACGAGTTCCCTTCGTGGGCGACCGCTCCGTGGATCTTCGCGCCGGCGCCCGTGGGGATCACCTGGATGACACCGAAGTTGAACGTGGTGATGACATCCTTCAGCGTCGAGCGGACACCAGGCGCCACGGCGAAGTCTTCGTCGACGAACACGCCGACCACGAAGCTTCTGCCCTCCTCTTTGCTGATCCCGGACGATGTCAGAGAGGCGGCCGTGTAACGCGGGTTCAACGAAGAGATCTCGAAGAGGCAGCCGACATGAATGTCGCCGGAGAGAAAGATCAGGCCGCGCGGCGAGCCGGCCGTGCGATTGGCCAAGCGGGCTTCCCCCGCCTTACGAAGCAGATCCGCTTGCTCCGGTCGGGCGAAGAGGTGCGACCATTGATCACGGGCTTCGTCGATGGAGGAGAGCTTGAACGAGCCGAGATTGATCTGCCGGCCGGCGAGCTTCGAGAGATGCGATCCCCCTGCCGCCACGAGCATCTGTCCGGCCGACTCACTCGACCGCTCCCCGAGGGTCAGGAAGGCCTCGAGGTCGCCTCGCTTGAATAGCTCGACGTCGTCTGTTCGCCCGCCCATCAGCTTCTGCGTCTGACCGTCCGGGTCCATGGACGCAATGGGTGTCGGCGTTACCACGGCCAGGGCTTCCACGTCGGCCGGCAGGTTGTGGAAGACATGATCGATGAACTGCCACTGCTCGGTGCCAAGGACGGGATATGTGTCGCGGAACACGTCCCGATCACCACGACTGTCGAGCATCAGAACCACGAGGCGGCCGCATCGAAGGGCAAACGGCATGGCGCGGCGCTGGCCGTGCAGCGGAGGCGCACCGACATAGTTCGGAAGGGCCGGGTCGAGAACGTCGCCCGGCGCGGCCGGCTGCGGATTGTGACACCCCTGAAAATGCCAGTAGGCGTCGCGGGCATCCTCGAAAAAGGCGTTCGACTTCGCGAAGATCTCCGCGCCGCGGGGATAACGCTGCAACAACGTCGGACTGTCGGAGGCGGACGATCCCCAGCCGTCGCGAATGTCATGATCGTCCCAGATCATGTACGTTGGGGTGTTCGCGAGTAGGCGTCGGACGGGCTCACGCGACCAGTTGAGACGATACTTCTCGGCAAACGCCTTGCGGCGAACCGCCGGGCTCGATTGGAAGTGCGCCTCGAAGACGTCCGGTGGATCCTCGTCCATGTAGACCTGATCTCCCATCATCAGGATGAACTGCGGCTGCGCATCGTCGACGTATCTGCCGAAGGCTTCCCAGACGCCATCGCTTGTGGCGCCGTTGCAGGAGATCGCGCAAAAGAGCAGGTTGGCCATCGAGGCTGGCTGTGGCATGGTGCGGAATGTCCCGCTGCCGTGCGGCACGAAACGTCCGAGACGAAGGACACTGTACCGATAGCGCCAGTCGGGCCGCAGTCCGCGGGCTGTGGCGATGGCGGTGCCAAACTCGAGGACGCCCTCGGTGCTCACGAACTGGAAGATACCGGCGCCCTGAACACGCAGCGAATAGAACCTCGGATCGTCGAACACCTGGATCCAGATGCGGGTAGACGAGTCGTCGGTGTGCCCGATGATCGGCCCGAGGCGCAACTGGTTCACCCTTCGGCGCGACTCCATCGCCTAACGACCCTTCTGGAGACCAGAGCCGATTGCCTGGCGTATGGCTGCACTCTGATCGCGGGATATCGCAAAGGTCACGCGATCGGGTGGCGTTCCAACGACCTTACGCTTCTCGAAGACCTTGCGCAGGCGCTCGACCTCGATGTTCTGGCGCTCGATTTCCGGGGCCGCCTTGAGCGCGCGTGCGATACCGCGCAGATCGGTCGCGCCGGCGCTCTCGAGAAGGCGCTTGTATTCGGCCCCGAGGTTCAGCGCGGCGGCCGCCTCGTCAAGGGTGAGATTTCGCGGATCGTCTGGGGCGAGCTTCTCCCAGCGATCGATCAAGACGCGCACGATGCGCGGATCGTCGAGACCGGCAGGCTTCTCGGGAAATATCTTGCGGTTGGCCATCAACGTGGCGAGCCGCTGCTCCAGCGTGGTCCATCGGGTGATCATCTCGAACGCGCGGGAGCGAACGGACCGCGTCGCGGTCGCTGAGCCCGTCATGATGCCCCCGATGTCGAGGTCGCCGACATTGATGTCAATGGGAGTGAGGGGGGTGACAGAAGTGGAGCTGCCGCTCACCTCGAAACCGGCCTCCTCCTGTGGATCGAAGCACGTGTCCAGCAGCCGGTTTTCTCCAAGGAGCACACCGCGCTCGAGCGGAGAGCGTGCTACCTCCTGCTCATATTCGTCACGGAGAGTCTCGAGCCAGAGCTCGAGGAAGTGCTTGTAGTTGACGCTGCCTCGCTGCTCGAGTCCGGGAGTCGAGCTGGGCGAGACCACCATGGCCTCGATCACCCGTGCGGCCAGGCGAAGCGCCCAGAGCTCGACCACCGGTCGACGGAAGGCATCGGCGGGCGTGAGCGGGCTGATGATGTCGATGTCGAGCTCCTCGAGCGGTGTGCCGGGCGGGTAGATTCGGTACAGATACTGGACGATACGCGCCAATTGGAGGAGATCCCCGTTGAACGGCTCGTCGAGACGGAATGGTCCGGGGACGGTGTCGAACAGGCAGACGCGCCGGAGCCGCGCATTCACGCAGAAGCCTTGATCGCGAGGGACCAGGACCACTGCCGTGAATTCCTGTATGCCTTCGATGCCGCTGGATCGGCGTTGCAGGAGCTGGTTGAACCAGAGGTTTGGATCGGATGGATCGATCGACAAGAGTTGCAGCGGCCTGGGCGCAAGCGAAAAGCTCAAATAGGGCGTGCCCAGGTGTTTCGCGTTCAGGAGGGTGATGACGTTCTCGACCTGCGTGGAATGGCTGACGAGCTCGCGCCGCTCCTGGGAGGCCTCGCGCGTGGTTGTGTCCAGAACCTGATTGACTGCGCGCTGGCTCGTGACGTCGGTGGCCGTGGTGCGCGCCGAGCCACCGAGCGAGACGAGGCCCAGGTTCAGCGTGGCGCCACCGCCCGCAGACGATGTGCTCGACTGGCTGCTGAGCGTCTCATAGAGCTGGCTGCCGCTCTTACCGAAGAATTGCCCATTCGACTCGCCCTCGAAGGCATCGCTGCCCAAGACGCCCGTCTGGATCACGCGGCGATGCAGGGGTGCAGCCGCGTGAAAGTACGGGCGAATGCCACCCGCTTCTTGCGATGCAGGCCTGACCGTCAAGTCGAAGAGCACGTGAAAACAGGGCACACCTTCGCCCAGAAACGACGCGGCAACACGAGACGCCGCCTCCGGAAAGGAGGCCGGCGATAGAGAGACCGTGAACTTCAAATACACCAGCTTCTCATCCGGGAACTGGCTCGTGAGGCTTTCATCGTCCGGCTCGTAATAGAAGAGCGACATCGACGTGTCATTGGGCTCACCCGCGGTGAGAGGCTGAGTGGTCGAGGCGAGCTTCCAGGGTATTTCCAGCGGGGGTGAGAGATCGTCGTTTTCCGCCATGATGAGGTCCTCGTTCCGTGACGTTGGCCGGGCGACCCGAACAGGTCGTGCAGGCCAGAAACGCGGGCGGGCCCAGAAGTGGAGCTCGCCCTCACTTGGAAGATCGAGAACGGCGGGGCAAAGGCGACAGGTTCCGGCGACGCTGGTGGGAGGTGGTGGGTTCCGGGGCATTTCGTCGCTATCTGTTCGCCACCTGTCCGATCGACGTTATTCAGAACGGGAGACTCTACCTCGGTCCGAGCGGTCACCTCTGTTCGAAGTGCCTCGATGGAATCGACGCTGGACAGGCTCATTGTCTCAGCCGATCGCGGCGACCGCGCTGCCGCGGATGCGCTCTTCGACACTCTCTATGCGGAGCTTCATCGACTTGCCCGGCGCGAGCTGGCGCGACAAGGGAGTGGCGCTGGTCTCGGCGTGACAACGCTCCTGCACGAAGCCTATCTCGCCATGTCGGGCCGCGAAGGGACGGCATTCCCCGATCGCGCCCGGTTCATGGCCTATGCCGCCAGGGTGATGCGAGGGCTGATCATCGACGATTCGCGGGGTCGTCAGGCGCAGAAGCGCGGCGGTCTCGTCGAGGTCACCTCGCTCGGCACCGACCAGGCCGACAACGTGGCCGACGCGCGGGAGCTCGCGCGGATCGGTGACGCGCTCGACGAGCTGGTCAAAATGGATGCCGGCCTCGCCGAGATCGTCGATTTGAAGTTCTTCTGCGGCTTCTCCTTCGCCGAGATTGCCGCTATGCGGGGCGTCTCGGAACGGACCGTACAACGCAACTGGGAGAAGGGCCGCATCTATCTCCATCGCGCCATCGGCGGCGCGAGCCCGATCGCCTGAGGCCCGCATGTCCGCACTCAGCGCCGACCGCTGGCGCCGATTGAGTCCGTATCTGGATCACGCGCTCGGCATCGGCATCGAGGAACGCGCGGCCTGGCTGGCGTCTATCCGTGCAGAAGACGCCACCCTCGCCGCCGACCTGCAAACGCTGCTCGCGGAGCACGCGGCGTTGGACGAGTCTGGCTTCCTCGAACGCACTGTTCCGCTGCCACCCCACACGTCGCCGACTGTGTCGTTGGCGGGGCAGACCCTCGGCGCCTACCGCCTGCTCTCACGGATTGGCCAAGGCGGAATGGGCAGCGTGTGGCTGGGCGAGCGCTGCGACGGTCGCTACGAAGGACGTGCGGCGATCAAGCTGCTGAACGGCGGGCTGATTGGACACGCCGCCGAAGATCGATTCAAACGTGAAGGCAGTATCCTCGCCAGGCTCAGACACCCGCACATCGCACAGCTCGTCGATGCTGGCGTGTCGCACGCGGGTCAACCGTTCCTCGTGCTGGAGTATGTGGAAGGTCAGCGCATCGATCACCACTGCGATCAGAACACGCTGGGCATCGATGCGCGCCTCCGTCTGTTCCTCGATGTGCTGGAGGCGGTGGGTCAGGCGCATGCCAACCTCGTCGTGCACCGTGACATCAAGCCTCCCAACGTGCTCGTCACGGTTGACGGTCAGGTCAAGCTTCTCGACTTCGGCATCGCCAAGCTGCTCGAGAGCGATGCGGCGTCTGGGCTGGCACTCGCCGCCGGGGCGACGGCGCTCACGCGTGAGGGGGGGACGGCGCTGACGCCCGAGTTCGCCGCGCCAGAGCAGGTCACTGGCGGAGCTGTCACCACCGCCACCGACGTCTACGCGCTGGGCGTGCTCCTGTACCTGTTGCTCAGCGGCGAGCATCCCGCCGGCCCGGGCGTCCGCTCTCCCGCCGAGCTGCTCCACGCCATCGTCGATACCCGACCGCCGCGCGTCTCGGATGCCGTCGTTGGCATGCCAGTGCGGACCGTCACGGCAGACACGCTCGCCGAGCGTGCCGCGCGGCGCGGCACGACGCCGGAGAGGCTGCGCCGGATGCTGCGCGGTGATCTCGACACGATTGTCGCCAAGACGCTGAAGAAGAGGGCGCCGGAGCGCTACGGGTCGGTCAGCGCGCTGGCGGAAGACCTGCGGCGATATCTCCACCATGAGCCGATCACGGCGCGGCCCGATACGTTGCGTTACCGTACCGCCAAGTTCGTACGGCGCCACGTGCGCGGCGTGGCGACGGCGGGCGCGGTCGTCGTCCTGCTCGGCGGCCTCATCGGGTTCTACACGGCCCGGCTAGCGACGGAGCGCGACCGCGCGCGCCTCGAGGCGGAGAAGACGGCGAAGGTGAGCGAGCTGCTGACGGGACTGCTGACCAACGCGGACCCGTACGCGGACAAGCAGGAACCGACCGTGCGCGGCGTGCTCGACGCTGCCGCCGCGAGGCTGCCCAGCGAGTTGGCTCGACAGCCCGAGCTCATGGCGGAGATGCTGCCCTTGCTCGGGAGAATCTACCAGCGGCTCGGCATCCTCGACAAAGCGCAGCCGCTCCTCGAAGAGGCGGTGGCAACCGGGCGCCGCGTCCTAGGACCGGATCATGAACGGCTTGCCTACAGTCTCAGGGAGCTCGGCGTGCTGCGGAACGAGCGCGGTGACCCGGCGGGCGCCGTGCCGTTGATCGAGGAGTCTCTCGCCATGCAGCGCCGGCTGTTGGGCTCGGAGCACAAGGAGGTTGCCATCACCCTGGTGGAGCTCGGACGCGCCCTCATGGATCAAGGACTCCATGCACGCGCCGAGCCGTTGGTCCGGGAAGCCTTGGCCACCCGGCGGAAGCTCCTGGGCGAGGAGCACCGCGAGACCGCGACCAGCTTGGGCGACCTGGCGTTCGTGCTTCGAGAGATGGGCAACCTCGCGGAAGCCGAGTCGATGTTTCGTCAGAGCTTCGCGATCACACGGAAGGCGCTCGGTGAGAGCCATCCCAACACGACGGCGGCGCTGAACAACCTGGCCCTGGTCGTCGGCGCCCGCGGGCAACACGCCGAGGCCGAATCGCTCTTGCGCCAGTGCCTGGCTATTGAATACCGAACGCTTGGAAAATCACATCCCTCGATCGCGACCCGGCTCAACAATCTCTCGAACGCGGTGCGCGAACAAGGGCGGTACGACGAAGCGGCGTCCTTGATCGAGGAGGCGCTGCGCATCGCCGTGCCGCTGTTGGGTCGCGACCATCCACTCACGGCGACGTATCGCATCAGCCTGGCCCGCCTCCACCTGGCACGGCACGAGCCGGCGAGGGCGGAGGCTGTGCTGCGGCAGGTGCTGCAGGTGCGCCAGCGCGTCCTCCGGCCGCGCGACTGGCGCATCGCCATGGTCAAGAGCCTGCTCGGGGCGTCGCTCACGGCGCTGGGGCGCTACGACGAAGCGGAGCGCCTGCTCGTCGAGGCCCAGGGCGCGCTGACGGACATCCCAGGCACACAGGGCAATGAAGCGAAGGCGACCATCGCGCGCCTTGTCGCCCTCTATGACGCCTGGGGCCGGCCCGACAAGGCAGCTGCGTACCGGGCGCTGCTGCCTTCCTGTGTTGACTGTAGCGCGGGGCATTAACCCAATACTACGTACATGAAGGTAGGGCGCGGCTTCCGCCTTCGCGCTACGGCGGACCGCCGTAGCCTTGGCGGAGGCGGTTAGCCGCGCCGGCGCATCAGCCGCGCTTGGCGCCCCTAAAGGGGCGCCCTACGTGTAGGCCGTCCGTACGTGATACAACCAAGAGCTGATGACGACCCGCAAGCCGCGATCCGCGCAAGGACCCGACGCTAGCACCACGGAGCGCGAGCATCGACCGGCGGCAGTTTTCGCGATCGCGCCGCCGATCGAACCAATGCTGGCGAAGCTGGCCGACGCTCTTCCCACCGGGCAAGCCTTTCTGTACGAGCCCAAATGGGACGGATTTCGGGCAATCGTCTTTCGCGGCGGCTCCGACGTCTTCATCCAGAGTCGGGACCTGCGGCCACTCGACCGCTACTTTCCCGAGCTTCGCGCAGCTCTTCTTGCGAGTCTGCCGGATGCTTGCGTGGTCGATGGCGAGATCGTGATCGTCACGTCCGACGGGCTGGATTTCGATGCGCTCCAACTTCGGCTCCATCCAGCCGACTCGCGTGTTGCCAAGCTAGCGCAGGAAACGCCGGCAGCCTTCGTGGCGTTCGACCTGATTGCCATCGAGGGCCGCGACCTGCGCGCCGTGCCACAAGGCGAGCGGCGTATCCTGCTCGAACGAGTGCTTGCGAACACCAAGCCGCCGATCTACTTGACGCCCATGACGCGCGATCCTGCGTTGGCGTTGGAATGGCTATCGCGCTTCGAGGGCGCCGGGCTCGATGGCGTGATCGCCAAGCCTGAGCAGGGGACGTACGAACCGGGCAAGCGTGCGATGTTCAAGATCAAACATGCACGCACGGCCGACTGCGTCGTCGGGGGCTTTCGTTGGCACAAAGCTGGCAAAGAGGAGCGCGTGGGCTCGCTGCTGCTCGGGCTGTACGACGATCGCGGCCACCTGCAGCACGTCGGCGTCACGTCGGCGTTCACGATGACGATGCGGAAGGCGCTGGCGGCGGAGCTGGCGCCGCTGCGGGAGCGCGCGCTGGAAGGGCACCCGTGGCGCGAGTGGGCAGACGCGCAGAGCAGCATGACCTCGCGCATGCCGGGCGCGCAGAGCCGCTGGAGCGCGGGGAAGGATCTGTCGTGGGAGCCGTTGCGCGTGGAGCGCGTCTGCGAGGTGAAGTACGACCATCTGCAGGGCCAGCGCTTCCGGCACGCGGCGGTGTTCCTGCGGTGGCGGCCCGACAAGTCGCCGAAGGACTGCCGCTACGATCAGCTCGAGGTCACGACTCCTTACGAGCTCGAGAAGGTCTTCGGCGCGGCGCGGTCTTCGCCGTGATCGGATCGGCGCGGCCAGCGTCCGTGCCCGCGGCGGACGCGTTCTGCCTGCGCGCTTTCCGCCACTTCTTCCACTCGGCGCGTTGCTCGTCGGTCCACTCGGGCCAGCCGGTCTCGGCGGAGTCCGGATCGAGCGCCTCCTGCGGCGGGCGCAGCTCCACGGGGACGTGCTGCAGGTTCACGCGGATGCGCGTCCAGGTGCGATAGCGGCCCCGCATCGCGTCGACGAGCACGTCCGCGGGCGCGAGATGCGCGGCCGCCTCGGGATGACGGGCGCGCCAGCGATCGAGGCCGGCGAGCGCCTCCTCCTTGCGCGGCGCGCGGCCGATCTCGATCAGCGGATGCGCCTCCGCGCGTCGGCGCTTGGACGGCTGGACGCGCGGCGGCTCGCCGCGCTGCTTACGATAGTGCGGCGGCCAGGGCGCGTCGCCGAGCCCATCCTTCTCGTGACGCGCGGCGAGATCCAGCAGCCGCAGCAGCGAACACGGGCGGCGCTCCATGTCAGCGTGGCGATCGCCGAGCTCGGCGAAGCGCGCGGGCATCGTCCGGAGCGTGAAGTCCTGCGGCTCGCAGGCATCGACCTCGTCCCAGACGAGCGGCGCGGAGACGCGCGCGTCGGCGGTCGGCCGCACGGAGTACGCGCCGGCGACGGTGCGATCCTTCGCGTTCTGGTTGTAGTCGATAAAGACGCCGTGCCGCTCTTCCTTCCACCATTTGCTGGTCGCGAGGCTCGGTGCACGGCGCTCGACCTCGCGCGCTAGCGCGAGCGCGGCGCGGCGCACCTCGTCGAACTTCCATTGGCGCTCGATACGCACGTAGACGTGCATCCCGCGCGAGCCAGATGTCTTGGGCCAGCCGATGAGGCCGAAGTCGTCCAGCGTGGCCTGGACGACCCGCGCGACCTGGCGGATCTGCGTCCACGGGACGCCGGGCACGGGATCGAGATCGACGCGCAGCTCGTCTGGATGATCGAGATCATCCGCGCGGACCGGATGCGGGTGCAGCTCGAGGCATGCGAGGTTCGCCATCCAGACGAGCGCGGCGGCGTCGCGCGGCACGACCTCTTCGGCGTTCCGCCCCGAGGGGAACTTCAACGCGACGACTTCGATCCAGTCGGGCCGCGACTCCGGCGCGCGCTTCTGGTAGAAGAACTCGCCGCGGATGCCGTTCGGATAACGGACGAGCACGTTGGGCCGTCCGCCAGCCGCATGGAGCGCGCCTTCTGACACCGCAAGGTAGTAGCGCGCGAGGTCCAGCTTCGTACAGCCTGCCTCCGGGAACAGCACCTTGCGCGGGTTGGAGATGGCCACCTCGCGGCCGGCGACCACCAACAGCTCTCGTTCGGTCTTGCTCGGCATAGACCGATACCCCTTCAGGAAATGCACGCGAGCCACGCCAAGCTCGAGTACGTCGCACCACCTCGGTCGAGGATACCGGAATCACAGAGGCCGACGCGATACGGAGCGGCCACGCGTCTCGCTCAGCACTGCTATCTGACCTAGTCGGGAATGGAAGGCTCTATCGCATCGAGTTTCGTTTCGTAGGCGCCGATCCTCGCACCGATCTCCGAGGTCAGCCAGCAGGAGGCCACCAATGATCGCGTCGAGACGGACTCAGGACAGGCCGTTCTGGAGCACGCCGAGGCCGGGTACGTTTCCGCGGAAACGTCGCGACGGATCGCCTGCGACGCGTCGACCGTGGTGATGCGGCACGCGCCGGATGGCACCGTGCTCGATGTCGGCCGGAAGACACGAACGATCCCGCCGGCGATCCGCCGGGCACTCGCCGCCCGCGATCGCTGCTGCCGGTTCCCAGGTTCAGCACTCTGCGCTGATGATTAACGTCGCGGTTCCCAGCTGTGCGCCAGACTTGTAGGTGAAGGTCATCCCCTTCTGAACTGTGCGGAGCTCACGTGCGATCCGACGACGGGCCTCGACCGTCAGCGTGTCTCCTGGACGCACTCCGATACGGTCAAGGACAAGCTTTTGCGTTTCCTGAGAAACATCGTTGAATTCGATCGTCTCCACTATCGCCGAGAACGGAACGTCGGCTGGTGCCGCTTGTGCGGCCAGCCTTCCGGTCTGGCCCTGAGCCGGAGCCGAAGTCAGAAGAAAGACGCCGAGTAGAGCTGAGCCTGCCGACCGACTGAAGAACGCGAGTCTCATGTTATGTCTCCGGAACGGACGCAACGCTTTGGCTAGCATACTACTCAACGGGACAAGCGCCTCGAAGAAACCTTTGCACCAGTCCTGTTTGTTTCCAAAAGATAGGATGGCACACGTTCTTTGGGAGCGCAACAGGAACATTGCCGGCCGCCGGCCACTTTTCCAATGACGATGTGGGCTGGACTAGCATAGAGGCTTCGTGTCAACCGCCGTCGCCAGGTCCTCACGTTGCGCATGTCCAGTGTGAAACCACTCGTGTTCGGCGCCGTCCAGGTCGCCCTTGCACTTGCGGTCGCCCTGGCCTTCGAGTCCGTCTATACGATCGAGGTCCGGCCACGGCCGCCGGACCCGCTCGCGTCCCAGACCGGTGCGGCCCAGGCCGGGACAGAGGCGGCCCATCGGCAGACCCTCTCGCTGCGGCTCGTCGACAGCGGCGGCGTTGGCATCCCACTGGCGGGCGAGTGGGGCAAGGACTACTCGCACGACCTTCGAGTCTTCCGCGAGGTCATTCTCGAAGAATCACCATACGTGGACGCGTCGGCCTTCCGACGTGTCGATCGCCAATGGCGCGCCTACGTCGAGCGCATGCGCGAGTACGGCAACAACGCGATCGTCATTCCTCTCCTACTGGAGCTGATTGACTTCGATCACGTGAACGGGGCGCACGGCGGCCACGCCATGTACGACGCCGACAGCCCGTTCCGAGCCCGGCACAAAGTGGTGCGCCATCAGTTCGGCCCGCTCCTCGAATGGACGAATCAGCAGGGTATGCAGCTGTTCCTCGGCACCGACATGTTGGCCTTGACACCGTCCTTGCATCAGCATCTGCGTGATCTCGCGCCCGATACGAGCCCAGTGGGGATTGATACGTCGGATCCCGCAGTATGGGAAGTGTATCGGGCGGGGCTTGAAGAGCTCTTCGACCAATTGCCCTCCATCGCTGGCCTCGTAATCCGGATCGGCGAGGGCGGCAGTCTCTACAACACGCACGGCTGGCCGTACCGAAGCGAGCTGGCCGTCCGCGATGCCGCCAGTGTGCAGGCTATGCTCCGGGGCCTTCTGCCGGCTTTCGAGGCGCGCGGCAAAACGCTCGTGCTTCGAACCTGGACCGTCGGAGTTGGAGAGCTCGGTCGCCTGCACGTCGATCCGCAGGTCTACCAGAGGGTACTTGGCGGCATCGACTCCCCCGCTTTGATCGTATCGACCAAGTTCACGGCCGGTGACTTCTTCAGCTACCTGCCGCTCAACCCCACCCTCGCGTCCGGCCGTCATCGACGTCTCGTCGAGCTGCAGGCCAGACCGGAGTTCGAAGGCTTCGGCGCATTCCCCAATTTTCTCGGCGAGGAGCATGCGCAGGCCTTGCGGAGCCTCGTCGGGGCGAACCCCCGGATCGTCGGCACGTACTTGTGGCCGCAGTTCGGTGGACCGCTTCGGGCCGGACCTCGATCGCTCTATCCGCTGCACGGATTCTGGTTGTGGACCGATGCCAACGTCTTCGTGGCCTCGCGTCTGGCGCTCGCGCCAGATGCAGACGCGAATGGGCTCGTCCGCCAGTGGGCAGCCGCGACTTTCGGCGATGACGCCCAGGTTGTCGGCGCGGTCACGAACGTGTTGGCACAAACGCGGGAGGCAGTTCGCAAAGGTTTCTACATCCGTCCCTTCGCCGAACGCGAAGTGCGGGTCCCCGGGCTCGAGCTGCCGCCGCTCATGTGGATCTTCGAGTGGGACATGGTCGGCGGCTGGCACAGCCTCCTCAGCATCGTGTATCGAGGCAGCCGCGATGACGTCGACGTCGCCATCGAGGAAGGTGACGCCGCGGCGGGCCGTGTGCGACGGGCGCGTCAACAGTTGCAGCAGGCGCTCGCCAAAGCGAAAAGCGCGGAGGCGTCCCGCCTTCGCGTCGCTTCGGCGAGGCTAGCCGCTGCGCTTCGCTCGCTGGAGTATCAAGAGACACTGTTCGACGTCCTGGCGGCGTGGCGGCAAGCGTTTCTGAGCTACTACCGCTGGCTCGAGACTGGCGAGGCGGGCGCCTGGACGCAGTGGACGGCTGGCCGGGAGCGGTTCGAGATCGCGGCGGCCCGGCACGTCGCACGCTTCGGCGGCGACGTCGACTTCCCCGCCTTTGATCTGACGTCTGCGACCCAAGCCGTGACGTACGCAACACGCGGCGCCTGGGTACGGCGCACAGCCGCGGCCCTGCTGATCAGTGTGATCGCCCTACTCGGCATTGGAAGTCCGTTCGGGCGGACGTGGGGCGTGTCCCGACGACTTGGCGCGCTGGGTCGACTCGGGCGTGTCACCTGGACGACGACGGTAACGCCTTGGCGCCTCGGACGCGAGCCACGGGACCTGCGCTCGTCGATGGCCGTGGCCACCCTGGGTCTCGTGCTTGTCGGCTTCCTCGTCGGGGCCCTAACCGGCTTTGCCTCTGCGTGGATCGGTGCGAGCTCGCTCCTCGTGATCGGCATTGTCGGGCTCGCGTTCGAGAGCACGTCGATTGGCCTCGCCGGGCGCCAGCGACACGGATACGTGTTCGTCGCGGCGGTCGGACCACTGATTCCAGGGTTGATTGTCCTGCTCGCGATGATCGCATATCGCGGCCCGCTGGCGTTCTGGTACTGGTTCTGGATCGTGCCGATCTTTCGGGTGACCGTCCTGACGATCATGATCGCGATGCTGCTCTGGACGGCGTATGCCATGCTGACCGCGCGCACCTCGGACGCCTGGCGCGGCCGAGTCGGAGCGTCGTTGGCGGCGGCAGGCGCGGGCCTTCTCGCGCTGACGGCGTTGTTGCCCAACTGGGTGGACGTCCTGCGCTTTCTGGATCGCCCGCTCAACCTCGCGCCGGCCACCGAGACCATGTTGTTTGCGCTGCGGACGTACGCGGCCGTGAGCCTCGACGCCGGTCGGCTACCGTGGATGCTCGGCACGCTGTTGCTCGCGGCCGGCTACGCGCTCAGCGCGCGTGGTCGAGGAGCTGAGCGAACGCACACGTCATAATGAGGTATGGTGGCACCAGGAGGGACCGTTGACCATGACTGCCTCGGACCGCGAGAAGGTCATCTCATTGTTGGAACAATCACAGCGTCAGTTTTCGGAGGCCATAGAGGGCCTCGGGCAGGCGCAATGCGCGTACCGTTCGACGCCGGATTGCTGGTCTGTCGGTGAAGTGGCCGCGCACCTGCTGCTATCCGAGACGGTGTTCTTGGATGCCATCCAGCAGATGCTCGCGGGCCCACCCGATCCGGACTGGCTGGCACACTCTGCAGGCCGGACCGAGGTCTTGGAAAAAGTGCTACTGGATCGGTCTCAGAGGGCTTGCTCGCCAGACATGCTCTTGCCGCGTCACGTCCCATCGCACGCAGAGGTTCTCGCGAGCTACCAACAGGCGCGCGCGCGAACCCTCGCGTTTGCGCGTGATATCGACGCGCCGCTGCACACGCACACGTTCCCCAACCCGTTCTTCGGAGTCTTGAACGCGTATCAGTGGCTGCTCTACATCCCGCTCCACAATCTCAGACACAACCAGCAGATCCAGGAGATCACGAACGCCCCGGGCTTTCCGAGATGAACGTCTCGACGATCTTCAGCAGCTATTCTTTCCGGAAGGGCTAATTAGAGGACATCCAATGGCCACGATCACGACCCAAGACGGCACGCAGATCTACTACAAGGACTGGGGCAAGGGACAACCGGTCGTCCTCAGCCACGGTTGGCCGCTGAGCGCCGACAGTTGGGAGGCGCAGATGCTCTTCCTGGCGTCCAACGGTTATCGATGCATCGCCCATGACCGTCGTGGCCATGGCCGGTCGAGCCAGCCGTGGAACGGCAACGAGATGGACACCTACGCCGACGACCTCGCGACGCTCATCGAAACGCTCAATGTGACGAACGCAGTCCTGGTCGGCTTCTCGACCGGGGGCGGTGAAGTCGCGCGCTACATCGGCCGCCACGGCACCAAGCGGCTCGCCAAGGCCGGCCTGGTGTCGGCAGTACCGCCGCTCATGCTGAAGACGCCGGCAAATCCAGGCGGCCTGCCAATCGACGTGTTCGACGGCCTCCGCGCCGGGTCCATCGCCGACCGCTCGACGCTCTACAAGGATCTCGCCAGCGGACCGTTCTTCGGGTTCAACCGGCAGGGCGCCAAGGTCTCGCAAGGCATGATCGACTCGTTCTGGCTCCAGGGAATGCAGTCAGGCCACAAGAACGCCCTCGACTGCATCAAGGCCTTCTCCGAGACGGACTTCACCGAGGACCTCGAGAAGTTCGACGTGCCGACGCTGATCATTCACGGCGACGACGACCAGATTGTGCCGATCGGTGCCGCGGCGCTCGCCTCGGCGAAGATCGTCAAGAATGCGACCCTCAAGGTCTATCCGGGCGCACCCCATGGCTTGACGGACACGCACAAGGAGCAACTCAACGCCGACCTCTTGGCTTTCATCAAGGCGTAGTCGATCGAATGACGTTGTGAGGGTTGAACCTCAGGCCCGATACCCCTCCAGCACCGCCAGCACCGTGCCGTGTCCCATCCTCTCCGCCCACGCCCGCGGCGTAGCCCACGGCTCGGCGTCCGGCTCCGCCGGATCGGCTCCTCGCTCCAAATACAGCTTTACGAGCTCCACACGTCCCCATCGGCACGCCCAACCGAGCGGCGTGCTCTTCAGCAGGTTATCGCGGACATTGAGACGTGCGCCTGCGTCGAGCACTGCCGTTGCAAACGCCATGCGATCGCCAGGCGTCAGATGCGCGCGCGATGCGGCGATGCTGTGGAGGATCGTGAGCCCGAACTGCTGTTGATCCGTCGTCCGCCCGCGCACGTCGGGATCGCATCGCTGCAAGAGCAACCGAAAACAAGTGAGATACGTCGAGCGGTCCCAACCCGCGCTTCCCGAGCCATGCGCCCACAGTCGCAGCGGCTGTTCGAGCATCTCAAACCAGCGCGGATCGCCGCGCGGCCAGTCGACGCGTTCGAGCGCCATCCGTACGATGTCGGAATCCCCGCCGCACGCGGCGCCCCAGAGGAGCTCCTCGGCCAGCGTCGCATCACGTTCCAGTCGATAGGGCGCTTCACCTGCGAGTATCTTTCTGGCGAGCTCCGTCTGCCTATAAAGCGCGGCGGTAGCTGCGGTGGGCACGCCACCATAGTGCTCGAGGAGCTTTACCATCTTCCAATCGCGCTCACCAAACGCCCGAAAGACCGGGTCGCCGCTTGCGTAAACGCTCGCGTTCGGATCGGCTCCGTGCTTCAGCAGCAGTTCCGCCATCTCGTACTTGCGGGTGCCCGCGCAATGACAGAGAGGCATGCCCCAGGTGAACACGACCTCGTCGCCCCCTACATCTCGAAAACGGGTTCGCTCGTCCGGATCGAATCCGAGCTCGAGCAGCAGTGCGAGGATCTCGGGGCGATTGCGGCTCACTGCGATTCTGAGGAGTCCGCCTGACTCCTCGATAAGATTGACCAGCGTGCCTTCGGCGTGTCGCGCGCGAAGCCACTCCGCATTCCCGAGCGCCACCGCCGCCCGCGCCGTCAATTCGGCGCCGCGCTCCAGCAGCAGATCGGCCACCGCCGCGAACCGCTCGGCGCTGTCTCCGGCCTCCACCGACGGCCTTGCCCAGTAGGCCGCGGCGTCGAGTGGCGTCTGGCCGGCGTCGCCACGCGCGCGCTGCTTGATATCGTCGAACGGGTGCACCTGCCCCCGCCCCATGACATCCGCACCATGGTCCAGTAGCCACGCCACGAGGCGGGCGTTGAGTGTCTGAGCTGCGAGAAGGAGCGGCGTCCAGTCGAACGCCGGATGGCGGGCTCGAGCGAGCGCCGGATCTGACTCCATCAGCTCGAGCGCGCGTTCCTCACTCCCGGACCGAATGGCCTCGAACAGCTCGTCGGAGGGCGCACCAAGACCGCTCTTCGCTTGCTGGCGGCGCTGCTCCTCTTCGCGAATGATTGCGACGATCTCCTCATACCCGCGTTCAGTCGCCATCGTCAACGGGCCTGTCGCGTCGCGGTGCGGATAAATGCCAACGCGCGCGTTGGCACCATGCTGCATCAGCACGCGCACCAGCTCCGGCGCGCGATCGACCACCGCAACGGGCAACGCGCCACTCCTGCCTGCCAATTCCGGTCTGGCCTGGAGCATCGCGCGGACCTGCGGCAGATCGCGTGCGCGTACAGCCGCAATCAGCCGTTGGTCGGTCGCGCCCTCCACGTACGCCTTGAGCTTCGGCCAGCTCTCAAACCCGTACGCGCGTGCAATCACGAGCTGCGCGTCGTGCAGGGCGAACGTGGCCTTGTCGGCGTCGTGGTAGTGGTCCGTGACCTCGGTGATGGCGTCGCGCTCGCTGGCGCGAAACGCGTCGAGCAGTTCCTTCGCCTGTCGTTTGAGTTGATCGAGATCGGGCCGGTCGGCGAGCGTGCGAGTTGGGAGAGAGCGTCGGTTCACGATGAGCTCCTTTCGGGCCGACGGGTCCGCGTCAGCCGAGCGCCCGGTGTCCGCTCACTCGGGCAGGAAAGAGTTCATCGAGAACGACGAGTTGTAGAGGTCAATTCAGGTGGGCGCAGTCCTTCCCGCGGACACGGTGGCACCCTGACACACCACGCATAGAATACGCCGAAAGCGGTCTGGCGTGCCCTCAGAATGGAGGCTCTCGGAGCACGCCGCGTACGACCGGATCGAAGTCGCGCGGGCCGCCCGCCGCTTCCCGGCGATCCTCACGCAGCTCGCC
>WHTZ01000055.1 GCA_009377495.1 Luteitalea sp.
CGATTCGAAGTGGCCATGTCGTGCCGTTTCTCCGCGCGGGCGTCTTCGATACCCAGAGTCTCGTCACGATCCCACACGCGAAGCTGATCAGGCGGCTCGGCAGCTGTCGGCGACGCAACTGGCGTCCGTCGAACGCGGCGTATGCCTGTGGCTGGGGCTTTCAACAGCCGGGTCCGAGGAGCAAAGTGCAGCCGACGGCGATTGACTCGCCAAGACACGCCCCGTGGTGGTTGCGCCCACGTTGCAACTACCTGCTCCCCGCTGCCGCAATTTGCACATCCGATCGGTGAAACTACTCAGAAATCGGCGTTATTTCGAACGTCGGAAACGACTCTTAATCTGCGGGTTGAAGGTTCGAGTCCTTCGCGGCTCACCATTAATACACTCAACAACTTAGCGCTACCCTTCCTCTGCTTCTCTTGGAACCTCCGGGTAGTTGTACAAACACCGAATCTGCGGGTTGAGAGAGGTCACTTCCGCAAACCGTTGATCTGACATCACTTCTCATCCTGTACGACGCCAGGCTCATTGTCGACTGGTTGCGTCAAATCGCAACCAGCTCGCAACCACATCCATTTACCGTGCTTGGCTGTGTCCACATGAAGACGACGTGTGCTCAGCTAGGCGCGGCAACGTCTTCGACCTTGGATGTCGGCGACCGCCGACATCCACGAGGCATTCCTCTCGCTCGGCGCGCTGATTTTCTGGCAGTCGCTGCGCAGGAGTGGAGGACCGCCTGAGCGGATGCCCATGTCTCCGGCGCCCATCGCCAGGTCGCCGTTTGGGGCAATCGCATCCGCGCGGCTGCTCTGGGACTTCGGGGGCTGGGCCGCGGGGATCGGTCTACACTACGGCGTATCTCATTACCGACCGTGCGCTGTAGAACAAGCGCAGCGTGCATCGGCTGCGTCTGGACGTCAGACGATGTCTCCGTTTGAGATTCTCGAGGCGGCTCAGGGTGACAACACAACGGGTCCAGTGCCAAGCCATATGCTCAGAGCGGTCAGCACCACGATAACAACGACGAAGATGACCACATGAGCAGCTATCTTCCCTGGTGTTCGCTTCATGGATTCCTCACTTTCCTACCAGCTAGTCCCCTGGAAACGTGATGCCTCACACAATTCCAACACTCGTAGCTTAAGGATTGTAATGGTCGTGAGCTTGTTCCGATCGACGGTGGCCGACTTGAGCCGCCAGCCTTTCATCACGGTGATCTTCGAGTGCTGCGCCAGCATTGCCTCGAAGACCTTCTCCGCCACCGATGGCTCGGCGTAGTAACCGCCGTGGGAAAGCTTGGTGTTCTCGTGCCCGGGACCATAGGTCTTTACGTAATGCTGGTGCACCGCCGCGACGAACTCCTTGAAAAGGCCGCCGATCATCGCGCGGTTCTCTATGTCGCTCTTGCCCAGCCCGCTCGTCGTCATGCCGCCGATGTGCGGATGGTATTCGACGAGTGTGACACTGCGGCCGAGTCGCGCCGCACTGACGGCGGAGGCGATCCCGCCTGGCGTGCCGCCAACGATGACAATGTCTTGGGCTTCTAGCGAAGACAACGCGGCAGCCCAGAGGATGAGCGGAAGCCAGAGCCTCATTACTGCGTTTCTGCGCTATCCAAACGATCGAGATAGGCCATCAGCTCCAGCCCGCACCGCTCGTGATATGAGTCGTATGCCATGCCACGAGTACGGCACCTGGCGGTCCGAAAAATGCCGCGATGCTCAAACAGCCGCTTGTGGAAGTGGATGGACACGTCAAGGTGCTGGCGCGTGAAGGACAGCACCGGCAGGATCTTATGGAAGCACTCGACGGCGTGCGCGCGTTGCCCTGCGCCATGCGCATCGAAGATCCGGCGGTACCACCGCGTCAGGGCGGTGTTCATGAACACGTCGACGCCGCGATCCAGTGCTTCGATCATCTGCAACGCGGCCCAGCCTCCCGAAACGTGCAGCCGTCCGCCGGTGGCGGCGAGCACCTCGCTGTATTTGGGCCCCGCCGTGGCGACTTCGATCTTCAAAGAGCGAAACACGTCGATCTCCTCGAACAACTCGACTATCAGCTTGATAGGCATTCCGGACCCGTGCCAGTCAAGGTCCTGAATCATCAGCATCGGCACGCCGATCCGCGCGACCGTGCGAAAGAACTCACGAATCGCGTCGGGCTCGGCGTTCGGCGGAGGCTCCGCCAGGACGCCGTCGCAACCTAACGCGACCGCCTCTCGAGCGACGCGCAGGGTCACCTCGCGGTCGCGAGCCGTCGCGCCGGCAATCACGATCGCCCGCCCCAGCGTCTGCGCTCGTACCGTGCGCAGGAGCTCGAGGCGTTCATCGACCGTGAGCCAGTGCACCTCGCCAGCCTGCGCGGCGACCAGGAAGCCGACAGCGCCCTCTGCGAGATGGACCTCGATCAGTTTCTCGAGCGAGCGGCGATCGATCCGATCGTCATCGTCGAATTGGCGTATTGAGGCTCACGACGAGGCCTCGCAGGGGATAGCGCGTCTTCGCGGTCACCAGCGTTGGACGCTGTCGCTGTCAGGGGTTCCAAATCGTTGCCGCGCGTCCGGGCGAATGACCGTCGCGCGCCCGGTGATCGCCCCCGTCGCGTACGGCTGCGTCGGATCGGGAAACAGCGCAAAGAATGGGGCATAGATCTGATTGCGCGCGAGGGCGTCTCTTCGCCATTCCGGCGTCGGGACGGTGCCGGTCAACACTTTCTGCTGCGCCGAGCGGACGCCTTCGTACGCGCCGAAGAAGAACAGGCGGTCGCGCCGTATCGGCCCGCCGAACGATCCGCCAAACTGATTGAACTCCTTGGCCGGCGTCAAGCTCACGAACGGATTGCTTGCGTCGAACTCATCGCGCTGGTGATTCTCGAACAGGCTGCCGTGGTACCTGTTGGTTCCCGCGCGCGTGATGATGTTGACATTCCCCGACATCGTTCCGCCGTACTCAGCTGAGGCGATGCCCTTGCTCATGCTGATCTCTTCGATCGCCTCCGTGGTGACGCCGTTGATCGTATTGAACCCCTGATACCGTGACGGACGGCAACTCGGCATCGCCCGAACCGTTGGTGCCATCGATGGTCAGACTGAGCGCGGCGGGGGGCAGCCCGTTCATCGCGACGCCATTTTGGCCCGCGAGCACGGCGGAGGTGTCGAGTTCCAGCGCCCTCGCCCAATTGCGCTGGCCGAGCGGCAGTTCGACCAGTTGCTGGGCGCGGACGATTTCCTGTTGTTGCGCGTTTGCGCGATTGATCAACGGTGCCGCCGCTGAAACATTGACCACGTCTGCCACGCCGCCGACGCGGAGCGCGATCGGCAGACGCACGGATTGCCCTGCCGAGAGTTGGAGTCCTGTCTGTCGATGATCCCCGAAGCCTGTCAACGTCACCGCCAGTGTGTACCGGCCGATCGGGACGAACGACAGCGTGAACTCGCCCCGCTCATTCGTCACCGCCGTTAATACGGTTCCCATCGCATCGTTGGTGAGGGCGATCGTCGCGCCCGGCAACACCGCGCCCGTGTCGTCGGTCACCAGACCGCCGACGGTCGCCGTCGTCGCCTGCGCCTGCGCGAGGCCGCTCACAGTACCAAGCTCATGAGCGCCGTTGCACACGAGAGTCGCCTCTTCATAAATATCTCCGTCCGAAAAAACCCCGCATTAACATGATAGGTACCGATCTTCGCCGGAAACTGTGCACTTGCATGGAAGTTGTCAATATTTGTTTTCTAAATTGGACTCTAATGCCAGAGACGTGAGATCTGAATCAAAGGCGGCTTCGTACACCGCCGCGGCATCCGCCTCCGTGACACTCCGCGGATTGTTATCAAGAAGCCGCTTTACCGTCAGGGCGGAAGCGACCATCTGTGGAATCGCCGTTTTCGGAATGTTGACAGACGCGAGTCCGAGGGGAAGTCCGCATGCCTGGATCAACGCGCGGCAGCGCTCCACGCCAGCCCGCGCCGTTTCGAATGCCGTTCGCCGCGGCTCCACCCCTAGCGCGGCCGCCACGATCGCGTAGCGCGACGGATCCGCAACGACATTGAATTCGAGGACGTGCGGCAGCATTAAGGCGATGCTCAACCCGTGCCCGATGCCGAACATGCCGCCAATCGGATACGCGAGCGCGTGCACGGCCGCCGTATTCACCGGCCCGAGACAGAGACCGCCATATAGGCTGCCGAGCGCCAGCGCCTCACGCGCTTCGCTGTCGTGTCCGTCGCGAATCGCTCGGACGAGGTTCGCGCCGATGAGACGGATGCCGGCCAGCGCCCATTCGTCGACCATCGGATGGGCGTGTCGATTGGCAAACGCTTCGATGCAATGCGTGAGCGCATCGATGCCGGTAGTGGCCGTCACGTCCGGCGGTAGATCGCGCGCAAGGACTGGATCGACGAACGCCGCGTCGGCGACCAGGAATGGACTGATCACGGCGTGCTTCGATCGCGCCCCATCGTCCAGGAGAATCGCGTTTGGCGACACTTCGCTGCCGGTCCCTGCCGTCGTCGGTACGCACACGAGGCGCACGCGGCGGCGACCGACCCTGCCGATGCCGAAGACGTCCCGCACGGGGCGCGCGTCGTCGAACAGTCCTGCCACGAGCTTTGCGGCATCCAGGGCGCTGCCGCCCCCGAATCCAACAATCGTGTCAGCGTCGACAGTGCGGGCCGCTGCGAGCGCGCGATCGAAGACATCGATCGTCGGCTCGCCGGCGATCTCCGACCATAGGGTGACGTCGATGCCACGCGCGCGCGCTGCGTCGATAAGCGGCGCGGCGAGGCGAGCCGTCGTCGATCCGGCGATCACGACAACGCGGCGCGCATGCGCTTCTTCGAGATATGGGACGCACTCCATGAACGCATCCGAGCCGACCACGAGCCGCGCGGGCTGCTGACATGTGACCTTTCGCATGCGCTACTCCGCCACCTGTACTGCGCGGAGCCGTTCGATACTCGCGCGCGCCTGCTCCATTGCCTGCGCGGCGCCGGACCGGAGCGCAACGATGTCGTTCGTGCAGAAGAGGATGTCGATGCCCTGCTCAATCCAGAATCCAAAATCCGTGGGGCCGGCCGCTGTGGCAACGCGCTTGCCATGGCGGCGTGCCGCCGCGATGATGCGCGCCACCGTTTGCTGCACGAGCGGATGGCCGGGCTCCCCCGGCAACCCGAGGCTGGCGGAGAGATCGGCGGGACCGATGAAGATGTCCACGCCGTCGACGGCGCACAATTCCTCGGCCCGTTCGGCCGCTTCACGCGTCTCGATCTGCACCATCAGACACAGGTCGTCGTTAATCTGCTGCTGTGCCTTCGCGAGACTGTCCACGAGTCCGTAATGCAGCGCCCGCGACACACTGAAGAAACCGCGCGCCCCGCGCGGTGCGAATCGAGCCTGGCGGACCAGATCCTCGAGCACTTCCGGAGAGTTCGCCATCGGCACATCGATGATGTCCGGGCCGCACTCCGCCGCCTTGAGGATGCTCTCCCGCCGGCAGTCCGGCACGCGAATCATCGTCAGCAATCCAAGCCCCTGCGCAATCCGGCAGAGATCGGCCGCTTCACCAAACGAGATGGGCGCGTGCTCCATCTCAATCCACGCGGCGTGATAGCCGAGTCGCGCGGCGATTTCGATGAAAATCGGATCGTAGAAATACACCGCCGCACCGAGGAGCGGCCCGCCGTCGTTGGAGTGCAGCCTGTGATTGAGTCTCGTCATGCTCGGAGGCCTTTCGTGTGAGGCGCGGCAGCTGGCGACGCCGCCCGGTGCGGTCGGATCCGGGCTGCCAGCCTAAGCGCCGCCATCATGTTCGTCGAATCCGCCACGTTGCGACCCGCGATATCGAACGCCGTGCCATGGTCGACCGACGTGCGGACAATCGGAATACCCAGCGTCATGTTGACGGTGTGCGCGAAGTCGAGGAGCTTCATCGGGATGTGACCCTGGTCGTGGTACATCGCGACTACCAAGTCCCATTGGCCGCGCCAGGCATCGAGACAAATCGTGTCGGCTGCAAACGGGCCCTCGCACGACAGGCCGGCCGCGCGTGCGGCTTCAACGGCGGGCCGGATCGCCGTCGCTTCCTCACAGCCGAATAATCCGTGCTCGCTCGCGTGGGGGTTCAGGCCACAAACGGCAATCCGCGGCCGGCTGAGGCCGAGCCACTGCATCGCCTGATGCCCGAGTGAGATCGTGCGCGCGATGCGATCGGATGATGCGTTGCAGGCGTCGCGCAGCGCCGCGTGCGTCGTGACGTGAACGACCGACAGACGCGGGTGCGTGAGCATCATGCGCGAGTCCGGCGCGCCGCATCGTGCGGCGATGTACTCGGTATGGCCCGAGAACGCAAGGCCAGACAGCGCGACCGCTTCCTTGTTCAGGGGCGCCGTTACCATCGCGACCGCGTCGCCGCGCAGACACAGGTCCGTCGCCTCGCGAACGTACGCGACCGCCGCGCGTCCACAGGCGGCATCGAGACGGCCCGGGACAACAGCGTGGCCGTTCAACGCGTCGACATGTCGCACCGAAACACTATCCATCGATTCAAGAGGGATTCCGGCTTCGCGCTGCGCCCGGTCGCAGATGTCGCGATCGCCCACGATCACCCAGGTCGCGAGGCTCCTTGTTTCAGGATCGGCCAGCGCCTTCAGCACCACCTCAGGACCGATTCCCGCGGGATCGCCGAGCGTTACGGCAATGATCGGTCGCTCTTGCGCTTGCGCGTCAGGCATCCTGTCTGTCCTGGCGAGTGAGAAACAGCAGCCCGTCATACAGCGCTCGTTCGCGTCCGAAGCCGCCTGACTTCAGCACGACTCGACAGCGCCATCCGCATCGCGTCACGAGCCACCCCCACGGAACGCCTGGGCTCACTTCGCTACCCAAGTCGATGAGCGTCGCGTCCAGAATGCGGCAGACCCTCGCGGCCGTGTCGCCGCCCGATAGGACCATTCCCGCGGTTGAATGATGGACGACACACCTCACGAACCGCGCGATCGCCTCATCCGGCACGGCCGGTCCGATGTTCACGAGCAAATGTTCGCCCCGATAGAGACTCCGCAACAATCGGTCGATGTCCCCCACCTGCACGGCGGCCGCACCGTGCGCCTCGAGTAGGTAACGCTGCTGAGCGATGGTCACTGGGTGGTCCGAGCCGATCATAAAAATGACGGCATCGGGCCGTCCGGCCAGCCCCATCGTGCGGGGCGATCCATCGGCATCCGTGCTCGCATCCGTCGAGGTGCCCGGTGCGGTCATGCGACGTGCGAGCGCTCCCGCGAGGCCGGCCGAACCGACCCACAGCACGGGGCCATCCAACGTCAATACCGCCGCGACTACGCGATCGAGATCCGCCGCACACACACCGTCGCAGACCAGCACTTGCGCCCTGTTTCCGATCGCAGCTTCCATCGCAGCGCGCCAGGCTTCGGACGTTCCCTCGCCTTCTCCGCCCTTCGGTCGTACGATCGGCCAGCAGCGATCGACACCTTGTGCCTCAAGGAGCGCCGTAACGTGACATGGCGGCGGCGACCCGAGGCCGGTCACCGTCAACACGCCATCCTCCACAGTACGTCCCATCTCGGGAAACGCCGGTGCGACGATGGCGAGGCGCGCGCGTGACGCCTGCATCGCAGCGACCAGCTCCGGACCGACGTGCCCGCGCAACGTGGAATCGATCTTCTTGAAGACGATCGACGGAACGTACGCCTGCGTCAGATCCCGGACCACCGCGTCTACGCGATCAGCGGCGCGCGCGACCGGAAGCCTGCGCGTATCCGAGCTGAACGCCAGCCACTCGGCGCGAAGGCACGCGGCGGCAGGCTCGAACGCGACGGCGCCGGAGCGGCCGTAGCCGACGAACATCACGCACGCGTCGGCCGCACCTGTGAGGTCGTCCGCCACGATGAGTCCCATCGGCCGCACCAAGCCCGAGGCTATGGCGCATATAGAAAATTGTCAATCAGAATTTCCTAAATTGGCAATTTATATTCCATATTGTCTTGACTCCAACCATGGGGCGCGAGACACTCCGCGCGCACAGACATGAAGGCACTGCAGACGCTCGATTTCGTCGTCATCGTCATATACCTCGCCGCCATTGCCGCCATCGGCCTTTGGTACGCTCGAAGTCAACGGACGACCGACGACTACTTTCTCGCCGGCCGCTCCATTCCGGGTTGGGCGGTGGGTTTTTCGCTGGTGGGAACGATCATCAGCAGCGTCAGCTTCGTTGCGTTGCCGGGCACCGCGTTTTCTGGCGGATGGTGGCTCCTGATCCCGAATCTGATGGCGCTACCGGTGCTGCTCCTCGTGATGGCGTACCTCGTGCCTTTTTATCGGCGTGTCGTTCGCATGAGCAGTTACGAATATCTCGAACGCCGCTTTGGTGTTGGCGCCCGTCTCTACGGCGCTGCGAGTTTCCTCGTACTTCGTATCGTCGATCTCGGCTTCACGCTGCTGCTGACGGCCATTGCGGTCGAGGTGATGACTGGCTGGGATATCTACCTGGTCCTGGCGGGTGTGGGAATCTTCACGCTGATCTACACGGTGATTGGCGGCGTCCAAGCGGTGATCTGGACCGACGTCGTGCAGGGAATCATCCTCTTTGCGGGCGCCCTCATTCTGCTCGCCATCCTGATGTTTACACCGCCGGGCGGTCCGGGCGCCGTACTGAGTGCGGCGTATGAGGGCGGCCGGTTTAGCCTCGGTGACTTCGGCCTCGTGTCGTCGGGCGATCGTGCGACGTTCTGGCTGCTCGCGCTCGCCGGGCTGATCCACTTCGGGCGCTCTTATGCGACCGAGCAGAACATGGTCCAGCGGTATCTCGTGGCCCGGACCGATGGCGATGCCCGCCGCGGCATCATGGTCGGCGTCATCGGCTCGGTGTTGATCTGGACGATCTTCTTTCTCATCGGGTCCTGCCTCTGGGCCTTCTTCCAGTTAACGGCGGCGGGCTTGCCGGCCCACGTCGCCCGGCGTCCCGACGACATCGTGCCTTACTTCATCGTCCATTGGGTGCCGCAGGGGATCGTGGGCCTCCTGCTCGCCGCGATCCTTGCGGCTGCGAATTCCACGGTCAGCGCGGACCTTAACAGCGTCGCCACCGTCGCCACTCAGGATTTTTTCGCTCGCGCGCGTCCCTCGTCCGACGACCGCGTGCGACTATGGTTCGGCCGTGCCGCCGTGCTCGTCGCCGGCCTCGCCTCAATTACTACGGCCGCCTTCCTGGCAGCTCGGCGCGGGCAGGCCGTGTACGAAATCTTCATCACGCTGTCGATGATTCTCGCCGGCGGCATGCTCGGCTTGTTCGCACTCGGCTTCTTCTCACGTGACGCTACGAGACGCGGCGCGTACGCCGCGATCGTCGTCTGCATGATGTTCGTTCTGTGGGCCACGATCACCGGGCCGCTGGACGTCGACATCGGGATGAACTTCAAGATGCATCCCATGACCATCGGCATCTTCGGCAATCTGATCATGTTCGTGACTGGCTGGACGGCAAGCAGATTTTTAGGTGGACCTAGGGCGGATCTGGCGGGACTCACCCTCGGACGAACCGCCCGTGCAGATACGGCGAAGGCGGGGTGAACGCTTCCGCCGATGTCCTTATCGTGATGGCTGGGCGATGGTTGTGGCGCGCGAGACGTCGAGCAGCGCGTTGACGATCTCCGTTTCGCGCTGAGGCGTCATCCTAATCAGCGGGCAAATCAGGCTCATCGCGGCGATGACCTCCCTCCGCTCGTCGAACAGCGGCACCCCATAACAGCCGATACCCGCGGCAGATTCCTCGTGCTCCCGCGCCCATCCGCGCGAGCGAATCTCCTCATGCTCATCCAGAATCGCAACGCGGTCCACGATGGTGTGGTCCGTCAGTCGGATGAGTCCATAACACTGGAGGATGCGATCGACGCGTTCCCGGGGTTGAAACGCGGTGATCGCCTTCGCCATCGAACTACAGTGCGGCGGAAGCGTCTTGCCCACCACGTTGGTGGCGCGGACGTCCTGCACCGCTTCGATGACGTCGATCACCTGAACCCGATCGCCAAACAGGAACGCGAGGCTCGTGGTCTCGTTGAACCGCCGGTTCAACTGATCGAGGAGCGGGTGCATCTGTGCTCGGGTCTCTTCTGCCCGCTGGTAAAGAAGGCCGTGGGTGAACTTTGGGGCCAGACGGTATGATCCGTCTGCATTGCGCAGCAGATAACCGCGTCCCTCCAGCGTAGCAAGCACCCGAAAGAGAGACGATTCAGGAACACTGCTCATCAGGGCGATTTCTGACAAATTCAGCGTCGTATCGGATGTCGGAAAGCACTCGATGACGGTGAGCGCCCGTTCGATCGCTGTGCCTACCAAGAATTTCGACCTCGCAGCATTCGGACTGGGCGACGGGCTTGCGGAAGCGTCTGCGGGTTCGTGGCGGTGAACGACACGAGGTGTATGGCCGAAGCGTGCGGCATTCGTTGCCGAGCCGGGCGCGATGATGGTGCTTCGGCGAGCGGCCATTCCGCGCGATGAGCGTGAGCGTCG
Organism: Luteitalea sp.; assembly: GCA_009377495.1. Taxonomy (GTDB): domain Bacteria; phylum Acidobacteriota; class Vicinamibacteria; order Vicinamibacterales; family Vicinamibacteraceae; genus WHTT01. Next base: position 10,518 of record WHTZ01000055.1, read on the forward strand.
TAGAATCCGGGTCAGGCGGCGCGCCCGTACCGGTGGTGAAGGCCGCCGACCTACGGGATCGCCACGATGCGGCCTGTGCTGGCCGGAGCGATCGGGCGGGGAATCGGCGAGTCCTTGTCGAGCGACAGATGGGTGCGCGTTCGTTCGTAGTAGCCGGCAACGGCAAGCGGACCGCGTGGTGGTCGACGCCGACGCCCGTGCGCGGATCCTCGCGCTCGCGACGGACTTCCCGCGGTGATGGCACGATCCGCACACGCCCGATCGCGAACGGAAACGCATGGCCCGCCTGCTCATGGACGATGTCACGCTGATCAAAGGCGGCGACGGCCTGACCGCGCACGTCCGTTTTCGCGGGGGCGCGACCACCACGCTCACGCTGACGAGAGCGCTCAACGCCTGGCAGCTCCGGGAGACCAGCGCGGAGATCGTCGCGGAGATCGATCATCTGCTCGACAGTCACGCGGACCGGGACATCGCGACGATACTGAACGCACGCGGCTATGTGTCAGGCACGGGGCAGCCGTTTCAGCCCGGCATCGTGAAACACATCCGACATGGCCACCACCTCCGCTCCCTGTATGCGCGACTCCGGGCCCGCGGGTTGCTGACACGGGACGAGATGGCCGACCGCTTGAAGGTCTCCGCCGACACCGTGAAGATTGGGGGGCGGCACGGCCTGCTCCCACGCCATCGCTGCAACGACAAAGACGAATGTCTGTACGAGCCGCCCGGCTCGGACGCCCCCATCAAAATGCAGGGTCGTCGTCTGTCGGATCGACGACGGCCCAACTTGCTCCCGGATCAGACCAGTGAGGTGCAGTATGAAGCGTAGTCCTTCTGCCACGGCGAACGCGGCGCCGTGAGAAGTTCATCAATGCCCATCGTCTTCGCGGTCTCCACCCATGCATCGAACGCGTGGTCGCGATCCCGGATCAGGTATTGAGGCGCGTGGTCCCAGGGGAACGCTTCGCGCAGCTATTGAACCGTCCACGCCGCGGTCGGATGCTCGGTGACGCCCACGTGTACGACACGCCGGCGCTCATGGGCGAGAATCACGAGCACGAACAGCAGGCGACACGTCGCGGTCGGCACCACGAAGAAGTCCGCCGCCATCACTTGCCCGATGTGATTCGCCAAGAACGCACGCCATGTCTGCGACGGCGGTTGTCGACGGCGCGCCATGTATTTCGCGACCGTGGCCTGACAGACGTCAATCCCCAGTTTGAGCAATTCGCCGTGGATCCGAGGCGCGCCCCATAGCCGGTTCGTCTGCGACATCGTTCGAATCAGCGCTCGCACGTCGGCTGCTGTGGTTGGTCGACCAGTGCGTCTGCGGCTTTTCCACGTCCAGAACAACCGGAAGCCACGGCGGTGCCAGGCGATGACGGTCTCCGGTTGGACGATGACGACTGCCGTTCGCCACGCGGTCCAGACGCGCGACAGCCACACGCAGAGCCAACGGTCCGCCCTGACGAGCCGCGACCGACGCGGCCGCGACCGCTGAAGCACCTGCGACTGATGGCGCAAGGCCAACACCTCAAGGTGCAACGCGGCGCGCGACTGCGCCACACCTCGGAGGGTCAGCAGAAGCGAGAGTAGAACGGAGGTCATCGCCGAGCAGCGTATCCGTGGTTAGCCGTAACATCAACGGGCGCAACAGGAACGGACTTTTCAGTAGCCACTGCTCATCGGCATCCTCAGCCACTTCGTGCTGTTCGGCATCGGGTGTGCCGCGAGCGTGATCCTGGGCGGCCACCGGCCCGATTTGACGGGGCTCACGGTCTGGGATGTGCCGGGTGGACGCGCAGTGGGACGCGCCACGGCGGGTCGCGTCACTGCGAGCGGAGCGTCAGCGTCGTCGCCCTTGAGATCTCGAGCAGCGCCTGGACAATCTCCGCCTCACGTTCGGGACTGATGCGAACGAGTGGGCAGATGATGCTCAGGGCCGCCACGACGCGGCGTCGCTCGTCGAACAGCGGCGCGCCGTAGCAGCAGATGCCGGCTACCGACTCTTCCTGCTCCTGCGCCCACCCCTGCTCCCGGATGCGATCGTGCTCCGCCAAGATGGCGAGGCGATCCACCGTCGTCTTCTCGCTCAGGCGAATCAAGCCGTAGACCTGCAAGATCCGATCGACGCGCTCGCGCGGCTGAAACGCCGTGATGACCTTCGCCATCGAGCTGCAGTGCGGCGGCAGCGTCTTGCCGAGCACATTCGTGGCGCGCACGTCCTGCACCGCCTCGATGACGTCGATCACCTGGATGCGGTCGCCGAAGAGGAACGCCAGGCTCGTAGTCTCGTTGAAGCGCCGGTTTAGCTGATCGAGCAGCGGATGGACTTGCCGACGCGTCGCCTCCCCACGCTCGTGCACGAGGCCGTAGACCATCTTTGGCGCGAGCCGATATGACCCGTCCGCGTTGCGCAGGAGATAGCTGCGACTCTGGAGCGTGGCCAGCACCCGGAAGAGCGACGACTCCGGGAAGCCGCTCATGACGGCGATCTCCGACAGGCTCAGCGAGGTGTCGGCGTCGGGAAAGCACTCCAGGACCGTGAGCGCGCGGCCGATCGCCTTGGAGTGGTATTCGCCTCCGGCAGTCTCGGCATCGAGACCGGAGGGTCGCGCCTTGGGACGGCGTCGGCGCACCACAGCCGTTGCCGTTGCGGCATTGCTATCCTTGGTTCGCTTGCTATGCATGGGGGCAACTCACGACTGGCATTCGCGGAGAGGAATTGGCACCGAAGTAAAGCCCTATCCGCCTTCTGAAAATAAATACCAACAATTGTAACAGACCGTCGCCATGTCGGCGGCGGCACCGCCTGCAGCGCGTGCGGCCGCTGATAAAGCGCGAACGCGTAGGAGGTATCGCCTCCCTCGACCAGAAGGTACTGTCGACCGTCCAGCAGAAGGTGATCGGGGCGTTCGAGACGTTGCCGATCCGCGAGTGCCACAGCGGCGTCCCGTTCTGCGCGTCGTACGCCACGATGTGGCCGCCCGCGTTGCCGGAGAACACGAGCTTGGCCGGCGTGGCGAGGAGCTCGCCGCCCCCACCGCCACCTGACAGGCCGGAAATGGCTGGCGCCAGGCGACCTCGCCGGTTCGTCGGATCAATGGCCGTCGGGAAGTTGCCGCCCGATCTCGCCGACTTCCTCTTGCCGAGCACCAACGATCCGCGCGGATCGGGATCGGTCAGACAAAAGATCGAGTAGGTGTTCTTCTCCGCCACGTAGATGAGGCCCGCAGCGAGAGCGGGCCGGCAACACCACGGCGTCAGCAGCAAAGCAACGACCTCGGGCTTCGAGCCCGTGCCGCGACTGCCCAACGCCGCGACCTCGGCTATTGCACCAGCGCGAGCGCTGCCTTCAGGCCTCCAATGCGTTGAATCCCGGGCACGAAGAAGCTGCCGACGAAATCGCGGTCGGACCCCGTGAAGCGCCCGAGATCTCCAGTCCACCGGACAGGCGCCTTGGCGACCGCGGCAGCGAACAGCGTCCACACCGCGGCCTTGCCGAGTCCCGTGACGCGAACGTCCTTCGCCCCCTGCTGCCGGAGGAACGCGATTGCAGTAAGGATGTCCTGCACGCGTTCCGCATCGTCCGTCTTGTTGAAGGTCGTGAAGTAGCGTGTCGTGGGGCGCGGCGGGACCGACGTGTCGGTCCGGAAGGCCGTCACGAGCAGCACGGCGCGGCGCGAGCGAACGAGCGCATCGACCTCCGTGGACTTGGAGGCCTCCTCCGCGCCACCGTCGTGCACGACGATCGTATCAGGCACGCCATCGCCGACGCGCAGGCACACGACTCGATCGCCGCGCCCTTCGCGGCTCAGCACAAGCTGGTGGCCCTCGACTCCGCTGATCACGCGCCGCGGCCATTCGGCAGCCAGCACGAGCACTAGGCGCTCCTTCACCAGTTCGCGCTCCACTATGCGCGCCGTCTGCCCCGCGCCCATCTCGATCCACGCGTTCCGCACCCCTTCAAAGGACAACGCCTTCTCGGGCAGGCTCCGTCCGCTCCACACGAGCATGTTGCGGAGGTGTTCCGGTCGGCCGGGCCGCTCCGCGAAGTTCGCCGGATCGTGGTCGCCCAGCATGTGCTTGCCGAAGAAGCGATACACCGCTTCCCGCGCCTGCTGGTTGTAGTTGTGAGGCGCGTCCACCTGGACGGTCTCGACGAGGCTCGCTTTGCCGTACAACGCGTAAATCGACCGAATGGCCGGGAACTCGACTTCCGGCGTGCTCTTCGTCCGATCGCCCGTCGCGGACACGATTAACATCGGGCGCGGCGCGATCGTCGCCGCAATCTCCACGTTGAACGTGCCGAGGCGCAGCCCCGGCGCGTTCTCGCATGGCGAGCCGCCCTGCATGATGGCCGAAATCATGACGACCGGCGCGGCGCACGTCACGCGATCGTCCACGGCGGCCAGGAAGAAGGTCTGTGTCCCTCCGCCTGACGCGCCCGTGACCGCGATGCGCTGCTCGTCCACGTCGGGCAGAGACTGAAGGAAGTCGACGCTTCGGATCGAGTTCCACAACTGGAGCGCAAACGGGCCGAAGCTCCATAGCTGCTCCTCTTCGTCGCCGAAGGCATGCGGTGTTTGAAGCGTATCGGTGTAGCCGACCATGTCGTAGGAAAAGACGACATACCCTTGCCGCGCCAGATTGATGCAGCGCGCGGGAACCGACACAAGCGACGTGTGCTCGAGCCGGCCGTAGTGCCAGTGCCCGTGAGGGGAAAGAACGCCTGGGAAGGGACCGGTACGCCCACGCGGCCGGTAGAGATTTCCGCAGAGGTAGTAGCGCGGCAGTGTTTCGATGTAGACCTTTTCGACCGAGTAGTCTGCCCTGTCGATGCGTCCGAAGATCTGCGGGTTCAGCCGCGTCTTCTCGGGCATGGGATAGAGCCCCGCCGCGCAAAGAATCTGCCGGCGCAGGTGCGCCGCACGCACCTGCCAATCGCTTAGCGACCCCGTAACCGGCATCGTGAAGTGAGTGTCCTTGTGCGGCAGGTTCACAACACGCGCGTCCACTCTGGGGATGGCCGCCGGCGACGACGAGCGGCGCAGCCGGGGTCGAAGCCCCGCCCATGCGGCCGCGTGAGGGAGATCCGGCGGGATGAGCGCAGTCGCTGACAACGCCGCGAGGTGCGTGCTCCAAGCGAGGAAGGTCCTTCTGTCCATCGACGTCTCCGGTCAGGGCCCGACGGTTGCCGGCCATGCAGCCACGACAGGCCCGCGAGACGCGCGCAGGGTCGCGAGTGGTGGGGCCGTTTCGTCGCCGTGCGGCAGGCGGAGCCCGATTGCGCCGCCGCTCCCCCAGACGCTGGGTGTCATGCGCACGCCACAGCGTTGGCGTCGGCGGCGCGCGGCACGCCACGCTCGCGATGCGCTGCGCACGGTGCGGCAGTTTGCCGGAGCTACGGGGCGCCGGCCGCGCCCAGGTACTGCTGATAGGCCGCCGCGATGTTCGTCTGCTGTTTGGAGTCGGCCGAGTGGACGAGCACGCCGTAGCGAAGGCGCAGCGTGTCTCCTCGCTTGACGACAACTTCGCTCTTCGGCCCCGCCTTCATCGCTGCGCGGCCGAACGGGTTGGCGGCGATGAAGCCGTAGGCGCGAGCGTGATACCAACTCTTGCGGAAGTTGGCAGGATGCGGCATCACGGTGAGGCCGATCCACTTGCCCTCCAACGTCCCGCTGTAGTCGATCCAGTCGGACTGTGTGCCCCAGATCTCCTTGGCGCCCGTCCGGCCGGCCGCGTCGGTGATCCCGCCGCCGAACTGCTCTGCCAGCCGGGTCTGCACGCGAATGCCCAGGCCCATCTCCTCCTGGTCGCCGAACACGATCGCCTCCATCTCTCCGTACGGAGCGAACGTGCTGTCCCACACGAGCAGGTATCCCTCCCGTATCGCGAGAATTGTGTACGACACCTCCTCCGAGGCGATGCGGTCCGTGCTTGCTGCCTTCAGATAGTAGTTGCGGACCGCGAAGCGTCCCATCCCCGCACCGCCTTCGGGGGAGCTGGTGAACCTCTCGTGCTCGACCTTCGCCTTCAGCCGCCAGTAGTCGTTGCCGCTTAGGTCGCCAAAGGCCATCCAGATGCCGGGATGCATCGTCGCGTGATCGGTGAGATCGTTCACCTGGTCCGGCGGGTGATTTCGCGTGACGCGGCTGCCCGCCGGCGTCATGACGTGCGTGAAATACGGCCGCGGGATCTGTGGGTCGGCATACCTGTAGTCGGCGAACGGACGTCCGCCGACCTCGATGTGCAGCACGTTCGGCTCGTGCCGGAAGGTGACCGCCGGCCGCGCCGAGCCCTGGGCGTCCGCGGCGGGATTCGCCGCCCTGCAGCCCGCGGCGTTCCACAGGCCCGCGCCGGACGCCACGCTCAACGCGAGCGCGAGAACCCGATGTCGAGAGGTCGCCATGCTTATCGTTCTCTCTCGTGACTGTCGACGTCAGCTCGAATACGGCAGCTCGTAGCCCTTGCGGTATTCACGCACGATCAAGGCGTTGGCACGGTTCGCCTCGGCCGCACTGCTGATGGTGGCCGTCTTGGGATCGTACGCGAGCTTAATCCCGCCGCAGCGCACGCCGATGCTCCCCAGGTGACAAAGATTCGTCGACACCGCACCCCGGTCGATAGGGCTGTTCAACTTCAACGGATCCCCCTGCCGCACCGCCGCCACGAAGTTGGTGAGAATGTCCTCCGCTTGAATGCCGTAGTCGGCCGGCCGGATTGCCGTGACCTTGCCGTCCAGCGTTGTGGCCACTGCCCCGCCGCGCCCGATCTCCATCTTCCCTTTCGTGCCGTAGAAGATCGTGCCGTTGTCGTGCCCTTCCAGCTTGTAGTCCGTCCACAGCCGCATCTCGTAGACGATCTGCTTGCCCGGATACGCGTAGATGACCGTCTGCGTGTCCGGCGTCTCGTGGTCGTCGTCGTACCACAGCTGCCCGCCCGAGGTGACCACCTCCTGCGGATACTGCAGATCCAACCCCAGGCCCCACACGGCCACATCCAACTGGTGGATGCCGTCGTTGACGAAGTCGCCGCCGCCATACTCCCAGAACCAGTGCCAGTTGTAGTGCCAGCGGTTCCGCGTGAACGCCCGCAGGGGCGCGGCACCCAGCCACAGGTCGTAGTTGACGCCCGCCGGTGCCGCTTCCGCCGGTGCCTTGCCGATCTTGCCCCGCAGCTGGTGGTTGATCGCCTTCGCCACGTACACGTCCCCGATCAGCCCCTCCTGCAGGGCCCGCACCCCCGCCATGTCCACGGCGGAGCTGCGCCGCTGCGTCCCGTGCTGCACGCACCGATTGTGCTCGCGCGCGCACTTGACCAGCAGGTTCGCCTCCTGGATGTTGTGGCTGCACGGCTTTTCCACGTACACGTCCTTCCCCGCCAGCAGCGCCGACAGCGCGATGGGCGTGTGCCAGTGGTCCGGCGTCGCCACGATGACCGCGTTGATGTCCTTGTTCTCGAGCAGCTTCCGATGGTCTGCGTACGACTGCACCGGATGCCGCTGCTCGACCAGGTGCGCCGCTTTGTTTAGCCGCTCCGGGTCCAGGTCGCAGACGGCCACGACTCGCGCGCCGCCGACCTCCGCCAGGCGTTTGAGGAGGCTCGTCCCCCGGCCACCCGTGCCGACGACCGCCAGGTTCACGACATCGCTCGCCGCGTACGTTTTCGAGAACATCAAGGGAGTGGCGGCCAGCGTGGTCCCCACTTGCTGAATAAACGTCCGTCGAGACAGCTCACTCTCCATTGCCCCTCCTCTCTCTTGCCTGCCCGGATACTCGGCCTCGCGATCGAGGCGTCGAGCCAGCATGTAACCAGCCGCCCTGCCACCGAGACGCGACGACAACCGCTCCGGCCCGCGGAGGGCACGGGCGGGGCGCCGGGAGCGCGGGGCGCTTCCTCCGTCGTCAGCTCGGCGCCCCCGGGTCGGAGGCGACCGCCACCTGCCGCTGCGCAACCGCCGCCTTCGCGTGCCGCAGCGCCAGCTCCGCCCCCGTCCGGAGCGCCACGATGTCGTTCGTGCAGAACAGCACATCGATCCCCTGGTCCACCCAGAAGGCGAAGTCCGCCGACCCCGCCGCGCTCGCCACGTGCTTGCCATACCGTCGCGCCGCCGCGACGATCTGCGTGGCCGCCTGGCGCACCAGCGGATGCCCCGGCTCCCCCGGCACCCCTAGGCTCGCCGCGAGGTCGGCCGGCCCGATGAAGATGTCCACGCCGTCGACCGCGCACAGCTCTTCGGCTCGCGCGGCCGCCTCGCGCGTCTCGATCTGCACCATCAGGCACAGCTCGCCGTTGATCTGCTGCTGCGCCGCCGACAGGCTGTCGACCAGCCCGTAGTGCATGGCGCGAGACACGCTGAAGGCGCCCCGCGCCCCCAGCGGCGCAAACCGCGCTTCCGCCACTAGCCCGCGTAACACGTCGGGCGAGTTCGCCATCGGCACGTCGATGATGTCCGGGCCGCACTCGGCGGCCTTCAGCACGCTTTCCCGCCGGCAGTCGGGCACCCGGATCATCGTCAGCAGCCCCAACCCCTGTGCGATGCGGCACAGATCTGCCGCTTCCCCAAACGAGATCGGGGCATGCTCCATCTCGATCCACGCGGCGTCATACCCCAGCCGCGCCGCGATCTCGATGAAGATCGGGTCGTAGAAATAGGCAGCCACGCCCAGCAGCGGCTTGCCGGGCTCGGCGCGAAGGAGGCGCTGCAGTCGCGTCATCAGCAGGTCACCCGGCCCCTCCCCCGCTGCTCCCCACCCCTGCGCTGAGGACTATCCGGTTTCTCATCTTTTGGTTCGCGCTGGTTCCCTCAGTGCCGCGTCGCTGGGCGGGCCGTGCAGCCAAGGGTGCCTCGTGCCGCCGGAGCGGTACGGTCCAGCGGGCTCCGCACGTCTCGGACGCGCGGACGGCACCGGCGTGGGCCATGCAGACCAAGAACGGCCTGGATTTCAAAATCGCGCAAGAATAGCAGCTCTCCGAAATATGTTAACATTTATTTTCGTATTATGCGAGTAACACTTGGAACTCCTTCGGCATGGCCCTGAGCTCCGACGGCGCGCCCGCCGCGGAGGGGACCTGCGTGACCATTCGCCGAAGTTGGATCGCCTTCACCCCGACCGCTGCCTCGATCGCCCCCGCGCTTGGCGCTGATGTGAAATATATGTTGACAATTTCCAATCACGAGAGATAGCGTAGCGGCTAGCTTCGCCCGTCCGACGATGGCTGCACCGGCGACGCCGCGCGTCTCTGCCTGGCAACTGCGACAGCCACCCATCCGGCGTGCTCGTGGCCGACGATCTTACTAGGGCGGCGACCGGGTGTCCGTCGAGCGCGGCCGCGCCTGGGCTGATTCTGGGTCTTGTCTGCGTCCGCCGGTGGGCCGATATCCTCGCGGTTCGGCGTCCAGAGCCGCGGATGGAGCGAGTGAAGATGACTAACCCGGGCCTGTCCAGATCGCCATCGGCGCCGGGCCGGGAACCGCCGGGGCCACCCCCGTTTCCGGACATGGTCTGGGTTCCAGGCGGCACCTTGCGCATGGGATCCGACAAGCACTACCCCGAAGAACGGCCGGTCCATCGGCTGACGGTCGATGGGTTCTGGGTGGACCGCTATCCCGTCACCAACGAGGACTTCCGCAGGTTCGTCGAGGCGACGGGCTACACGACGTTCGCGGAGATCCCGCCCGATCCCGCCCGGTATCCCAGCGCGCGGCCGGACATGCTCTACGCTGGCTCCCTGGTCTTCACCAAGCCGTCCGCTGCGGTCGATTCGCGCGACTACTCCGTGTGGTGGCGCTACCAGCGCGCCGCAGACTGGAGGCATCCGTACGGCCCGGAGAGCACGCTCGAGGGCCTCGCGCGGCACCCGGTCGTGCACGTGACCTTCGGGGATGCCAAGGCGTTCGCGTCGTGTGCCGGGAAGGCGCTGCCGACGGAGGCCGAATGGGAGTACGCCGCGCGTGGCGGACTCGACGGTGCGGTCTATGCCTGGGGCGATGAGTTCCTGCCGGACGATCGCTATCTGGCCAACACATGGCAAGGGCAGTTCCCGTGGCAGAACCTCGCGTCCGACGGCTACGAAGGCACGTCGCCGGTCGGCGCGTTTCCGCCGAACGGCTACGGTTTGTTCGACATGATCGGCAACGTGTGGGAGTGGACGAGCGACTGGTATCAGCCGCGCCACCCGCACGAGGTCGTGAAGGCATGCTGCATTCCCCACAATCCACGGGGCGGCCACGAAGACGAGAGCTACGATCCTTGCCAGCCGGATGTCAAGATTCCCAGAAAGGTGGTCAAGGGCGGGTCGTACCTCTGCGCCCCGAATTACTGTCGGCGCTACCGCCCGGCGGCGCGCACGCCCCAGTGCATCGACACGTCGACCTGCCACCTTGGTTTCCGCTGCGTGCTGCGGGTGGCCTGACGCGCACCTCCCTGAGATGACACGACGGTTGCGCAGGGAGACTCAAGTCCCCGGGTCGTCCGTCCGTGCAGTCGAGCAGAACCGGCCCGCGCTTCTCGGGTCCAGCATCTGGACTCCAGACGCAGCGATCACTCTCCCGTTGATGAACGCATTGTGACATCCGATCGACGGAGGCGCGCGCGACGGCCGCGCGAGAAACCGTCCAACGGAAGGAGACGAACGTGATGCACAGACGTGACTTTCTGGCTCTGGGAGCGAGCGTGGCGCTGCTCCCGAGCACGGGTTTCGCTCAGCGCCGGATTCATCAGGCCACCGGGTTGAAGGTCGGCGAGGTCGGTCCGGAATCGGCCATTGTCTGGATGCGCTTGACGAAGGAAGCGGAACGCAAGGCCGATGGGATCGTGCGGCACGGCGGGCCGGCTCCCTTTCCCCCGGAGTTGCGGATGACGCAGCTGGAAGGCTCCACGCCGGGCCTGGCGGGAATGGTGCGGCTGCGATACGCGACCAACGACCGCCTGCGCGGTGCGGTGGAGACCGACTGGGTGGAAATCACGGCGGACACCGACTTCGCGCACCAGTTCCGGCTCAGCGGCTTGAAGCCGGCAACACGGTACTACTACGTCGCGGAGACCAGCGACGGCGGGCAGCACGCGCCGCTGCGCGGCGTGTTTCGGACGCCGCCGGAGCCGAACGACGTCGCCGAGGTCACGTTTGCCATGATGACCTGCCAGAAGTACTCGGAACTCGATCACGCAGAGGGCTTTCACATCTACGAGTCGATGCGGCGCCTTACCCCGGACCTCTACATCACCGCAGGCGACATCGTCTACTACGACTCCGACGATCCGCGGGCCACGAGCATCGAGCTGGCGAGATATCACTGGCAGCGCATGTACAGCCTGCCGCGCCATCGCCGGCTGCTGCTGGAGGTGCCGGGGTACTGGCTGAAGGACGACCACGACACGTTGTTCAACGATGCCTGGCCCGGGCGGGATCCGGTGGAGATGCTGCCGCTGACCTGGAACGACGGGCTGCGGATCTTCCGAGAGCAGGTCCCCATGGGCGAAAAGACCTACCGGACGTTTCGATGGGGACGCGCGCTGCAGATCTGGCTCGTCGAGGGGCGCGACTTCCGATCGCCGAACAACAGCCCGGATGGTCCCAACAAGTCGATCTGGGGAGCGGAGCAGAAGCGCTGGCTGCAGGCGTCGCTGCTGGCCAGCGATGCCGACTGGAAGCTGTTGATCAACCCCACGCCCATCGTCGGACCGGACCGGGTGAAGAAGGGCGACAACCACGCGAACGAGGCCTTTCGATACGAAGGCGATGAATTCCGCGCGTGGGTGCAGAAGCATCTCGGGGATCGATTTTTCAACCTCAACGGAGACCGGCACTGGCAGTATCACTCGGTCCATCCGGAGTCGAAGGTACAGGAATTCTCGGCGGGCCCGGCGAGCGATTCACACGCCGCGGGATCACCGGGCGAAGACAAGCGGTATCACCGCTTCCATCGTGTCAAAGGGGGCTTTCTCACGGTGACGGTCCGGCGCGACGGGCGGCAGTCGAGCATCTGGTTCCGGCACCACGACGTGCACGGGCGGGTGGTGTACGAGTACACGCAGAGCGCCGCGGTGTAGCGGCGGCCTCCGGGCCGCGGCCCTGCGTCCTCCCGCTGTGTTACGGTCGCCACACCGCGGTGCGGACCGCCCACCGGCGGGTTCCGATCGGATCGAGACGATCCCCGGCGGAGCCCGCCGAGCGGTGATATAGCGGATCAGGCGCGCGGCGGCCGTGATGCCTTCCAGCCGGCACGGAGGATCTGGCGCATTTCCGCTTCCACGGCGGAGAAGGACGACAACGCGGCCAGGTTGTTCAGCTCGTCCGGGTCGCTGGCGTGGTCGTAGAGCTCGACCCCTCTCTTGCCGCCGTCCCACTCGGTGTAGCGCCAGCGCTCGGTGCACACGGAACGGCCCAGATACTCGATGTCGTCCATCGCCATCGTCGCACTCTTCCGCTGCTTCCCTCGCGTCTGAACGGCGAAGGCCGCCCGCTTCCACTTCCGGTGGGGCTGGTCGAGCAACGGTGCGAAACTGCTTCCTTCGAGCACGTCGTTCGACGGCAATCCGCACAGTTCGGTGAGCGTCGCGTACATGTCCACCAGTTCCACAATCCTCTCCGAACGCTTGCCGACGGCCCGCTGCCCTGGCGATGCCACGACCAGCGGCACGCACAGCGCTTGATCGAACAACGTGGTCTTGTGCCACAGGCCGCCGTGATCGCCAATGTGGTAGCCGTGGTCACTCACGAACAGGACGACGGTGCTGTCCCACAGCTTTAGCCGATCCAGGCCGTCGAGCAGCACGCCAAGCTGTGCATCCATGAAGGTGACCGACGCATAGTAGGCCGACAGGTACTGGCGCACGACCGCCTCGGACATCGGCTCCGCCGGCGGTTCGTGATTGACTGCCGAGTACAGGAGCCGGTCGAAGTGGTTGCGCGGCGTCTTCGGCAGTGGCAGCCGGTCGGGCGGGTACATGTCGAAGTACTTCTTGGGAGCCGCATACGGCGCGTGCGGCCTGCGGAAGCCGACGCCGAGGAAGAAGGGCGTGTTGTTGCGCTGCGCCTTCTCCATCAACTGCACGGCTCGCCGCGCCACGTTGCCGTCCGGCATCTCGGCATCGTCGAGTCTCAGCTTGGCCCAGCGAGAGTTGTGCCCTTGCGGTCCTTTCCCCTTGTCGTCCTCGATGACGTCCTCCCGCTCTGGCGATTTCCCAAATTCTCGATACTCCTCGTCCCACGAGCGCGGATCTTCCGCGTACTCGCCGGTATGGTAGACCTTGCCCGACATGGCCGTGTAGTAGCCGTGCTTGCGAAAGTACTCGGGCAGGAAGAGGTGGTCCTTGAGCTTGACGCGCGTCGGAATGCGCAAGCCCAGCACCCCCGTGCTGTCCGGACGCATCCCGCTGAGGAACGAGGTCCGCGACGGTTGGCACATGGGAAACTGGCAGTAGGCTCGCTCGAAGACGACGCCCCGCTGCGCCACCCGATCGAGATGTGGAGAGCGAACGATGGGGTGGCCGTAGGTGCCAAGCGCCCGGTTCAAATCATCGGAGACGACGAAGACTACGTTCTTTCTCCGGGTCCTCTGCGGCAGCAGCGCTGTAGACAACGCCGACGGACCGAGGGATACAGCGGCAAGGAAGTTTCTACGCGTAATGGCCATACTCTATCCGTCTCCCCTTGAACATCTCGTTTCCCACACCCGTATGCCACTCGGTTGCCGGCAAGCCGTCAGAGCGGCGGCGGCGAAGCCGTCAGGCCGCCGTCGCTCACCAATCTCCCGTGCCGCCATCGCGTTTTGACCTTCTTGCTGCCGTCTGGGAACCACTGCACCCATACGCTGCCCTCTGCAGAATGAGTTCGGGTCCACCGTTTGCTGCCGTCCGCCGCCCAGAGATTCTCGATACCGACCTTGTGCCCATCCCGCCATGTGACTTCGTACTGCTTTCGGCCATCCGGATGAAGCCAGACCTCAGGACCGTCTAGAAGGAATCGTCCTTCAGCGGTGATCTTCGCACGCCACGAACTCTTCAGCGCACCGGAAGGATACTTCTCCGTTTCGGTGATCCATTTCGGGCCAGCGTTCTTGCTAACAGGGCTATGATCTTCGAGGATCCACGCTTCGTTCATTTCAAAATGAAGAGCAGGCGCCGTCATCGTGGTGAGGAGATGGATCGTCCCGTTGGGACTCTGCGCCGCGACGGCGTATCCGAAAGTTGATGCACCGTCCGGCAACCTTCTGCTCTCGTGCGGCTGAGCTACGGAGACTGTGCGCGTCTTCCACGTCTTGCCTTCGTCGTCGGACAACGCGACGAAGGAACCACGCTGCGTGTAGCCAGCCGGTTGTTTGCCTGAGATGTGCTGGTGGTCTGAAGCAAAGAAGAGCCGACCGCTCGCCAGTCGCAAGACGACCGGCCGTTGATTAGTTCCGAGCGCTGGAAACTGCGTTTTGCTGATAGTCCACGTCTTGCCCCAGTCACAAGAAACTGACTGCAGCATGTAATTATCTATGTTCGTCGCTTTACCGCCTAGGCCGAGAATGCATCCGTCTTTCCGAATCACAAATGTGGTGTGGCGCCCGCCCGTGCGGCCTCCGGTATCGGCCCAGGTCTTCGATTCATCCCGGCTCACCCATAACAGCGAATCACCGCCTTCACCGCCAGTCGCTACGTACGTCAGGCCGTCCGGACCGCCACTGCCCGTCGCCACGTAAATTGGACCGTCCGGACGGTCGCCGTCGGTCGCCACGTAAATCGCGCCGTCCGGACCACGGAAGGCGCTAGTGATCGGCTGTGGGGTGTACGGGCCTGGGTCTCCTCTCGTCTGGGCCATTCGGATGGAACTCCAGTTGGCGCCGCTATCTGGTGTCGTAACCCAGCGGAACGGACCCCCGAGGTGGCGGCCGCCCCAGAAAAGGTAGACTGTCTTCCGGTCGGCCCACAGCATCGGCGAGACGTCACCTGCGTCGGGAATGTCGTAGAGCATGTCCGGCATATCCCACTCTTCAGCACCGTAACGCAGACGCGCAGCAATGATCGAGGTGTTTGGATGTAGCTCACCGTGCGAAGATGAAAAGTACGCAGCGATCACGTCGCCGTTCGGCATGACCGCCAGGCCGGGGCTGTGATTGTGATCGCCTATCGCGGGGTGAAGGCCGGCAGCTATGATCTGATCCTTTCTGGAAACCTCTGGCGGGATGGGCAGTGCCCAGCGCTTCCGGAAATACGGCTCCGAAGAGTCGACGCCCCGTATTGTGTACTTTGCGGTATTCTGTTTCACCGCCAGCCGGATGAATGGTGGTTCGTACGCCAGAGGGCGCGTCGACGGCATTTCCGACAACACTACCCGAAAACTTACGGCCTTCTCCGACCGGTAATCCGGCGGCAGGCCCGAGCGGTTTGCCGACCGTGAGAAATACGGCGTTTCGGCGCCAATGCCGCCTCCCCGCAGCACGCGCACATAACCCCAATCGGGGCCCACCGGATCCACTTGCGGGGACGTCGGGTACATGCCATGCCAGTCCAAAACCCACTCCATGACCCCGTTATGCATGTTTCTCAGACCCCATGGATTGGGCTTCCCAGCTTCCGGCAGCGTCTCCCCTGAGGAAAAGCGCGTCGTGGTGCCGGCGCGACAGGCATACTCCCACTCCGCCTCCGTTGGCAGCCGGTAGGGCTTCCCTTCCTTCGTGCTGAGCCAACGGCAGAACGCATTGGCGTCCTCCCAGCTGACGCCCGAAACGAACGGCCCGCCTTTGCCGTTCCCCCGAAAGCTCGGATCGAACTGGCGGTACTGCGCTTCGGTTACCTCGGTTTCGGCGAGGTAGAATGCTTTGCTGATCGTGACGCTATGCGCAGGCCCTTCATCCCAGTCGGCACTGATTTCGTTCTTCTTGCCTTCCGGACGCTTCGGTGCCTGAGCGTCATTCCCCATCAGAAACGTGCCTCGCTCCACGCGAATCAGCTTCATCCCGAGTGAATTTCGTAGCTCTGAGGATGGCATGCTCCCGGCCACGACGCCACATAGGCTGGCAACACTCAGCACTGCAAGGCCAAGAGGAGTTCGGAGCCTGTCGCTACTCTTCATGCGGTTCCTGTCCGATTCGACGCCGGCTTCAGCGCGTCGAATGCCGCGGCCGCACGTACGGCGCCGCCGCGATCTCAAAGTCTTCCGGCCACGGACGCGCCCTGCGTCTGCCGAAGGCGCAACTCCACGTCATCTTTCCCGAGCAAAGGCCCCATACAGTTCCTCGATGTTCACCGACTCGAGCCCGCCCGGGTGAATCACCACGCGATGGCGGAAGGAAAGAGCGCCACCGACCGAAATCGTCATGCTGCCGTCACGGGTCTTGTCTCTCGTGAAGCGCCTCTCGCCGAAGATGTTGGCCGCATTGAGACCATACCCGCGGGCGTGCCAGTACGTCGGGTGCCTGGGATTGGTTGGGTGATCGAACAGAGCCACGCCGACCTTCTCGCCTTTCACCGTGGTCGAGTAGTCGACCCACCGGGCGCGCTTACCCCAGATATTCTTCGCCCCCACGAGGCCATCGGAGTTGGTGAGTGTGGCGCCGCGATCCTCACGAAACTCGTCGGCGAGACGTAATCCCAGCATGGCTTCCTCGGTGTCACCGAGCTTCAGTGCTCCGCGGTCCGCGACGATAGCCGTTTCGACGTCGATCAGATAGTTCGAGCCGGCGCGGCGGAAGGTGAACCGCTGGCGCACTGTTCCCAGTACGTCGTCCTGCGGCGTCACCAGCTCGTAGATGGCCGATAATGTGCCTGCCGGCCGGCCGGCGCGCGTCGTCGGTGTGGAACGGCATACCATCCTGCCCGTCTTGTCCCTGCTGCGCTCGCGCCAGAAATCCACTCCGTTGATGCTGTCATGGCCCAGGAAAATGCCGCGCTGCCACCTATGATCCGTCGTCTCTCCTTCGATCTCCTCCAGTGGAAACCCGCGCGTGATCACCAGCCCCGACGGGGCCCGCAAGGGGTGCAAGAAAGGCTTGTCCCACGTTGTGCTGTAATGAAAGGCGGTAAACGGCCTCCCGTCGATGGCTACTTCGATCTTCCCGTCGGCCTGCCGGAAGGAAGTCTGGGCCGACAGCGTGCCGGGAAAGCCAGCGAGAATGAGAAGGGAGAATAGCGTGGTGCGGATCATGTCCTGCTCCGGAGGATGTCGTCCAGTTCCTGCGACTCCGGCGGGCCCGTGGCCGGCCGGGGGCGGTTACAGATGACGCGGCCCATCGGCCCCGGACTCGCAAGCAACAGGGGCCGCATCGAGCATTGAATCATCGCGCCGCCTGCCTGGCCACCCTTGGCCTTGGCCTTGGCCTCGTCGCTGGCAGCCTCACCGATGTTTCAACCACCCCCGCGCGACCTGCCGGACAATGGCGATCACGTGACGCTCTTGAGTCCTATGAGTCGCTGATTGCTCGCATTCGAGGTCCTGCTCCTTCAGAACATCAGCTTGACACCGATTTGCATTGACCTGCTGGGAGCAGCCGACATGAGCCGGCCAAAGTTGCTGTTGCTAATATCGGTCACCAGCCCGCCAAGATTGGTGTGGTTTAGTGCATTGAACGCATCGACGCGCAGCTGCAGCCGGAACCGCTCTGTAATGTCAAGGTTCTTCGCCAAGGAAGCGTCCAGCGTCCACTGCCCAGAGGCTCGCACTGCATTGCGCCCGAGATTCCCTGGCCGGGCCGCAGCGCCGCTCAATTGGACGATCGGCACTTGCGAGAACGCGGACTTGTCCAGGTATTGCCGCGTCTCGCGATAGTCGTCATGGTACGGGTTGACACCGGCCACGGCATCCGGGCGACTGCGGCCATAGGTGGACCTGCCATCAGTGATGTTCACGGGTCGCCCCGTCGTTGCCGTGAGTATCCCGGACACCTGCCACCCGTCGAGCGCCACCTTTGCGGCACGGTTTTCTATACCGAGCCACCGCGCGGCGGCAATCTCGTAGAGGACATTCGTATTGAAGCTATGGCGGATGTCAAACGGCGTGGGCCCCCTTTCGGCGCGGATGTTGTCGTTATCTTGCGGCTCGTAAGGCGTCAGACTTGCGTCGCCGTACGACATGTTGCTGGCATACGTGTAGTGAATGCCGAAAGACAGCCCGCCGTCGAACCGTTTTCTCAACGATGTCTGCAATCCGTTGTACCAGCTCGAGTCGGACGTGTCGTAGTAGTCGAACGTGCTCCAGTCCGGCCGCGGCGCGATGCCGGTCTGGCGATCCGGACGATTCTGGACGCGGTTTATCATCAAATGACCCGCCCGATTGCCCACGTAGCCAATCTCGAATACCGTCCCCCACCCGAGATCCCGCTCGATCGTCAGAGTCGCCTGCGTGGTGTAAGGATTAGGAAAGTGCTGGCTGATCGATGAGTTGGGGAAGGACGCGCCACTGGCGCTGCTAGCGAGCACCTCGGCCTCTATAGCCGCAGCGTCCACCGGATACCGAAGGCCCCTCGCAAGCGCTTGCGCGCGGTTGAAGCGTGCTTGGTCGGGAACATTGGAGGCAGGCAGTACGAACGACACCATCTGGTAGAGGATGTGGGGCGCGTAGAACACGCCGGCGCCGCCGCGCAGCACCGTCTTCCCGACCTGCCACGCAAAGCCGATCCGAGGCGCGAAGTTCCACCTGTTCGCGTCGTACAGATGCGATGGATCGGCGAAGTCGCCGAAGCCGGGTCCCAACTCACTCGGCAGGCGGCTGAACAAACGGCCGTCGCGCTCTTCCGGAACTGTGAAGTAGTCGTACCGAACGCCGAGATTGAGAGTGAACCCTGGCTTCAGGCGAATGTCATCTTGGACGAACGCGCCCATCTGCATCATGGTCAGCTTGTACAGCGGGCGGACAAACCGGACGTTGATTCGGCTGGGGATGTTTGCGAGGAAATCGGACAACTCGGAGTACTGGTATGCAGGAAGGTTCGTGTTAACGCGTCCCGCATTCCACCGCTGGATGATTCCCCCGAACTGCAACGAGTGCCGGCCCAGCTGCTTGGCAATCATCTGTTCCCACGTGTGAGCACCTCCGACGATCTCGAACGATTCAGCACCGCCGGGGTTGAAACCGCCGAACTGGATTCGAGGCAGATCCACGTCCATACCCGCGTCCCGGCGCAGCAGGTCCGTGCGGTTATATCCAAAGCGGGATGTGGAGGTCCACGTTCGTCCGCTATGCATGAACTGCGCGTTGTACGAGTCATTGCGACCGCTCGTGAGGCGAGGATTGATCGCCAGCAGCGCCGGCTGCTCCCTGTATGGGCGCGAACGGCTATATCGCAATGTCAGCGAGTTCTGCGACGAAAGGTAGTAGTCAATTCTGCCGGAGCCGTTATTGTCGTTTTGCCTGAGCGCGCCGGAGCCGATGTACTCGCCCATTTGCGCGCCCGCAGCGTAGGGCCGATTCGGCGCCGGCACCAGAGCAAAGAGCGGAGAATACACAGGCGCAACCGCGGTGACGTCGCTTGCGAACTCCGGGGTTGGAACCGTCCCACTTATAGGGGCGAAACTGCTGATCCTCACACCCTGGTAACTTCCGAAGAAGAAGAGCTTGTCACGAGCTATCGGTCCACCCAGCGAGCCGCCGAACTGATTTGTTGTGGAGTCTGGCTCGCTCGTCAGAAGCGCATTTCGCGCGTTGTATGCACTCAGGCTGTTGAACTCGATCAGACTTCCATGAAACTCGTTCGTACCGCTCTTGGTGATTAGGTTGACGTTTCCCGACATGCTGTTGACGGACGCCGGGGCGATGCCTTTGGTCGTGCTGATTTCGGCAATCGCTTCTGTATTGATCTGGTTGATCACATTGAAGGATTGGTAGGCTCCGAGCGACGGCCGCTCCGGATTCCCAGAAGCGCTTGTCCCGTCTACCGTCAGATTGAACAACTCAGGCCCTAAGCCGTTCAGAACCACTCCGTCGCTGGGCGACGAGATTCCGTTGCCGATGCGGAGCAGGCTGGTCCAATCCTGTCTTGCGAGCGGGAGTTCACGCACACTTACCGTTCCAATTGTCAGGTGTTGTTCTGGCCCCACCGCGTTCAGCAAAGGCGCTTCCTGAGATACCGTTACGCTCTCCTGCATGGTGCTCAGCGCCAACTGGAACTTGAGGTTGACCCTGTCGCCCGCGGAAAGGGTGACATTCCTGATGGCCTGCGTCTCGAAGCCGGCTGCGTAGGCTGAAACGGTATAGGTGCCAATCGGAAGGAAGGGCAGCGTAAACTGGCCAGCGGCGTTCGTTTCCGCGAAAGTACTCACGCCGGTCAGGTCGTTCCTGGCTTCGATCTGCGCCTTCGCGATCACCGCTTTCGAGGGATCGATCACGTCGCCGTGAATTGCTGCTGTGTTCGCCTGGCCGTAGAGGGGGGCACTGACGAGCAGAAGCAGCGTGGCAGCGCGGCCCGCCGTTTGGATCCAGAACACGCGACGGAACGTAGTGACAACTGGCATGGCATCCTCCCCGAAGTAGAATCCGTTGGCCGTGCCTCCACTGCACCGAACGGAGCGACGCTTGGCGCCGCCGTACTGCGCCTGGATTCTTCGCCACAGACGACGGTTTCGTCGAGCTTCTTACACGCCCGACGCTGTTTAATCCTGGCGGTCTGGAGAGCGGGCCTGCAACCCGCGCCCAAAAAGCCCCCAGGGGAGCGCGCCTATTACTTTCGAGACTCAGTGTATACCACGCTAAAACACACGTGTAAAGCATAAATTGGTTACACATGCGATTTATCGGCAATTATATACATATATCGGAAGTAAGTGCATCCAGTTAACGGGGAGCGAAGATCAGAGCTCTCCACGGGCGGTTCGCTGGAGGCCGCTCCAAGCTCGGCGGGTGCCTGCAGGCCTACGACGGCAGCATGACGGTCCCGGCAGGCCACTCTTTCCTTCCGCCATCGCGCGGTGATTCATCCGGGTGGTCTCGAGTCGGTGAAGATCGAAGAACTGTATGCGGCCCTTTACCCGGGAAGAATGAGGTGGAGCTGCGCTTTTTGCCGGCCACTGATTCGAGTTTGCTGGGTGATGGAGCGCGGGTCCTCACGCGCACGTTGAAAAGGATCGAGAAGCACGGAGCCGGCAAGCTGAAGCGGAAGGTGCGCGACCGGATGCGAAGCGTGAACACGCGAGTGGTCGCGATTGCGACGGCGAGCCGGCACCGGGGGCAAGGAGCAGAAGCGGCAGAAGGAATACCGTGATCTCCTCCGCTATACCCGGCAGATCGTGAACGACACACACCGAGTTCTCGAAGAAGTGGGGCAACTTCCCTCAAGAAAAGCATGCGAGCACTCTGCCAGAAACGCTCTAGCTTGGCGGAGCGCGTGCGGCACGTGGTGAGGCAGACCAGCGCCCGCATCTTCGGCGGGTGACAGACCTGCCAGGGATAATTGTGAGTCTGTTCGAACCGCACACCGAGATTATTCGCAAGGGGAAGTAGCTAGCATCTTGCAGAGTCGTACGGACCGAACGCACGCTCATAGATCGCCGCAGCATCGACGGCTGTCACCTCGCGCGGATTGTTGTCGAGGAGTCGTCGGACGGTGAGCGCCGAATCGACCAACTGCGGGATAGACGTTCGTGGAATGCCCAGCTCTCCGAGCCTCTGCGGCAGACCGCACTCACGGGTCAGCTCTCGACATCGCTCGACGCCAGCCCGCGCGCTATCCACCGCGCAGAGCCGCGGCCCGGCGCCCAGGGCCGCGGCAATGGTGGCGTAACGTTCGGGCGCCGCGGCCAGGTTGAAGTCGAGCACATGCGTGAGCATCAGCGCGTTGCTGAGGCCGTGCCCGACGCGAAACAGGCCACCCAACGGGTATGCGAGCGCGTGCACGGCTGCGGTGTTGACCGGCCCAAGACACAAGCCCCCGTACAGGCTACCGAGGGCCATCGCGTCGCGCGCCTCGAGATCGTCGCCATTGTCGACCGCTCGCCGCAGATGCGCACCAATGAGTCGGATACCAGCCAAGGCATATTCGTCGATCAGTGGATGTGCCCGACGATTCGCGAACGCCTCAATGCAATGCGTCAGCGCGTCGAGGCCCGTGGCTGCCGTGATCGCCCGCGGCATGGTTCGGGCCAAAAGTGGATCGATGTAGGTCGCGTCAGGCACGATCCAGGGGCTGATCACTGCCCTCTTCGACTGATCGCGCTCATCCAGCAAGATCGCGTTCGGCGACACCTCGCTTCCCGTTCCAGCGGTCGTGGGCACGCAGACAAGGCGGTTCCGGCGCGGGCGCAACGTACCCGTACCAAAGACCTTCCGCAGGGGACGCGGATCGTCCAAGAGACCTGCGACCAGCTTCGCGGTGTCGAGCGCACTGCCCCCACCGAGCCCAATGATGGTGTCGGCGCCGACGTCACGGGCTGCCGCCAGCGCGCGCTCGAAGTCATCGATGGTAGGCTCACCAGCGATCTCTGCCCAGAGCACGGCGGCAACTTCCACGACCCGTAGCCGATCGAGTAACGCTTCAGCCACGCTACTTCTCGTGGCGCCGCAGATCACGACGGCACGGCGGGCGCCAGCCTCCGCGAGCTGCGGTGCGCACTCCGCCAGGCAGCCCCTGCCGACGACGAGATGCGGAGGTTGGTGACAGCTGAGCGCTCTCATGGACGGCCGTGCTGCGCAGCGGGTGCCGCATGCAGGCGCGTGACGGCCTCCCGCGCCTCCCGCAGTGCGAGCTCCGCCCCCCTACGCAGGGCGACAATGTCGTTCGTGCAGAAGAGGACGTCGATGCCTTGGTCGATCCAGAAGCTGAAGTCGGCGGGGCCAGAGGCACTGGCCACGTGCTTCCCATGACGCCGAGCCGCCGCGATGATCTTCGTAGCCGCACGACGTACGAGGGGATGACCCGGCTCTCCGGGCACACCGAGGCTCGCCGCCAGGTCCGCCGGCCCGATGAAGATGTCCACACCCTCCACCGCGCACAGCTCCTCTGCCCGCTCCGCCGCTTCTCGCGTTTCGATCTGCACGATCAGGCACAGCTCATTATTGATTTGCTGTTGCGCCTTGGAGAGGTTCTCGACCAGGCCGTAGTGGAGCGCCCGCGACACACTGAAGCAACCGCGTGCGCCGAGCGGAGCGAACCGGGCCTGGGCCAGGAGATCCTGCAGCACGTCCGGCGTATTGGCCATCGGGACGTCGATGATGTCGGGACCGCACTCTGCGGCCTTGAGGATGCTCTCCCGTCGACTATCAGGCACGCGAATCATCGTCAGCAGGCCGAGACCCTGCGAAACGCGACACAGGTCGGCTGCCTCGCCAAACGAGATGGGAGCATGCTCCATCTCGATCCAGGCGGCCTGATAGCCCAGCCGTGCTGCAACCTCGAGGAAGATGGGATCGTTGAAGTACACCGCCGCGCCAAGCACCGGCCTTCCGCCGTTTGCGTGCAGCAGGCGCTGGAGTCGCGTCATGCGGTCGTCCCTTTCGGCGTGGATGGCGCGGCGAGCGCCGCCGCGCGTCCGCCTGCCATTTGAGCCGCAAGCCGCAGCGCCGCTTTCATGCTCGTCGGATCGGCAAGATTTCGGCTGGCAATATCGAAGGCGGTGCCATGATCGACCGACGTCCGGACGATGGGAATGCCCAACGTCACGTTGACCGTGTTGGCGAAATCGAGCAGCTTCATAGGAATGTGGCCCTGATCGTGATACATGGCTACGACGAGATCCCACCGCCCCCGCCACGCGTCGACGAAGAGGGTGTCCGGCGCGAAGGGGCCTTCGCACCGGATGCCCCGCGCCAACGCCGTCTCGATCGCGCGCTGAATGGTCTCCTGCTCCTCGCGTCCGAACAAGCCGTGCTCGCCGGCGTGCGGGTTCAGTCCCGCCACGGCGATCCTCGGCTCGGCCCGCCCGAGCCACGCCATCGCCTCGTGACCGAGCGTGATCGTGCGCACGACGCGCGACGTCGTGGCGTTGCACGCCTCCCGCAGGGTGACATGCGTCGTCACGTGAACCACCGACAGGCGCGGGTTCGTGAGCATCATGCGGGAGTCCGCGCCGCCGCATAGCTCGGCGATGTACTCGGTATGGCCGGAGAACGGCATGCCAGAGAGCACGACCGCCTCCTTGTTGACCGGCGCGGTGACCATGGCCGCTGCTTCCCGCCGCAGGCACATCTCGGTTGCTTCTCGGACGTACCCCACGGCGGCGCGGCCGCACGCCGCATCGAGCTTCCCTGGCGCAACGGTCGATCCGTTGAGGGCATCGACCTGACGTACCGTCGCCGTCTCCAGGCGTGCCAGATCCACGCCGCTGACCTCGCCTGCACGATCGAGGAGCGCCAGGTCTCCGACGATGACCCATCGCGCAAGCGGCCCTACCGCGGGATCGGCCAGCGCCTTGAGGATGACCTCGGCGCCAATCCCGGCGGGATCACCCATGGTCACGGCGATCACCGGCCGTGGGCGCCGTTGCTCGGACATCAGATCTGATCTCCCCTGGTTGCTGTGAGAAACATCAAGGCCTGAACGAATGCGTCAGGGCCCCCAAAGCCGCCGGCCTTCAACACGACGGGCCATCGCCGCGCGGGCTGCCCGAGCGGCTCCGCGTCTTGCCCAGCAGTCGTCTCAGCGCTGGCGTGGAGCCAGCCCCAGGGAATCCCGCACGACACTTCGCCACCGATCTCGATCGCGTCAGCGCCGAGCGCGCGGCACACGCGCGCAGCGGTGTCGCCGCCGGACATCACGAAGCCAGCGATGCGATGGCTAGCCGCGACGTGCACGCATCGCGCCAGCGCTTCGTCGGCCACCGTCGGACCGGCGTCCAGGAGCACGTGACGTCCCGCGTGGAGATGCCGGCGCAAGGCGTCCACATCCGCCGCGGCGAGCGCAACGAGGCGAGACCCGTCATCGCTCAACACGCGTTGGCGTTGCCGGACGGTCACCGCCTGCGTGGAGCCTATCCAGAAGACGACCGAGCCCTGTCTGGCGCATGCTCCACGAACGGGTCTTGCCGAGAGCGCGGGCGAACCGGATCTCCTTGGCAGGTCCGTGAGCCGCCGCGCGAGTGCCCCTGCAAGTCCAGCCGAGCCAACCCACAGCACACGCTCTGGGATTCCCCACGCCGCATGCACGATGGCATCCAGATCTTCATCTTGCAGGCTGTCGCAAACAATCACTCGACGACCGCTTCGCAGCGCCGACGCCATCGCGCTCGGCCAGCCGTCCAGAGAGGGCTCGTTGCCGGGTTGCAGCACCAGATGGCAGTCCTGAAGCCCTTGCGTGGCGAGCAGCGTGGGCAGATGTCCTCGGGGCGCATCCGTTTCCTGCGCATCACCCCACGCCACCCGGAGCACGCCGCCCTCCAGCGTACGGCCCATGCGGGGAAACGCTGGGGCGACGATCGCTCGGGTTGCACGCCACGCCTCCATGACGGCCGCAAGCTCCTCGCCGATATGGCCGCACAATGTCGAATCGATCTTCTTGAAGCCCACCGCGCCTTCGCAGTCGGACGACCAGCGTCCGCTCACGCAACGGACGCGGTCGGCCGCCTCCGCAGACGATAAGCCTCGGCTCTCGGTGCTGATAGCGACGACGTCGGCCGCAGGTCGGGACGGAGAGGCGTTGAGCTTGACGAGTCCCGAGAGATCGCGCTCGACGAAGGTCGCGCACGCGTCGGCCGCCCCGGTCAGGTCGTCGGCCACTATCACGCATGTGACGCCTCTACCAGCTGCCATCGTTGGCCATCCGCGAGCTCCCGTCCATTGTCCAGCGTTCTCGAATCGAAGGAGGGAAGAAAAAAGGTCGCGCACGCTTGCACAGGCTGGAAAGAGCGACGTCACCAGACGGCGGCGATCCTGAGACCGCCGTGTGGTCGGACCTACGGTAGCGCCGCATATTGGAACTTGTCAATTCGTATTTTCTAGTCTCGTAGCCCGTCGCATCTTGGTGACGGTGACGCCGCGGGCGGCCATAGCGGTTGCTTCCGTGCAGAGGGATCTCCAACGATCACTTTCGCACGCCGTCCCGGCGGCGATTGCGTCTGTTGTGGCTCATAGTACGAAAATACAAGTTGACATTTTTCATAACATGGCTATTCTTGAGACGCTTTTGAAACACAGTGACTCTTGTCCCGCATTTTCTCGGGTCGGCGCCAGCACGGGACCGCGATGCCTGGGAGCATGACACGACCGTGCCGCTCTCACGTGTGAGTCGCCCGCTACCGCGCCCGACCACGCGAAGCGCGCGGCAACAGAGAGGAAGCGGAGCGATGATCAGGGGAATCTTCGCGACGGCGGCGGCGGCGGTGCTCGCCTACGGCGCGGGCGCCGACGCGCAGGTGACAACCGCAACCGTGTACGGACGCGTGACGGATGCGACCGATGCGGTCCTGCCAGGCGCGAACGTGACGCTTACGAATGAGACCACGGCGGCGGTCTGGAGCGCCGTCACGAACGAGCAGGGCGAGCTCACGATCAACTTCGTCCCGGTCGGCCGCTACACCCTGCGCGTGGCGCTCGAGGGCTTTGCCGAGCACCTGCAGCACTTGGAGCTTTCCGCCGGTCAAACCGTACGATCTTCGATCTCGCTCGCGGTTGGAGAGCTGACCGACGCTGCGAGCGTGACGGCCGCCACACCGCTCATCAACCGGGCCAACGCGCAGCACCAAGACGTGGTGGCAAGTGAGCAGCTGGTCGAGCTGCCCGTCGGCAGCCGCGATTGGTCCGAGCTGCTCGAGCTCGATTCGTCCATCGTGCTCGAGGGCGAAGGCGCGGTCATGAACGGCCTGCCGCCGGCGGGCCTCAGCCTGACCATCGACGGCACGAACGGCTCCAGCGACGCCGAGTCGCCGTCGATCGCCGCCTATCAAGGCTTCAACACGATCAGCGGCGTGAGCACCGAAGCCATTGCCGAGATCAGCGTCAGCAGCGGCATCGCGTCGGCCGAGTTTGGTGGGACCATGGCCGGCAACGTCAATATCATCACACGCAGCGGTTCGAACACGTTTCACGGGAGCCTCTTCGAGAACCATCAGCGTGACGAGCTGGACGCCGCGAATCCCTTCGTCGACCAGGCGCCCGACAAGCGATTCAACCAGTTCGGCGGCTCGATCGGCCGTCCAGCCATTCGGAATCGCGTCTTCTTCTTCGGCACCTACGAGGGCGTTCGCTCCGACAAGATGACTCTCGAGCGGGAGAACGTGCCGACCCCTGACTGGAGGGCCGACGCGCTGGCCGCGAATCCGATTTACGAGTCCTTCTTCGCGCTGTTCCCCGATCCGACCGAGCCCCACACCGAGGACGCGCTCACGGCGCCGTTTCAGGCACTGAGACCGGACTCGCGCGACGACGATCACGTGACGGCCCGTGTGGACGTCAGTCTCTCATCGGCGAATCGCTTCAACGCGCGCTATTCCGGCGGTCGCCCGGAGCGCGTCAACCCGCGCGTCATCGAGGCCAACCCGCGCACGCACAGCGGCCAGCAGGATTCTGGGACGATGGCCTTTACGCACGCGGCAACGGGTTGGGTGGCCGAGACGCGGGCGGGCCTGAACCGCAGCAATATCGATCGTGTGGACGAGCTCTACACGCTGGGTCACCCGAACGTCCAGGTGTCAGGGGTGGGTCTGGGCGACGGCGAGCTGTTCTTGAAGAGAGGCTGGCTCTTCAGCTTCGACCAGGTGATTGCCATGACGCGAGGGCGACACTCGCTCAAGGCGGGCTTGGGCCTCGTTCACCAGCGTTCGGGCCGTGAGAACTTCCAGATTCCCGGTTATGAGTACAGCTCTCTGGACGATTTCTCTGCCAACATCCCGAACGGCGGCGAGTTCACCTTTGGCTTGGACGACTTCCGCCTCACCACGTCGCAGCTCGGTGGCTTCGTTCAGGACGATATCCGCCTCGGCTCGTCACTCGTCATGAACGTGGGTGTCCGTTACGACTACTGCACGGTGCCCGAGGAGCGCGATGGCCGCCTCTTCAATCGCGATGCGCCGTTTGGGACGGGCCCGCTCCGCTCACCAGACTCCCTGTACGAGGGGGACTTCAACAACGTCTCTCCTCGCCTGGGCATCGCCTGGTCGATCGACGACCAGTCCGTGCTGCGCGGCGGCGTTGGTATCTTCGTCAGTCCCCACCCGCTCTTCGGTGGTCCGGTGGACGTCGTGCTCAACTCGGCCGATGAGCAGTTTCGCGTGAACACCAGCCGGCAGGACTCTCTCGACTTGGGCATCCGCTTCCCCCTGACCAACGCCGACGTGGAGGATCTGCTTCAAGGGCCAGCGGAGCTCTGGGGCACCCGCTCGATCTCCCCGAGCTTTCCGAACCCGTACAGTACGCAGTGGAGCGCGATCTTCGAGCGACAGCTTGGGGCCCACGACAGCCTCGAGGTCGGCTATACGGGAAGCCGCGGCGACAATCTCAACACGCTCTGGGAGATGAATCGACCCGATCGTCTGACCGGCATCCGTCCCCATGCTGGCTTCGCTCAATTCGACTGGTACGATGCGTCGAACTCGAGCGAGTACAACGGCCTCCAACTGAGTCTGCGGCGGCGATTCGCCGACCGCTTCGGCTTTGGCGCCAGCTACACGTTGAGCAAGAGCATGTCGCACGGCGGCGGCGATCTGCTGCTCGAGACGCCGCCGCAGGAAACCTTCGACCTGGAAGCGGAGTGGGGACCGAGCGACTGGGACGTCCGGCACCGTCTCGTCGCGAACGTCATCTACGAGCTCCCGCCGATGGGAGAAAGCCGGTTGATGCGCGGCCTCGTCGGCGGCTGGCAGGTCTCGGGCATCTTCACGGCGCGCAGCGGCCAGCCGGTGAGTATCGTCGACGACGAGTCGGCTTACGAGTCTTCCCGCCCCGACTCTGTGGGTGGCGACATGGTGTTGTCGGACTGGCGCGACACACTGCAGTACCTCAACCCAGCGGCGTTCGAACGCGTGCCGCTGTCGGAGGAGAGCGGCGCGTCGATTCGTCCGGGCGCGCTTGGATGGAACGCCGCGCGTGAACCGGCCGCCTACAATCTGGACCTTGGCCCGGCACGCAACTTTCACGTCGGTCGCTATCGGTTGCAAGTGCGCGCCGACATGTTCAACGCGCTCAACACTCGGAACTACGGAGGCCTGGTGAGCGAAATCGACGCCGACGATTTCGGGAGTCTCAACTCGGTCTCCACACGCACGATGCAGGTCGGTGCGCGGTTCTCGTTCTGAGGAGCATGATTCTGTGTGCTCGCGATGACTCGACTTCAACGCCGCTTGTCCGCCAACGACGGTAAGCCCCTCCTGGGGGTGGCCGCGTACTTTTACGATCCGATCTTCATCGAGATTGCCGCCCATGTCGGCTACGATGCCGCCTGGATTGAAATGGAGCACGCGCCGATCTCGTTCGGCGAAGCGGCGGATCTCTGCCGGATTGCGCAAGCGCTCGGCCTGCTCACGATGATTCGCGTGCCCGATTATCGGCGTGAGAGCGTCCTGAAGGCGGCCGAGTGTGGTCCCGACATCATCGATGTGCCGATGGCCAACGCTCCCGAAGTGTTGCAAGGTCTGGTGGCGGAAGCGAGATTCGCGCCCCTGGGTGCACGCGGCACCTTCAGCGTCTCGCGGGCAATGCATTACGGGCTCGTCGAGAACCTGTCCGAAGCGCAGCAGCAGATCAACGGTGAGCTGTGCCTGATGGTGCAGATCGAGACTCGTGAGGGCGCCGAGCGCGCGGAAGAGCTCTGCGCCGTGGAAGGCGTCGACATCTTCATCGGCCCAGCGGACCTCGCGGCGAGCTTGGGTGTGCCCGGCCACCCTGGCCACCCGCTCGTGCAGCAGGCGGCGCGCCAGATCATCGTGACGGCCCGTCGTCACGGCAAGCACGTGGCGACAGCCTCGCCGCCGGCCGACTTCGACTTCTGGGCAGAGCAGGGCGTCGACATCCTCTTCTGCACGAACGACATCACGGCGCTGAGGAACGGTGCGGCGCTCGCGCTTCGGCAGGCGCGAGCCGCCGTCGCGCGGCCGCGAGTCGAGCTCGCCTCCGACCGGAGGGCCACATAGGAGGACGTGAGATGGAAAGCGAAGTGTCTCGGCGGACGTTCATTCAACAGGTCGGTGTCACATTGGCAGCAGCTCCGTTGATGGTGTCGAGAGCGCACGGCCAATCGCCCAGCGACATCGTGAACGTTGCGATGATCGGCACGGGAGGCCGAGGCGCCAGCCTCCTCGAGAGTCTCGCAGAGGCCAGTCATGCGCGGGTCGTCGCGCTGTGCGATCTGGATCCGGAGCGGCTCCAGAAAGCTGCCCAAATGGTCGAGAAGCGGAATGCGGTCACGACGCACGATGACTATCGGAACCTGCTGGAGAACAAAGACGTTGACGCCGTCGTCATCGCCACGACCGACCATTGGCATACGCCGCTCGCCCTGGCGGCGATTCTGGCCGGCAAGGATGTCTATGTGGAAAAGCCTTGTAGTCACAACATTCACGAGGCGAACCTACTCGTGAAGTGTGCGCACGAGCACGGGAGATGCGTACAACACGGGACGCAGCGGCGCAGCTCCGCAACGGACATCGCCGGTCTGCGCGCGATCCAGGAGGGGCTGATCGGTGAGGTCTTCGTCGCAAAGGCCATCAATCACCAGCGTCGCGACAAGATCGGCAAGGCACCGGAGGAGCCTCCCCCCGCGGGGGTCAATTACGACAGGTGGATCGGTCCGGCGCCTCAGCGGCCGTTTACGCAGAACCGCTGGCACTACAACTGGCACTGGTTCTGGGAGTACGGCGGTGGTGATCTGGTCAACGACGGCATCCACCAGCTCGATGAAGCGATTTGGGGCCTCGGCCTGGATTTACAGTATCCGCAGGCGATTCTGACCTCTGGTGGGCAGCTCTGGTATGACGACGACCACGAAACGCCGGATACCCAGATGATCATCTTCGAGTATCCGGGCAAGCAGATCATCTA
Source organism: Luteitalea sp. (assembly GCA_009377495.1). Lineage (GTDB taxonomy): Bacteria > Acidobacteriota > Vicinamibacteria > Vicinamibacterales > Vicinamibacteraceae > WHTT01. The sequence continues at coordinate 41,403 of WHTZ01000055.1, forward strand.
CGAGATGCGCCTCTGGACGGACTACAAGATGGAGGGGCACGACAACGGAACGGTCTTCTACGGCACCAAGGGAAAGATGGAGATTGGCCGCAAGGGCGCCATCGCCACGACCGTCGATGGCAAGGTCATCGAGGTGAAACCGGAGGACTACGGAGTTCAGGCCGAAGACATCGTCAACAACTTCATCACCGCGGTGAGGCACGGCGATCCGTCGAGGCTGAACAGCCCGATCGAGCGGGGTGCCGTGTCGACGATTCTCTGCCATCTGGGGAACATCGGCGTCCGTTGCGGCGGCATCAAGCTCGCCTACGATCCCAAGACGGAAACGATCAGCAGCGTGAGCGATGGCAGTCAGGCGAACGCGTTGATCAGACGCGAGTACCGCAAGGGCTACGAGTTACCCTATCGCGGCTGACAGCGGTCGTCACAACGGAGAGCTATGCAAATGCCGAAATCTGGGAGTCGATTTCTTGCGCTGGCGCTGAGCGTGACGTTCGGTGTGGCGCTGTGGAGCCCTGCGTGCTCGGACGAGGCGAGCTCCACGAGAGCCGCCGAGACCTCGGAGCAGCCCGCCGTCTCGTTCAGCCACGAGCCCAATGTGCTCCACATCGAGATCGGCGGACGCCGATTCGCCGATTACGTATATGCGGACCAGGAGATCACGCGACCGTACTTCACGCACGTGACCACGCCGGCGAGCATTCGCGTCACCCGTAATCATCCTCCGAATGAGGGGAGCGATCTCGTCGATCACGCGATGATGCACCCGGGCATCTGGATGGCGTTTGGCGATCTGAGCGGCAATGACTACTGGCGGCTGAAGGCAAAGGTGGAGCACGAGATGTTCACCGGCGCGCCGAAGGGCGGCAGGGGCAAGGGAGCATTCGGCGTACGTAACTATTTCTTGAAGAGCGGCACCACGGATCGCATCGCGTCGGAGGAGGCCTCTTACACCATCCTCGTGACGCCGGAGGGCTATCTGCTCCTCTGGGATACCACGTTCGCTCCTTATGGAGAGGCGGACGAGATCGTGTTCGGCGATCAGGAAGAGATGGGCCTCGGCATCCGGCTGCAGACGCGCCTGGCCGAGCAGTTCGGCGGTGCGCTCACCGATGCGGAGGGTCGGACGGGCGCCGAGAAGATCTGGAGTACGCAGTCGGACTGGGTTGACTACAGCGGCACCTTCGAGGGCAAGTGGATTGGGATGACAGTGATGCCGCACCCGGCCAACTTCAGGAAGAGCTGGTACCACGCGCGCGACTACGGCTTCACGGCCGCCAACCCGTTCGGGCGCGCGGCGATGAAGGCGGGGCCCAAGAGCGAGGTCACCGTGCGAAAGGGCGAGACACTCCGACTCCGCTACGGCGTGCTGATCCACTCGGCCGACTCGAAGCAGGAGACCGACACTGCAGCAGCCTACCAGCGGTATCTCACGACGGCGGGCAGGGAGTAACTTCCTCACGGATGGCTGAAGACGCGAAGTATCCGCTGCAG
>WHTZ01000056.1 GCA_009377495.1 Luteitalea sp.
GCAGGGGACATTTCTATTTCGCTAAGAACGGGGACATTTCTATTTCGCCTTGACAGGCTGTTCGCGCGTGGCTTGCCAACCGGCTCGTAGCGGATTAGCATACGCGCGTCTCACCCACCGGGAGGCTGGAGCGATGCGTCGAGTCGTCAGTCTGAGCTCGGCTTTGGTGGTGTTCTGCGCCGCGACGACCCTGACCGGTCGAAGCGCGGTCGAACAGGCCCCCACGTACGACGAAGCGCTCTTCTCGGCGCTGAAATGGCGAAGTGTCGGGCCGAACCGCGGTGGGCGCTCGACGGCCGTCGCGGGTGGCTCGCGCCCGCTCGAGTACTACTTTGGCGCCACAGGCGGCGGTCTCTGGAAGACGAGCGACGGGGGCGTCACCTGGACGCCGGTCTCCGATGAAGCGTTCGAGTCTTCGTCCGTAGGCGCTGTCGCCGTCGCCCCCTCCAATCCCGATATCGTTTACGTCGGCATGGGAGAGACGCAGTTGCGCGGCAACATCATTCAAGGAGATGGCGTCTACAAGTCCATCGATGCGGGCAAGACCTGGACCCACGTGGGTCTCGAGAAGACGATGGCGGTGGCGCGGGTGCGGGTGCATCCCACCGATCCAGACCTCGTCTACGTTGCAGCCCTTGGGGATCCGTATCGTGCCACACGCGATCGCGGAGTCTACCTATCCAAGAACGGTGGCAAGACGTGGGACCAGATGCTGTTTCGCGATGACACGAGCGGTGCCGTCGATCTGGCGCTCGACCCACAGAATCCAGACATCGTCTACGCGGCTCTCTGGGAGGTCTCTCGCACGCCGCACTCGCTCTCCAGCGGGGGGCCTGGCAGCGGTCTGTTCAAGTCGACGGACGCGGGCGCGAACTGGACGGAGCTCACGCGCAACACGGGATTGCCCAAGGATGTCATCGGCAAGATTGGTGTGTCGGTTTCTGGATCCGACGGAAATCGCGTCTATGCGATCGTTGAAGCCGAGGATGGTGGTGTCTTCAAGTCGGATGACGGTGGCGAGACCTGGGCGCTGATGAGTGACGACCGGCGGCTTCGGCAACGCGCCTTCTATTACACGCGCATCTATGCCGATCCGCAGACCACGGATACGGTCTACGTGCTCAACACCGGCTTTTATCGGTCGACGAACGCGGGCAAGACCTACAAGAGCATTCGTGTTCCCCACGGAGACAACCACGACCTGTGGATTGCCCCGGACGATCCGAAGCGCATGATCGAGGCGAACGACGGTGGCGCCAACGTGTCGTTCACGGCGGGTGAGAGTTGGACCGAACAGGATTTCCCAACAGCGCAGTTCTATAACGCGTTTGTCACGAGCGACGTTCCGTACCACATCTGCGGTGCGCAGCAGGACAACTCGACAGCCTGCGTGCTGAGCACGGCCCCGGGCCGCGGACCGGGCGGGAGCGGCCGGGGTGTCGCCGATCTCTATCCGGTTGGCGGCTGCGAGAGCGGCTACATCGCGCAGTCTCCGAAGAGCCCGGACGTGTTCTTCGCGGGCTGCTACGGCGGCACCATGACGCGCTACGATCGGCGCACGCGCATGTCGCGCGCGGTCAATGTTTGGCCCGACAACCCGATGGGCCACAGCTCCGCGGAAATCACGGAGCGATTCCAGTGGACGTATCCGATCGTCTTCTCACCGTTCGATGCAAACGTGCTCTATGCGGGCTCTCAGCACCTCTGGCGCAGCACTGATGAAGGGCAAAGCTGGGAGCGCATCAGCTCAGACCTCACGCGGCACGACCCGTCGACAATGGAGCCGTCAGGCGGGCCAATCACGCTGGACCAAACCGGCGTTGAAACCTATGCGACCATCTTCACGATCGCGCCCTCCAGGCACGAGCCAGACGTCATCTGGATCGGCTCTGACGATGGTCTCGCGCACGTCACGCGTGATGGTGGCAAGAGCTGGCAGAAGGTCACGCCACCCGATCTGCCCGACTTTGCCCGCATCAGCCTGATTGAGGCATCACCGCACAAGGTGGGGACTGCGTACCTAGCGGCCAATCGATACCAACGCGCCGACCGGGCACCGTATGTTTACAAGACAGACGACTATGGTCAGACGTGGACCAAGATTGTTGACGGCCTCCCCCCCGACGATTTCCCGCGGGCCATCCGCGAGGACATCAAGCGCCCTGGCCTGCTCTACCTCGGCACAGAGCACGGGATCTATGTCTCGTTCGATGATGGGCAGTCGTGGCAAACGTTGCGGTTGAACCTCGCCGTCACGCCGGTGCACGGCGTCGTCTCAACGGCGCAGGATCTCGTGATTGGCACCCACGGGCGATCGTTCTACGTCCTCGACGACATCGAGATGCTGCGGCAGCTTCAGCCGGAGCTGACGACGAGCACGTTTCACCTCTTCACGCCTGGTCGAGCGACGCGGTGCGTGGATGGCGGCGTGACCATCGACTACTACTTGAAGGAGGACGCGGAAGAGGTCACGGTCGAGATTCTCGACCAGAGTGGTGACGTCATTCGTGAGTACACCGGAACGGCGTCGGAGAAAGAGGACACTGAAGAAACGACAACCGACGAAGGCGCCGAGAAGTCGGAGGGGTCAGAAGAAAACGAAGAAGAGGGAGACGACGAAAAAGAAGAGGAGGAGGAGGAGGAGGAAGAGAGTCCGTTCGGGCCGCCGCGCGTTCGGGTAGGAACGAAGGCGGGTGTCAACCGCCTCGCGTGGGACATGCGCCATGAAGATGCGCGCGACTTCGAGGGGCTCATCATGTGGTCGGGCAACGTGCGCGGGCCGTTGGCGCTTCCGGGTACCTATCGGGTGCGCGTCACGGCAGACGACCAGACCGCGGACGCGTCATTCGAGATCGTGACGGACCCGCGCACGAATGTGACGGACGCCGACCTGACGGCCCAGTTCGAGCTGGCGCAGCAGATCAACCAGCGAGTGAGTGACGCGCACGAAGCGGTGCTCAAGATCCGCCATGTCAAGGTGCAGATCGATGAGCGCACGAAGCAGGCCAACGACACGACGCTGACAGCCGAAGCGGACGCGCTCAAGACGAAGCTCACGGACATCGAGGGGGTGATCTACCAGCATCGCTTGAAGAGCAACCAGGATGCGCTCAACTACGGCATCCGGCTCAATAACAAGCTTGCGGCGCTTCAAGGCGTGGTGGAAAGCGCCGACGGCCGTCCAACCGCGCAGAGCGAGGCAGTGTTCCAGGAGCTGAGCACGAAGCTTGATACGCAGCTGCGGGAGCTACAGACACTGTTCGATCGCGACCTCATGGCCTTCAACCTCGCGCTGAAGCGCCATGAGCTCGCCGCCATCGCGGCGGTCGCACCCGCCGCGGAAGAAACGTCGGAGAAGCGTCCCTAGGCGCGATTTTGTGGGAAACGGGGACTGTCCCCGTTTTCCCCGGCACGATTTTGCGTTTGCAATTCTCATTTGACATTGCTAAACTGCTGCTGCCCTACTTCTGAGGTTCACAGATCGTCTCCTGAGACGAACCTCGCAGGTTCGCTCAGAAAGCTTCAAACTGAATGCAAATTGCGAAAAGGGGATGTTGTGTGTCCCTTTTCGTCCTGAAGGCGAGAAGGGAAACCCCTTCTTGCGAACTGACGTCACAGAAAAAGGGGCACTCGCCCTTTTGCATCTAGTGTCCCGTGATGACTGTGTTCCGAGACACTAGAGGTGTGTCCCGCCTGCCGTTGTCTAACCGGGGGTTTTGATGGAAGAGCGCCGGCTTCGTCTCGGTGACGTGCTGGACGATTACTGTCCGCACGAGCGCCGTCTTAGCAATCACGTGATCGTTGCCATGGTCGGCGACGAGGTCATCAAGACTCGCTGTACGACATGCGATGCCGAGCACCCCTATAAGCACGCACGGGTGCCAGCTCGGCGCCGCAAGAAGGACATACCCAGCACGCTCTACAAGGAGGTGCTCGAGGGCCTGACCGAGCAGCCAGCCGACGCCGCTCTCGAAGGCGAGTCGTCAGGGGAGCCGGGGGTTGAACCAGCGGTGGCCCCCAGGCCGCCTGAGCACTCGCCGGACGCGGAGGCCGTGGCGCTCTCGGCCGCGCCGGAGGAGCCCACCGGCCTCGGCGAGTCGTTGGGCGCCGAATCTACAGAATCAGAGACCGACGAAGGTCCGCACCATCGGGTCACCCTCATTCGCGCCACGCTACCCCGTCCCGAAGGGCAGCCGGCGTCCCGCCAGCCGCCCGAGTTCACGATGCACCGCATGCGGAACGGCCCCGGCAACAAGGGACGCCCGAAGATCCGTGGCGGCGGCAAATCCGGCACGTGGCCTGGCGGCCCGAACCCGGGCGGCAAGAGCGCACTCGGCGCGCGGCCGCCCCGGCCGCGTGGGCCCGGGCGACCCAGCCGTGACGGGCGCCGCTCGCACGGCCCTCGGCGCTCCCGTTAATCCCGCAACTCCTTGTCGAACGGTAGGGCCGCGGTCTCTTTTTCGCATATAAGGAGTGTGCATGAACGATTTGTCCGGTCGAACGGGCCTCGTTGTTGGTGTCGCCAACAAGCGGTCGCTCGCCTGGGCGATTGCCCAGGCTGCGGCGGGGGCTGGTGCGCAGCTCGTGCTCACGTTTCAGAACGAGCGCCTCGAAGAGAACGTGCGCGGGCTGGCCGCGACCCTGCCACGTGCACCTTTGCTGTTGCCCTGCGACGTTACAAGCGACGAACAGGTCAAGGCGCTGTTTACGACAATTGAGCAGGAAGTTGGCAGCCTCGATTTCCTGATCCACGGTGCGGCATTCGCGCCGCGTGAGGCGCTCACGGCGCCGTTCACCCAGACATCGCGCGAGGCGTTTCATGTGGCGCTCGACGTGAGCGCGTACTCGCTGGTCGCATTAGCCGCCGGCGCGGCGCCGCTCATGGCCAAGCGTGGCGGTGGCAGCATCGTGACCCTGACGTACCTGGGCAGCGAGCGCGTGGTTCCGAACTACAATGTCATGGGCGTCGCCAAGGCCGCGCTCGAGGCTTCTGTCCGCTATCTGGCGGCGGACCTTGGGGCGCACAACATTCGGGTGAACGCCATTTCCGCAGGCCCGGTCAAGACGCTCGCCGCGGCCGGCATCGCAGGGTTCTCGAGCATGTTGCAGCTCTACCGCGAGCGCACGCCCCTCAAGCGCAACATCGAGGGTGCAGAGGTGGCCGATATGGCGCTGTTCCTGCTGAGCCACGCGTCGCGCGCCGTTACCGGGGAGGTCCTTTTCGTGGATGCCGGGTTTCACGCGATGGGCATGTAGCCGCAAAAATAAGGACAGTCCAGGGACAGGCCCTTTTCGCACGAGGGCGGGACAATGAATCTGAGTCGTCGGTTACTGGTGGGGTTGCTCGCGATCGTCGTCACCGCACCGCTTGCAGCCGGATGCGCACAGCGTGTGAGTCGTCAAACTGACGACAGCACCATCCAGGTGCGTGTGACGACGGCGTTGCTCAACGATCCGGAAATCAAGGGCTCTGCCATCGACGTTGCCGTGACCAATGGCGTGGTGACGCTGACAGGCCCCGTGCGCTCGAAATCGGAAGTGCAGCAGGCTCTCAAGCTCGCCCGCAGCATTTCCGGCGTCACGGAGGTGCGGTCGAAGCTCAAGGTGCCATAGGTAAAGGGATAAAGGGGAACCCTCCACCCCTTCCTAGTCGTGCCAGCGCTCGATGTGGATACGCGTTGTCGGGACGCCGATCTGGCGGACGAGCTGTGCAAGGTCGCTCACGAACGTGGGTGATCCGCATAGAAACGCCTCGACGTCGCGTCCTTCGGCCTTCGAAGAGCTCGAACGGGCTGGCTGCACGACTCGTTCGATCAGCGCACGCGTGATACGGCCTCGTTCACCGCGCCATCGCGGACCCGCTGGCCGCGTGACCGTGAGCACCAGCCGCAACCGACCGTGTCGCATCAGACGGCGGAACTCGTCGAGATATGAGAACTCGGCTGGTCTCCGGGCGCTATACAGGAGCGTGATGGGGGCGGGGTGTTGCCGCGCCAGCGCCTCGCGGATCATCGAGCGCAGCGGCGCGATGCCAGTGCCGCCCCCAACAAAGAGAAGCGGCCGCGCCTCTAGCACGTCTGGCAGCACGAATGATCCACACGGCCCCTCGACGTCCAGCTTCACGCCAGGCGGAAGCCGTGCGAAGTGCGCGCCTTCCCGTGCATCTACACCGACGAGGAACTCGAGTCGGTGGGTGCGCTGTACGTCGGCAGGCGCGCACGCGATCGAGTATGGCTGCCGCACGGCGTGACCGTGCACTCCCATGACAACGGCCTGTCCGGCCCGGAAATGAAAGGGCGCGTCATCGAGATCCGCTTCGAGAATGCACGTGGTGGGGCCGGCGACGCGGACGCGGACGAGCGTCAGAGTCAGGACATCAGACACGGGTCGCGCTGGCGGGCCGTTCCTGCTGCTTGTAGTACTCCGACTGGTACTGCTCCACCAAAGCCTTCATGCGCCTGGCGTCACCCTTCGTGTGACCCGTGCATACGATGGCGCTCGTACCGCCGGTGGTCTCGATGTAGACGTCCGAGAACAGCAGCTTCGTGTCGATGCGTACCGAGGCGACGTGGGCCATGTGAATCGAGTGTTCGTGACGGCCAATCCAGCGCGGCGTATACCGCACCACACTCTGTGGCGTGATGATCACCTGCGTGGGAAGCAGGCGGTTACCCGAGCTCAGGCGGCTTGCTCGAAATGCGTGCCCTTCCGTCACCGGCGGACGTCCTTTGATATAGATGAACAGACTCAACATGAGGAGGCCACCACAGACGATGTAAAGGGCGGTGAGAAGCAACGGCAGAGAAGATGAATCGACCATGGGACCTCTCGATAGGGTAACGCGACCAGGTCTGGTAAGCTAGGGGCGCCAGACGAGGGGCCCCGCCTTCGGCACGGGAAGGCCTTGGAAGGCCTGACAGCCCCTCACTACGTACCTGGAAATGTCGAGTACGTGGCGCGCGGCTTCGGGCCGCGCGGAGGCGCGGTCTATGGGTACGCTCGCGTCCGAGCTCGGGTCGTGGCAGACACGTGTGATACACCACCCGCTCGTGTACGGAGACGCGAACCTCCCGGCCGGCCTCGTCGCGTTCATGCGCGAGCGCCTGCGGTGGGATGTGTTCTTCGTCATGGAGCACGCCGACCTCCGCCGCGCACGTGACGGCGAGCACTTTCGCCGCGCGCGCGAGATGCGGCGCACACTCCTCACACTCGACCGCGACTACTTCGATGATCGCCGTTTCCCGCCTACAGAGTGTGGCGGCGTGATCGTGCTGTCTGCGCCCGACGAGCGCGCGCTCTCTCTGTTGCTTCGAGAGATTGACCGGCACCTGTTTCGTTTCACACCGCGTGGCACGGGCGCTGATGAGCCGTCCGCGCACGATCTGCCGCTCGCCGGCCGCAAGTTGCTCGTCTACCCAGGTAGCCCTCTGCGCGCAGAGGCTGGTCGATGATCGTCCTGGCCGACCTGGATATCGTCCTGCCAGATCGACTGATCCGAAGCGGCTGCCTGGTCATCGACGACGGCCGCATCGTCGACGTGCGGGAAGGCCGCGCCGCGTGGACGGGCCCCGAGTGCCGTGATCTCCACGGCCACATCGTGGTGCCCGGTTTCATCGACGTGCACGTCCACGGTGTGGAGGGACTCGACACGCTCGGTCCGGCGGCGTCCATCGGCGAGATCGCCGTGCGGCTCGTCAAGTACGGTGTCACCGCGTTTTGCCCGACCACGATCGCCTGCCGCCCGGAGGATCTCGAGCGGGCGTTGCGTGCGACGCGCGCGGCGCGCACGCAAGCGATGGCGCGGAGCGGTGCGCGCGTCTTGCCGGCCCACTTGGAGAGCAACTTCATCAATCCGGACTACCGCGGCGCACAACCGCTCGAGTCTCTCTGCTGGCCAGGGTCTCCAGGCGGTGAGGACATCCTTCGTGTCATCGACGCGTATCGGTCCGAAGTCGGTATTGTGACCCTTGCGCCAGAGCTGCCGCATGCTCTGGCGTTGATCCAGAAACTTGTGGCACGGGGGCATCGCGTGTCGCTCGGGCACTCCGGTGCGACGCTCGATCAAGGGCGTGCTGCCATCGACGCAGGCGCACGCCACGCCACCCACCTCTTCAACCGCATGCCACCGCTCCATCACCGCGAACCAGGTCTGGTGGGTGCCGTCTTGGCAAGCGAGGACATCGCCGCCGAGATCGTGTGTGACGGTTATCATGTGCACCCGGTCGTGGTGCGTGCGGCAATTGCTGCCAAACACCCGCAGCGCATGATGGTGATCACCGACGGCACAGCAGGGTCTGGGCTCGCGGTGGGCTCGCGCGTCGCGCTCGGCGGGCGGCCCATGACCGTGCGCGAAACGGCCTGTTTCCTGGACGATGGCACACTCGCCGGGAGTCGGCTGACCATGGATGGGGCGTTCCGCTTCGTGGTGCAGCGGCTTGGCCTCTCGGTTGTGGATGCCGCCCGGCTCTCGGCGACGACTCAGGCGGGCGAGCTCGGACTGATTGACGTGGGTGTTATTCGCGCAGGCGCCGTTGCAGATCTCGCCGTGCTGGGGCCTGACTGGCGGGTCCGGAGTACCTATGTTGGGGGCCAGCTCGCCTACGATGCGACCTGAACTTTAGCCTGCGTCCGACCGTCTACGTCTATGAAGATGAGATCTGTACGCCCAGGCCTGTTCCGCCTTCCGGTGGCAGCCACGCTCGTAGCCCCGTGTTTGTTCGGGGGTTGCGTGGTCCAGGTCGACTCAGAAGCTCAGGTCGCGACCGAGCACCAGCGATTCGCGGTGGACGGCACCCCGGAGGTCACGCTCGCGACCTTCGACGGCAGCGTTGAGGTGCGCACGTGGGATCGTCCGGAGGTCGTCGTCGACATCGAAAAGCGCGGTGCTACCGTCGAACTATTGGAACGCATTCAAGTCTCGAGCCATCAGGAGGGCAATCGGATCCGCGTCGAGGTGCGACAGCCGTCCCAGGGGAGGTGGGGGTTCGTGGGCGCTCCCCAGAGTGCCAGGGTCACCGCATTCGTGCCGGCGATGTGTCACCTCCGAGCGCGCAGCGACGACGGTTCGATCAGCGTGGAGGGCGTGGATGGGCAGATCGAGCTGCGGACGGCGGACGGCAGCGTCACCGCGCTGAAGGTCAAGGGTGACGTGCGCGCTCACACGGGTGACGGCCGCATCAAGGTCGAAGACATGGAAGGACGTTGCGATCTGACGACCGGTGACGGGAGCGTGACTGTCACGGGCCGGCTCACCGGTCTCAGTGTGCGCACGGGCGACGGTTCGGTGACCGTCCGGGCGTTTCCCGGAAGCCACATGGGCGCCGATTGGGACGTCGAGAGCGGTGATGGTGCCGTTCTCATCACGCTTCCCACGGCGTTCAGCGCTGATGTGGACGCGTCTACCGGTGATGGCCGCATCCAGGTGGGGGGCTTGACGCCGGAGCTGGGCGATCGCCAGGAGCGCGATCGCCGTGATAGAGACCGCCGATCGCTCCGGACGCGACTGGGCGTCGGGGGTCACCTGTTGAAGATCCGCACGTCTGACGGATCGATTGCGCTCAAGTCCATTGAGTAGCGCGCCCCTTTGTAGCGCGCCCCCTTGTAGGGCGCCCCTTTAGGGGCGCCATCTACTGCATGTGATCCTCATGGCCTCATGGCGCGGCTAACCGCCTCCGCCAAGGCTACGGCGGTCCACCTTCGCCAAGGCTATGGCGGACTTGTCCGCCGAAGCTTTACGCGAAGGCGGAAGCCGCGCCCTACCGATCCTATCCATCAGATCGCCGTACGTAGTCGGTGGGATCGCTCAGCTCCGCCTGCCGAAATGCTTCCTGGCGCTCGCGACACTTACTACACCGCCCGCAGTGACGCCGGCCGCCGGGGCTCATACATGACAACGTGAGATGGAGCGGCACGCCGAGCGCAACGCCCAGCCGAAGGACCTTCGCCTTGGGGAGATCGCGAAATGGCGTCGAGATCGCGATGTCGTGCGCAAGGCCGAGCGACAGCGCTTGTTCGAGCGCGCGAAAGAACTCGGGCGTCGCGTCAGGGAACGGGTTGCCGGCGAGCGGCCCGAGCGCGAGCTCGTGAATGGACGCATGCGCGCAGAAGATGGCGGCCTTGCTGAGGAGCGTCACGTTGCGTCCGACGATGTAGACGTGGTCGTCTGGCGTGTGATAAGCGGGGGCATTGCCTTGAATGGCCCAGTGCGTGGGCGCGTAGACGTCGCGCATGCTTACTTCGAGCACGCGCGGTGGTCGGATGTGGCCGTGATCCGTCATGGCGGCAATGACATCGTCGAGCTGGCGCCGCTCGTCCGCTTCCCACGCGAACCCGACAGCCACGTAGATCGGTTGAACCTCGGCTCGCTTGGCCTCGTGTGCCAGCAACACCACGCTGTCGAGACCGGCTGAGCACAGCACACCGATGCACATAGGTGAAGGGGTGAAGGGGTAAAGGGGTAAAGGGCTACAGGATAATGAGTCAGGTCTCGCGATGCCGCCGAGCAGAATGTAGGATAAGCTGATTTCTCAAGTGTGCTCGTGGCATTTTGCACGTATCCCCACATTGTCTTCGATCTTGACGGCACGCTCGTCGATTCGCGTCGCGATCTCGCGGATGCGGCGAACGCCCTCATCCGTCTTTACGGCGGTCGTCCACTTGCGCTTGACACCGTCGTCAGCATGGTCGGAGAAGGCGCCCGCAAACTGGTCGAGCGGGTGCTCGACGCCGCGGCGATCTCGCTCTCGATCGACGAGGCGCTCGAGAGGTTCCTCGAGCTGTACGAGGAGTGCTTGGACGTGCACACACGCCCGTACGACGGCATCGTGCCTATGCTCGAAAGCCTTGGTGCGACGCGATGCCTGTCGGTGCTGACGAACAAACCGGCACGCGCCACTCGACGCTTGCTCGACGCGCTCGATCTGGCCCGCTATGTCCAGTTCGTGGTGGCTGATGATCATCGATTTCCGCGAAAGCCCGCTCCGGATGGCCTGCGGCACCTGATCGAGCGGGCGGCTGTCACGCCAACCGAGACGCTGCTGGTCGGTGATTCGTGGGTAGACCTGCACACGGCGCGGGCAGCGGGCACGGGCGTGTGTCTTGCTCGGTACGGCTTTGGATTCGCGAGCATCCCAGCAGACGAGCGCGTGGGTGTGCCCACCATCGATCGACCCGAAGGGCTCCTCGCGTGGCTGACAAGTTGAAGGGGCAAGGTGCCAGGTGCGAGCGTGCCCCTTCAACTTGCCACCACCTCCACGAGCAGCTTCGACGCTGCGCGTGTGCCGAGCGTGATCGCACGATGTTCCTTAACGCTCACCCGCACGCTATCGGACGCTTTGTCACGCGCTTCCACTTCGAGATGCTGACCAGGCTTGAGGTCGCTCTGCTCGACGAAGCGGAGGAAATCCGGATCCTGATCGAGGACACGGGTCACGATCGCGTGTCGGCCGAGCGGGCAGTCGAGCAGCGTGTGATATTCGCGGTGATCGAGCGCCCCCTCCGCGCTGGGGATTGGGTCACCATGGGGATCGACCGATGGTCGACCGAGCATCTCGTCCATGCGCTCGATGAGGCGGTCCGAAACCACATGCTCGAGCTGCTCCGCTTCATCGTGCACCTCGGTCCAGCTCATGCCCATTACCTGTACGAGGAACAGCTCGACGAGCCGATGCCGCCGTAGCACCATCGCGGCAAGCAGGGCACCGGCCTGGGTCAACCGCACGCCGGCGTACGGCTCATAGGTCACCAGCCCTGCCTCCGCAAGCGCCTTGACCATCGTCGTGGCCGTGCCGGGCACCACGTTGAGGGCTGCAGCCAGTTGGCCCATGGGAACCAGATCGCGCCCGTTGGGCAAGTCGCTCTGCCCGTGGTAGATGGCCTTGAGGTAGTTTTCGACGGTGCTCGATGGCAGCATGGGTCGACCGACTCCTTTATGCTAGCGAAAGATGACAGTCCCCTCCACCACCTCGACCCGTCGGCCGTCGCTGGGTGAGGCGCTCTCGACGCCCGACGGGAAGCGACGATACGTGACCGCCCTGTTCCAGCGTATCGCGCACCGCTACGACGTCATCACGGTGTTGTTGTCGTACGGGCAAGACCGGCGGTGGAAGGCCCAGCTCGTCGATCTCGCAGCCGTTCAGCCGGGTGAGCGGGCCGTCGACCTCGCCTGCGGGACGGGTGACCTGGCGTGGGCGTTGGCCGCGCGCGGTGCACTGGTGGTCGGTCTCGACCTCGCACCGGAGATGGTGCGGCTGGCGCGATTGAAGCCACACCGGCCGAGCGCCGCGTTCGTGGTAGGCGACATGCTGAAGCTGCCGCTTCCCGACGCCAGCGCGACATTGGTCACGGCCGGCTATGGTCTCCGTAACGCCGCCGTGCTGGACACCGCCCTCACCGAGATTCACCGGGTGCTCGCCCCGGGCGGTCGGGTGCTCGCCCTTGATTTCAACCGTCCGACCAACGGCCTTGCACGCGCCGCGTACTTCGCGTATCTGACCGTCGTCGGCTCCGTTGTCGGTCTCGCGTTGCACGGTGACCCCGACACATATCGCTACATTCCTGCCAGCCTCGCACGCTATCCGGGTGCAGAGGCGGTTGCAGTGCGGATGGCGGCGCTCGGTTTCGTCGACACCGATTGGCGGCCCCTCCTCGGAGGGTTGATGGCCATTAACGTGGGAAGGAAGAGTGATCGGGTGACACGGTAACACCTTGTCACCCCTCCACCCTGTCATACTCAGGAATCGATCCTATGGACTCTGGTGAGATCAAGAAGCGACTGCGACACACCATCGATCGAGCGCGCCGAGAGACCGCCGCGCGTCGGCAAACGACCGAGCAAGCCCGCGCCGACTGGGAGCGCGTGCTCGAGCACGCGACGCCATTGTGTCGGCAGCTCGTCCAAGCGTTGCGTGCGGAAGGCGTGCTGTTCACGCTGGGAACGCCGGCGGGCGAGCTCCGGCTCGACGCCGATCGAACGCCGTCCGACTATATCGCGCTCTCGCTCGACACGTTTCAGCGGCCCGCGACTGTCGTCGGCCACGTCAGCTACGTCCGCGGCCAACGCGTCGTCGTCAACGAGCACATCGTCGCGGACGCGACAGACATTGCAGCACTCACCGAGGAGCGGGTGCTAGCCTTCCTGCTCGACGCCATTGTGCCGTTCGTTGAGAGATAAGGATTCGAATGGCACACTTATTTCTAGACGAGTCCTAACCACGATCCCCCGACCATGAGCACTGAGATCGTCGTCTACACCGGTATGAGCTGACTGGCGTGCGAGCGGGTGAAGGAGTTTCTTTCACGCGAGCACGTCCCGTTCGTCGAACGAAACATCGAAGAAGATGATGCAGCGTACGATGCCCTGCTTGCACTGGGCTTCCTGGCAGTTCCGGTGACCATCAGCGGACAGACGGCTGTCAAGGGCTTCGATGTTCAGCAGCTTGACGCGCTGGTCCAGGCGTGGAGGAGCGACCGGGGCGAATAGTATGGGAATCGGCTTGCCATGAGCGAGTCGAATGGAAGGAGTGGATCGCGTGCGCATACAACGGGCACCAGGAGCAGTTCTCTGTGGCGTGATGCTTGCCGGGGCGAGCATGCCTCAGCACACGTGGGCACAGGAGGCGCCACGCCCCGGCGCGGCTGAGCCTGCCGACGTCGGCGTGGTCCGACAGCTCGATCGCGATGTTGTCCACGCGACAGGCGAGGGCATGGTGCGAGCGACACCAGATCGAGCGCGCGTGACCGTGACCGCCGAGGCACGAGACCGGGCGCCTCGAACCGCGCAAGAGAAGAACGCCCAGGCGATGGCGGCCGTGCAGGCACGTCTCGAGGAGCTCGGTATTCCGAGCGACGCCGTTCGGACGACAACCCTCGACCTGCAGCCGCAGTACGATTATGTCGATGGCAAGCAGCGGTTTCGGGAGTACGTTGCGCGCAACTCGATCGAGGTGCGGCTGGACGATATCGCTCGGGTGGGCGAGATCATCGATGCTGCGGTGACGTCGGGCGCGACCGAAGTGAGCAGCATTGAGTTCGATCTCAAGAAGCGAGACGAGTTGGAGCGCGAAGCGTTGAAGCAGGCCGTAGCGGAGGCGCGGGCACGCGCCGAGGCGATGGCTACGGCCGCCGGCCGCGCGTTTGACCGCATCGTGCGTATCAGCGACCAGCTCCAGGCAGATCTGCCCCCGCCCGTGCCGCTTAGGCAGGCGATGCGCGCAGAGGCTGTGGACGTGCAGACGCCCGTTGCGCCCGGCGAGATCGAGATCCGGGCCCAGGTCTCGCTGACCGCTACGCTCAAATGACCGATCCGATCTTGCTCGCCCTGCCGGCCCTACTCGTCGGCCTCCTCTTGGGCGCCTTGGCCGTCGCTCTGTTCCTGCGCCGCGCGGCGGCTGCTGAGGCGCGCGCCGAAGCGATCGATCGAGAGCTCCGCGCGCTGGAAGGCGAGACAGCCCGCCTGCGCGAGCGACTGAGCGCGGCAGAGCAGGGCCGAGTGGTGGCGGAGACCCGCATGCAAGAGGCAGGCCGGCAGTTCCAGCAACAAGAGCGGCTGCTGGAAGAAGCCAAGTCTCGCCTTGGTGACGCGTTCAAGTCTCTGGCGGCAGACGCCCTCGACCGCAGCACGCAGGGCCTGCTGCAGCTTGCTGAAGAGAAGTTCAAGGCGTTACGTGAACAAGCGGCCGGCGATCTCACCCAGCGCACGGATACGATCGCGGCCATCATTGCACCGCTCCGCGACGCCGTCGGCGCATACCAGAAAGAGGCTCGCGACCTCGCCGAGCGCAGCGCGACGCGGTTTGGCGGCGTCGATCAGCAGCTCCAACAGGTGATGGCCACGACGGGTCGGCTCTCGCAGGAGACGTCGCGGTTGGTCAACGCGCTTCGGCAGCCGCACGTGCGCGGAC
This sequence comes from Luteitalea sp., assembly GCA_009377495.1. Classification (GTDB taxonomy): domain Bacteria; phylum Acidobacteriota; class Vicinamibacteria; order Vicinamibacterales; family Vicinamibacteraceae; genus WHTT01. Next base: position 14,901 of record WHTZ01000056.1, read on the forward strand.
GGTGGGGTGAGATTGCGCTGCGCCGGACGGCCGAGCTCGCTGGCATGATCGATCACTGCGACTTCACCGAGCAAGAGTCGCTCTTCCACGAGGACGGCCGCCTCCGGCCAGACATGATCGTCACCTTGCCAGCCGACCGGCGCATCGTCGTCGACTCCAAAGTGCCGCTCACGGCGTACCTCGAGTCGTTGGAGGCGGCGAGCGACGAGGCGCGGCGGGACGCCTTGCGCCGTCACGCGCTGCAAGTCCGCCATCACGTCACGCGCCTTGGTGCCAAAGACTACGCCGAGACGCTGAACAGCCTCGAGTTCGTCGTGCTGTTCATCCCCAACGATTCGTTCCTGGCCGCGGCTGCTGAAGAGGATCCCGACCTCATCGAGTGGGCACTTGCTCAGCGCGTGGTCATCGCGACGCCGACGACATTCATTGCGCTGCTGCGCGCGGTCGCGTACGGCTGGCGCCAGGAGCGGATGGCGGAGAACGCCGAGAAGGTGAGCGAGCTGGGGCGGCAGCTCTCGGAACGGATGAGCGTGCTCGTCGATCACCTTGCGGGCATGGGCGGCGCGCTGGGGAAAGCGGTCGAGGCGTACAACCGTGCCGTGGGATCGCTCGAGTCCCGCGTGCTGCCGTCCGCTCGCAAGTTCGACGAGCTGGGCGCGGCGGGCAAGCGAACGGTAGCGGAGCTCGAGCCGATTGAGTCGGCTGTGCGGTCGCTGTCGCCGGCGGAGCTCCAGCTCGAACCGTCCGATCCGCAGATGGACTCAGGAGATACGCGAATTGGCTCGCGAGAAACTTCATGAGACGTTGCTCAAAACCGCCAGCGGGTCCTGACCTGCACGTTTATCCCGGGGGCATCGACGCCCGAGCCGTGCCACCGATAGTTCCGATCGGTCAGGTTGTCCGCGATCACCGTCAGATCGAGACGCGACGTGAGGCGCAGGCCACCGCGTAGGCTCAGCACAGCAAAGCCGGGCGTGGTCGTGAACAGCGCCGCTTGCGACGCGGCGCCCAGCACCCGCGCTTGCACGGCGGCCAACGTTTCACGGGTGGCGACGAGGCGATTGTCTCGCACCAAGCCCAAATCGGTCGCCGTACCGGTGAAGAAAGCGGCGATGTCATCGAGGCTGCGGCGGGCTCCAATGCGCGCATCGCCCAGGTCGCCACCATTCAAGCGCGTCTGCGGCCGCGCGAATGCCACCGTCGCTTCGGCCCAGACACCACGGTTGGTTGGTTCCCACTTGAGCCTCAGCCCTCCCATTGGTGGTGGCATCCGTCGAAGCAGGTTGCCGGTGTCGATCTCTCGGCCATTCGCGAGCGACCACCATCCACCCGCGAGCCAGGCAGGGGCAAGCCGAATTTGCACGTCGGCGTCGATGCCAGCGATACGGGCACGATCGACGTTGACGCGTGTCACGATTGGTCGCGGATCCTCGGCGATGAACGCGCGACCCCCCTCGTCTTGGCTGATGACGGTGTAACCAGCAAGCGTTTCGCCGACCACGATCGTCGGGAAGATGGCGGTGCGACGCTGAATAACGTCCACGAGCTCGAGATCGAACGCAACGACCGAGGCCGACAGGCGGGGCGTGCGCACCTTGATGCCAGCTTCGAACGCGTAGCTCGATTCAGGCTGCAGCGGCTGTACGATCGCGTCAGTGGGCAGCGCGTTTGCACCATCGTTCGAGCCGATACGCGCGCCGAGACGTGCCGCCGTGGTGGGCGCGATCTCGAAACCGCCGCCGCTAATGCCAATCGCGCCGAGATCGTAAGCGTTCGCCGCGCGAAAGCCGCGACTGGCGGCCAGCGTCGCATTGACAAATTCGGTGAGCCGCCACACCGCGCCCGTCTGGAACGTGACGTCGCTCGTCGTGACCGAGTCGGCTGCCACGCCGAGGGAGCGGTCCTCCGCGACTCGAAACGAGAAATAACCTGCGCGCACGCCGCCGCGGAGGCCAAGCCGCCCGCCCAACAGATCCACGGAGTCTTGCGCGAACACGCCGGCGCTGGTGTAGCGCGAGCCATCAGGTATCTCAGGGCGTTCGCGGAGTTGGCGTCCGGTCCGTGGATCTTCGATCATCCGGCTGGCGCCGATGAACTCGTCGAACACCTCGCCGCCGACGGTTACGCCATGGCGTCCCGCGATGAGCCAGGTGCCCTGCCCTTGGTAGCCGAGCGCTGTCACGCGGCCGGCCTCTCGCTCGATGTCCGTGTCTGGTCGGCGTTGCTCGAGGCGGTCGTCCTGCTGTCGATTGACGGAAATCGTGGCCTGGACGGCATCGAAGGGCCCAGTCGTGCCACGCTGCAGGCGGACATAGCCGAAGTCGAGGCGTTGTGGATCGAACTGGCTGCGGAACAGACCGTCGCCCCCAATGATTCGGTCGTAGCGGCTCACGTCCGATTGGGCTTCGTGCGCGTAGAGGACATCGACGTGCCCGGTGGTGCCGATCGGCACCATGAGCGAGATATGTCCGCCCGATTGGTCGAAACCGGTGTCTGGTAAGCGCGAGTACAGCTCGCGGGACGAGAGGCCGAGAAAACGCGTCAAAGCTGAATGGGAGTCCTTGGCGGCGCCTGGGCGGAGATCACCCACCCGTCGCGTCGAGACACCGCCGCTCAACGCCACGCGGGGCGTCTGGATGTGAGCCAGCAGATCACCGCCCACGCTGCGGTCGGCCGAGCCGGCGAAGAGCTGGACACTGCCGCCCGTGCGCGTGTCGGCGGGCACGGTCTCGGGGCGCAGGCTCAGGACGTTGACGCTGCCACCGAGGGCGTCGCTGCCGTACTGGACGGAGGTGGGCCCGCGCACCACCTCGATGCGCTGCACGAGCGACGGGTTGATCCAGCCTAAGAACTGCGTGGCGCCGGCACGGAAGGTGGCGGTGTTGAAACGCACGCCGTCAAGGAGGTACACGATGCGTTGAGCGCTGAAGCCGCGGATGAACGGCGAGCCCTGGGCTGTGGTGGTCTGCTGCACCAGGATGCCGGTTTCCTCGCGCAGCGCCTGTGGGAGAATCTGTAGTGGACGCGTTTCGAGCTCCTCGCGCGTGGCAATCGAGACGGCGTCGGGCACGTCGAACGTCCGCTCCTGTTCGCCGCGCGCCGGGGTGACCGTGACTTCGCTGGTCAGGTCCGCCAGCGCGAGAACGAGGCGCGCGAAGCCGGAGCTGCGGTGCGTGAGGTCGATGTCTACACGGTTTGCGCGCAGCAGCTCACCACTCGCTTCAACGCTGCATTGGGCGGCTGGGAGATCCTCCACGATGAATTGACCGACGGCGTCGGTTGTCGTCTTGCGCGTGGCATCGGCGCAGGTTACCGTGACAAGCGCGCCGGCCACGGCGCCTCCGGACGAATCCTCCACGATGCCCGCGAGCGAGCGGCTCGGTGGCCGCGGTGCGGCATCTTGTGGGTTGACACCCAGCAGGAGGAGGATGAGCAACTGTGTCATGACGTTTTTGGGCTCCCAGCGTTCGGGTATTCTACGAGAAGCAGGATCGTGCGATGAATACGACGTCGGAACAGGATGTGCAAACGCCGCTGCTCACCATGTCGGCGGCTGCAGGCACGACCATCCACGAGCACGGACAAGCGGCTTACCCACTCGAGTGTTGCGGTGCGCTGGTGGGTCGTGCTGGTGAGGTGGTCGAAGCATGGCCGCTTCCCAACACGAGCAGCGAAAATCAGCAGCGGCGTTTTCTGGTCAGCCCGCTGGAGTACCGGGCTCTCGAGCAGCGTGTCGCGGCAGCGGATCGCACGCTGCTCGGCTTTTATCACTCGCACCCGGACCATCCGGCGCGTCCATCCGTGCACGACCTCGCGGCGGCTTGGCCCGGCTTCGTGTACGTGATCCTCTCCGTGCGCGCGGGCGCCGCAGCGGAGCTCACCGGTTGGCGGCTCCGGGACGATCGAACGGCGTTCGACGAAGTTAAAGTGATCGGCGGGGCTGAAGCCCCGCCCTACGAAGCACCGTCTCGGTAGGGCGGCCCTTTGTAGGGCGGCCCTTTAGGGCCGCCATGATCTGACAAGAGGTAGAACGTGGCACACAAAGTTCATATTCCGACTCCCCTCAGGTCATACACCGACCAGCACGACATCGTAGAAGTCGACGGCACCACGGTCGGCGAAGTGCTGGCGAATCTCGCGACGAAGTATGGCGACCTTCGCCGGCACCTGTATACCGAGGAAGGAAAGCTTCGCAGCTTCGTCAACGTCTATCTCAATGACGATGACATCCGGTATCTGCAGAAAGAGCAGACGCCTGTGCGCGACGGCGACGCGTTGAGCATCATTCCGTCGGTGGCAGGTGGTGTCGGGACCGCGACGCCGACCCCGCCCGTGGAATTGCCGGCGCTCTCGTCCGAAGAGATCCAGCGCTACAACCGCCATCTCATCATGCCCGAGGTCGGCATGGACGGGCAGCGCAAGCTCAAGGCGGGAAGCGTGCTGTGTATTGGCGCGGGAGGTCTCGGTTCGCCGGTGGCGCTGTACCTTGCGGCCGCGGGCGTCGGCCGCATCGGCCTCGTGGATTTCGACGTGGTTGATCACAGCAACCTGCAGCGGCAGATCATCCATGGGACGCCAGACGTGGGTCGGCCGAAGCTGCAATCGGCCAAGGAGAAGATTCAGGCGATCAACCCGCATGTTCGCGTCGATCTCCACGAAACGCAGTTGTCGTCGACGAACGCACTGGCGCTCTTCGAGCCGTACGACGTCATCGTCGATGGCACGGACAACTTCCCCACGCGATATCTCGTGAACGACGCGTGCGTGCTGCTCGGAAAGCCGAATGCCTACGGCAGCATCTTTCGCTTCGAAGGGCAGGCGTCGGTGTTCGCCGTGAAGGGCGGCCCGTGCTACCGCTGCCTCTATCCGGAGCCGCCGCCGCCAGGCCTCGTACCGAGCTGTGCCGAGGGTGGCGTGCTCGGCGTCTTGCCGGGACTCGTAGGACTCGTCCAAGCGACCGAGGCCATCAAGCTCGTGCTGGGCGTCGGTGAGCCGCTCGTTGGCCGGTTCTTGATTTACGACGCTCTCAGAATGCGCTTCCGCGAGCTGAAGCTACGGCGCGATCCCGAGTGCCCGGTGTGCGGCGACCATCCCACGGTGAAGGCGCTCATCGACTACGAGCAATTCTGCGGCTTACGGCCAGCAGCGATGCCGGCGGCCGCGGCGGCGAGCGCAACACCCACACGGTCCGAGGTTCCGGAGGTCACCGCCGAAGACGTGAAAGCAAAGCTCGATCGTGGTGACGACTTCGTGATCCTCGATGTGCGGGAGCCGCACGAGGTGCAGATCTGTCGTATCGAAGGCTCGGTCGTCATCCCGCTGGGCCAGCTTCCAAAGCGTATGGACGAGCTCGATCGAAATCGGGACCTCGTCATTCACTGCCGGTCGGGCGCGCGCAGTGCGCAGGCGGTGACGCTGTTACAGCGACAGGGATTCGATAAGGCTGTCAATCTGAAGGGTGGCATTCTCGCGTGGATTGACAAGGTCGATCCGTCGCAGCCGAAGTACTAACGCCACTAGGTGAAGGGTAAAGGGTAACTTGACCCGCATGGTGGCAAGGCGTACCATCCTTCTATAGCCCGGGTAGGTCCGGCTGCACCATGTTCAGGTTGTCGAAAAAGGCTGATTACGCGCTCATTGCAATGAAGCACCTCGCGCTCGATGGCGAGCACGCCTCGGCGAGCGCGCGCGAGATTGCTGAGCAGTACGACATCCCTGTCGAGCTGATGGCAAAGGTGCTGCAGCGATTGACGCGTCACAGCCTACTGGTGAGCCACCAGGGCACGCGCGGTGGCTATACGCTCGCGCGCCCAGCCGGCCTGATCTCTGTCGCCGACATCATCGAAGCCGTCGACGGCCCGGTCACGATGACCGCCTGCTCGACAGACGACCAGGATTGCGAGCAGTACGCCAAGTGCAACGTACGCGATCCACTCTGGCGCATCAAGGACCGCATCCTGCAAGCGCTGGGCACGTGCAGCCTCCTCGAAATCGCGCAAGACGCCATCCCCGAGTTGCCCGTCAGCGCCATGACGGTCCTCCACCGCAGTGCAGGTCTGAAGTCACAAGTGATCGAGCATAAGTAACTTGAAGCTTATTTACCTCGACGGGCACGCCACGACGCCGTGCGATCCGGCGGTCGTGGACGCCATGCGCCCGTACTTCACTGAGGTGTTCGGGAACGCCGCAAGCCGGCACCACGCCTTTGGCTGGCGGGCGAGAGAGAGCGTGGACGCCGCACGCGCCGAAATCGCCATCCTCGTCGGCGCTCACTACAAGGACATTGTCTTCACGAGCGGCGCCACGGAGTCGAACAACCTGGCCTTGAAGGGGGTCACAGACGTGCTCGGCCCGCTTGCCAAACGCGACCGTCACATCGTGACGGTTGCAACCGAGCACCGATCCGTTCTCGATCCGTCGGTTGCGCTCGAAGCGCGAGGCTTTCGCGTGACCCGTTTGACGGTGCAGCCGGACGGGTTGCTCGCGCTCGACAACCTCCGCGCGGCGATCGAGCCCGATACCGTCGTGGTGTCGGTCATGGCGGCGAACAACGAGATTGGCGTGTTGCAGCCGCTCGCGGAGATTGGTGCGATCTGCCGTGAGCGCGGCGTGCTCTTTCACACGGATGCTGCCCAAGCCGTTGGCAAAGTGCCCATCGACGTGGAGCAGATGAACATCGATCTGCTCTCGTGCACAGCGCACAAGATCTACGGACCGAAAGGCATCGGAGCGTTGTACGTGCGGCGCCGGCCGAGGACGTCCCTCGCACCGCAGATGCACGGAGGCGGCCATGAACGTGGTCTGCGCTCCGGTACACTCAACGTCCCCGGCATCGTCGGCTTCGGCAAGGCGTGCGCGCTGTGTCGAACGAGCATGACGGAAGAAAGCAAGCGCCTACGGGCCTTGCGCGATCAGCTGCTGGCTGGGCTTCGAGCGGGCATTCCGGATCTTCACGTGAACGGCTCGATGGAGAACCGCCTGCCGCACAATCTCCACGTGAGCATTCCCGGTATCGATGGCAGCGCGTTGTTTCTCGCGCTGGACGACATAGCGGTCTCGCCCGGTGCCGCGTGCTCGACGGCGAGTGCCGAGCCGTCGCACGTCTTGGCCGCCCTGCGTGTGGACGACGATCTCGCCCGCGCCTCGATTCGATTCGGTCTCACCCGCTTCACGACGGACGGAGAGATCGATGACGTCGTCTCGCGGCTCGTCGGCCTGGTGCCGCACCTGCGCGCACAGCAGGCGGCACTCCGGTAGTTCACACGAAGACTGTGTCGTCAGCCGCTCTCTCGGATCTTCGCGATCTTCGAGTCACGCTCGTCTTGGAGGCGCTGCCCGTCGCGGCGGTACTCTTCTTCGAGCCGTGCACGCTCGGAGGGATCCCAAACGCTCGCGAGCGCCGATTTGTGTAGAATCTCAAGCTCAGCCATTTTGGCGCCGTAGAACTGGCGGACGTCAGCAATGGACGCTCGCTGGGTGTCGGTCAGTGGCTGCTCGTCGACACCTGCGTCCGCGTCCTTCTTGCGCAGCCGTTCCATGGCGAGCTCGTAGGAGCTCTTGGGGGCTTCTTCAGTGCTCATGATTGGACACCTAGGGTAGAATCTAATACAGGATGATTCAGATCAGCGATAACGCGGGTAGGCAGATTCGCAAGCTCCTCGAGAAGCAGGGCATGCTGCAGGGCGCTCTGCGTGTCGGCGTCAAAGCCGGCGGCTGCTCAGGGTTGAGCTACATCTTTGCCTGGGAGGCGGCGCCGCGGCCAGATGATGAGGTATACGAAGGGCCGCACGGCACGCGTGTGCTCGTGGATCCCAGGAGCCTGCGCTTCCTCGACGGCACGGTGCTCGAGTACGATACCAGCCTGCTCAGCAAAGGCTTCATCGTGGAGAACCCGCTCGCTAAATCGAGCTGTGGTTGCGGGACGTCCTTCTCGGTGTAACGACATCACGGAACGGCTGTGCTGTTCCGTGAATGGGCAGGCCGTTCATCCATAAGGCGCCGCCGAGCGTCTAACCCACTATGCGCGCTTTCGTGCTCGGCTTGGCAGTCGTGCTTGCGGTGGTTCCGAGCACCGCGCTCTTGGCGCAGGAGACGTCGGATCCGTCGTCGTCTGGCTCGAACGGGACACCTGAGCCTCGGGAAGCTCGTAACGATCCCCAGCCTTCCTCGTTCGACGTTGATGGCCTTGGTGTATCGGTCGAACGCATCAAGCGCGAGGTGCGGCAAGCCCCAACCGTCGCCGAGACCTTCGACGGTCAGCGCCTCCGGACGTACATTCGGGTCTACGGCGTCGCGCCGCCAATTCGGCTCTTCAGCGAGGGCGAGCGTCCCACGACACCGGCACCTTACGGGGGCATGACGCACAACGAGTTCCTCAATCTCGTCACACCGCAGCAGTTCCGCCGACCGGCGGCGAACCTCTCGAATGTTGCCTTTGCCATTACCGATTGGGCCAAGAAGAAGGCAAGAGAGAGGAAGGAGAGGGAGGAGCGGGAGCGTCGGGAACGGGAGCAGTGGTGAGGTCGGGGAAAAATCGGGACAGCCCAGGACAGCCCGTTTCTCGCGATTAGAACCCTTGAGGCATCGAAAACTTGACTCCTTGAGTCAAGTTTCGGTGCGTCAAGTGAGCGTCGGGGAGCGCGGCCCTGGCCGCGGTCCGCTAGAACGACGGGCCGAACCCGACGTGGACGCGCGCGCCTTCGCGGCCCGTTGCGACGTCCAGACGAAGAGCAGCCGCGCCCCGAATGCGATAACGGACACCCAGACCAACCGACGTGTGGAAGCGGTCGGCCTCGAAGCTCGTCAAAGTGGGTGACACTTGCCCGGCATCCACGAAGCCGATGAGCTGAAGCTTGCGATGCACGTCCCAGCGGTGCTCGACGGAAAAGGCCAGTGCATGCCGATCCATGTAACGCGAGACTTCGTACCCCCGTAACGAGCTCCCACCCAGCCGCGGCAGCATGAAGAACGGGATCTCCGCGTCGGCGCCACCGACGGTTGACATCACCTGCCCCCGCAGCGCGAGCACGTGCTTGGCGGTTCCGGGAACGGCCAGGAACTGCCGCACATCCACCTCGAAGCGGCCGAAGCTAGGGCTCGTGCCGCGAATTCCATCGTAATGGGTCAGCGAAGCGGCATACCATCCACCGGGCCGCGGCGCATGGGGAACGTCCCGGAGGTCGACCACGGCTGCCACGCCGGCTTGCACGAACTCCGTCTCGTATTCCATCCCAGGAGCGACACGCTCCGGGAAGCGTTCCTCGATTGATGGCACGCCCGGCTGCCGGCCTCTGTCAATGTCGTGACCCAAAAATCCGGCGGTAGCCTCGATCTGGAGCCAACGTCGTGGCGCCAGGGTCGTGACCAGGCTCACGTCGGTCGTCTCGCGCGAGTAGCTCGAATGCATCGATGCCGCCGACCCTTGGCCGACGCCGAAGAAATCCTCTTGGGGAAGCTGGGTATACCGGATGCGACCGCCCAGGGTCAGACCGGCCACGCCCAGTTTCTGCGAGGTTACGCCCAGCTCGCTCTGCAAGTAGCCCTTGACGGAAAAGAGCGTCTCGGCCCGCACGCGTGCCCGACGCCCGAAAATTGGCTGGGTGTACGCCTGACCCAATGCGAGCCCACCACCGCTCACTATCCTATCTGCCCGCGTTGTCCAGCCGTCACCGGTGCCATTGATGCGCGATAGGAAGGGGTCCAACCAGGAGCTTTCCCGCTTCGCCGGCGTTCGCGCTGGCGTGCCCGGTTCGCCGTTCCGTGCCGATTGGTGGTCATCGACGCCGTCGACCTGACCGGCCGAAGACGATTCGCCTGATCCACCAGCGCTTGCTGCTGCGTGGTTAGGAGAGATCGACTGGGCGGCGGCAAACTGGGAACACACACCAAGAGAAGTGAGCACGACGCACGCGCACCGCGCAGATGTGCAGAAGTTCATTCTCGTCAATACGACCAATCCGCGAGCAGGTCTCCATAAGATAGGCGAATACCCCGAAACTTGCAAGCTAAGCCTGAGCGGGTGCCTCGGCCTCACCCGCGCCGTCGCGCGCGCGGGGAGCGGGAACGTGCTCATCCATTTTTCCAATCTCACCCGCCCGCGCCAGTGCAGAACGGAAGAGGATCGGTCCGACCATTTCGTGCAGCGCGATGAGCGCCACGGTGAGCGTGGCCAACTGCTCGCCCCAACCGGGGAACTCCGACGCGACGAGAATCGCGAGACCGAGCGTGACACCGGCCTGTGATACGAGGCCCATCCACACCATCCGTGCCTGTGGCGAGTCGAGGCCGGCCGCACGACAGCCGAGGTGGGTGCCCAGGCGGATGAACGCGAGCCGCAGCGCCGAGACACCAATCGCGAGAAGGCCGATCTCGGCCAGCGCCGCGAGATGGAGGTTTGCACCTGCGGCGGCGAAGAAGATGACGAGCACCGGGAGCGCGCCCCGCTCGACGGCGTCCCGCAGCGCGTCCCCCTGTGGCGGCGCGATGTTCTCGACCACGAGGCCAGCCGCGAGCGCGGCGAGCAGTGGCTCGAAATGGAGCGCCGAACCGAGCTGGCTGAGCAGAGCGCACACCCCGAGCAGCACCACCGTGACCTCGCGTCCCACGCCACGCAGATACAACGCAAAGATGGATCCCACGAGCGCGCCAAATGCCAGCGAGCCAAAGATCTCCCACGCGAGCCCCGAGACGATTCCAGCACCGGCCAAGGGGGCTTCGCCAAGTGACCACCTGACCGCCTCTGACGAAAGCGTGAAGAGCACGATGAGCATCAGGTCACCGAGAATGACCACCGCCAGCACGAGCTCCGCAAGCGGCCCACGCGCCCGACTCTCGGCAATCACCGCGATGGTCACGGTCGGCGAGAAGGTCACGGTCACCGTGCTCAGGAGCGCCGAGAGCGCCAGCCGCTGGAGCGCGTCCGCTTCGGGGACGAGCGGGAGCCATGGCCACGCCGCCCAGTACACCGCCCAGAGGCCAATCCACATGAGGAGGATGATGACGGCGCCCATCTCGAGCATCGCCCGGAGTCGTGGTCGCAGCCGCTGGAGGTTGAACTCGGTGCCGGCGACGAATGCGATGAGGGCAATCGCGACGCCGTTGACAAACTGCAGCTCACGCGCCATGGCGCTGTTGATAATCTCGCCGAGGTATGGGCCGCAGAGCATGCCGAACAGCAAATAGCCCGTGATGCGCGGAAGCCGCAGGCGCCCGAAGATCTCACCCGCGAGCGCCGCCGCGATGAGCGTGAAGCCCAGCGCAAGGCCCGTCCCGCGCGCCGCGAATCCAGGCGGCGGCACTCGGCTCGTGATCAGATAGGTGACCCCCACCACGAGCAGCAGCGCGAGCAACCGGTTCATGCGGGTGTCGCCTCCGTGCGCGTCGCCTCAGTGGGCGCGTCACCTTTGGTTGGGACCAGCAGCATCGCGAGTGCCTCGCCGGCAAGCGTCGCCGCGACTGTCGCCGTGAGGATGTCCGTCCCGCCCCGGGCTCCCGCCCACTGGTCCACGTTCAGGGCGAAGGCAATCCCCAGCAAGCCGGGTGCGACCAGATACGTGCCGAGATCACCGGGTGTGACCTCTTCGAGCAACCGCGCAGCCACCCAGCCGCCCGCGAGCTTACCAGCGAGCCGGAAGAGCACGAGCGGTGCGAAGAGCCACACGGCCGCAACCGTCGGTCGGCAGCTTGCGCCGGCAACGAGGAGCAGCAGCACGATGAGCGGATGCTGGAACTTGCGTAGGCTTTCGCGAACCATCTGCTCGGCGCGGCCTGGTGTCCACGTCCAGAACAGCCCGGCTGTCATCCCTGAGAGCAGTGGCGATGCCGACAGATACGCCGCGCTGCCACCGAGCAACACCAGCGTGCCGATGATGAACACACCGCGCTCGGCGTCGCTGTGGGCACGCTCGAAGAGCAGCCAACCGGCGACCGCGATCGTCAAGCCCACGAGGCAGGTGCGCCCCGTCCAGACCAAGGCGTCGCTCACGCGCGGCGCGTCCGTCGAAGCGACCAGCGCAACCACGGCGCCACCAACCAGGATGGGCAGCGCATCATCGAGGTCGGCAATGCGCGTAGCCGTGCGATGCCGCACGTCAGACGAGGCTTCCACTAGTCCAGCAGACGAGGCCGCCGCGCAGATGCCAAGCGTGAGCGCGACGAGCGGCACGGGTAACGTGAGGGGCATCCCCCACTTCGTGAGCAGATACCACACCGCCCCAGTCACGAACGCAATGGTGAGTGACGACTCGACGCACCCAGCCCCGAGCAGGGCTCGGTCGCGTGCGGACTGCAGCTTAAGCGCCATGCCGACGAAGACACCGAGCGCCGCAAGGCCGACCGACACCACGGCGTCGAGGTGAACCAGGACATCGGGCGACAGCAGACCCAAGAACGCCGGCCCCATCAAGACGCCTAGCGGTACGAAAATGACTGCTGGCGCGATGGCTGGTGCCAGGCCGAGCGCGGCGCGCCGGCGCAACAATCGGGGCACCAGCGCGCGAAGGGGCAACCGACGGTCGGAGACCCCGACGTCGATTGGGTCAGGGCCGCCGATTTCGCGCGATTTCTCAAAGGGGCGGGGCATCGTGGTTCAAAGTCCCTTCATGGTGGGGTGGCTTTAGGGCCGCCAGGATCGGCGCGGCTAACCGCCTCCGCCAAGGCTACGGCGGTCCACCTTCGCCAAGGCTACGGCGGACTTGTCCGCCATAGCGCGAAGCGCGAAGGCGGAAGCCGCGCCCTACTTGGTGAGGGCCAGCACGATGTGCCTTCCTCGGCGCTCCACGCCGACGACGAGCACGCTGCCCGACGTGGCGTCGCGGTACAGGCGCTGGATGGTGCTCGGCGCCGGAGCAGATGCGTCGCCGAGGTGGATGATGAGATCGCCGGGCGCGAGCCCTGCGTAAGCCGCCGCGCTACGCGGGAAGACGCGCATGACCTCGGAACCGAGCCCGTCGGCCTGGCGCAGCACGAGGCCGAGGCCGCCTGGCGCGTCGAACGACGGTCCGCCATCGTGCTCGCCGACCACGGCCTCCACATCCAGCTTCTGCCCGTCCCGCATGAGCGAGAGCTTGACCAGCGTGCCGGGCGGCATGCGCGCGACCCGGTCGCCAAATCCCTCGACGGAATAGACCATTTCGCCGTTGATGCCCCAAACCACGTCGCCGACCCGGACGTTCTTGCCCGTCGGGCCAGTGGGATCGGCAAACGCGACGATCACGCCGAACTGTGCGCCAGTGGCCATGGCCAGCGCCGGCGTGAGCGCCTGCGTCGTCAGGCCGAGGTCGCCGGTTGTGAGCGGAGCTCCGCGCGCGAGCCGATCCGAGACCCGCATGAGTGTCTCGGCGGGAACGATGGCAGGCCCGCCCTCCGCGTCCGCAATGACGCCGGCGAGCCGCCCGTCGAGCGCGAACACGAACGAGCCAACCGGCGCGGCGCCTGCCCCGCCAAGCGCGAGCAGCGCAGCATCCCAGCGCAGGTCAAGTATGGCATCCGTCCGTCCCAAAAAAAGCGGCCGCAATGTTGGGCCTCCACGCGTGCCCTCGGCTGTCGCCACGTAACGTGGTGTGCTCAGCGGCGTACTGCTGTCCCACACGGAAGTGACGACGGCAGGCTCCGTGGGCACGTCGAGGAGCGCCAAGCCGCGCACCGGATCGGTGGTCACGATGGTTGGCACCTCGCGCGAGCCGATCATGCGCTGGATGCGTGCGCCAGGCGGCAGGATGGCAATCGCGCGATCATCACGGACGCGCAAAGCCGGCACGAAGCGCGGGCTATCGACTGGTGTGGACTGGACGAGCGGCTCGAAGGTATCTCGCGTTCCAGCCGCATCGACACGTACGATGAGCAGGGACGGCAGGACGCGCGCTTCGAGGCGCTCGATACTGGCCGCCAACTCCTCGTAGGGGGCAGTCGCGGCGAGCCGCGCGAGCGGCTGTGTGGTGGCGGTGCCCGCGGCCTCCTGCGCTGGATACCGGAAGCGCGCCAGCAGGAACAGCGCGGCGATCGACACGACGAGCGTGGCGGCGAGCAACCGCGTTTCCCGCCTCACGCGCCCAAGCGACAGCCGCGACATCGCCCGAGCATACCGAGCGGCCCGCGCACGGCGCAACCGCGATACTCTATTGGCGTGTCGCGTCGTACGCGCCTGCTCCTCGGCTTGTTAGCGCTTGCCGTCTTGATACTCATTGTCGTCGATGTCCTGCGCCAGAGTCGCAGCACGCAAGGCCTGCTCCCGACCCTACCCGCCGAGTCGTTCACCTTCGAAGCTCCAGAGACACGTCGCGGCCTCGACAAAACGCCGCTCGTCTACCAGGCGGAGTTCGTCGCGCACCTCACTGACGGCCTCCGGCCCGCGCTCGTGCTGGCGACGCCGGCCGCCGGGGCGCCCACCGGGGGCGTGGTCCTGGGAGATGATCGCGGTGTCCTCGTGGCCGCCACGAGCGGGAGCGAGCGCTGGACGGTGCAGACACTCGGTGGCAGGGTGGCACGCGCGACCGTTCGAGGACACGACCTCGTTCACGGGGTGGTGCTCCTCGAGCCGGATGAGCCGTTCGACGTCCCGGGGGTGCCGCTCGTCGAGCCAGATACCGGCGAGCTGGGCCCGTTTCTCGCGATTCAGCCGAGTGAGAGCACGGCTTCCACGCGGATCATCAGTGCACCCGGCACCGCGTCGCAGCTCGAGTCGCGGCTTCAGCAGGACCGCGTGCCGGCCGGTTCGACGATCGTCGACCTGGACGGCACGCTCGTCGCCTTCATCGCATCTGGCGTCGACGACGCGCAGCCCCTCGGTGTCGGACTGCTCCGTGAGATTCTCGACGCGCTGGCGGAGGGCGGCTCGCATCGCCATCCGTGGATTGGTGCCGATCTTCAAACCATCGACGACACGCTGCGGCCTCTGTTTGCCGACGGCCGGATGGTGGTCGTCCATGTGGATCCAGGCTCGCCAGCGGCCGAGGCGGGCGCCCGCGCGGGTGACGTGCTGCAAGGGGTTAGAATCGGCGATGTGACGTTGAACCGCGCCGAGGCGGTCACCAACGCGCTGCCAGCCGCAAGCACCCTCACACTGCTTCGTGCTCCGCCAGACGAGAATGCCATGGACGTTGAGGTGGCGGACATCCAGGTGCCATGGCCCTTCTTGAACGATGACGCGGGTGTTGGCGTCGCGCCAGCGCGTGGCGTGGCCGTGCGCGTGCTGCCGGGTAGCAAGGCTGCGACCGCAGGACTGCAAACGGGCGACATCGTCGAGGTCATCGATAAGCAGCCGGTCACGAGCGCGGCAGGGCTCGCCGGCACGCTCGCCGGGCGCGGACGGCACTTGTTGACCGTACGCCGCGGGGACACGCGTCGCTTCATCATGGTCTCGGGCCCCGCCCGGGTGAATGGGAGCGGGGGCGCGAACGGCTTGGAGGGGATGCCGTGACGTTCCGGGCGCACCTACGGCAGTGGCGGCGACGCGTGCAGGTCGCGTTTCTGCGGCTGACGGGCCTCTCACGCGTGGCGGAGGAGAACTATCTTCTTCTCGCGGCCATTGGCGTCGGCCTCCTCTCGGGTCTGGGCTCCGCAGCCTTCATGTATTCACTGCGCGGTGTCCACCACCTGTTCTTCGAGTCCTTTGCTGGCCGCCTTGGCCTGCTTGGCGCATCCGCGGTCGTGTTCCTCCCTGCGCTCGGCGGGCTCATCGTCGGTCCACTGATCGCGCGGTTCGCGCCGGAAGCGCGTGGCCACGGCGTCCCCGAGGTGATGACGGCGGTCGCAACACGTGGTGGTCGCATTCAAGGGCGCGTCGCGGTCGTGAAGACGGCGGCGTCGGCCATCTCGATTGGCTCAGGCGGATCGGCAGGGCAAGAAGGCCCGATGGTCCAGATTGGCGCGTCGCTGGCCTCCGCGCTCGGCCGTCGCCTTGGCATTCCGCCGGATCGCATGCGCACGTTCGTGGCGTGCGGCGCCGCAGGCGGCCTCGCGGCGGTGTTCAATGCGCCGATCGGCGGTGCCATCTTTGCGCTCGAGATCATCACGGGCGAGCTCACGCCGGCGTTTGGCGCCGTCATTCTCTCATCGGTCAGTGCAACGGTCGTGTCGCGCAGCCTCTTCGGCAACTATCCCTCGTTCGTCGTCCCCCGATATGACGTCGTCAGCGATGTGGAGTGGCTCTTTTATGGCGTGTTGGGGCTGTTGGCCGGCTTGGCGGCCGTTGGCTTTATTCGCACGCTTTACGCGCTGGAGGAGCGCTTCGAGCGCTGGGAGCTGCCCGCGTGGTCCAAGCCGGCCATCGGTGGATTGATGGTGGGCATCATTGGCCGGTTCGCGCCAGAGGTCTTTGGGACCGGCAGCGACACCATCCAGGGCGCCACGTGGGGGACGCTCGGCCCTGCGTGGCTGCTGGCGTTGCTCGTGCCGCTCAAGATCGTATCGACCTCGCTGACGCTCGCCTCGGGCGGTTCGGGCGGCGTCTTCGGTCCATCCATGTACATCGGCGCCGTCTTGGGTGGTGCATTCGGTTGGCTTGTGCACTTGGCGTTTCCAACCGTAACGGCGGGAAGTGGGGCCTACGCCCTCGTGGGCATTGCTGCGGTCGTCGGTGGGACAGCGCTGGCGCCGCTCACAGCCATCATCCTGCTGTTCGAGATGACCGACGACTACCGCATCATCCTGCCATCGATGCTGGCGACGGTCGTCGCCATTGTCGTGACGCGCCGTCTGGTCGGCGAGTCGATTTACACGCTCAAGCTCCGGCAGCAGAACATCGCCTACTACGCGGGCCAGGAATTGGAGCGCGTGCACGCATTCACGGTCGAGCAGGCGATGCGAAAGAACTTGCCCACGGTCGCGCCAGCGACGAGCGTGTTGAACGCGCTGTCGGTGGCGGTGCAAGCGCGCGCGCCCGCACTGCCGGTCGTCGACGTCGAGCACCGCGTGATCGGCGTGGTCAGCGTCGACCAGCTCTCGGCAGCCGCCGTCGCGGAGAAGCGCCCGGTGTCGGTGGACGCCATCATGACCCGGGCCAGTGAGGCGCACGTCCTGGTCTCCGACCGGTTGGCCACCGCGCTCACGCGGTTGAGCGAGTCCGACACCGACGCGCTGGTGGTCGTGCGCAATGAGCGCGACGAGACGCCCGTCGGTGTGGTCTCACGCCGGGACGTCATGCGCATCTACGAGCGGGTCTTGAGAAGAAGGTGAGAGGGGCGAGGGGCAGGGGCAGAGGCACGGTGCAGCACCCGGCACCCGAGCCCAGCCACGCCTGCACGCAGAACCCTCCGTGAGAGAATGCTGCAATGAAGATCACCGTGGCACACAGCCCTGATTCCGACGATGCCTTCATGTTCTACGGCCTCGCGTCCGGTGCGATTGACACGGGCGACCTCGAGGTCGACCAAGTGCTTGCCGACATTGAATCGCTGAACCAGGCCGCGTTCGAGGGACGGTACGAGGTCACCGCCGTGTCCTTTCATGCGTACGCGTATCTCGGCGATCGCTACGCGTTGTTGCCGCATGGCGCCAGCATGGGCGATGGCTACGGACCGATGGTGGTGACTCGCGCCGACGCTCCGTCGCAGTTGGAGGATGTGGAGGTCGCGATTCCCGGGATGCTCACATCCGCGTGGCTGGCCCTGCAGATGTACAGACCCGGGTTGCGACATCGCGTGATGCCTTTCGATGAGATCCTCGAGGCGGTCCGTGACCGGAAGGTCGACGCTGGCTTGCTCATCCACGAGGGACAACTCACCTATGAGGACGCCGGCTTGCGTCAGCTGATCGATCTCGGTGCGTGGTGGAAGGAGAAGACGGGCGGCCTGCCGCTGCCTCTTGGAGGCAACGTCATTCGTCGTGATCTCGGTCCGGAGAGGATGACACGCGTCTCTCGTCTCTTGCGCGACAGCATCGCGTATGCCCTCGAGCACCGTGCCGAGGCCGTCGAGTATGCGCTGCAGTTCGGCCGCGGTCTCGATCGCGAGCGGACGGACACGTTCGTGGGCATGTATGTGAACGACCTGACGCTCGACTACGGCGAACGTGGCCGCACCGCGGTGCAGCGCTTTTTCGACGAGGCGTGGGCGCTTCGGGCCATTCCTCGGCCGGTTGAGGCCGACTTCGCTGACTAGTCCGTTTCACGCGATGTCGGAGAACACGAACCCGTCGCGTTCGGTGCTCTCACCAACGATGTGGGGCACGGCGGCATCGAACATCGGACCCGCATAGGCGAAGGTGTGGAACTCGCCCCGCTCGCCGCACGGATCGAGGGTGCCAGCGGCGGCCAGCGCCGCGAGGAACGTGTCGTCGTAGTTCCAGCCCGCGAGCGAGCGCGGCACGACGCGCGGGTCCAGGCAGACAATCCGCGCCCGGAGCCCGGCGGCGATCATCTCACGCGCCAGCGCGGCAGTATCGAGACCCCACAGCGGAAAGATCGGTGTGAGACCGCTGCCCGCGAGTTGCTGCTCGCGATACTGTCTGACGTCTTCCAAGAACAGATCGCCGAACGCCACGTGCGTGAATCCCTCCGCGACTGCCGCGCGGACCGCCTCGCCCAACCGTGCCTCGTAGAGCTCGTTGCTGCAGGGCCAGGGCAGTGGCACGATGCGCAGCGGCAACCGTGCCGCGCGGGCCTGCGCCTCCACGAGAGTGCTGCGGACGCCGTGCATTGCCACCCGGCCGAAAGCCTCGTTCACCGTCGTGAGCAGCCCACCGATCTCGTACCTCTCTTGCGCGCGCAGGACGTGCAGCAGCCACGCGCTGTCCTTGCCGGAGCTCCATGAAACCAGTACGCGGGGTCGGGTCATGGGAATGCCTCGGGGTGCATCACCCGCGCAAACTGCTCGGCTGCCAACGGCATGCGCGGTCCCGGTACCACCAGCGCATTGTCGTAGAGGAGGTAAACGCGACCGCTGCGGACGGCTGGCACACCTGACAGTCTCGACCACGCCCGCCGTTCACGATCGATGGTCGTGGCGTCCGGCTTTGGGCCGCTGCGAACCTCGAGGATGACCTCTGGGGCACGTGCAAGGATGGTCTCGGTGGTCGCTTGCACGCTCTCTCTCGGGATGTCGCCCATCACATCGTCACCGCCGGCGAGCGTGAGCAGCTCGTGGAGAAAGCCTTTGCCCGCGCTGACGTAGATCCCTCGCATGGCGAGTGGCTCACGTCCAATCACGAGCAGCGTTCGTGGTCGCTTCCGTCCCGCGACTCGCTGCGTGATCGCGGCGAGCGCCGTGCTGATGCGCGTCGTCTCTCGCACGGCCTCCCGCGCGTGACCGGTGCGCGCCCCGAGTGTGCGCATCGTATCGAGCGCGTGGCCAACACCGCCGTGCCGGTAGTCGAAGGCCGCGATGCCCGCGCGCACCAGCTGCTGCTGCAGCTCCTCTTGACTGCCATAGGTCACGACCAGGTCCGGCTCGAGCGAGAGGACACGCTCGACGTCCGGATCGACGAGCGCGCCAACGCGAGGAAGCTGTCGCACCGCGTCGGGGTAGGTGTCGTAGCTACTCACGCCCACCACCTGCGAGCCCGCTTCGATCGCGAAGAGCATTTCCGTGACCGCTGGCACGAGCGACACCACGCGTTGAGCCGGCCGAGGCCGCGCCGCTGACGCGGGCGGCGTGTCCTTCCGCTCGGCTTGAGGAAGAGCGTCTGGCTGCGCTGGTTGTCTGCCTACCTGGTACCACCAGACGCCACCACCCGCGACCACCGCGATGAGGGCGATGAGAAACAGCACCACTGCCCGCACCGCGCCGTGCTGAGAATGACGTATCACCGCCGCTACGCTCATGCGCGTCGAAACAGCAGCCACAAGAAGAACGGTCCCCCGATGACCGCCGTGATGATGCCAACCGGCAGCTCCAGAGGCGCCATGATCGTCCGCGCGACCACATCGCAGCCTACGAGAAACGCTGCGCCGAAGAGCGCCGCGCCTGGCAACACCAACCGATGATCGGACCCCACGAGCAGGCGAACCACGTGCGGGACGACAATGCCAACGAACCCGATGGGACCAGCCAGCGACACCGCCGCACCGGTGGCCACCGACGCACTGAAGAACGCGAGCCGCTGCACGCGGACGACGTCGATGCCGCGTGCGGCCGCGCTGTCGGATCCCAGGGTGAGCAAATTCAGCCCGCGCGGCAACCAGAGAAAGATGACGAACGCGGCGGCGATGAGCGGCAGCGCCACGACGATGGGCCCGTAGCCGCTAACGTCGAGGTCCCCCATGAGCCAGCGCAGCGTGCGCACGGTCTCGCTCGGGTCGGCATGGTACTGCAAGAACAGAATGACCGCCGAGAAGAATGCGTTCAGCGTGACGCCGGTCAGCAGCAGCACGTCGGTCGAGAAGCCTCGGTGCCTGGCGCTGGCCAGCCCATACACGATGGACACCGCGCCAACGGCGCCGGCAAAGGTTGCCAGCGGGACCGCCGAGACGCCAAGCACGAGGATCGGCGGTGCGACGAGCATAGCCAGCATGGCGCCAAGCGAGGAGCCAGCGGACACGCCAAGCGTGAACGGCTCGGCCAGCGGGTTCCGCAGCAGCGCCTGCAGCATCACGCCCGCACTGGCGAGCGAGGCGCCGACGAGGCCCGCGGCCAGCGTGCGTGGCAGGCGCGCGATAAAGAAGATCTGCGCATCGATGTTGGCGGCGAAAGGGACCGTGCCGTCCAGCGCGCGCGTGAGGCTGATCGACGTCGATCCGATCAACGGGGCGAAGAGCTGCGCGGCGATGGCCAGCACACCGAAGCCACCGTAGACGAGCAACGCGCGGCGGCGAAGCGAGAAAACGGCGGTCGTCACGGTCGGTTGAGGGCCAGCGGTACGACGGTCAGGTGGCCCGCGGCCGCGTGGTACTGAACGTCCACCTCGACGCCGTAGAGCGCCCGGACGTTGTCCGCCGTGAGCACCTCCTCGGTCGGGCCGTGGCCGAGCACGCGCGCGTCGCGTAACAGCACGAGCTCCTGACACACGCTTGCCGCGAAGCTGAGGTCATGCGTCGTCACAACAAGGGTGGTTCCGCGCTCGCGATTGAGACGGACCAAGAGGGCGGCGATCTCGAGCTGATAGTGCAAATCGAGCGACGAGGTCGGCTCGTCGAGGAGCAACAGCTCGAACCCCCGATTCCTGATTCCCGATTCCCGATTCCCGAGCTGCGCGAGGGCGCTCGCGATGACCACCCGCTGTTTCTCGCCGCCGCTCAACGTGGCGAACGCGCGCCCCTCCAAGTGTGCGGTGCCCGTTGTCTCCAGCGCGGCCCGTGCGAGCGCCACGTCTTCCATGCCTTCGAGCTCGAATGCATCGAGGTGCGGGTAGCGGCCCATCAGCGCCAACTCGAGCACGCTGAAGTCGAACGCAGGGTGCGTCTCCTGCGGAACCACCGCCAGCCTCCGAGCGAGGCTGCGTCGCGAATACGATGCGAGCGGCGCCCCGTCGAGCGTGATGACGCCGGCTGTCGGACGCAGGATTCCCGCCAGCAGCTTGAGCAGCGTGCTCTTGCCCGCCCCGTTGGGACCAAGGATGCCGAGCACACGGCCTGGCCCCACCCTGACCGAAACGTCTGAGACCACGAGGGTCTCGCGGTAGCTGAACGACACGCCGGTTGCCTGCAGCACTGGTCCCTACCGTGTTCCGATGCCGAGCCGCACGCCCACGGTTACGCTCCGACCGAGCGCGGGAAAGCCCAGGATCTCTTCGTACTCCCGGTCGAGCAGGTTCGTCACACGTGCCAGCACCTCCACGCCGCGCAGAAGCGCGACGCTTGCGCCCAGGTCGGCGGACGCGTAGCCAGGGGCGATGAAGGTGCCGCCGAATGCGCCGTTCGTGGGGTCCACGTCGAGGGCCTCTCCCCGCGCGTCGAGTCGCGCGAACGCCACGAGCCGGCCGGCCGAGTAGACGAGGTCCAGAAAGCTCCGGTGGCGTGGCCGTCGCAGCAGTGCATCGCCGACGTTGAACGGTGACGGCACTTCGCCACTCGTACCATCCACGGCCAGAATGGCCGTATCGAGCCAGGTATAGCCCGCTCGAACGGTAAGCGCGGCAGATGGACGGGCTGCCACCGACAGCTCGAGGCCACGCACCCGCGCGTTCGAGACGTTGTCCGTCCGGAATTGGCTCGCGTCTTGGAACGAGCGGCCTACGGTCACCAGGAGGTCGTCGTATCGATTGACGAACGCCGCGACGTCGACGATCAGACGTCCGCTGGCGAGCCCATGCTCAATCCCGACGTCAGCGCTCCGACTGCGCTCCGGTTTGAGCGCCGGATTGTCCGTGAATGCAATCTCGAAGGCGTCGGGTGGCCGAATTCCAGTGCCCGTGCTCGCTCGCAGCCGCGTCCATGTGGCAGGCGACGCGTGCGCCAGATAGGTGACCGCGAGCTTCGGGCTCAGCGACGTGCGCGTGTCGGCGGCGAAGTCGGGCCGTGGCTCGAACGGGTCGTCGTTGCCTTCGAGCCGTTCGCGGCGGAAGTGCTCGCCGCGCAGGCCAGCCGTGAGCGAGACACGCGCGGCGGTCCAACGCAGCTCACCGAACACGCCGGTCACACGCCGTTCGACGTCGACCGGCTCTTCGGCGTGACCGGTAATGAACGAGCTGGCCGCGCGCTCGAACTGCGTCTCCGCCCCGCCGCTGAACCCGAGCTGCGTCGTCGCGACATAGTCGGCCTGCAGGCGCGCACTGGTGAGCCTGTTCTCCGAGGTGGACGCCCCGAACGGGCTGACGAAGTCGCTGTCGCGCGCCGCTGTCGAGACGTCGCCCCGTGTTTGCAGCGCGCGGTTCCACGACCGCGATGCGGTCAGAGCCAGGCCGTGCGTGTCATTCTTGCCGCGGGAGATCCGGTCGACGCCTCCGTAGGTGTCATTCGGATCGGATCCATATGGTCCTGGGAAGCCACGCTCGTTGCGACCCCAGTGCCCGACGAGCGTCACGTGGTGACGGCGCGTCTGATAGCCCCCGGTGCCGGACAGCGTGGTGCGCGTGTAATCATCGTTGCTCACGCGCTCAGCCGTTGGCCGTGGCGTGCCTGTGAAACCGTCGCTGGAGAGCCGCTCACCGCCGCCACCCCAGCTCCACGCGCCAAGCGAGCCCGCCGCATCGAGCGCAAGGCGCCCCGTGTCGAATCGTCCGTGCTCGTAGCTTCCGACACCGCGCAGCGGCCCGCCGCGCTTGGTGACCACCTGGACGACGCCGCCAATGGCGTCGCTACCGAACAGCGCGCTCTGTGGCCCCCGTACCACCTCCACGCGCTCGACGGACGCCACGCCGAGGTGGGCGAAATCGAAGGCGCTCCCGAAGTCGTTCACGCGCACGCCGTCGACGAGCACGAGCGTGTAGTTCGATTCCCCACCGCGTGGGAAGAGAGACGTCACGCTGCCGTGACCACCGCTCTGTGCCACGGTCAGACCAGGCACCAGACGCAGCGCCCCAGCGACGCCGTTGATCTGCCGGGCGCGCAGCTCGGAGTCGGTGAAGAGCGTCACGCTGTCGCCGAGTGAGGATCGCGGTCGAGCCACGTGGCTGGCTGACACGACCATCGATTCGTTGATGGGGCTTACGCGCAGCCTCACGGTCACGTGCTGTGTTTCCTCATGCTGGAGGGTGAGTGACAGCGCGTCAGCGGCGAAGCCGTCCGCAAACGCGCGCAGCTCGTAGTGGGCCGCGTCGAGATGCTCGAAGGCAAATCGGCCCTTCGCGTCCGTGGTGTGCGCGATGTCAGACGCGGCGTCGCGGTCGAGAACGACGCGAACGCCGGGCGCGGGACGGCTGTCCGGGTCGAGAACGACGCCGCGCACGCTGGCCGAAGACACGCGAAGGTCACCGCGCTCGGGCTGTGCCATGGCGGCTGGCCGTGACGTGGTGCGAGCGCCGGCAACCGATGGAGCCGACACGATGGAGCACAGGAATATCAGTGAAATCGAGGGAACGCCCGGAAAGAGGGGCATCTGGCCTCCCGTCGGCGTTTCCGCGCGCCGAGTGCCGCGGCTGGCGTAGCAACCGCAGTATGAGTGCCGACCGGGGACCAAGGTCTCCTGACTTGCGGCGGACCCACGTGGTACGGCGCATAAAACCGAACCAGGGATCGGCCCATCGCGCGCCTTCCCATGCCGAAGCACAGTGGCGGGAAACTCTTCCCATGCGACGAGCCGTGCTGCCGCTCACAGTGGCGGGACCGTGTGGGCTTTGCACCCAGCTTCCCTACGTTCCCCGGGCAAGCGAGACTAGACGGATTCTAGCACGCAAGAGACCTTTGTCCCTTGATTTGCCCGCCTGCGCATCAATCGCATACCATGCCAATGAGGACGGCATGAGCATTGAGCATTGACAAGAGCTCACCCGTAGCTCTGCGTGACCGTCTTGATGCAGCGGGGCTCGGCGACATCGACGAAAAGCTGCGTGCGGGTCAGCGCCTCACGCTCGATGACGGCGTCCGGCTGTTCGAGTGTGACGACCTGCTCGCCCTCGGCTGGCTGGCCAACCGCGCGCGAGAACGCCGGCACGGTCGACGCACATACTTCAACCACAACCTCCGGCTCGAGGCCACCAACGTCTGCGTGGCGTCCTGTCTCTTCTGTTCGTTTGCGCGACGCAAAGAAGGTGACCCTGACGCGTACACGATGTCGCTCGACCAAGCCTGGAATAAGCTGCGCGAGCGTGCCGATCAGCCCATCACCGAGATCCACATCGTCAACGGCCTGCACCCGAACCTGCCGTTCAGCTACTACACGGAGCTGCTGCGGGGCTTCAAACGTATTCGTCCCGAGGTCACGCTCAAGGCATTCACCGCGGTCGAGATTGCGTTCTTCGCAGATCTCTACCACATGACCGACGAGCAGGTGCTCCGCAGACTTATCGCTGCCGGCCTCGAGTCGCTCCCGGGTGGCGGCGCCGAGATCTTTGCCGAACGAGTCCGCCAGAAGATCGCGTCGGATAAATGTGGGAGCGAGCGGTACTTGAACATCCACCGCGTTGCTCATCGGCTCGGGATCAAGAGCAACGTGACCATGTTGTACGGTCACATCGAGCGGTACGACGAGCGAGTGGATCACATGCTGCGCGCACGCGCGCTGCAAGATGAGACGGGTGGCTTCCAGGCGTTCATCCCGCTCGCGTTTCACCCAGACGGCAACCGCATGCGCAAATTGCCTCCGCCGACGGCCGCCGACACGCTGCGCACGCACGCGGTCGCGCGCCTCGTCCTCGACAACATCGATCACATCAAGGCGTTCTGGGTGGCGACGGGGGTCGATGTTGCGCAAACGGCACTCTGGTTCGGCGCAGATGACCTCGACGGCACCGTGCAAGAAGAGCGCATCTACCACATGGCGGGCTCCGACACGCCATTCATCCTTTCAACCGGCCAGATCCGCAACCTCATCACCGCCGCCGGCTTCGAACCGTGCGAACGCGACACGATGTACAAGGTTTTGCAGGCTTAGCAGCCCGTACCCTTTCGTGTTAGGGGCTGGGCGCTTGGTCTGGTAGGGCGCCCTTTAGGGGCGCCAGGGCTTGCCTCCTCACATCTATGCCAGTATCATAGCTGGCTATGGCAGATATTGATGCACGTATGCTCGATCGCGAGCTCAAGAAGGGCTCGGCCGAGCTGCTCATCCTCTCGCTCGTCGAGGCTCGCCCCCGCCACGGCTACGAGATCAGCAAGCTGATCGAGACGCGATCAGGCGGCGGGCTGCGCTTTCATATCGCGTCGCTCTACCCGCTGCTCTATCGCTTGGAGGAGCGGGGGTGGCTAAAGGGCACGTGGGTGGAGAAGGCCGGGCAGCGGCGACGCCGGTTCTATCGCCTAACGCCGGAGGGAAGGCAGGTGCTCGCGCGTCAGCGCCGCACGTGGCGCGCGTTTGTCGAGGCGGTCGCGCGTGTGACGGGAGAGGCACATGCCTGAGTGGGCCGACGAACTGCGGTCGCGGCTTGCCGGGCTGCCCCTCACGCCCGCCCGCGAGGCCGACATTGTCGAGGAGCTCACCCTCCACCTGGAGGAACGCTATCGCGAGCTCTGCCTCACGCACGCGCCGGACGAGGCCCGCCGGCTCGCGTTGGCCGAGTTGGACGAGCCCGGTACGCTCGCTTCGCGCTTGAGTGCGCTGCGCCAGGCCCATGCGCATCCTGCGGCGCCGCCACTCGGAGCTCCGCACGGTTGGTGGCTGTCAGACCTCGGCCAGGATATCCGCTACGCCGTACGCCTGCTTCGCAAGCAACCCGCGTTTGCCGCGGCCGCCATCATCACGCTGGCGCTGGGCATTGGCGCCAACACGGCCATCTTCAGCCTCGTCCACGCGTTGCTGCTGCAGCGCTTGCCGGTCGCCGATAGCGACGCCCTTTACATTGTTGGAAGAGGGTTCTCCTATCCCGTCTATTCTGACGTGCGCGACCACAACGACGTGCTCGACGGGTTGCTGGCTGTCGGCCTCATCAGCGCGAGTCTCAACACCGGAGACAACACACAGCTCGTGCGCGGCGCCATCGTGACCGGCAACTTCTTCGAGGTGCTCGGCGTTCACGCGGCACTGGGCCTCACCATCACCCCACGAGACGACGTGACGCGCATGGGGCACCCGGTGGCTGTGCTCAGTCATGGACTCTGGCAGCGGCAGTTCGGCGGACGCCCCGACCTCATTGGCCGCACGATCATCCTCAACGGCCACCCATTCACCGTCATTGGCATCACGCCGGCCGAGTTCGACGGCATCCAGCGCGGTGTCCGCAGGGATCTGTATGTGCCGATGATGATGCAGCCGCTCATGCGGCCGCCGCGCGCGGCCTATTCTGGCGAGATGGATCCGGACCTGCTGCACGAGCCGGGCGGGGGCTGGCTCTATCTGGTCGGCCGCCTCAAACCCGGTGTGACGACTGCACAGGCCCAAGCCTCGCTGTCGGCGCTAACGACCGCGCTCGACGAGGCCCAGCGCCCAGAGCGCGCGCCGCCCGAGCAGCCGCTCGTCGTCGCCGTGACACCCCTGGAATCGGGCGCTCCCAATCAGCGGGCGCAGCTCGTCTCGGTGGCGGTGCTGTTGTTTGCCGTCGTGGGTGTCGTGTTGCTCATTGCCTGCGCGAACGTCGCGAACCTGCTGCTCTCGCGCGCGGCCGTCCGGCGCGGTGAAATCGCGCTTCGGCTCGCCCTCGGCGCCAGTCGCAGACGGCTCGTCCGCCAGCTCCTGACCGAGAGCGTCCTGCTCGCCGGACTGGGCGGTGGGATGGGCGTTCTCCTGGCCGCGTCGGCCGTGGCGGCGATTCGCGCCTGGCCGCCACCGCCTGGTGTGGTTCATCTCGCACTCGAGGCGTCGCTTGACGCACGGATGCTGACCTTCGCTGTCTTGCTGTCGGTGGCCACCGGGCTCATCTTCGGCCTCGTTCCGGCTCTCAGCGCGTCGCGACCAAGTCTGGTTCCGGCGCTGAAGGAGGGCGCGGAGACGACCGTCGAAGCGGGCGGACGTCGACGGCGGTTCAGTCTGAAGGACACGCTCTTGTCGCGCAGGT
>WHTZ01000057.1 GCA_009377495.1 Luteitalea sp.
ACGCGCGCTTCACATACCAGACGCAGGCTTCGTCCACGGCGCGACACACGCGCCGGACCGCCTCCTCGTCACACGTGCGCCGCCGTTTCGGGAAGTCGGCGACCGACCGGCGCACCGTCGCGAAACCGCCCAGCGCCAGCAGGTCGTACACCACCAACGCCAACCATGCCGAGCCCACGAGTCTCCACACAGCCGACCTCCCTGTGCCTGCTCGGCGCGCGAAGGCAAAACGTCGTCACGCCGAAAACCAACGTCAGGAACGCACTATAGGTAACCCCTGATCGCTTGGACTGATGGGGGCCAGAACTTTTCACTATTCCGACAGCGCGCCCGCCAGAAGGCCAAGAACAGGGCTTTGCCGCGGCGTCCTCCATGTACGGAGGTGGGCACGAGTATTCAGTATTCCGGCAAGCTTCCCATCAGGGACTCGAGGAAGCGCGCGGCCTCGGCACGTTCAGCACCGCAACGATTCGACCGACGACGGATGCGTCGGCAGCATTGACGCGCCGCCCCGAATCCAGAACAGGCGGGATTGGATGAAAGACCAGCTCGTTCCCTTCCACGCTGCACGGCCCGGCGTCGAAGCGGCCGTCAGGAGCTTGGATCAGGAACAGTGGCAGATGCGACTCACCGGGCTCCAGGCGCAGCGTCCGCCGCGGCTGCTGTTGGCGTCGATCCACCACGAGAATCGACACACCGGGCTTGATGAGCGGATGCCAGCTTTGGTCAAGTCCACCGAACCAATACGTGTCTCCATCGGAGATCTCCGGGCGATTGAGCGCCGCGCGTAGGCCGTCTCGCAACATAACGGCAATGGAGCTGGACATGTCGCTTCCTTCCAATGTTCGCAGCGTCAGCGGCATGAGCATGCCGGCGACGCTCAGATAGCGCCAGAGGTCCAGCGCGTAGACACTGGCCAGCGTGAAGAGCTTCGGAATGTGCCGTGGGATACGGTCGAGCGTCTCGTAGCGGGCCAGCGTTCCGCTTGCCAGCGCGTACTCCGGACCGCAGGCGGCAGCCATTCGCCGCGCAAACCTGACGGCTTCCGGGAACGATAGCCCGACGCGCTCACGTGCGGCCGCCACATAAACATGGAGTGGCACGTCGGTGTCGAGGAGGCTGACCAGCGGTTGGCGCCGTGGCGGAAATCGCAGCAGTCGAGCCGGCTGGGCGCCATGGACGGGACGGAGGACGCGGTCCACACGGCCCAGCACAATCGCTTCCGTCCCAAGCTCGAGCCGCCATCGAAACCGCGGCGGCGTCCGTCCAATGAGCTGCACGTGTCGGCCGCCTGACGCAACAGGGCAGACCGAGATACCGTAAAGATGCTCAACGGCAAAGATGTCGGATGCCCGTCGCTGACCCGCCAGCGTTTGTGTCGTATCCACGCGGACGATGCTGCCCGCCGGAAACAGCGAGGGGACGATCCGATCGTCACGACCCAGTTTCAAATACACGTAGGTGTCGGCGCTTGGCAGCATCGACGAGACCTCGGGCAATGCATCGAGGTCCACGATAGGCGCCGAACGGTCTGGCGCGGCAAGCCGGTCGACCGCAGCCCACAGCCGCTGCAAGTCGGGGCTATAGAGGGCCGAGGAAATCGGGACAGTCCGGGCAACATGTAGCCTGAGCTGCCAGTGCGAGACGAGCTCCGGCAGATACCCGAACAAGGAGAGCCAGTCGTCGAGGCTCATCCCTGTCTCGCTGCTCAGCGTGGCGAGCTGAAAGGGATGGGGCTGGAAACCGTCACGGACCATGGAGTGCAGCGCGTGAGGGACCGTGTGAAATCGGCTGCGATCGAAAGGCGGCTGCTGGCTGATTCGCTCGAGACGGGACGCGGACAGACGGGCGCGTTCCAATTCGTGCTTCAGCCGGCGGGCGCGCTCAATCGGACTGGCGATGTGGCCGGACATGCTTCATGCCCTGCTGAAGGGTGGTCGTCGGTGTAGAACGCCGGAACCGCCCAAAACGCACAATATTGCTCAGCTTCGGATCGACTTCTCACCGACCACGGCACCGGGCAGTGCCAGAACGGACCACCACAACCATCCAAGGGGTGGCTCGTGAGAGGGAAGCCAGGGGACTACACACCGAGAACGGGCGCCGGCTTATTCCACAGCCAGACCACCAGCCCGATGACGAGCAAGAGAGGCAGGAAGATGAGCAAGAGGAGGACGGCGCTGGCGCACCAGACGAACACGTAATCGCTCCGGGTCGGCAAGCGACCGGGCGAGGCGTGGCGTTCGAGCAGTGCGAGGTTCCAGCGGTTCGCGCGCCAGAAGACGTCGGCTATGTTGCCGACGACGGGGAACAGTCCCAACAACGCATCCACGCCGGCGTGCAGGACCATGCGCGCCAGCACGACCTTGGGCACCCTCATCCAAAAACCCTGAGACAGCAGCACGAGCGCGAAGAGGGGGCTCGTGATGTCACCCAGGCCGGGGATCAGGCCGACCAGCGGGTCGAGCCCGAACCTGATGTTCGTGCCGGGAATCCGAAACACATCGTCCAGCAGGCGCGCCCATCGGCGCAAGAGGTCGAAGGTCGCGGCGTTCCGGCTCACGGCGGGCACAACGACATTGTAGGTGGTGCCGGGGTGAACCTGTTTCTGCTCCCTCCCCGACCTGTGGCACAATCGTCCGCTTGATGAGGATCTGGCCAGGCAAACCGTATCCCCTTGGCGCAACGTGGGACGGGAGCGGCGTGAACTTCGCCCTGTTCTCGGAGCATGCAACCAGCGTCGAGTTGTGCTTCTTCGACTCGCCATACGCGGGGCGCGAGTCGTCAAGCATCCTGCTGACCGAGCGAACTGACCTGGTCTGGCACGGGTACCTTCCCGAAATCGGGCCAGGCCAGCTCTATGGGTATCGCGTGTCCGGACCGTGGGACCTCGGCAACGGGCATCGCTTCAATCAGCAAAAGCTCGTCCTCGACCCTTACGCGAAAGCCATCGGCCGAACCCTACGGTGGCACGAGTCGCTGTTCGACTACCAAAGCGGGAATCCCGACGCGATGGATGAGCGCGACAGCGCCGCCTACGCGCCGCTGGCGGCCGTTGTCGACACAGCATTCACGTGGGGCGAGGATCGGCCGATTGGACGGCCCTGGCACGAGACGGTCATCTACGAGCTGCACGTCCGCGGCTTTACGAAGCTTCACGCGAACGTGGCCGAAGAGCTGCGGGGTACCTATCTGGGCTTGGCATCCGATGCCATCCTCGAGCATCTCGTCTCGCTCGGCGTGACCGCCGTGGAGGTGATGCCGGTGCACTATCACCTCGACGACTGGCACCTCATCAAGCGGGGCCTCTCGAATTATTGGGGCTACAACACGCTGGCATATTTCGCGCCCGATCTCCGCTATTCCGTAGCCCGCCGCGCCCTCGATTCGGTTCGCGAGTTCAAGATGATGGTGCGCGCGCTCCACCGCGCTGGCCTCGAAGTCATCCTCGATGTCGTCTACAACCACACGGCAGAGGGTAACCACCTCGGGCCCACTGTCTCCCTTCGTGGGATCGACAACAAATCCTACTACCGCCTCTCGCGTGAGGACCAGAGATTCTACGAAGACTTCACCGGTACCGGGAACACGCTCAACATGATGAGCCCGCGCGTGCTGCAGCTCATCATGGATAGCCTCCGCTACTGGGTGCTGGAGATGCACGTCGACGGCTTCCGCTTCGACCTCGCGAGCGCGCTCGCGCGCGAGCTGCATGCGGTCGACAAGCTCGGGTCGTTCTTCGACATCATTCACCAGGATCCGGTGCTGTCACAGGTCAAGCTCATTGCGGAGCCGTGGGATCTCGGGGAGGGCGGCTACCAGGTCGGGAACTTCCCGCCCGGCTGGACGGAGTGGAACGGCAAGTACCGCGACTCTGTGCGCCGGTTCTGGCGAGGCGACGGTGGTGCGGTCTCGGAGTTCGCCACGCGCCTCGCCGGCAGCAGCGATCTGTACGAGCCGACCGGGCGCTGGCCGGTGGCGAGCATCAACTTCGTCACGTGCCACGACGGCTTCACGCTCGGGGACCTCGTGAGCTACGAACGGAAGCACAACGAGGCCAACGGCGAGGAGAACCGCGACGGTGAGAACCACAATCTCAGCATGAACTTTGGGGTCGAAGGGCCAACCGAGAATTCGAAGATCCGCACGGCGCGTGCCCAGCAGAAGCGCAATTTGCTCGCGACGCTCTTGCTCTCGCAGGGCGTGCCCATGATCTTTGGAGGCGACGAGATCGGGCGTACGCAGCGCGGCAACAACAATGCCTACTGCCAAGATAACGACCTTAGCTGGCTCGACTGGAATCTCGACGAAGACGACAAGGCGTTGCTCGCATTCACCCGCCACCTGGTCCAGCTGCGGCGAAAGCACCCCGTGCTGCGCCGGCGGCGCTTCTTTCACGGGCGGGCACTCCGCGGTGCGGGCGTGAAGGACCTCACCTGGTCTCACCGCTCTGGCGTGGAAATGACGGACGAAATGTGGGACGAGCCACAGGTCCGCTCCATTGGCATGCGCCTCGATGGCAACGAGATTCCGGAAACGACCGACCGCGGCGAGCCTGTCGTTGATGACACACTGCTGATTTTGCTGAACGCCAACGAGAGGTCCATCGACTTCACGTTGCCGCCGCCACCGCCTGACTGCGGGTCGGACTGCGCGTGGGTGCTCGAGCTCGATACGTGCTCGCCAACGATCCCGAAGGACCACGCGCGCGTCGGCGCCGCCTACAAGATGGGGGGGCGCTCGCTCGCGCTGCTGCGCCTCGCCACCGGGCGGCGGCCCGCGCCTTAGCGGCGCCCGCAATGCATTGGGCATTGGGCATTGAGCATTGATATGCCTCGTCCCCGTAGCAGCCACGACCCCCTCTGGTACAAGGACGCTGTGATCTATCAGATCCACGTCCGCACCTTCTTCGACAGTAACGACGATGGGGTGGGAGACTTTCCGGGGTTGACACAAAAGCTCGACTACCTGCAGAACCTTGGCGTCTCGGCGATCTGGTTGCTTCCCTTCTATCCCTCTCCGCTCAAGGACGACGGGTACGACATCTCACACTACGAAGGCGTTCACCCAAGCTACGGCACCCTCAAGGATTTCCGTATCTTTCTGCGCGAGGCGCACGAGCGCGGCTTGCAGGTGCTCACCGAGCTGGTGATTAATCACACCTCCGATCAGCATCCCTGGTTCCAAGCCGCGCGGCAGGCACCACCCGACTCATCGAAGCGCCATTACTACGTCTGGAGTGATGCGGAGCGGCGCTGGGCAGACGTGCGGGTCATCTTCAACGACACGGAAAAGTCCAACTGGGCGTGGGATCAGGTCGCGGGCGCCTACTATTGGCACCGCTTCTTCCATCACCAGCCGGATCTGAATTTCGACAACCCGCGTGTCCGCCGTGCGGTGCTGAAGGTGATGAAGTTCTGGCTGGACATGGGCGTCGATGGCCTCCGGCTCGATGCCGTGCCGTACCTCTTCGAGCGGGATGGCACGATCTGCGAGAACCTGCCGGAGACGCATGCGTTCCTCAGGGAGATCCGACGCGCGCTGGACGAGCAGTACTCGGCGCGCATGCTGCTGGCCGAAGCCAATCAATGGCCCGCGGACGTGCGCCCGTACTTCGGCGACGGCGACGAATGTCATATGGCGTTCCACTTCCCGCTGATGCCGCGCATGTTCATGGCCCTGCGCCAGGAAGACCGCCATCCGATTGCCGAGATCCTCAGCCAGACCCCGGATATTCCGGAGACGTGCCAGTGGGCCATCTTCTTGCGCAATCACGACGAGCTGACGCTCGAAATGGTCACAGACGACGAACGGGACTACATGTATCAGGCGTACGCGGCTGATCCGCAGATGCGCTTGAACATGGGTATTCGACGCCGGCTCGCGCCCCTCACAGACAACAACCGGCACCGCATCGAGCTGCTCTACAGCCTCCTCCTCTCGCTGCCAGGCACACCGATCGTCTACTACGGCGACGAGCTCGGCATGGGGGACAACGTCTTCCTCGGTGATCGCAACGGCGTGCGCACGCCCATGCAATGGACGGGCGATCGCAATGCTGGTTTCTCGCGTGCGGATCCGGCGCGGCTTTACGCGCCACTCATCATGGACCCCGTCTACGGGTATCAGGCGATCAACGTCGAAGCACAGGAGCGTTCCCCATTTTCGCTGCTCAACTGGGTACGGCGGATGATCGCGCTGAGAGCGCAGTACAAGACGTTTGGACGAGGGACCCTCGAGATCCTCGAGCCGTCCAACCGGAAGGTGCTCGCCTTCGTGCGGCGCTACCAGGAAGAGGTCATCCTCGTTGTGAGCAACCTCTCGCCCAGTGTGCAACCGGTCGAGCTCGACCTGTCATCGCTCGCTGGCATGACGCCCGTGGAGTTGCTCGGCCAGACGCCGTTCCCACGCCTATCCGAGACCCCGTACTTCCTCACGCTCGGTCCGTATGCCTTCTACTGGTTCACGCTGCAGTGGACCTCACCGCCCGCGTTGGTCGAGCGGCCGCTCGTGACGCCCGCCGAACCCACAGCACTGCCCACTTCATCGCTCCTCATCGGCGAAGCGTGGGATACGTCGTTCGATACGCCTGTTCGCGAGCTCGTCGAGCGCAAGCACCTGCTCGCGTACTTGCGGCGGCAGTACTGGTTCAGGAGCCGGCTGCCCGACGCGGACCGCGTGCGCATTGTCGATTGGGCGCGGCTCAAAGCAGGACGCGAGCCGGTGTTCGTTCTCTTCGTCGAGGCACACGCGCGGCCCGGCACACGACTGCTGTGCAACGTACCGGTCGGCTTGACGAGCGGCGAGGCGGCCGCCACGATTCTCCGGGATCAACCAGAGCGGGTGATTGCCCCGCTCGCGGGCGCGCGGAAGGGCGTGCTCCACGGCGTGGGCGAGCATGAAGCGGCGCCGTTGATCGCGGCCACCATCCTCGAACAGCGTGAGACACGTTCAGTGGCCGGTACGCTCCGCGGCCGGTCCATCGACGCGATGGCGATCGCCGAGATGCCCGCTGACGTCGCATCGCTGGGAGCCACGCGCGTCGCGGGCGAGTTCAGCAACACCGTCTTCCTCGTCGGCGATCGGCTTGCGCTCAAGCTACTGCGGGCCGTCGACGCGGGGACGCACCCGGAAATCGAGGTGGGCAGGCACCTGACGGGCCAGCAGTTTGCGCATGCGCCCGCATCCATTGGCCAGCTCGTGTATCAGCGTGGGATCGATGCGATGGACGCCACCGTCGCCGTGCTCCAGGAGCGCGTGATGTACCAGACGGATGGCTGGTCACACGCGACCGAGGAGATGGGGCGTTACTTCGAGCGCGTGCTGGCCAGTGGCCGCCATGATGCCATGCCTGATGTGCCTCTCCCGCGAACGCTCGTCGCGCTCGCGGATCAACTGCTCCCGTTTCCTGTGCTCGACACGATTGGTGGCTACATCGAGGTTGCCGCTACGCTCGGACGTCGCACCGCAGAGCTCCACATCGCGCTGGCCGATGCCGCGGGCGATGCGGCCTTCGAGCCGCAGCCGCTGCCGCCCGCAGGCGTCGCGGCCCTTGCGGCGGACATGCACACGAGGGCTCGGCAGACGGTTTCGCTGCTCCGAGACGAACAGCCGCTCGTGCCGGCGCCACTTGCCGCGCTCCATGAATCGGTGCTCGCACGCACCGACAGCATCGAGCCGCTGCTCGACAAGTTGGCGGCACGCGTGACGGAGGCCTCAGCGCTCATTCGAATCCACGGTGACTACCAACTCAGCCAAGTGCTCTGGCGCGAGCAGGACTTCGTCATCGTCGACTTCGAGGGCGACCCGACACGACCGCTCGAGGAGCGCCGAGCGCACTACTCGCCGCTGGTTGACGTGGCGGGTATGCTGCGGTCGTTCAGCTACGCGGCGTACGCGGGCCTGCAGAGCTATGCCGTGACACGACCGGCCGACACCGAGCGCCTCGAGCCGTGGGTGAGGTTCTGGGCTGCGTGGGTGTCGGCGCTGTTTCTGCGCAGCTATCGGTCGCTCATGCGCGATACGACCCTCGTGCCGCACCGAGCGGCGTCGTTCGAAGCGTTGTTACGGATGCATTTGATCGACCGCACCCTGCGCGACGTCGAGAACGAGTTGCTACTGCGCCCAGACTGGCTCCGACTGCCGCTCAGTGACCTGGCAGACCTACTCGCTTGATCGAAGTTCTCGGGCGGTCGTAGGGCGCGGCTTCCGCCTTCGCGCTTCGCGCTTCGGCGAGACTCGCCGCGGCGGCCCGCAAGAAGCGGGCCGCTAGCCAGCACTGGCTTGTCGGGTCCCGACCGGCACCCGACCTGGCGGAGGCGATTAGCCGCGCCGAATCTTAGGGATGGCGCCTTAAGGGATGGCGCCCCTAAAGGGGCGCCCTACCGTTCCTACTGTGACGTTCGAAATGGACATCTGGCAGCCGACGTTCGGGGCCGTGCTCACAACACACGGCGTGCAGTTTCGCGTCTGGGCACCAACGGCTTCGCGTGTCACGTTACACCTCGAATCGCCGCGCGAAACGACACGCGCGGTTCCACTGACACGGGAAAGCGACGGATGCTTTACGACAATCGTTGAGGATGCCCGACCTGGGGATCGCTACGGCTACCGGGCAGACGAAGGACCGCTATGGCCGGATCCAGCTTCCCGCTATCAGCCAGAGGGCGTACACGCGCTCTCCGAGATCGTCGATCCTTCTGCGTTCACATGGAGCGACGCTGGCTGGCGGGGGATCGAGCCCGCACGGCTCGTCGTCTACGAGCTGCACGTCGGCACGTTTACCGAGGCCGGCACCTTCGATGCTGTCGCCGAAAGACTCCCGTACGTGCGCGACCTTGGCGTGACGGCGCTCGAGCTGATGCCTGTCGCCGCGTTTCCCGGTGGCCGAAACTGGGGCTACGATGGTGGCGCGCTCTTTGCCCCGTCAGAGCGGTATGGTCGCCCCGACGCGCTTCGACGCTTGATCGATCGCGCGCACGCGCTCGGCCTCGGCGTCATTCTGGATGTCGTGTACAACCACTTGGGGCCAGACGGGGCGTATCTGGCCGCCTTCAGCCCGCTCCTCTTCTCGAAGCGGCATCACAGCCCCTGGGGTCGTGGTCTCAATTTCGACGACGAGGGTAGCGACGTGCTGCGGCGATACTTCATCGACAACGCGCTGCATTGGCTCGTCGAGTACCACGTCGACGGCCTGCGACTCGACGCGACGCACGCGATCGTGGACGATTCCCCGACGCCTTTTCTTGCAGAGCTCGCCGCCATGACACGGGCACGTGTCCAGCGGCAGCACGCGTTGCTCATCGCGGAGGACTCGCGAAACCTCGACGTCATCGCGCGGCCGACCACGACCGGCGGCTGGGGACTCGACGCCATCTGGGCAGACGATCTCCACCACGCGATCCGACGACACACGGCTGGTGACAGCGAAGGGTATTTCGCCGACTACAGCGGCACGACGTCCGAGATCGCCACCACAATTCGACGAGGTTGGCTATATCGAGGCGAGTGGTCCCGCTATCGCAACGCGTCGCGCGGCACCGATCCCACGGCCCTCCCGCCACACGCGTTCATCGTCTGCCTGCAAAATCATGATCAGATTGGCAACCGCGCGCGCGGTGAACGGCTGAACCACCAGGTTCCATTGGAGGTCTATCGCGCGGCGAGTGCACTGGTGCTCCTCGTGCCGGAAGCGCCGCTGCTCTTCATGGGCCAGGAGTGGGCCGCATCGACGCCGTTTCTCTTCTTCACCGACCACGCGGGCGAGTTGGGCGGGAAGGTCACGGCGGGCCGGCGCGAAGAGTTCAAGCACTTCACCACGTTCCGTGACGCTCGGACGCGCGACGCCATCCCAGATCCACAAGTCACGGACACGTTCTTGCAGAGCCGGTTGCAATGGGATGAGCCCAATCGGGAGCCGCATCGCTCCACGCTCACCTATTACCGCGCGTTGCTCGCGCTGCGACGAGAAACAGCAGATTGGTTCAGCGACGACCTCACGGACGTCGATGCGTGGGCACCAGACGAGGGAACGGTGGTCGTCGGACGCCGGGGTCGAGACTCCTGCTTGTTGGTAGTCGCGCGTCTGTCGGGAGACGGCCTCGTCTCGCTGCCGACTGCCCGAATCGGCGCGGGCTCGTGGCAACTCCGGCTGTCAAGCGAGGACGCCGCCTTCTCGCACGATGCTCAGCCGTTCACATTCGAAGCACGGCAATCAGATGGGCTCGTGATCTCCTTCCGCCGCCCCGGCGCCCTGGTGCTGTCCCGCCGCAATCGAGATCGGTAGGGCGCCCCTTCAGGGGCGCCGCCCGCGCTTTTGGGAAAACGGGGACAGTTCCCCGTTTTCCTAAAGATGGCGGTCATCTTTTGCCCATACCGCGTTTGCCGGATAGGATCGACCATACGGCCTCTGCAGCCGCACCATCCAGGGAGGCAGACATCCATCGAAGCTCTGGTTCGTACCGTGTGCCGGTGAGCACGTACCGGCTACAGATGAGTGCGGCGTTTACGTTCTCGGACACGCGGGCGCTCGTGCCGTATCTGGCGCGCCTCGGCGTCGGAGCGTGCTATGCCTCGCCATTCTTGATGGCGCGCCCCGGCAGTCCGCACGGGTACGATATCTGCGACCACAATCGCCTCAACCCTGACCTCGGCTCGGACGCCGACTTCGTCGCCCTCGTTCGGACATTGGACACGTACGGGCTGCTGCTCGTGCTGGACTTCGTCCCGAACCATATGGGTGTCGACCCTGTGTGGAATATGTGGTGGCGCGAAGTGCTCGAAAATGGGCCGTGTTCGCTGTACGCGCGCTTCTTCGACATCGACTGGGATCCGGTCATGCCGGAGATGAAGAACAAGGTGCTGCTGCCGATCTTGGGGGAGCAGTACGGCGCAGTCCTCGAGCGCGGCGAGCTGACGCTCGCCATGAAAGACGGCCAACTCTCGGTGCGTTACTACCACCATCAGTTGCCCATCAACCCGCGCCAGCAGCCCATTGTGCTGCGTCATCGGCTCGATGAGCTGGAGGCGACGATGGGGACCGACGACCCACACCTTCGCGAGTTCCTGAGTATCCTCACGGGCCTGCAGAACCTGCCGTGCTATACGGATACGGCCCCTGCCAGCATCGAGGAACGGCACCGCGAAAAAGAGGTCCTGCGCGCGCGCCTCGCACAATTGCTCGACGCCTCGGCGCCCATTCGTGCACACGTCGATCAGGCGCTGGCAGCGGCAAATGGTGTGCCCGGGCAGGCTGAAAGCTTCGACACGTTGCATCTCTTGCTGGAACAGCAGCCGTACCGGCTCGCGTACTGGCGCACCGCGCAGCACGAGATCAACTACCGCCGCTTCTTCGACATCAACGAGCTGGCTGGCGTGCGCGTGGAAGACCCCTTCGTGTTCGAAGCCACGCACGCGCTGCTCGCCAGATTGCTCGCGCACAATCAGGTGCACGGCCTGCGAATCGACCATCCGGACGGTCTATTCGACCCCGCCGCATATTTCGCGCACGTCCAGGCGCTGGCACGACGGGAGCCCACGTCGCCGAGCGACAACGGACGAACAGCGCTCGATTCGAAGCATCCCATCTGGGTGATCGGCGAGAAGATCCTCTCTCACCACGAGACGCTGCCTCGCGAGTGGTCGGTGCACGGGACGACTGGCTACAACTTCCTCAACGACGTCAACGGGCTGTTCGTCAAGTTCGATGGATTCCGGAGTCTGCGCCGCATCTACGTCCGCGTGACGGGCAGGAGCCTCCCGTTTACGGAAGTCGCCTACAAGAGTAAGAAGCTCATCATCGAAACGACCATGGCCAGTGAGCTGAACGTGCTGGTGCACACGCTCAGTCACATCGCGCAGAGCAGCCGCCGTTCGCGCGACTTCACCCTCAGCAGTCTGCGCGAGATGCTGACCGAGGTCGTGGCGTGCTTTCCGGTGTACCGCACCTACGTGAGCCACGAGGGATGGTCGTCGGGCGATCGAGCCATGACCGATCAGGCCATCACCGAGGCGCGACGCCGGAATCCGGCCATGGAGCGGTCGCTGTTCGACTTCTTGCGGGCGGTGCTCCTCCCAGAGCGAGACGACGACCTCGCACCTCTCGCCTCTC
The DNA here is from genome assembly GCA_009377495.1 of Luteitalea sp. GTDB lineage: Bacteria > Acidobacteriota > Vicinamibacteria > Vicinamibacterales > Vicinamibacteraceae > WHTT01. The sequence goes on from WHTZ01000057.1 coordinate 12,110, forward strand.
ACCTGGAACCCCCCAGGCGGCCGTTTGCCTCGGTCGACGACGAAGACTACGCACGCCGCATCACGTTTGCGATGAAGTTTCAACAATACACGGGGCCCGTGCAGGCCAAAGGCCTCGAAGACACGGCGTTCTATCGCTACAACGTCTTGGTGTCGGTCAACGAGGTCGGCGGCGATCCGGCACGACCAGTACGGACACCAGAAGAGTTCCACGGTGCCAACCTCCATCGTCTGACCACATGGCCGTACGAGATGGTGACGACCGCGACGCACGACACGAAGCTCGGCGAAGACGTGCGTGCACGCCTCAACGTATTGTCGGAGGTCCCGGAGGCCTGGCGGGCAGAGCTGTCGCGCTGGACGCGACTGACCGCAGGCGCGCGACTGCAGTGCGACAACGACTGGGCGCCGTCACGCAACGACGAGTACCGGTTCTATCAGGCGCTGCTCGGCATCTGGCCACCGGACCTCGGGTCCGAGAGCCCGGCGCCGGCCCCACTCGTCGAGCGCCTGCGCGAGTACATGCTCAAAGCCGTTCACGAGGCCAAGTTGCACACGAGCTGGATTAACCCGAACCAGGCGTACGACGAAGCCATCGCGACGTTTGTCGATCGTGTGCTCACGGCGTCGACGTCGCAGCGCTTCCTCCCAGCCTTCGTGCCCTTTGCACACAAGCTGGCACGGGTGGGAGCGGTGAACTCGCTGGCCCAGGTTCTGCTCAGGCTCACCTCGCCCGGTGTGCCGGATCTCTATCAAGGCACCGAGCTGTGGGACCTCTCGCTCGTCGACCCTGATAACCGCGGCCCGGTCGATTACGAGCTGCGGCACGCCCTGCTGGACGAGGTCGAGACGCTCGCGTGTGATGCGGCGCTCGCACCCGTCGTCGAGGACACGCTGGCGGTTGCGGCCGCGCACACAGAGGGGTCAGGGGTCACGGGTCAGGGGTCAGGGCATGTCACTCCGCGCCCGCTGCCCGCCTCGGAACGAACGGCGCGGCTCGCGGAGTTGTTCAGCAACTGGACTGACGGGCGGGTGAAGCTGCTGCTGACACTCGTCGGCCAGCGCCTCCGCCAGGCCCATCCGGATCTCTTCTTGGACGGCGACTATACCCCCCTGTCGTGCGACGTGATGGTACTGAGCGATCTCGTGGCCTTCGCCCGCCGCCGCGACGAGCGCGTTGTCCTGACAATCGTGCCACGCTTCATCGCGTCGATGATGTGGGACGACCCGGCACGATGGCCCGTTGGTATCGGGACGTGGGCCACGAGCCGCGTGCTGCTACCGCCCGAGCTCGCGGCGCTGCGCTATCGGAACGTGCTCTCGGGTCAAGACGTCGCGGTTATTGACCATTCTCAAGAGTCCTGGATCTTTGCGGGCGAAGCGTTGAAAGACTTCCCGGTCGCGCTCCTCTGGGGCGAACGTTAGCTCGCTTCGCTCGCTAACGGTAGGGGCAAGGGGCGAGGGGCGAGGGGCCCCTTCAGTACGTCCACCGCAGCAATACGGAGCCGACAGTGAAGCCCGCACCAACCGATGCCAACAGCACGAGGTCGCCCTTCTTCAGTCGCCGCGCTTTCACCGCGTCGTCCAGCGCCAGCGGAATCGTTGCGCCGGTGGTGTTACCGTACTTGTCGATGTTGATGACGACCTTCTCGTCGGGCAGGCCCAGCCTCTCGGCCGCTGATTCGATAATGCGGCGATTCGCCTGGTGTGAGACGAAGAGACTGATGTCAGTGGGCGTCAGGCCGTTGCGATCGAGCAGCCGACGGAAGATCTCCTCGGTCTTCCGAACGGCAAACTTGAAGACCGAAGGACCATCCTGTTTCACGTAGTGCAACCGCTGGTCAACAGTCGCGTGCGAGGCGGGCACCCGACTGCCGCCAGCAGGCATGCACAGTGCTGGCCCGCCGCTGCCGTCGATCTCGTGAGCGAAATCGATGATGCCAAGGCCGTCCGCGCCCGCCGGTGAGACGACCACCGCGCCCGCGCCGTCGCCGAACAGGACGCAAGTCGTGCGGTCGGTGTAGTCGATGATGCTCGACATGACATCGGCACCGATCACGAGCGCGTGCTGCGACCAACCGGTCTCCACCATGGCCGCGGCGGACGTGAGCGCGTAGGTAAAGCCGGAGCACGCCGCACCCAAGTCGAAGCCCCACGCGCGCGTCGCGCCAATGCGATCCTGTACAAGACACGCCGTGCTCGGAAAAATTGTGTCTGGCGTTGTCGTGCCCACCACGATGAAGTCGATCTCGGCCGGCCTGAGGCCCGCCGCTTCAATGGCTCGAAGCCCAGCGACTGCGGCGAGATCGGACGTCGCGACACCCTTCTCGACGATGCGCCGCTCTCGGATTCCCGTCCGCTGCACAATCCACTCGTCTGAGGTCTCGACCATCTGCTCGAGGTCCGCGTTGGTCAGCACCTTGGGTGGGACGTGCGTGGCGAGCGACGCGATGGCGGCCGTTCGCACGGATCGTTTGGGCGCTCCCACGAGGGTCCGCGCGTTTGCCGCCGACTCCATTACCACAGTCGCTGATCCTTTCTCGGGGCTGTGAGCCCGAAGTACTCGTACGCCCGCGGCGTGGCCACACGGCCACGTGGTGTGCGATCGAGGAACCCGATTTGAATGAGAAACGGCTCGTAGATCTCCTCGATGGCGTCGCGCTCCTCGCCAACCGCGACCGCGAGCGTGTTCAGGCCAACCGGTCCTCCGCTGAACTTGTCGATGATCACCAACAGCAGCCGCCGATCGATCTCGTCGAATCCGTGCTGATCCACCTCGAGCAGCTCCAGGCCACCCAGCGCGACGTCCATCGTGACGATCCCATCTGCGCGTACCTGCGCGAAATCGCGCACGCGGCGCAGCAGCCGATTCGCAATGCGTGGCGTGCCACGCGCGCGCCGCGCAATCTCGTGCTCAGCCTCCCTGGCGATCTCCACGCCCAGGATGCGGGCCGAGCGACGCACGATCTCCTGCATGTCAGGCAGCCCGTAGAAATCGAGCCGATGGACGATGCCGAAGCGACTCCGGAGCGGCCCGGTGAGCAAGCCGGTCCGGGTCGTGGCGCCCACGAGCGTGAACGGCTGGAGCGGCACCTTGACGGACCGCGCGGCCGGCCCTTGGCCAATGACGATATCCAGCTCATAGTCCTCCATCGCCGGGTAGAGAATCTCTTCGATCGTGGGCGGCATGCGATGGATCTCGTCGACGAACAGCACGTCGCGCGCCTTGAGGTTCGTCAGAATCGCGGCGAGATCGCCGGGCTTCTCGAGCACCGGCCCTGACGTGCCCCGCATGGGCACACCAAGCTCGTTGGCGACCACGTGCGCCAGCGTGGTCTTGCCGAGGCCAGGCGGGCCCGAGAGCAACACATGATCGAGGGCCTCGCCGCGTTGTCGTGCGGCGGCGATCGACACGGCCAAATTCTCACGAACGCGGTCCTGCCCGATGTACTCGTCCAGCGTACGAGGCCGCAGCCCGGCCTCGTACTGGACGTCATCCTCAATCCGAACAGCCGTGACGAGTCGTTCCTTCTCCACCATGGTCACGAACGATGGCGCGGCTAAAGCCGCGCCCTACCCTCCTCGACATCTCAGGTAGGGCGACCCCTTAGGGTCGCCGTCCGCGGACGACGTTTGAATCACCGCGCCAATTCTCGTAACGCCCGCTTGAGCGCCTGCTCGAAGCTCAGTTCGGCGCCTCCATTCTCCAGCGCGCGCGCAACGGCTTTCTCCACCAGCGGTCGATGGTAGCCAAGGTTCGTCAGCGCCGACAGCAGATCGGTGCGGAGACTTCTATCACCAGGCGCGTCTGTTGTCGCCTCTTCCGCCCCGGCCTCGACCGCGATGCCGATAGGCAACCGATCACGCAGCTCCAGCGCAATGCGCTCGGCCGTCTTGCGACCAATTCCGGGAATGCTGGTGAGGCGGGCGAGGTCGCCCCGCTCGATGGCCTGCACGAGCTCGACGGGATTCAGACCAGAGAGCACAGCGAGCGCGAGCTTCGGGCCGACGCCGCTGATGCCAATGAGACGTTCGAAGATCTGCTGCTCGAGCGCTGTTGCGAAGCCAAACAGCGTGATTTGGTCCTCGCGCACGTAGGTGTGCACACGGAGCGTGACCTCGTCGCCCTGTTCTCCAATCCGCGTGAAGGTCGCGAGCGGCACGTGCACATCGTAGCCGACGCCTTGCACGTCGACGAGCGCGCGGTTGGGGTGCTTGTCGAGGAGGCGCCCGCGCAGCCGTGCAATCATGGCAAGTTGGTGCTCCCCGGTCGGAAATGGCGCCAACTCGCACCACGGCGCGGACGCGCTGTCACCATCGACGTAGCCGCAGATTGGTGATGCACGTGGCAGAGGGCGACGGCGAGCGCGTCGGCCGCGTCGAGCGGCGACGGGCGTGCACGCAAGCCGAGCAACACCCGAACCATCTCCTGGACCTGGATCTTTTCGGCGCGCCCGTACCCGGTCACCGTCTGCTTCACCTGCGCCGGTGTGTACTCGACAAGAGGCAAACCTGCCTGGCGTGCGGCGAGGAGCGCCACACCACGTGCGTGCCCGAGTTGAAGCGCGCTCCGGGCATTCACGGCGTAGAACAGGCTCTCGACCACGACGCAGTCAGGCCGGTACGCGCCCAGTAGCTCCGCGAGCCGGGCATGGATCCTCAGCAGCTTGTCGGGAAAGCTGGCGCGCGCCGGTAGAGTGATGGCCCCGCAGGTCACGAGACGGCTGCGGCTGCCGTCAGTCTCGATGCAGCCAAAGCCCGTGCGGACGGAGCCCGGGTCGATCCCGAAGATCCTCACGCCAGGGAGGCCTCGATCTCCTTCTCTTCGATGTCGAAGTTCGACCAGACTTGTCTGATGTCGTCGAGCTCGTCGAGGGCGTCCATCAACTTGACCATTTGCTGGGCGGTCTTCCCCTCGAGCTTCACGTAATTCTGCGGCAGCATGGCGACCTTGGCCACGTCCGGCTCGATGTCGAGCGTCTTGACCGCCTCGAGCACCGCCTGGAGCTGGCTGGGCGGGCTCACAACCTCCCAGGTGTCCTCGTCATCGCGCATGTCATCAGCACCCGCGTCGAGCACCGCCGCCATCAGCGCTTCCTCGTCCGCGCTCTGCTTGCCGACGACGACGTAGCCCTTCTTCTCGAACATCCATGCCACGCTGTTGGTCTCTCCGAGGTTGCCGCCATGCTTCGAGAAGAGGTGCCGAATCTCGCTCACCGTGCGGTTGCGGTTGTCGGTGAGCGTCTCGGCGATCACGGCCGCCCCACCGGGGCCGTAGCCCTCGTAGGTGACTTCTTCGTACGCCACGCCCGGCTCTTCACCGGTGCCACGCCGAATCGCCCGCTGGATGTTCTCGGCGGGCATGTTGACAGCCTTGGCGTCGGCAATGACCGTTCGCAAGCGCGGATTGCTTGCCGGATCGCCACCCCCAAGGCGGGCAGCCACTGTCAACTCTTTGATGACGCGCGTGAAGACCTTGCCACGCCGGGCGTCGGCCGCGCCCTTCTTGTGCTTGATCGAGTGCCACTTAGAATGGCCGGACATGGCAGAACTCCGTCAAAAACTGCACGATTTTATCATGGTCGTCTGCCGATCGCGGTCAGCGTGAGCTGCTCGTTCTTGGGAGGCTTTGGACAGGGCGACACTTGGGGGAAGCGCAGGGGAAGCTAGAGGCGGCCACAGCCCAGCTTTGCACAGGAACAGCGAGCAAGGGAACCGGGGACCTTTTCGGGAGCGAAAAGGTACCCGGTTCCTTTTCAGGCTTTCTCGTACAGTTTGCGCTTCGAAAGCCATCATCTGGCCGGAATCTTGCCCTTTGTCGCGTCCGGCTTTGGCATCTCGATTGTGCCGGCGATGGCCGCGCGCCACGACGGCTGCCAGTTTGTCGCGTTCCAACCGCCCGTGGAGCGACGTATCGGCTACCTGCGTCTGCGTGCACACGCACAGACGCCGGCGCTCAAGACGTTTCTCGTGTGGTTACGGCAAGCGGCGCGCGATCGTGGGTCGCCAACCACGGATGGACACGAATGAAAGTCCGGATTTGATCAGATTGCGGCTCGAAGCTCTGGACAGCATCGTCCAGCTCCTGCCGTGTCCATTCATCGATGTCCACTTGTTGATACTCTTTGGCCCTTACGCAGCTCGCCGGCCGCGACGTGCGCGCCGTCGGCCGTATAGTTCCGGAACGTCGCCGGCAGTCCTTCGCCCTCGAACGGTGTCGGCGTGCTCTGCAGATGGAAATGCAGGTGCGGCTCCTGCAGCTTGGGTTGAATGCGAAAGCCTTGAATGACGCCAGAAGCATCCCACGCCCATTCCACCTCGACCGGCGTGCTGCCGTGCTCGAAGCGCGCAGTTCGCACGTAAACGCTCAGGTCGTCTTTGGTGCTCGCGCGCTCGTCGAGCACCTCGCGCTCCTTTCCCAGATCATCCAGGACCTTGCTGTGAAAGGCTTTCAGCTTGTCCGAACTCTCGAGCGCGGCTTTGAGGTCGGCCGATGCCTGCTTCCAGACGACGTCGAGCTTCCCGTCGTAGAACAACGTCGTGAGCTCGCGTCCGCGCGCCGTGATCGCCGCATCCGATTGTGTGGCCGGTTGCGCACACACGACCGATCCGACGCTGAGGAGGGCCGTGGTGAGAGCCGCTACGAGTGACACACCACTGAACAGTCGATCCCGCATTGAACCTCCTTATCGACGGATGCCAGCATGCGACGGGCCCGCCTCGCCGTTGCGCTCGAAGCTCTGGACGGAGCCGTTCAGCTCTCGTCTCAGACCCGCGAGTGTGGCGGCTGCGCGCTGATTCAACCAATAGAGGAGCGCGCCGAACGCAATGGTCGTCGCCGCGTAAACGGCCGCGAAGGTCGGTGATGCGGCGCCAGCCACCACCAGATTGACACCAATGAGCAGCGGGAGGATGTACCACCAGAGCACGGATCGGAGCAACCTGATCTGCGCGTCGACGCGATCGCGCGCACGCCGGCAGAACTCATTCAAGGGCAGGTCAGGCCCTGGGGGGCGAGTCTCCCTGCGTGTGCGATGGAAATGGAGCACGATGAACACAGCGGCAACCCCCGTGAAGATCGCGCCCGCACGGGTCAACGAGCTCGCCGGACGCCACGCGACGACGCTGAAGAACGCGATCACCCCGACGGCCGCTATCGTCTCGATGAAATCGCGGCGGAACACGTGCCGATCCAGCTTGCGCACGCGGTGCTCGATAGCAGTGGTGGCATCTTCCCTGCGTTCGCTCTCCGTGTCCAGCGGACGGTGCTGCCATGCGTCTTTGCATCGCTCGACGGTCATCTTACGCCTCCACGTATCGGGTCGTGAACGCCTTCTTCAACCGATTGAGCTTGACGCCGACGTGGCTCTCGGTCAGCCCCGTGATGGCTGCCATCTCGGCATAGCTCAGGTCCTCGAGATAGAGAAGAAACAGCGCTCGGTCCACGCCGTCGAGTGTGGCGATGAACTCGTCGAGGATGACCAACTCATCTCTCGGGCCAAGGGTCCCCGTCGGCTCATGCGCGTGTACGGTCGAGGCACTTGTTAGCGGCTCGACGTTCGCACGTCGGCGCCAGCACACCGGCTTCTGTCAGGCATTAGTCGCGGAGCGGTCGCGATTCTTACGGCAGAGGTGGGTCACTCGTGCCGCAGCGCGATCATGGTGTCGATGCGTGAGGCGCGACGCGCAGGCAGGTAGCCGCTAATCGCAGCAACGGCGATCAGCACTGCGGCAGACACGGCGATGGTGGCAGCGTCTGTCGGCTGCACGCCAAAAAGGAGGCTGGCGGCAGCGCGCGCAGCGAGGAGGCTCAACGGCACGCCGATGGCAACCCCAGCGCCCGCCGTGATCAGCGTCTCGCGCACGATCAGCCAAGCGACGGCGAGGCCAGACGCCCCGAGCGCCATGCGTACGCCGATCTCATTCGTGCGGCGGACGACGGCATAGGACATCACACCATAGAGGCCGATCGCAGCAAGCAGCAATCCAAGCACGCCGAATCCCCCAGACAGCATCGCCACCAACCGCTCCTGGAGCAGCGCGCGGTCGATCTGCTGCTCCAACATCGCGACCTCCGTCACGAGGATGTCTGGACCCAGCTCGCGAACCTCTCCACGGACCGCGTTGATGAGCGAAGCGGCGTCACCGGTTGTCCGCACCGCAAGTGTCAGTTGTCGGAGGCCGTCGACAGGCTGCAGCACCGGGAGGTAGAGAACGGTCGGGATCTCATCGCGTAAGCTGTTGTGCTTCGAGTCGCCGGCAACCCCGATGACTTCGTAGACTCGGTCCAAGAGCTTGACGCGAGCTCCCAATGAGTCCTGATCGTCGAAGTAGAATCGCGCAGCCGTTTCGTTCATGATGGCGACTCGATCGAGCACCATCGTCCATAGGGCAGCGAGGCGCTCCGTCGGATATGTGGACTCGAGCGGTTCGATTCTGAACGTGAGCACCTCGTCTGCTCGGAATCCGACGTCGAGCGCCCTGAGGTTGGCGAGGGTGCGGACGAACAGGTTCGCTGCGACCAACAGGATGACCGATAGTGCCACTTGGGAGACCACGAGCAGGCGCGCGGCCGGGAGGCGTAGTCGAGAGCCCGTCGTGCGACTGGTCCCTTTCTTGATGTCCAAAGAGGCTTCGACGCGCGCCGCCCGAACAGCAGGCAGGAGACCGAAGAGGGTTCCGGTTATCAGGCACAAAGCGGCTGTGAATAGGAGGGTTCGCCAATCAAGCCTCAAGTCGAGGAGGATTGGATTGCGTCCAACGGCGAAGAAGCTGACGAGCATCTGGCCGGCCCAGCTCGCGAAGAGCAATCCGACCGCCGAGCCCATCGCGAAGAGCAGGAGAGACTCGGTTAGCAATTGGCGCACGAGACGGCATCTGCCGGCGCCAATCGCCACGCGCACCGCAAACTCCTGCCGGCGGGCTGTCGCGCGGGCCAGTAGTAGATTGGCGATGTTGGCGCACGCGATGAGCAAGACGAGGCCCCCGATTCCTGCCACAAGCAGCAGGGGCTCAGAGAACTGGTTACGTAGCTGACCAAATCCCCGAGAAGCCGGCGTGAGCTCCATGTGGTCGAAGTGCTGTGCTCGCGCCTGTGCTGACATTCGGTTACGCATGAAACGCTGGAAGATCGGGTCGATCTCAGCGCGAGCCTGTTGGGACGACACGCCCGGCTCGAGGCGCGCCACGGCATCGAACCACCAACTGCCGCCGTCACCGAGCTGGTCAGCGCCCACGACCGTGATCGGGATCGTGAGATCGATTGGAGTACCAACCTGGAGCCCGAAGAACTCCGGCGGTGTGACACCGACAATCGTCAGCACGTGATCCCTGTACGCGATCGTCTTGCCCAGGACATCCGGCCTGCCGCCAAAGCGACGCTGCCAGTACCGGTAACTGAGCACCGTGACCGGGGGATCGAGACGCTCGTCCTCCGGCGCGAGCATCCGTCCGAGCAGTGGTTCTACACCGAGCACGTCGAAATAGCTGGCCGATGCGAGCTGGCCCACCACCCGCTCGGCATATCCATCGATCTTGAGCGTCAGCCCGTGGACCTGGAACGCAGCCATGCCGCTGAACGACTGGCTATCGTCGCGAAATCTTTCGAAGCAGGGATAAGGAGGTGCGCCATTGATACCGGCCGATCCGACGACATCCAGAAAGAACAGGTCGCCGGGTTCCTCCACCGGCATGGTTTTCAAGAGGATGACGTCGAAGACGCTGAAAATGGCAGTATTGGCGCCTATCCCGAGGGCGATCGTGAGGACGGCGACAGCCGCGAAGCGGGGGGCGCGGCGCAAGACTCGAAAGGCATATCGCAGGTCTGCAAGGAGGTCCTCGACGAGTCGTGTGCCGCGTGCATCGCGACTCTCCTCCTTGAGCGCCTCGACGTTGCCGAAGCTGCGCCGCACGGCAGAGCGTGCTTCGTCGGGGCTCATGCCACGGGCGATGTGCCGTTGGATATCTCTTTCCAAGTGGTAGGACAGCTCCTCGTCGAGCTCTTCCTCCATCGTGCCTCTCCGAAACAGTGCTCGCAGCCGCAGCTTCAGCCAGTTCAGCATCCGTTCTCCGCTCTGCTCATAGCTACGGACGGCGCCCCAAAAGCCACCCCACGCGGGCTGCCCGCGTGGGGACCCCGGCAAGGGCGCCCTACTCGGTCCGGAGCGCAACCAGCGGGTCGACCGTCGCCGCTCGCCAAGCGGGGACGAGGCTCGCCAACAGCGCCGTGGCTCCGAGGACGAGCACCACACCGGCGAAGGTCACCGGATCGGTCGCGCTGACGTCAAAGAGCTGGCTTTCCAATAGACGCGTGAGCGCGAGCGCGCCTCCCGTTCCGACACCAAGACCGATGACGACGAGCACCAAGGCTTCGCGGACAACGGTTTCGACAAGCGTGCGCGGGGATGCGCCGAGCGCGATCCGAATCCCGATCTCGTGTGTCCGTTGCGCGACGGCGAAGCTCAAGAGGCCGAAGATCCCCACCGCCGCGAGTACCAAGGCCACGGCCGAAAACAGGCTGAGGAGGGTCGTGAAAAAGCGGGGGCGAGAGACGGAATCGGCCACTACTTGCTCGAACGTCCGGAACTCGGGGATGGGAAGGTTGGAATCAAGAGATCTGAGCTCGCGCCGAATCGTCCCGGCCAGGCCGAGGGGGTCGGCCGCGGTGCGGACGATCACAAACATCCCGTCCAGTGGCACCTGCGCGTGAGCAAAGTAAGCCTCAGGTTCTGGCTCCCGCTCCAAACCAAGGCTTCGCACGTCAGCGACCACGCCGACGATCGTGAATGCGTCCGCCGCGTTCTCGATGGGGTCCCACGAAAATCCAACGAGCCGTCGCCCGATTGGATCCACGCTCGGGAAGAACCGCTCTGCGGCCGCCTCGTTAATGAGGACGATCGGAGGGCTGCCCGCGCTGTCTCGTTGGGACATGCTGCGCCCTCGCAGGACGGGCACGCCCATCGTCTGCAAGTATTCCGGGTTGATGACGCGTGCGCCGATCGAAGGTTCTTCCTCGCCGGCGAGTGTCTGCCCCTCGATATGGAAGCGGCTCCTGAAGGCTCCCGTTTGACCGATCGGAAGGCGAGAGATAACGCCGGCCGACCGCACGTCCGGATGCGCTTCGACACGCTCCAATAACTGACCGAAAAATCGCCTTACCTGTTCGTTCGAGCCATACCCGCCCTCGGGCAAGTTGAGCCGGAAGGAGAGGATTCGTTCGGTCCGGAAACCTGGGTCAACGGAGGTGAGCCGGACGCAGCTCTCCAGAAGGAGCCCGGCCCCAGCGAGAAGCACCACCGCAAGCGCGAGTTGCCCGACCACGAGCGCGCTGCGGAAGCGCTGTCCTCGCTGTGAGCCGAGGCCGCTCCTCCCACCAGACTGCAGCGTCGCTGCCAGTCCATCGCTGGCTGCCCGGCCCGCCGGAAGGAGCCCCGCAAGCACGCTGGCAACGATCGCGATGCCAAATGCGAAGGCCAGGACTGTTCCGTCCACCCGGATGGCTTCGAGGCGCGGCAACTCCTCGGGCCACATGGTGACGAGCCTGTCGGTGGCCCAGAACGCGAGCATGAGGCCGAGCACGCCGCCGCCGAGGCCAAGCACCAGCGATTCGGTCACGAGCTGTCGAACGATTCGGCCGCGCCGAGCCCCAAGCGCGGCTCGTACGGCGACCTCTTCGCGCCGGCCCGCCGCCCGGGCCAGGAGCAGGCCGGCCACGTTGGCGCAGGCGATGAAGAGCACCAGTCCGACGGCCCCGAGGAGGAGCAGGAGCGGCGTCCGCACGTCGCCGACAAGGTTCTCGTGGAGTGGCCTGGCCGTGAAGCGCACGCCGGCGTTCGTCTCGGGGAAGCGCTCTTCGAGGCGTCGGCCCAGCGCACGGAGCTCGGCTCGAGCCGCCTCCAGTGTCACGCCAGCACGGAGGCGGGCAAGGACGGGCAACCCTCGATTGTTCTTGCGGCCCTCCGTGATTGCTGACGACCAGTAATTTTCGCGCTCGTACAGCTGCGGCACCCACAAGTCGCGCTCGCTCGGAAAGTCGAACCCCGGCGGCATGACACCGATCACCGTGTGGGAGGTCCCATCGAGCAGGATCGTTCGGCCAATCACGCCTGGATTGCCACCAAAGTGCTGCCGCCACAGCACGTGACTGAGCACCGCCACGCGCTCGCTCCCTGGCTCGTTCTCCTCGTGCCGGAACGTCCGGCCGAGAACCGGCCGCGCACGGAGCAACTCGAAGAAGCTCGCACCGACAGCCGCGCCCTCCAACCTCCGTGCCTCACCGACCCCGACGAGCGCGGCGCCAAACGCCTCGAACGGTGAGATTTCGTGAAAGGAGCGCATCTGTTCTTCTCGCAGGCTCATGAAGTTCGGCCGCGAGAGCAAGTCATCGCCCTGCTCCTGGTCCTCGATGACGGTGTGGAGCATCACCAACCGGTCCGGCTCGTTGAATGGAAGAGACCGCAGCAGGACCCCATGGACAATGCTGAAGATCGCGGTCGTCATGCCGATGCCGAGCGCGAGCGTCAATACGGCGGCTGTCGTGAACCCGGGACTCTTTCTGAGGGTGCGGATGACGTACCGGACATCTTGCCCGAGGTCCTCGAGCAAGCGGGTGCCGCGCGCATCGCGACTCTCCTCCTTGAGTGCCTCGACGTTGCCGAAGCCACGCCGCACGGCAGCGCGCGCTTCGTCGGGACTCATACCGCAGGCAATGTGCCGTTGGATCTCTCGTTCGAGGTGGTAGGACAGCTCCTCGTCGAGCTCTTCCTCTATCGTGGCTTTCCGGAATAGTGCTCGCAGCCGCAGCTTCAGTTGGCTCAGCACCTCGGCCTCCGTTCTTCTCATAGCTACGGACGGCGCCCCTAAAGGGGCGCCCTACAAAGGGGCGCCCTACTCGGTCCGGAGCGCGACCAGCGGGTCGACCGTCGCCGCTCGCCAAGCGGGGACGAGGCTCGCCAACAGCGCTACCGCCCCGAGGACGAGCACGACACCCGCGAAGGTCACCGGATCGGTTGCGCTGACGTCAAAGAGCTGGCTTTCCAATAGGCGCGTGAGCGCGAGCGCGCCTCCCGTCCCGAGGCTGAGACCAATGACGACGAGCACCAGGGCCTCGCGGACAACGGTTTCGACAAGCGTGCGCGGGGATGCGCCGAGCGCGATCCGAATCCCGATCTCGTGCGTCCGTTGCGCGACGGCGAAGCTGAGGAGCCCGAAGATGCCCACCGCCGCGAGGATCAGCGCCACCGCCGAGAACAGGCTGAGAAGCGTCGTGAAAAAGCGGGGGCGGGAGACCGAATCGGCCAGGACCTGCTCAAACGTCCGGAACTCGGGGGCGGGAAGGTTGGGATCGAGGGCCTTGAGCTCACGCCGAATCGTCGAGGTCAGGGCGAGCGGGTCGCCGGCTGCACGAACGACAATCGACATCGACGAGAGCGGCACCTGCGCGTGGGCGAAGTAGGCCTCAGGTTCAGGCTCCCGCTCCAAGCCACGGCTCCGCACGTCACCAACTACGCCTACGATCGTGAACGCGTACGCCGCCTCCTCGATGGGGTCGTACCCAAAGTCGAGGAGCCGTCGCCCTAGGGGATCCTCACCCGCGAACAACCGCTCCGCAGCTGCCTCGTTGATCACAACCGTCGGAAGGCTGCCGGTGCTGTCCTGCTCGGTAATGCCGCGGCCTCGCAGGATAGGCACACCCATAGTCTGGAAGAATGCCGGGCTTACGAGGCGTACGTTGAGCTCTTCCTCACCGGGGGAAGAAACATGTGCTCCTCGAACCCCGCGCAGCGTTCGCCCTTCGACACGGAGGCGGGTATCGAAGGCGGACGTTTGCCCGATCGGAAGTCGAGAGATAGCGGCGGCCGACCGCACACCGGGATGCTGCTCGACGCGCTCCAAGAACCGGCCGTAGAATGCGCGGACCTGCCCATCCGATCCGTAGGCCGCACCAGGCAGGCTGAGCCGGAACGAGAGGATTCGTTCAGTCCGGAAGCCCGAGTCGACCGAGGTGAGCCGGACAAAGCTCTCGAGAAGAAGTCCGGCCCCGACGAGGAGTACGACCGCCAGTGCGAGCTGACCGACCACGAGCGCGCCGCGGAACCGCTGTCCTCGCTGCGAGCCGAGGCCACTCCTTCCGCCGGATTGCAGCGTCACTGCCAACTCATCGCCGGCGGCCCGGAAAGCGGGAAGGAGCCCTGCCAGCACACTGGCAGCGATCGCGATGCCGAATGCGAAGGCCAGGACAGTGCCGTCCACACGGATGGCTTCGAGGCGCGGCAACTCTTCAGGCCACATGGTGACGAGCCTCTCCGTAGCCCAGAACGCCAGCAGGAGGCCAAGCAGGCCGCCGCCGAGGCCAAGCACCAGCGATTCGGTCACAAGCTGTCGAACGATTCGGCCGCGCCGAGCCCCAAGCGCCGCTCGCACGGCAACCTCTTCGCGCCGGCCCGCGGCCCGGGCAAGGAGCAGGCCGGCCACGTTGGCGCTGGCGATGAAGAGCACCAGTCCGACGGCCCCGAAGAGGAGGAGGAGCGGCGTCCGAACATCGCCGACGAGCTCCTCATGAAGCGGCCTCGCTGTGAAGCTCGTCCCTGTGTTCGTCTCTGGGAAGCGCTCTTCGAGGTAGCGGCCGAGCGAACGAAGCTCGGCTCGGGCCGCTTCCAAGCTCACTCCGGGACGGAGGCGCGCAAGTGCGGGGACGTTCGAGTTTCGATAGCGGCCCTCCGTGGTCGTTGCCGAGAAGTACCCTCCGTATCCCAGAGGTGCCCAGAGGGCGCACTCCCCCGGAAAGTCGAAGCCCGGTGGCATGACACCGATCACCGTATGCGGGGTCTCATCGAGCAGGATCGCTCGGCCGATGACGTCGAGATCGCCGCCAAATTGCTGCTGCCAGAGCGCGTGACCGAGCACGACGACGCGCTCTCCGCCCGGCTCGTTCTCCTCTGGACGGAACGTACGGCCCAGAAGCGGGTCCACACCGAGCGCCTCGAAGAAACCCGCGCTCACACTCGCGCCCTCTAACCTCTGTGCCTCGCCGACGCCCACCAGCGTGGCGTCATCCGGGAGGTGCGCGGCGATTTCGGCGAACGAACGAGTCTCCTCCTCGCGCAAGCTCATAAAGTTCGGCGGCGAGAGAACGCGGTCACTCGGTCCTTCACCCTCGATCAGCGTGTGGAGCATCACCACCCGGTTCTGCTCGTCGAACGGCAGTGATCGCAAGAGAACTCCATGCACGATGCTGAAGGTCGCGGTCGTCATGCCGATGCCGAGCGCAAGCGTCAAAACGGCGGCAGCCGTGAAGCCCGGGCTCTTGCGGAGCGTGCGGGTGGCATGGCGAACATCCTGCGCGCAGTCCTCGAAGAGGCGGGTGCCGCGCGCATCGCGACTCTCCTCCTTGAGCGCCTCGACGTTGCCGAAGCCGCGCCGCACGGCGAATCGCGCTTCGGCGGGGCTCATGCCGCCTGCGATGTGTCGGTCGATGTCCTTTTCGAGGTGGTAGCGCAGCTCCTCATCGAGCTCCTGCTCCACCTGGCCTCGCCGGAACAGGGCGCGCAGCCGCAGCTTCAGTTGGCTCAGCACCTCGGCCTCCGTTCTCCTCACCGCGTCTGCAGGATCAGTTCGAGCGCTGTGGAGAATCGCTCCCACGTCTCACGCTCGGCGGCCAATTGCCTTCGCCCAGCGGTCGTCAACGCGTAGAACTTCGCCCGTCGGTTGTTCTCCGACGCTCCCCACTTCGAGCTGATCCACCCGCGCGCCTCGAGGCGGTGCAACGCGGGATACAGCGACCCGTAGTTGACGCTCAAGATGTCTTGGGACAGCACTTGAATGCGCTGCGTGATGTCCCAGCCGTTGGCGGGCCCGCTCTGGAGCAGTTTGAGCACGATCAAATCGAGCGTTCCTGCCAGGAGGTCAGTCTTGTTCTTTCCCACGTGTCTCCTCTTGTTGATCTCGATGTGACAGACTGTACTTGCCCTCCGTCTAGATTGTCAAGAGATCACAGCAGCCGGAGATCACAGCTGCAACCACGTCATGACCACGCCCAACACGAGTCGGCATCGTGGTCAACATCACGCGGCGCTCGCGTGCCGACAACGATCGGCCGCGGGAAGTGCTGAAGCGCCGCGGAGAAGCTAGGGCGAACGCACCGCCAGCGCATCCGCCCGTGTGACACGCATTTTTCGACGGGTCGCCCGTGCTCGGTCCGCGTGCCAGGATGCCTCCCGACGGCCCCCACGGTCCGTCTAGCGTCCGTTCTCATCGCGGGAAGGGCGCGGAGACCCTCGGACCGCAGTCGCGGCGCCTAATGGCGTACAAGCCGTTGCAAATACAGAGGGTTATCATGGTGCATGCCTTCTATGGAGCTTCTGCCTGCGATCCCTGACGCTCCGATCCCTCCGCCGCTGGCCCAGCGCCCGACACGGGGCAGGCGGTCCTGGAAGACGCCGAGGGCCCGTACGTTTCCGCGGAAACGTCGCGACGGAAGAACACTCGAATCGGCCAATGGGCTTCGTTTGGCACGATGCTGATCGCTGCCATCACGGCGTGGAACGTCCAGCCCGGCGCGCAGCCTGCAGCGGATGCCGCCACGCGTCTTTGGTACCGGCAGCCTGCCAAGGCGTGGTTGAGGCGCTGCCGGTCGGCAACGGCCGGCTCGGCGCCATGGTGTTCGGCGATCCGGCCCGTGAGCGTCTCCAACTGAACGAGGATTCGCTGTGGTCAGGTGGCCCTCAGGACGCCGACAATCCCTCAGCGCGTGACGCCCTCCCGAAGATCCGCGCGCTGCTGTGGGAGGACCGCTACGCGGATGCGGAAGCGCTCGCCGACCGTACGCTGATCTGCCGCGGCCCCGGAAGCGGCCGGGCCAAGGGCGCGCGGCTCGCCTACGGGTCGTATCAAACACTCGGCGATCTCTCGCTCACCTTCGCGACCCACGATCACGCCACCGATTACTCCCGCGAGCTCGATCTCGACAGTGCCGTCACGCGTGTCAACTATCGGCTCGGTCAGGCGTCCTGTACGCGCGAGGTGTTTGCAAGCCACCCGCCTTCATCGACGGATGCCGGCGTGCGAGCGGCCCGTCCCGCCGTTGCGCTCGAAGCTCTGAATGGAACCGTCCAGCTCTCGTCTCAGACCCGCGAGTGTGGCGGCTGCGCGCTGATTCAACCAATAGAGGAGCGCGCCGACCGCAATGGTGATCGCCGTGTAAACAGCCGAGAAGGTCGGTGATGCGGCGCCAGCCACCACCAGATTGACACCAATGAGCAGCGGGAGGATGTACCACCAGAGCACGGATCGGAGCAACCTGATCTGCGCGTCGACGCGATCGCGCGCCCGCCGGCAGAACTCATTCAAGGGCAGGTCAGGCTCTGGGGGGCGAGTCTCCCTGCGTGTGCGATGGAAATGGAGCACGATGAACACGGCGGTAACTACCGTGAAGATCGCGCCCGCACGGGTCAACGAGCTGGCCGGACGCCACGCGACGACGCTGAAGAACGCGATCACCCCGACGGCCGCTATCGTCTCGATGAGATCGCGGCGGAACACGTGCCGATCCAGCTTGCGCACGCGGTGCTCGATAGCCGTGGTGGCATCTTCCGCGCGTTCGCTCTCCGTGTCCAGCGGACGGTGCTGCCATGCGTCTTTGCATCGCTCGACGGTCATCTTACGCCTCCACGTATCGGGTCATGAACGCCTTCTTCAACCGATTGAGCTTGACGCCGACGTGGCTCTCGGTCAGCCCCGTGATGGCTGCCATCTCGGCATAGCTCAGGTCCTCGAGATAGAGAAGAAACAGCGCTCGGTCCACGCCGTCGAGTGTGGCGATGAACTCGTCGAGGCACTTGTTAGCGGCTCGACGTTCGCGCGTCGGCGCCAGGTGAGCGCGGTGTTCAGCGCTACCCGGTACACCCACGTATCGAGACTCGATCGTCCCTCGAACCGCTCGAAGCTGCGCCAGAGCTGCAGCAGGATCTCCTGAGCAAGGTCATGTGCCTCGTCTCCGCGGGCGTAGGCACGCGCTATCGCCAGGAGCCGCCGGCGGTTGGCGGTCAACATGGCCTCGAATCGCTCGTGGAAGTCGGTCATACGCACCTGCAGCAAGCCGACTCCGGCACACCGGCTTCTGTCAGGCATTAGTCGCGGAGCGGTCGCGATTCTTACGGCACGGATGGATCACTCGTGCCGCAGCGCGACCATGGGGTCGATTCTCGCGGCGCGACGCGCTGGGAGGTATGCCGCAATGGTTGCGACGACGAGGAGCACGGACGCGGATACCGAGAGTGTCGCGGCATCCGTCGGTTGGACACCGAAGAGGAGGCTGGCGGCGGCGCGAGCCGCGAGAAGGCTCAATGGAAGGCCGATGGCCACTCCGATACTCGCCATGATCAGAGCCTCGCGCACGACCTGCCAGCTCACGGCAGTGGCAGACGCGCCGAGCGCCATGCGGATGCCGATCTCGCTCGTGCGCCGGACGACGGTGTAGGCCATCACACCGTGGAGGCCAATTGCCGCGAGCAGGAGTCCGAGGATGCCAAATCCGCCAGACAGCATCGCAACCAACCGCTCCCGGACGAAGACGTGGTCGACCTGCTCCTCCATCATGGCAATGTTCGTCACGAAGATAGCCGGACCGATCTCGCGAATCTGCCGACGGACCGCATCGATGAGCGAAGCGGCGTCAGCGGTCGCTCGGACCGCAAGCGTCGGGAATCCTAGGGGCTGAACAGACTGAAGCACCGGCACGTAGAGAAGCGGCGGGGCTTCATCACGTGCCCTCAGATGCTTGGAGTCTCCGACCGTGCCAATAACAGAGTAGACCCCGCCGTACACCTCTCCCGAGCTCTCAAACCGACTTGTCTCCACGCGGGCTCCCAACGGGTTGCGATCGCCGAAATAGGATCGGGCGGCCGTTTCGTTCAAGATGGCGACTCGCGGTGTTGTCGGTCCATCGCGCGACGTGAAGGTGCGGCCGAGCCGAAGGGGAATCCCCATCGTTTCAAAGTATTCGGGAGAGACCTCGTTATAAAACATGTGCTGATCGTGTTCGACGCCAAGGAGATTGACGCCCGTCCCGTAGCTGGTTCCGCTCAAGGGCGTATGCCGCGATAGACTCGCCGAGCGTACGCCGGGTAGCGTCCGGACTCGATCCAGAATGCTCGTCCAGAGTGTAGGAAGGCTCTGGTGCGGATAGCGGGACTCGAGTGGTTCGATGTCCAACGTGAGCACGTTGGCCGGCCGGAATCCAAGATCAAGCGCCTTCAGGTTGCTGAGTGTGTGGGCAAACAAACCGGCGCCCACCAAAAGGACGAGCGACAGCGTCACCTGACAGACGACGAGCACACGTCCGACCGGCAGACGCAGTCGAGCGCTCGCGGCACGACCCACCCCATCCTTGATATCCGCATACGGTTCAACTCTCGCTGCGCGAAGAGCAGGCACGAGACCGAAGAGTATCCCCGTGATCAAGCACAGTGCAGCCGTAAAGAACAGGACCCGCAGATCGAGCTGCAGGTCGAGAAGAATGGGAGAGCGTCCCACGGCAAAGAACCGAGCAAGAGCTCGAACGCCCCAGCCTGCGAACAGGAGGCCAACGGCCGAGCCCGTAGCAAATAGCAAAAGTGACTCGGCGAGCAATTGGCGCACGAGGCGGAACCGGCTGGCACCAATCGCCATCCGCACCGCAAATTCCCGCCGACGAGCTGTTGCTCGCGCTAACAGTAGGTTGGCAATGTTGGTACAGGCAATGAGCAAGACGAGGCCTACGATCCCAGTCAAGAGGAGGAGTGGCTTCGAAAACTGGTTGCGGAGGAAGGAATCCCCGCGCGAAGCTGGCGTGAGCTCGATGCCGTCGAAGTCACGCTCTTCCGCTGAAAAGCCGGCGTCGCGTATGAACCCTTCCCAGATCGGGTCAATCTCGGCATGAGCCCGCTCGGGCGAGAGACCAGGCTCGAGACGTGCCACGGCGCCGAGCCACCAATAGTGGCTGTCGCGACGTTGCTCCGCGCTCACCACCGTAATAGGAATGGTGACATCGACACGATGCCCCAGAGACAGCCCGAAGAACTCCGGAGGGGTCACGCCAACGATGGTGAGTGCGCGGTCCTCAGTTCGCTCCTGCCCTTCACTCGTGCTTCGCTCACCCGTATAGCCGACTGTCTTGCCGACAATATTCGGGTCGCCACCAAACCGACGTTGCCAGTAGTGGTAGCTGAGAACCGCCACCGGTGGATCGAGTCGCTCGTCGGACGGCTCGAAGGTTCGACCAAGCACGGCTTCGACGCCGAGCACGTCGAAATAGCTCGCCGAGGCTACCTGGCCTGACGCGCGCTCGGCACGACCATCGATCGTGAGCGCCAACTCTCGGGAAGCAAACGCCGCCATGCCAGAAAACGATTGGCTGTGATCGCGCAATCGTTCGAAGGCGGGATACGGAGGTGCGCCCTGGTTGCCGTCGGATCCAACAACATCTAGGAAGAACAGTTGGCCGGGCTCGTGCACCGGGATGGTCTTCAAGAGAATGGCATCGACAATGGTGAAGATGGCTGTGTTGGCACCCATCCCGAGGGCGATTGTGAGCACGGCGACGGCGGCGAAGCCAGGAGATCGATGTAACACGCGCAGGGCATATCGCAGGTCTGCGAGGAGGTCTTCGACGAGTCGTATGCCCCGCGCATCACGACTCTCCTCCTTGAGCGCCTCGACGTTGCCGAAGCCGCGCCGCACGGCAGAGCGTGCTTCGTCGGGGCTCATGCCGCGGGCGATGTGCCGTTGGATATCTCTTTCCAGGTGGTAGGACAGCTCCTCGTCGAGCTCTTCCTCCATGGTGGCTCTCCGAAACAATGCTCGTAGCCGCAGCTTCAGCCAGTTCAGCATCCGTTCTCCGCTCTTCTCATCGCTACGGACGGCGCCCCAAAAGCCACCCCACGCGGGCTGCCCGCGTGGGGACCCCGGCAAGGGGCGCCCTACTCGGTCCGGAGCGCGACCAACGGGTCGACCGTTGCCGCTCGCCACGCCGGCACGAGGCTCGCCAGGAGCGCCGTGGCTCCGAGGACGAGCGCCACGATGGCGAAGGTCACCGGATCGGTCGCGCTGACGTCAAAGAGCTGGCTTTCCGATCCGACGTGTCTCCTCTTGTTCCTCTATACGTTTGGACTGTACCGCGCTCCATCTAGACTGTCAAGAGGTCACGGGTTGCTTCCGGAGGCACTGATCCGAGGCCACGATTCGATCGACGCGAGGCGGAGCCTGCAGCGTGCGTGTCGGCGACCGCGTCCATCGCATCCAGACGGCGTCGGGCCGAGCGTACCGCGTAACGCGACAAGGGGTCCATGAGCTCACTGAGCGTGCTTAGGACTCGTCAACGAACGGCTGCCGCATCAATGCTTCGTGGGCCGCGGGGCCTGAAGGCCCCGCGCTACGTACGTCCGAAACCCGGTGAGCCCCTCACCTTGTCACCTTGTCTCCGTCCCGACGCGCCAGAATCAGCCACGTATCCGCCCGCGGATCCCACGGGCGGCCGTTGTAATCGCCGAGTAGCGCGTCGATCTGGAAGCCGGCGCGCTCGAGGCGTTTCGTCATGGCGGGCACGCTGAGCGTGCGGAACGCCACCGAAAAGCGCGTCGCGTGGCGCGCACGGCCACTGCCCTCGATGTATTCCTGGTCGAAGATCGTGAGCTTACGACGTGGGTCCTGTCGCACGGACTCGACGAGCGCTACGGGCAACCCGCGTGGTCCCCGTCGTCCGCGCAGTGTGATGCGGTGTTGATACTCCTGCCAGCGCGGCACATCGGCGACGAGATCGACGCCGAACAAGCCGTCCGGACGCACGACACGCGCGACGCTGGCGAGCGCGCAGGCAAGCTGGCGATCACTGAGCAGCGACTGCAGGATTCCGTACGGTGCGATCACCAGCGGGAAGGTCGCCGGTTCGAACGGAAGGCTGGTAATGTCGCCTCGAACGAGCAGCGCGCGGGTTGCCGCGCGGCGGAGACGTCGCCGCGCCCCTGCCAGCATGGCCTCGGACCGATCGATACCGACCAGGGAGACGCAGGCACGGGCGAGCGGCAGCGCGACCCGCCCCGTGCCGCAGCCGAGCTCGAGCACCGGTCCGCCCACGCGGCCGGCCAGATCGCGCCAAAAGCGAACATCCCGTCGCCCGACGGTGCGAGCGTTCTCCCAGTCGTAGAAGGGCGCGTACTCATCCCACCCCTCCCATCCTGCACGGGGTCTGCGCCCTGGGATGCGTATCATCTTTTCTCATTCTCGTGAGAAAAGATGACCGGCATCTCTTCCTCTCCAGCGTTCTGACCGATGGCCGCAAAGAGGATCGTGTGCTGAATCTCGACGAAGGCGGGACCCGCGGCGGTGGCCCGGTCGCGATAGCGGCCCACCGCCTTCAAATAGTCGCGGCCGAGCCGCTCCAGCGCCTCGCTCGGCGCGGTGGAAACCACGGCAGCAATCGCGTGCTGGCGCGCGTCCCAGACACTCGGCGCCGGTGCCCCGACACGCACCTGCGGCACGGGAAAGAGCTGCACGGTCACTGGCTCGATGCCAACTTCGAGGAAGAGGGATGGCAGCTTTGGCCCGATGACCGGGTCGGCTGGATCGCCAGCCGAGGTGGCGAGCGCCGCGAAGAACTCGGTGCCGAGCTCGAACGCACGCCGGCCGCTCTCGAGCGAGCTAAAGAAATAGCGAGCGCCGTTGTCCGGTTCGACGATGACGATGCGACCCCCGGGTCGGGTGACGCGGACGCACTCACGCAGGACGCGTATCGGGTCCGGAACGTGCTGGAGAACGGCCACGGCAAAGCTCGCGTCGAATGATGCGCGGGCGAACGGCAGCCGAACGGCGTCGGCCGTCGCGACGGGGAGCACGAGCCCACGGTCCTGGGCGGCGGCGCGCGCCTCGCGCACGCGGCTCTGCACGATGTCAATCGCAACGAGCCATGCTGACGCGGCCTGACCCCCATGGTTCTGACCGCCGCTGTTTTGACGCTCTAAGAACGCCAGCTCCGCCGTACCTCGACCGCAACCGACATCGAGGATTCGCTTATCTGGTAGGGGCTGAAGCGTGTCTTCGAGGAACGTCGTGAACGCATCGGGCCACCAGCGATCGCGCAGGTGTTTGAGGGTGTTCGACGTGAGGAGGTCGATGTCTCGCGGCATGGCTAGTCGAGAACGGCCCATTGGCCAGGCATGATCGGGCGGGTGCGCGGCAGGCGACCCCGATAGCCAAGGTAGCCGACACCCGCCAGGATGCCCACGAACACGATAAGCTTGAGGACATTCGCATCGCGCGTGTCGGGGAGGCCGGTCCACATCAACCACAGCACGGGCTGCGCGACGCTCACGGCCCAAACCGTGCCGTAAAAGAATCGTCGCTCGTGCCCCTCGCCTTTCGTCGACGGTTTGACGCGCGGCAGGTAGCCGAGCAGCCCTATCAGCCAGATGGCGCCGGCGACCGGAAAGTATGCCACACGGTAGATCTCCTCGAGCATCCACGTCCCTGTGGCCACGGCAATGGCGAGGCCGGCGATGTTGAGCAGCGCAAACGTGATGGCCGCACCCCATGCAAACGAGTAGCAGATGCGCCGGTAGAGCGGATTTGGCCGATCCTCGGTAAAGCGGATGATATAGGGCGCTGGCTCGCACCCCGGCAGGCGACCGCGGATGGCGGCCCGGCCCGTCCCCAGCACGACGACCGACAGCCAGACGCCCATACGCCAGTCGAAGCCGCGCTCGAAGAGGTCGAAGGTGAGCGGTCCTGGTGAAATGAAGAAGACAAAGATCCAAATCGGCCAGTGGAGCGCGCGATAATAGAGCTTGTTTCGCGTTCGGATGTTCCGCTGAGTATCGTACTCGACCGGGAGGAACCGCGTGTTGTGGCGATAGGCGGGGCTCGTCATAGATGCCTAAATGATTCTAATCAAGAAGTGCACCCACAAGCAGTCAAGGACAGGAGCTTATGAAGGACAAGCTGTCGTTAAGCGTCGAGCTCGAGCAGGCAAAGATTGATTTTCTCGAGGAGATGGCGCGGACCTACAACCTACCGGACGCGGGGAAGGCCGTTCGCTGCCTGATTGACTACGCCCGCGAAAACACCGACGCCCAGCCAACGATCTTTGACGAGGTTCGGTGTAACGACTGCGGCACGTGACGTCGCGCGCGGGGGCAGGCCGGACGTGTCGTGCACCCACCACGCCGCGAAGTGGGCCCCATCGCGTCAAACGCTGGGGAGCGCACCACGCCGTGCGCTCCCTCAGGTGAGTCTCGGCCTGAACGGGCCCGAACCGGCGGGACTTACCAGCGCGGCTCGCGACGACGACCGCCGCGACCACCACCACCGCCGCCGTTCCGACGCCCTTCACCGAAAGGTCGCGGACCGCCGCCCATCGCGGGCTTCGGACGCGCTTCGTTAACCGTCAGCGTCCGGCCGCCGAGCTGCGTCTCGTGCAGCTCACGGATGGCGTTTTGTGCGTCCTCGTCACTCGCCATCTCTACGAAAGCAAAGCCGCGCGCGCGCCCGGTGACCATGTCGCGCATCACCTGAACCGTGTCCACGGTGCCGACCCGGCTAAACAGCGCCTCGAGATCCGCTTCGCTCGTCTCAAACGGCAGGTTGCCCACATACAGTTTCCGACTCATCGGATTGACTCCTCTGCTCCTGAACCGCAAGACCGAGGCCCTGCGTACTCACTGGTCATTGCGCCCAGGTGCACTTCGACGTGCACGGGGCACCTCACGGAAGGTCGCTTGCGCGGATGGCCCACGCTGCAGGACAGACACGAACGGAGCGAAGCAAGTCAGGAGCGGCTCGACTGGCTCGCGTGGCGACTGAGGCGGGCAGACTTCCAAACCTCGCTAATCTAGCGTATTTCAGGTCCCCGCGCAACCGAAAATGCGCCTAGCACCGTGCGGAAAACGCACTGCGGAAACGGGACAACCCTCGTTGTCCACATGCCTTCTGGCAAACGAGGACTGCCCCGTTTTCCGCACGTCAAAGTGGTAAGCTGAAGTCGGTTCCCTGCCACCACTTTCTCCCTGGGACGAAACCACCCCACGTGGAGGGGAGACACCATGAGCAGCCAGGCTCGTCACGCTCTCGCAACGCAAGCCAGCCGACGGCTCTCTCGGCGGGCGCTCGGTCGCTCGCTGGCCGTCGCCACGCTCGGCGCTTCCGTGTGGCCGCGCACGGCATTCAGCAGATCGGAAGCGGTGAAGGCGGTGGCTATTGGGGACGTCCAGCCGCTCAGGCTCGGCAGCAATGAAAACCCTTACGGCCCTGGGCCGGCAGCGCTCGAAGCACTCCGTGCCAGCCTAGGTGAAGCCAATCGCTATCCCTTCGCGTTCACGTCGCAACTACGGGAGGCGCTCGCGACGTTCCACGACGTGGGGCGCGACGGGGTCGTGGTGGCCCCAGGCTCCGGCGAGATCCTCCGAGCGACGACGCTCGCATTCACATCCTCGTCGCACGGGCTCGTCACGGCCGCACCCACGTTCGAGGCGCCGAGCCGCACCGCTGCCGAGATCGGTGCGCCGATTCAGGCCGTACCGGTGCAACGCTCCGGCGCCCTCGACCTCATCGCCATGGCGGCCCGAGCCGAGCGCGCGGGGCTCGTCTTCGTCTGCAATCCTAACAACCCCACCGGTGGCATCAGCTCCGCCGAGGCGGTCGCCGAGCTGGTCGCTCGCGTTCGACGCACCGCGCCAGACGCGGTCATCCTGGTCGACGAGGCGTACTATGAGTATGTCGAGGACCGGTCCTACGCCACAGCCATTCGTCTCACGCGTGCCGACCCCCGCGTCATCGTCTCGCGCACGTTCTCGAAGATTCACGGGATGGCTGGCCTCCGGGTGGGTTACGCGATCGCTCATCCGGACACGCTGTCAGCCGTGGAGCAGCATCTCGCGCGGAATGGGCTCAGCAACGCGAGCGCCGCAGCCTCCCTCGCATCCCTTGGGGACCAGGAACATCTCGCTAGGCAACGCGCCCTCAACCGTGAGGCGCGGGCGTTCACACGCCAGGCATGCGAAGGGGCCGGCTATCGTGTGCTCGCCTCGGAGGCGAACTTTCTCATGGTCGACCTCGGGCGCGATGCCGCAACCGTGCAGGCGATGTGTCGCGAGGCCGGTGTGGCCATCGCCCGTCCGTTCCCGCCACTCAGGACGCACGCCCGCATCTCAATCGGGACGATGGACGAGATGCGGCGGGCGATGGAGATCATGCTACCAATTCTGGCGGATCCGGCTTCGGCACGATACGAGGGCGTCGCCGGCACGGCCGAGTGGCAGGGCGAGTGCTGAAATCAAGAAGGGGCGAGGGGCGGGCTCGGGTCGCGCGTTCAGCTAGCCCTCATACGTCAGAGGTCGTAGACATCCGCGCCCGTCATGTGCTGGACACAGCCGCTGCCGTGCTCCGGGTGCTTTCCAGCCCGCTGCTACGGTTGGCTCCGAGGAAAGGGCACGTCATGGCCATCCCACCTCGATTGCGCAGTTCTTGAGCACGAGCCAGATCGACTACAGAACCGTCACGCATCCGATGGCGTACACACGAGACGAGGAGATCGTGTTCAACGCGGGCACGCACACCGACGCTATTCGCATGCGCTATGCTGATTTCGCGGCGCTCGTGCACCCAACGATCGGCGAGTTCTGCCGACGCGTATAATCGGGGCGCAGACGTGCCCGGTGCCGCACCAAGCCCCTGGCACCTTGAACCTTGCACCTGACTCTTTGGAGGATGCATGGCGTCGCAACCCAACACCTCGTCGCTGCCCATGACCTCATCAACCCAGCACGAACGGGGTCAGCGGGCGAGCGGTCGGCCGTCGCGCGTTGGCACGGCCGCGGATCGAGTTTTCCTCTCGCTGCTCCGTCGATACATCCAGGACGCCCAGGTTAGCTTGGCGCTCGGCGATCTCGTGTACGGCCCGACGTCCGGCGAACCCGTCGGGACGATTCAGATTCGCAATCGCGCCACGCTCATGCGCTTGCTCGCGCGGCCCACGCTCGAGTTCGGCGAGGCATACATGAAAGGCGATCTCGAGGTTGCAGGTGATCTCGTCGCGGCACTCGAGGCGCTCTACCGAACAACCTCGGACGTGGCCCGGGGGTGGTGGCACCGCCTCGCACTCTGGCTGGACCGTTCGCACAGCCTGAACGCGGCCCGCCACAACATTCACCACCACTACGACATCGGCAATGACTTCTACCGACTCTGGTTGGACGAGCACCTCGTCTACACCTGCGCGTACTTCGCACATGATCGCGCCTCGCTCGAAGAAGCCCAGCGCGCCAAGCTGGAGTACGTGTGCCGAAAGCTGCGGCTTCAACCAGGGGAACGGGTGGTGGAGGCCGGCTGCGGTTGGGGCGCGCTCGCCCTGCACATGGCACGCGAGCACGGTGTTCGGGTGCGGGCCTTCAACATCTCACACGAGCAGATCGCGTACGCGCGTGAGCAGGCCCGGGCCGAAGGCCTGGCGGATCGGGTGGAGTTCATCGAAGACGACTACCGGCACATCACCGGTCGTTACGACGCGTTCGTGTCGGTTGGGATGCTCGAGCATGTCGGCCTCGAATGTTACGACGCGCTCGGTCGCGTGATCGACCGTGTGCTCGATCCGAACGGGCGCGGCTTCCTGCACTTCATCGGCCGCAATCGCCCGGCGCCGCTCAACGCGTGGATACGCAAGCGTATCTTTCCCGGTGGCTACCCGCCCACATTGCCTCAGGTCGTCGGGCTGATCCTCGCGCCGTTCGACCTGTCGGTCGTCGATATCGAGAACCTGCGTCTGCACTATGCCCGTACGCTTCACCACTGGCGCAGCCGCTTCGAGGCGGCCACCGACTGCGTGAGAACGATGTTCGACGAACCCTTTGCACGCGCCTGGCTGTTGTACCTGGCCGGTTCGGAGGCGGCGTTCACGACGGGCACGATGCAGCTCTTTCAGGTGCTGTTCGCGCGCGGCGCGACGAACCGCGTGCCGATCAGCCGCAAGGATCTGTACGTGAGGCCGCTGTGACATCAGCCGAGGTGCTCCTGGTCGGCGGTGGACCGGCTGGCTCGAGCTGTGCGTGGACGCTGCGCCAGGCGGGTATCGACGTGCTCCTGCTCGACCGCGCCAGGTTTCCGCGCGATAAGGTCTGCGCCGGCTGGATCACGCCAGCCGTGGTCGAGGCGCTGGATCTCGACGTCAACGACTATCGCCGTACCCGTACGTTTCAGCCGATCACCGCCTTTCGAACCGGTGTCATGGGCCGCGACCTCGTCGACACCGCGTATGGGTCGGCTGTCAGCTTCGGCATTCTCCGTCGGGAGTTCGATCATTACCTGCTCGAGCGGTCGCGTGCGCGGCTCGCGCTCGACGTTCACGTGAATCGGATCGAGCGCACGGCCGCGGGCTGGCTGGTGAACGGCGAATACGCGGCGCCCCTGCTCGTCGGCGCAGCCGGTCACTTCTGCCCGGTGGCGCGCTGGTTGAACGGACCGCGTCGCGACGAGGCCGTGATCGCAGCCAAGGAGGTCGAGTTCGTGCTGTCGCCGGCACAAGCGAGCGTGTGCCGCGTCTCCGCGGACGCTCCCGAGATCTATTTTTGCCCTGACCTCGCCGGCTACGGCTGGTGCTTCAGAAAGGAACAGGTGCTGAACGTCGGCATCGGGCGACAAGACCGCCATGGTCTCTCTGAGCACTTGGAACGATTCGTAGCCGGGTTACAGCATGCGGGCCGCCTGCCGCACGATCTGCCAAATGCGTGGCGCGGCCATGCGTACCTCCTCTACGACTCGTCACCTCGCGCGATGGTCGCCGAGAACATGCTGTTGATTGGCGATGCCGCCGGTCTTGCTTACTCGCAAAGCGGCGAAGGTATACGGCCAGCCGTTGAATCCGGCCTCCTGGCAGCGCAGGCCATTCTCGCCGTCATCCGCGATCATCGGTCCGACGCGCTAGCCAACTATCACACGACGATGCAGGCGCGCTTCGGCCGCCGGGCGGGGCCACACGACCGGGCGATGTCGGGGAATGGTCTGCTGCCACGCGCAGCGGTGAGTGGCGTGGCACGACGGCTGCTCGGGACACGCTGGTTCTCCCGCCACGTGGTGCTCGACCGATGGTTTCTCCACAGACACGAAGCCCCAATCACCAAGCGGGTCGTTCCCTGAGACAGCCCTGACCCCTGATCCCTTGTCTTATGCAGGCACTCGTCGTGGATGGTGACCGTCGCGTTGAGGTACGCGAGGTGCCCATGCCTGCGCGCTCCGGCGAATGTCTGGTTCGCGTCACGCTGGCGGGCGTCTGCGCCACCGATCTCCACATTCTGCGGGGCTATGCGGACTACACCGGCATTCCAGGTCACGAGTTCGTGGGCGTCGTCGAGGAGGCACCGGCTGGGCACGATCAGTGGCGCGGCCTCCGGGTGGTAGGCGAGATCAACGTCGGATGTGGTCGCTGCGCCTGGTGCGGGCGCGGCGAGAAGGAGCACTGCCCGGAACGTACGGTTCTCGGCATCAAGCAGCGCGACGGCGCGTTCGCACAGTTCCTCACGCTTCCCGTCACCAATCTGCACGAGGTGCCGGCTGCGCTGGACGATCACGTGGCCGTGTTCACGGAGCCGGTTGCGGCAGCGTGCCGTATCCTCGAGCAGGTCGTCCTGGGCTCGAACACCCAAGTCGCCGTGATTGGCGACGGGCGCATGGGCCTCCTCACGGCTCAAGTGCTGCGATCAGCCGGCGCCCAAACGCTTGTCATCGGCCGACACGAGGAGAAGCTCGCCATCGCACGCGGCCTCGGCCTGGACGCGATCGCACACACCGCACGGCCCGTTCCCGGCAAAGGACGCTTCGATGTCGTCGTCGAGGTGTCGGGCC
>WHTZ01000058.1 GCA_009377495.1 Luteitalea sp.
GGCGGAAGTCTATGTGCTGACGAAGGAAGAGGGCGGGCGGCACACGCCGTTTTTCAACGGGTATCGGCCGCAGTATTACATTCGGACGACGGATGTGACGGGGGTGGCGCAGTTGCCGACGGGGGTGGAGATGGTGATGCCGGGCGACAACGTCACGATGGAGATCGACCTGATTGCGCCGGTGGCGCTGGAGAAGGGGCTGCGCTTTGCGATTCGCGAAGGCGGCCGGACGGTCGGCGCTGGCACGATGAGTGAGATTTTGGAGTAAGGACAAGGGATGTTTGGCGAAAAGATTAGGATCCGCCTGAAGGCGTACGACCACCGCGTGCTGGATCAGTCGACGACGGAGATCGTCGAGACGGCGAAGCGCACGGGTGCGCGCCTAGCCGGACCGGTCCCGCTGCCCACCGAAATCAACAAGTGGACGGTGCTGCGGTCGCCGCACGTCGACAAGAAGTCGCGTGAACAATTCGAGCTTCGCACGCACAAGCGGCTAATCGACATCTTCGAGCCGACATCGCAGACCGTGGATGCGCTGATGAAATTGGATCTACCGGCCGGTGTCGACGTGGAAATCAAGGCGTTTGGCAAAGAGCACGGAAAGTAGGGCGCCCCTTGAGGGGCGCCGTCGAGTCGAGTGCTAGAACCCTTGAGGACCCGAAACTTGACGCATTGTGTCAAGTTTCAGGGTTCTCAAGTGAGCGTCGGGGAGCGCGGCCCTGGCCGCGGTCCGCTAGACCAAGAGCTCGCAATCATGGTTACCGGGATTATCGGCAAGAAAGTGGGCATGACCCAAGTGTTCGACGCGACGGGCGCAGCCGTTCCCGTCACCGTCATCAAGGCCGGGCCCTGCGTGGTCGTGCAGCGCAAGACCACGGCCGCCGACGGGTACGACGCCGTGCAGCTCGGTCTCGTGCAGGGGAAGCCCGCGAAGGCGAACCGTCCTCTCGATGGTCACTTCAAGAGAGCGGGTGTGCCGCCTACGCGCGTGCTGCGGGAAGTGGCAGTGGCGAGCGGGGATGTGGTTGCAGGCACCGAAGTGCTCGTGTCGTCGGTGTTCCGCGACGGCGAGTTCGTCGATGTGATCGGGACGTCGCGTGGCCACGGATTCCAGGGCGTCATCAAGCGGCACGGCTTCAGCGGTGGCGCGGCGTCGCACGGCTCGATGTTCCACCGCGCACCCGGGTCGATTGGCGCATCGTCCTTTCCCTCGCGCGTGCTGAAAGGTATGCGCGCCCCGGGGCGAATGGGCGCCGATCGCGTCACGGTACACAACCTGAAGGTCGTCGGTGTCGATCCGGAGAACCACCTGCTGCTCGTACGGGGCGCCGTGCCTGGGCCACGCAACGGTTACATCGTGATTCGGAAGGCGGTCAAGTCCAAGCCGGAGCCGCAGCCGCAGCCGGAAAAGCCGAAGGGGAAGAGGTAGGGACGCCTCGCCGAGGCGTCCGCTGCATGGCGCGTTCGGCGAACGCGCCCTACCTGAGATGCCATGACTATCGACGTCGTGAATACGAAGAACGAGAAGGTCGGCTCCCTCGAGCTGCGCGACGAGGTGTTCGGCGGCCGCGTGCGCCCGGATCTCATCTGGGAGGCGGTCGTCCACGCGCAGGCCGAGCAGCGGCGCGGCACGCACAAGACCAAGGAGCGGGGCGAGGTTCGCGGGAGTGGTCGCAAGTTGTGGCGGCAGAAGGGTACCGGCCGAGCGCGCGTGAGCGACCTGCGTACGCCGATCTGGCGAAAGGGCGGCACCATCTTCGGTCCGCGTCCACGCGATTATGGGTATGCCCTTCCCAAGAAGGTGCGGCGCGGCGCGCTGCGTGACGCGTTCACGCAGAAGCTGCGTGACGGCGCTGTCGTGGTGGTCGAGGCGTTAGGCGTTGACGAGGTAAAGACCAAGTTGGCCGCGGCGATGCTCAAGACGCTTGGCGCGACCGCGAAGACCCTGCTGATCGACGTCGCGCCCGAGAGCACCCTCGTGCTCTCGACGCGCAATCTGGTGGGCGTTCGGCTCGTGCCCGCCAATCGGGTGTCGGCGCGCGACGTGATGGACGCCACCACCGTGATCGCGACACGCGCCGCGTTGGAACGATTGCAGACAGCACTGGCCTAAGGTGACACGCGATGAAACTGACAGAAGTCATTCGTCGACCGATCGTCACGGAGAAGACCACGCGGTTGCGTGAGACGGCGCCCATCATGGTGTTGGCGGTGGCTCGGGAGGCGACGAAGGTCGAGATTCGTCAGGCGGTCGAGCGACTGTTGGGGGCGCGCGTCGCCGAGGTCAGGACGGTGCGCCTGCAGGGGAAGATCAAGCGTCAGGGTCGATTCGCCGGGCGCCGACCAGCCTGGAAGAAAGCGTACGTTCGGCTGCGTGACAACGAGCAGATGCCGGACTTCCTGGAAGGCGCGTAGGACGAGAGCTCAAACCATGCCTGTTCGGAAATACAAACCGACGTCGGCCGGCCGGCGCTTCCAGACCGTTCAGTCGTTCGACGACATCACGGTGACCGAGCCGCACAAGCCGCTGACCGAGCCCTTGCCGAGGAGCGGTGGACGGAACAACCGCGGTGAGATCACGGTGTGGTGGCGCGGCGGCGGACACAAGCGTCTCTATCGCGTGATTGACTTCAAGCGCGATAAGCGCGATGTCCCGGGGAAGGTGGCGACGATCGAGTACGACCCGAATCGCTCGGCGCGTATCGCGCTCATCACCTACGCGGATGGCGAGAAGCGGTACATCCTGCATCCAGTTGGCCTCAAGGTCGGCGATCCGGTCATCGCCGGAGAGCGAGTGGACATCCTGCCGGGCAACGCGCTGCCGCTGCGGCACATTCCGGTCGGCACGATGGTCCACAACATCGAGCTGCGGCCGGGTAAGGGCGGACAGCTTGCTCGAAGTGCGGGCGCCTCCACGCAGCTCGTGGCGAAGGAGGGTGACTACGCGACATTGCGCATGCCGTCGAGCGAGACGCGCCTGGTACACCTCGCGTGCATGGCCACCATTGGCCAGGTGGGCAATCTGGATCACGAGAACGTCTCGGTTGGCAAGGCGGGCCGCAGCCGGTGGCTCGGCCGCCGGCCACACGTGCGCGGTGTGGCGATGAACCCGGTCGATCACCCGCTCGGTGGTGGCGAGGGGAAGAGCGCGGGCGGCCGGCATCCCGTGTCGCCGTGGGGCGTGCCGACGAAGGGCTACAAGACCCGTGGCCGCAAACGCTCCGATCGCTTCATCGTGCAGCGGAGGCAGAAGTGAGCAGATCGCTGAAAAAGGGTCCGTTCGTCGACACGCCCTTGCTCGAGAAGGTCGAAGTGATGAATCGGGCCGGCAACAAGCAGGTGATCAAGACGTGGTCGCGGCGCTCGACGGTGGTGCCCGAGATGGTGGGTCACACGATTGCTGTACACAACGGGAAGAAGTTCGTGCCGGTATATGTGACCGAGAACATGGTGGGCCACAAGCTGGGCGAGTTTGCGCCCACGCGTACCTTCAAGGGGCACACGTCGAAGAGCGAGAAAACGGCGGCCAGAGGATAGGACGATGATCGAGGCGCAGGCGACAGCGAAGTACGTCCGTACCTCCGCCCAGAAAGCGGGGCTCGTCCTCGACCTGATTCGGGGCCGCGGCGTGAGCCAGGCGACGGCCACACTCAAGTTCTCGCGCAAGCGTGTCGCGCGGGCGATTGAAAAGGTGCTGCGGTCGGCCGTTGCCAACGCGCAGCAGAAGGATGGATTCGGCGGCGACGTGGATCAGCTCTACGTTAGGGCCTGTTACGCCAACCAAGGGCCATCGCTGAAGCGCATTCGAGCGGCGCCCATGGGGCGTGCGTTTCGGGTGCTCAAGCGATCGACGCACGTCACCATTGAGGTTGCAGAGCGGGCCGCGGTCGTGCGGCGTTCGACGGCACCGCCTAGCACCGCGCGACCCCCACGAAAGGGCGCACCGCCGCGCAAGCGCACGACGACTCCTCGCTCGTCGACGGGTCGAGGGGCGAGGACCAAGAAGGCGGACGCCTGAGGCCGCTGATTGTCGAGGAGCACATGGGGCAGAAGGTTCATCCGTACGGTTTTCGGCTCGGTTTCAACAAGACGTGGCAGTCGCGCTGGTACGCAGACCGCGACTACGCGAAGCTGTTGCACGAGGACCTCGCCTTGCGCGCGGATCTGAAGCGTCGGTTCTCCCACGCCGGTGTGGCCAAGGTCGAGATCGAGCGCGCGGCCAACAAGCTGAAGATCGACATCTACACGTCACGGCCGGGCATCATCATCGGCCGGAAAGGCACGGAGGTCGACAAGCTGAAAGGCGAGGTGCAGAAGCGCACCCAGCGCGAGGTCTTCATCAACATTCAGGAGATTCAGAAGCCGGAGCTCGATGCCCAGCTCATTTCCGAGTCGGTCGCCATGCAGCTCGAGAAGCGCGTCGCGTTCCGCCGAGCGATGCGAAAGGCGGTGGAGTCGGCGCTCCGGTTTGGTGCGCGCGGCATCAAGGTCCGGGTGTCGGGACGGCTGAACGGGGCCGAGATCGCGCGCTCCGAGTGGTATCTGCACGGACAATTGCCACTGCAGACGCTGCGAGCCGACATCGACTACGGCTGTGCCATCGCGCGCACGACGTATGGCGTCATTGGCGTGAAGGTGTGGTTGTACAAAGGGGAGCGCGTCGTGATGCGCCCACCGCGCGAGGAGGAGTACCGCTCAGCGCGGCGCGCGGCCAGGTAGGGCGCGGCTGAAGCCGCGCCCTACGAGAGATTGAGTACGTAGCGCGCGGGCTTTAGCCCGCGCGGATTCGACGAAAGAGAAGGCAGAGACACTTATGTTGATGCCAAAGAAAGTGAAGTTCCGCAAGCAGCAGCGGGGCCGCATGCGTGGCAAGGCGTGGCGTGGCTCTGAGGTGGCGTTTGGGGACTTCGGGTTGAGGGCGCTCGAGCCGTGCTGGCTCACCGCGCGACAGATCGAGGCCGCGCGTGTGGCGATGACGCGGTTCGTGAAGCGCGGTGGCAAGATTTGGATCCGCGTGTATCCGGACAAGCCGCTCTCGAAGAAGCCGCAGGAAACCCGCATGGGAAAGGGAAAGGGCGCGCCCGAGCTGTGGGTGATGGTCATTCGGCCCGGGCGGATCCTCTTCGAGATGGAAGGCGTGAGCGAAACGGATGCGCGGCGCGCGATGCAGCTCGCTGCGGCGAAGCTCCCCATCAAGACACGGTTCGCGACACGGTTCGCGGCGGAGAAGGCGTCATGAAGCGGTCGGCGCAGTTCCAGGATCTCGGCGTCGATGAGCTCCGCCAGCGAGCGCAGGAGCTCGACGACGAGCTGTTCCGGCTGCGGATTCAAAAGGCCACCGGGCAGCTCGAGAAGGCCCCCAAAATCCGTGAGGTCCGGCGCGATGTCGCGCGGATCAAGACGTTTCTCCGTCAGAAGGCAGGGAGAGACGGCGTGACAGCGTGATCGTGTCACCCGAGAAGAGGCACATGGCAGTCAAGACCGAACTCCACGGACTCGTCGTCAGCGACAAAATGGACAAGACCGTTGTCGTTGCCGTGACGAGGCGGGTGCGGCATCCGCTCTACGGGAAGATCATGAAACGGACCAGGAAGTTCGTTGCACACGACGAGGCCAACGTCGCCAAGGTCGGTGATCGCGTCGTCATTATCGCGTCACGCCCGCTCAGCCGCCACAAGCGCTGGGCGCTGACGCGCGTCGTGAAGCAGGCGAAGGGGATTTAGGGAAAAGGGGACAGGCCCCTTTTTCGAGGGCGAACGGTGACGAAAAAGGGGCCTGTCCCCTTTTCCCACCTGGGCGGAGACCGACCATGATCCAGATGCGCACGATTCTCGACGTCGCCGATAACTCCGGCGCCCGCAAGATCGCGGTGATCAACCCGTTGGGCGGATCCACCGGACGCAATGCGCGGCTGGGAGACATCGTGACAGCGTCGGTGAAAGAAGCCGCGCCGGACGGCAACGTCAAGAAGGGACAGGTTGTCAAAGCCGTGATCGTCCGGACCCGGAAGGAGCAACGGCGCAGGGACGGAAGCTATATCCGCTTCGACCGAAACGCGGCCGTGCTCGTAAACGACCAGGGCGAGCCCATCGGCACGCGCGTCTTCGGTCCCGTCGCACGGGAGCTGCGCGAGCGCCGGTTCATGAAGATCGTGTCGCTTGCCCCGGAAGTACTGTAGGGGTCAGGTGTCAGGAGGGATCAGGGAAAGAGGCATCAGGGCTGCCGCACGGGCAAGCATACAGGACCGGGCGCTCGAAGGAGCTTCGACCAGCCCTGACCCCTGACCCCTGACCCCTGACAAGGATTCAGTTATGTCTCGGTTGCAGACTCCAGTTCGGAAGAACGACGAGGTGCTCGTCATCGCGGGTAAGGACCGCGGCAAGCGCGGCCGTGTGCTGCGCGTGCTTCCCGTCGCGAATCGCGTGATCATCGAAGGCGTGAACCTCGTGAAGCGGCACACGCGGCCGGACCCACGGCGCAACGTCAAGGGTGGCATCGTCGAGCGCGAGGCACCGCTGCACGCGTCCAACGTGATGGTGGTCGATCCCTCGACGGGACACCGCACGCGCATCGGTCATCGGGTGCTCGACGATGGCCGTAAGGTCAGGATTAGCCGCAGCAGTGGTGAGGTGATCGACCGATGACCCGGTTGAAGGAACGGTATCTCCACGACGTCCGGCCGGCCCTCGGGAAGGAGTTCGGCTACCAGAATGTGATGGCCATCCCCAAGCTCGAGAAGGTGGTGGTCAACATGGGGCTCGGTGAGGCAACTGCGAATCCCAAGATCATCGATGCGGCGAGCGACGATTTGGCGCGGGTCACGGGCCAGAAGGCGGCGGTGACCCGAGCCCGCAAGTCCGTGGCCGCATTCAAGGTACGTCAGGGGATGCCCATCGGCGCGAGGGTTACGTTGCGCGGCGAGCGGATGTACGAGTTCCTCGATCGGCTGGTGTCGACTGCCCTGCCGCGAGTACGCGACTTCCGTGGCATCTCGCCCAAGGGGTTCGACGGGCGCGGTAACTACACACTCGGGTTGCGCGACCAGTTAATCTTCCCGGAGATCGACTACCTGAAGGTTGACAAGGCGCGTGGCATGAACGTCTCGGTGGTGACGACGGCGAAGACCGACGAGGAGGCGCGCCGGCTGCTGCAGCTTCTCGGCTTCCCCCTCAAAGCGAGTTAGCACATGGCGAAGGAATCGAAGATCGCAAAGGCGAAGACAGCTCCGAAGTTCCCGATCCGCCACCGAAACCGGTGTCGTCTGTGCGGGCGCGCGCGCGGGTACCTGCGCAAGTTTGGGCTCTGCCGGCTCTGCTTCCGTGACTTGGCCCTCAAGGGCGAGGTCGCCGGCGTGACTAAGAGTAGCTGGTAAGACGTTATGACTGATCCGATTTCTGACATGCTCACGCGGATTCGGAACGCCGTGCGTGGGCGACTGACGCGCGTGGACATTCCGACCTCCCGACTGAAGCTGGAGATCGCCCGGATCCTCGAGCGCGAAGGTTACATCGCTAGCTACAAGGTCGTTGACGTACAGGCTGCGGCCGAGGTGCCGCTGCCCGTGATCCGCATCACGCTGAAGTACGGATCACGAGGCGAGCGCGCGCTCTCGGGTCTCGAGCGGGTGAGCAAGCCGGGGCGGCGTGTTTACTGTGGTCGTGACGATGTCCCGCAAGTACTCGGCGGTCTCGGCGTGAGCATCCTCACGACCTCGCGCGGGATCATGACGGGTCAGGATGCCACCACGGCCGGCGTGGGCGGCGAGGTGTTGTGTAACGTGTGGTAGCAGGATTCAGATCCATGTCGCGCATAGGTAAGAAGCCGATTCCCATTCCACAGGGTGTGACGATCTCGCTCGATAATGGGGCCGTCGAGGTGGCGGGCCCCAAGGGCACTCTGCGCCCACACGTGCCGGCTGGCGTGCGGTTCGAGCAGCAGGAACAGCAACTCGTGGCGAAGGACACGGGTGAGTCACCCGGCTCTGGAAAGTTTCACGGCTTGGCGCGGAGCCTCGTCGCAAACGCGGTGACCGGCGTGTCCGAAGGCTTCAAGCGGGAGCTCGATATCGTCGGCGTCGGATATCGCGCTGAGGTGAAGGGCCGGCACGTGCACTTTGCGTTGGGCTACTCGCACCCGGTCGTGTTCGAAATCCCGGAAGGGATTGAGATCGCGATCGAGCGGAACACGCACCTCGTGGTGTCGGGCATCGATAAGCAACGCGTGGGACAAGTCGCCGCGAACATCCGGGCGCTGCGGAAACCGGATCCGTACAAGCAGAAAGGCGTCCGGTACACGGGCGAGGTGCTGAAGAAGAAGGTCGGGAAGACAGGCGCTTAGCCGTGCTTGCCCGGCACGAACGCGTGGAACCAGTCGAGTGTTAGTGGGCCGTGCAAGCCCGGCTTAGGCGCGGCCGCTTCGCGGCCGCGCAGACTAGTAACGAGGCCTCGCCGCCACCGAGGCTTCGTCGTTACTCAGCCGTTTGAGGCGAGGCGTCGTTACATGAAGATACGCACGAAGAAGGATCGCCGGCAGCGCATCAAGCTGCGGATTCGCAAGAAAATGCGCGGGACGGCTGACCGGCCGCGGCTCGTCGTGTTTCGCAGCGTCGCGCACATGTCTGCGCAAGTTGTTGATGACCTGGTCGGCCGCACGGTCGCGGCTGCCTCGAGCATCGAGCCGGAAGTGCGCGGCAAGCTGACCGAGGGAGCGCGGCCAAGCAACGTCGCGGGCGCGCGCCTGATCGGCCGCGTCGTGGCCGAGCGGTCGCTCCAACAAGGCATTGCACGCGTCGTGTTCGATCGGAACGGCTTCTTGTACCACGGGCGCGTGCGTGCCGTGGCGGAAGCCGCGCGCGAGGCAGGGCTCGAGTTCTAGCGGACCGCGGCCAGGGCCGCGCTCCCCGACGCTCACTTGAGAACCCTGAAACTTGACACGATGCGTCAAGTTTCGGGTTCTCAAGGGTTCTAACGAATGAGGATGCAGTAATGGAGTTCCGCGAAAAGATCGATCCGAGCCAGCTCGAGCTGCAAGACACCGTCGTCTCCATCAACCGGGTGACGAAGGTGGTCAAGGGCGGCAAGAACCTGAGCTTCAGCGCCTTGGTGGTCGTTGGCGACGGCCACGGCCACGTCGGCTTTGGTGTTGGCAAGGCGAAGGAAGTGCCGTCGGCGATCAAGAAGGGGATCGAGACCGCAAAGAAGGCGCTCATCCGCGTGCCCCTCAAGGGCACGACCGTGACGCACGCGGTCGTCGGTCGCTTCGGGGCTGGCCGCGTGTTGCTGAAGCCGGCCCCTGAGGGCACGGGCATCATCGCCGGCGGCGCGGTGCGTGCCGTTGTGGAATCGGCAGGCATCCAAAACATCGTCACCAAGAGCCTTGGGTCAGCGAATCCGCACAACGTCGTGCGCGCGACGTTCGCCGGACTCGCGCTGCTGAAGGATCCGGTAGGGCTGGCACAGCTACGCGGCAAGGCGCTGGAGGAGCTCGTCGCGCAAGGCGCTTGAGGAAGCCATGACGACCAAACCGTCTGTTCGAACCGCTGTCGTGCCGGAAGGCCGCAGCCTGCGCGTCACGCTGGTGCGCAGCACCATCGGTTACAACGCGCAGCAAGCAGCGGTCGTGCGCGGCCTTGGCTTGCGGCGCGTCGGTCACACGGTCGTGGTGAACGACACCCCGTCCAGGCGTGGGATGATTGCCAAGGTGCCGCATTTGGTGAGAGTGGAAGAGGAGCGGCATTTGTAGGGCGGGTCTTTAGACCCGCCGACCTGGCCGTGATCGGCGGCTGAAGCCACGCCCTACGTGAGCAGAAGCAGAAGCAGAAGGTACATCGATGGATTTGAGCGATCTCAAACCGCCGAAGGGCGCCAAGCGGGCGGCCAAGCGGGTCGGCCGCGGACCGGGCAGTGGCCACGGCAAGACCGCAGGCCGCGGACACAAGGGCGCCAAGTCGCGGTCGGGGTGGAGGAGCAAGCGCGGCTTCGAAGGCGGACAGATGCCGCTGCATCGGCGTCTGCCGAAGCGCGGCTTCCACAACCTGTTCCGTCAGGAGTACGCCGTGGTGAACCTCGACGTGCTGGAAGAGGCATTCGAGGCGGGCGCTGAGGTGACGCCCGACCTTTTGCGCGAGCGCGGCTTGCTGCGGGGAAAGGTACGTCCGGTCAAGGTATTGGCGCGCGGTGACATCGCCAAGGCGCTCGCGGTGAAGGCGCACAAGTTCAG
This sequence comes from Luteitalea sp., assembly GCA_009377495.1. Taxonomy (GTDB): domain Bacteria; phylum Acidobacteriota; class Vicinamibacteria; order Vicinamibacterales; family Vicinamibacteraceae; genus WHTT01. Next base: position 10,219 of record WHTZ01000058.1, read on the forward strand.
CGGGAAGGCGGCTGAGAAGATCCAGGCGGCCGGTGGGTCGGTAGAGGCACTGACCGGACGCGGGGCCTAGTGACGTTATGGAGAGCTTGCGAAACATCTGGGTGATTCCGGAGCTGCGGATGCGCGTGCTGTTCACGCTCGGCTTGCTGGGCGTGTTCCGCCTCGGGTCCCAGATCACGACACCCGGTGTCAATGCCGTGGCGATTCAGGAGCTCGCGGAGCAGTACGCGCAGAACACGATGTTCGGGCTGTACGACCTGTTCTCGGGCCAGAACCTGTCACAGATGACGATCTTCGCGTTGGGCGTCATGCCGTACATCAGCGCGTCGATCATCATGCAGCTCCTGACCGTCGTCTCGCCGTACCTCGAGCGGCTCTCGAAAGAGGGAGAGCTGGGCCGCCGCAAGATTACGCAGTACACGCGGTACGGAACGATTCTGCTGGCGCTCGTGCAGTCGTTCACGATCGCCCTCTTCATCGAGAACTTCGGCAACGCGCCGGGTGGCATGCAGGTGGTCTACGAGCCAGGTATCGGCTTCCGGCTCATGACCGTGGTCACGCTGACGGCGGGAACGACCTTCGTGATGTGGCTCGGCGAGCAGATAACCGAGCGGGGCGTTGGCAACGGCATGTCGCTCCTGATTTTCGCCGGCATTGTCGTGGGCTTGCCGTCGGCCACGCTGACCACGCTCGACCAGATGCGAACCGGCCAGATGGGTGTCATTCGTGTGGCGCTCCTGGTTGCGCTGATGATCGTCGTGGTGGGGGTCATCGTGTTCTTCGAGCGCGCCCAGCGGCGCGTAACCGTCCAGTATGCCAAGCGTGTCGTGGGACGGCGCATGTACGGCGGCTCGAGCACGCATATTCCCCTCAAGGTGAACACCGGCGGTGTCATCCCGGTCATCTTCGCGAGCTCCTTGCTGGCGCTGCCCGCGACGTTCGCACAAGCGTTCCCGCCGGAGAGCTGGGCGCAGCGTGCCTCCGCACAATTGCAATGGGGCATGCCGCTGTACAACTTGGCGTACGTGACGATGATCATCTTCTTCACGTACTTCTACGTGGCCATCATCTTCAAGCCGGACGACGTGGCCGAGAACATGCGGAAGTACGGGGGATTCATCCCCGGGATTCGTCCGGGCAAGCGAACGGCGGAGTACCTCGACACGATCCTCGCGCGGATCACGGTGGTGGGGGCGTGCTACCTGGCGGTCGTGGCGTTGTTGCCCGAGTTCCTGATGGCGGGGTTCAGGGTGGTGCAGATCCCATTCATTGGGGAGCAACTCGATGCCGCCCTTCCGCAGTTTGTGACCGAAGGCTTGAACGTGACGTTCTTTTTCGGCGGCACCTCGCTGCTGATCGTCGTTGGTGTGGCGATGGACACCGTGAACCAGGTGGAGTCGCAGCTCATCATGCGGCACTACGACGGCTTCATGAAGCGCACGCGGATCCGCGGGCGGCGTGGCTAGGGCTGGGAGCAACGTGGGGCAGATGACGCTCAACATCGTGATGCTCGGACCCCCCGGTGCGGGCAAGGGGACCCAAGGTGAGCGGCTCGCGCGGGAATACGGTGTGCCGCGTATCGCGACCGGCGACATCCTGCGCGAGGCGGTCGTGGCCCGCACGGAGCTCGGGTGCCTCGCGAAGGCGACGATGGAGGCGGGCCAGCTCGTGGGCGACGAGGTGATGATCGCGATCGTCAAGGGCCGGCTCTTGCAAGCGGACACGCGGCAGGGATTCGTCCTCGACGGGTTCCCGCGGACCGTGCGACAAGCGGAAGCGCTGGACGCGCTCGTGAGCGCCCGCGGCGTGCTCACGATTCTGCACATCGTGGTGCCGCTCGACGAGCTGGCTCGCCGGGTGGCCTCGCGCCGGATCTGTGGGCAGTGCGGCACGACTGCCGGTCCGCTGGCGCCGCCGGACGCGGTATGCGTGGTGTGTGGTGGGGCCCTGGTGCAGCGGACCGATGACTCGGTCGAGATCGTGCGGAAGCGCCTGCGCGTCTTCGAGCGCGAGACGGCGCCGCTCGTCCAGTACTACCAGCGGCGACCGACGTTTTTCGAGATCGACGGTAACCAATTGCCGGATCGGGTGTCGGCCGCGATGCGGTCGGCGGTCGGCGCTGCCAGCGAGGTGGGGAGCGCCGCGACAAGGACGCCCCACCGTCGTACCGCGGATCGACGGTAGAGCAGTAGGGCGCGGCTTTAGCCGCGCCATCGGAGTAACGATGTGATCGTTTGTCGGTCGCCAGCAGAAATCGAGAAGATGCGTCGCGCCAACCAACTGGTGGTGCGCATCCTGGACGAGCTGCGGGCGCTCGTCGTTCCGGGAGCGACGACGCAAGAGATCGATTGGCGTGCCGAGCAGCTCACGCGCGACGCCGGTGCAGAGCCAGCCTTCAAGGGCTACCGTGGGTTTCCGTACACGATTTGCGCGTCGCTGAACGAGCAGGTTGTACACGGCTTTCCGTCGGATCGCGCGCTCGTTCAAGGCGATATCCTGTCGATTGACATGGGTGTCCGGCTCGATGGCTATTACGGCGACTGCGCGGTCACGCTGGCCGTGGGGCGGATCGCGCCGGAAACCGCGCGCCTGTTGCAGATCACGCGCGAAGCGCTCGACTACGGCATTGCGCAGGTGCAGATCGGGCGACGCGTGTCGGACATCGGCCACGCCGTGCAGGCGCACGTCGAGGCGCACGGGTACTCGGTGGTGCGGGAGTTCGTGGGGCACGGTGTCGGCACGCGGTTGCACGAGGAGCCACAGGTGCCGAACTACGGCCTGCCGGGCCGCGGCCCGCGGCTGGCAGCAGGCATGGTTCTGGCCATCGAGCCGATGGTCAACATGGGTAAGGCGGCGGTGCGCGTGCTGCGCGACGGCTGGACCGCCGTGACGGTCGACGGCAGTCTCTCGGCGCACTTCGAGCACTCGGTCGCGGTGGCCGCGACCGGTCCGGACATCCTCACGCTGCTGCCCGAGACGAATGGGACGCGCCCCCATGTCGAGCACGGCACGGCGCTCGATGCGATCAGTGCCGTGGACCCGCGCTTGTGAAGTGTCGCGTTGCAGGTCAGTAGGCGAGCATGACGGAGGAGGCGGCGGGACTCCCAGGCACGATTGTGGCACTGCTGCCGCGGCGTCTGTTTCGGGTGGCGCTCGAGTCGCAACCGGGCGGTGGGGCGGTGGTGGCGCATGCCACCGATTCCGTGCGCCGCAACTTCATTCGGCTGATCGAGGGCGACCGCGTGCTCGTGAAGCTTTCTCCCTACGATGTGACGAAGGGCCGAATCGTAGGGAAGATCACTGAGTAGGGACATGAAAGTAAGGGCATCGGTCAAGCGCATGTGTGCAAAGTGCAAAGTGATTCGTCGGCGTGGTGTCGTGCGGATCATTTGCGACAACCCGAAGCACAAGCAGCGGCAAGGATAGGTAGCATATGGCTCGCATAGCCGGCATCGATCTCCCGCGTCAGAAGCGGGTGGAAATCGGACTGACGTACATCTATGGGGTCGGGCGCAAGCGCTCCACTGACATCCTCCACGCGGCGGAGGTGAGCGCCGACACGCGGGTGAAGGACCTGACCGAGGAGCACGTGCGTGCCATCAGCCGAGTCCTCGAGGAGCAGGGCGGCATCGAGGGTGACCTCCGGAAGGAGATCTCGATGAATATCAAGCGGCTCATGGAGATCGGCTGTTACCGTGGCTTGCGGCACCGTCGGAGCGTGCCGGTGCGCGGCCAGCGGACCCACACGAACGCACGCACGCGCAAGGGGCCGCGGCGGGGCGCGATCGCCAAGAAGAAGACGGTGTAACCCATGGCCAAAGCGGAAGCAACGCCGGGCACGGCTCCCGAGACGCGAAAGAAGCCGAAGAGAAAGACATTCAAGAAGCGTGGCGAGAAGCGGGTGGTGCACCAGGGCGTGGTGCACATCCAGGCTTCGTTCAACAATACCGTCGTGACGATTACCGACACCGAAGGGAATACGGTGTCATGGTCGAGCGCCGGCGCCATCGGGTTCAAAGGCTCGCGCAAGGGCACGCCGTTTGCGGCCACGCAGGCATCGATCAACGCGGTGAGCGGGGCGAAGCAGGTCGGCATGCGCAGCGTCGACGTGCGCGTCAAGGGGCCGGGTGCTGGGCGTGAGTCCGCGATTCGCGCTCTGTCGTCGGCGGGACTCGACGTCAGGAGTGTTCGTGACGTCACGCCCATCCCGCACAACGGCTGCCGGCCGCCCAAGCGGCGGCGCGTGTAGTCGCGGCGGAAAAGGGGACAGGCCCCTTTTTCGGAACTAACGCCGACGAAAAAGCGAAAAAGGGGCCTGTCCCCTTTTTCCGGTTTGCGATCGGCGGGCATCGATTCAGGACAAGGGAGAACATGGCACGATACGTAGGTCCGGTCTGTCGTCTCTGTCGCCGCGAGGGGCTCAAGTTGTTCCTCAAGGGCGAGCGTTGTTATACGGACAGGTGCGCCATCGAGCGGCGCAACCAACCGCCAGGCCAGCAGACCCGTATGCGGCGGGGCAAGCTGGGCGGCTACGGCCTCCAGCTACGCGAGAAGCAGAAGGTCAAGCGCATCTACGGTGTGCTCGAGGGCCAGTTCCGCCGGTACTTCGAAACTGCCGCCCGCACCCGTGGGATCACCGGCGAGACATTGCTGCAGTTGCTCGAGCGGCGGCTCGACAACGTCATCTACCGGCTCGGATTCGCGACCTCGCGCGCCCAAGCCCGCCAGCTCGTGCGCCACGGGCACTTCATCGTGAACGGCCGCAAGGTCAATGTGCCCTCGTTCTCGCTCAAGGCTGGCGACGTCATAGCGATGCGCTCGAAGAGCCAGAAGAATCCCATCGTCCTCCACGCCATGGAGGAGGTCAAAGGTCGCGGTGTTCCCGAGTGGCTGGTGCTCGACGGCCAGAGCTTCGAGGGACGCATCCTGGGGCTGCCAACGCGAGAACAGATCGGCCTGCCGGTGCAGGAGCAGCTCATCGTCGAGCTGTATTCGAAGTAGCAGATCGCTGACAAGCGTAAGAAAGGATCAGCCATGTTGTGGAAAGGTTTTCAGCGTCCGAAGCGGTTGGAGGTGGATCGGGAGACGCTGACCGATCGGTTCGGACGCTTCTCTGCTCAGCCGTTCGAGCGGGGCTGGGGTACGACGATCGGGAACGCGCTGCGGCGCGTGCTGCTCTCCTCCGTGGAGGGGGCTGCCGTCACGGCCGTCAAAATCGACGGCGTGCAGCACGAGTTCTCACCCATTCCCGGCGTGGTCGAGGATGCGACCGACATCATCTTGAACCTGAAACAGGTGCCGTTGAAGCTGCACGGCAACGATGTGAAGGCGCTCTACGTGCGGTCGGATAAAGCGGGGGCCGTGTTGGCGCGTGACATCCAGGTCGACCAGGACGTCGAGGTCCTCGAGCCGGACGCGCACATCGCGACCGTCGCAGACGGTGGCCGCCTGCACATGGAGATGCGGGTCAAGAAGGGGCGGGGCTATATCTCGGCCGACCGGAACTTCGATGAGGATCTCGGCATCGGTTGGATTCCGGTCGATTCGGTTCATTCGCCGGTGAAGAAGGTGAACTATCTCGTCGAGGCCGCGCGCGTCGGGCAAGCCACCGACTACGACAGCCTCACGCTCGACGTGTGGACGAACGGCACGATCACGCCGCAGGATGCGGTGGCGCTAGCGGCGCGGCTCCTGCGCGAGCACCTCACCATTTTCGTCGGCATCGAGGAAGAGCTCGATGAAGGGTTCGACGCGTCGGGCGAGGGGGCGGCTGTCCCGCACAACGACCTGCTCGACAAGAGCGTCGATGAGCTGGAGCTCTCGGTGCGATCGTACAACTGCCTCAAGAACGCCAATATTCGCACCATCCGCGAGCTCGTCACGAAGACCGAAGCCGAGATGCTCAGGACGAAGAACTTCGGCCGGAAGTCGCTCAACGAGATCAAGGAGATTCTCACGAGCATGGGCCTCGGCCTCGGGATGCGGCTCGATCAGCCAGCGGGGGTCAGCCGTCTGAGTGAAGACGACCACACGACGTAGCGACGGGTCTTTAGACCCTTCGCGCGCCCCTACCGCTGAGCGAGTGAAGTACCATGAGACACCGCGTTGCCCATCGCAAGCTCGGCCGGCTTTCCGAGCACCGGATCGCCTTGCTCCGTAGCCAGGCGGCGGCCCTCATCCGACACGAGCGCATCGAGACGACGCTGGCGAAGGCCAAAGAGCTGCGGCCCTTCGTGGAGCGTCTCATCACGGTTGCCAAGCGCAGCCAGAACGGCGAGAAGACGTCCGCGCAGAAGCTGTTCGCGCGCCGGCTCGTGTTGCGTGACCTCTCGGATAGGCGCGTGGTCGCCAAGCTGTTCGACACCATCGCTCCGCGCTACGAGGATCGACCGGGCGGCTACACGCGGATTCTCAAGCTCGGCTTCCGCCGAGGCGACGGCGCGGACGTCGCACAGCTCGAGCTCGTCGGTAGCGAGTACAACCCGCAAGCTACCACCACCACCACGTCAGCGCCCAAGCGCGGTGTGGGTGGTCGTCTGCGCGCCGCAGCTCGCCGCCTGCGAGGCGAGGCGAAGGGTCCCGCCGCCAAGACCAGCGCCAAGACCGGCACCGAGACGACCACAGAGGACAGCGAGCAGGCGGCTCCACAGACACCGCCCGACGTTGCCGACCAACCGGCAGACAAGCCGAAGCGCTCCCGCAAGAAGAAGAAAGAGTAGGTGTCAGACCTCCTCTTCGACGACCTCACCCCGCTCCGCCTTGGCAGTGGCGATGATCTTCTGTTGCAGGTGCGTTGGCACCTCCTCGTGGTGTGAAAACACCATAGCATACGAGCCGCGGGCGCCCGTGAGCGATGTGAGCGTCTGCTCGTAGGTCAGCATCTCTGCCATCGGTACCTGCGCGCGAATGACCGTCGTCGTGCCGCGCGCCTCCATGCCGGAGATGCGCCCCCGCCGGCTGTTGATATCGCCCATCAAATCACCTGCGTACTCGCTGGGCGCGTACACCTCGACGTTCATAACGGGCTCGAGCAGCGTAGGTCTGGCGCGCGCCATGGCATCCTTGAATGCCAGTGCGCCCGCCACCTTGAACGAGAGCTCGTTCGAGTCGACCTGGTGATACTGCCCGTCCAAGAGCGTGACCTGGAAGTCCACCATGGGGTACCCGGCGAGATACCCCTTCAGGCGCGCGTCCTGGATGCCCTTTTCCACCGCCGGGATGAACTGCCGCGGGATCGAGCCGCCGAAGATGTCGTTCACGAACGCGAAGTCCTCACCCCGCGCGAGTGGCTGGACGCGGATCTTGCAATCACCGAACTGACCATGCCCGCCGGTCTGCTTCTTGTGCCGGCCGTGTGCCTCGGTCGCCGCAGTGATCGTCTCGAGATAGGGGATGCGTGGCAGCTTCAAGTTGACGTCAACGCCGAAGCGTCGCTTGAGCTTGGCCACGGTCACCTCGATGTGAAGCTGTCCCTGCCCGGAGATGAGCAGCTCCTTCGTCTGCGCATCCCGGGCCGATCGAATGGTCGGATCCTCCTCCTGGAGCCGATGCAGCGCCGAGCTGATCTTCTCTTCGTCGGCTCGGCTCTTGGGCTCGACCGCATAGGAAAGCAGTGGCTCGGGCCACGTGAAGGGTGGGAACGTGAGATCCGCTGATTTGTCGGCCAGTGTGTCGCCTGTTTGTGTTTCCTTCAGCTTCGCGACGGCGCCCACATCGCCGGCGCGCAACTCAGGCACTTGGGTCGACTGCTTACCCTGCGGCACGAGCAAGTGGCCGAATCGCTCGTGTGTGTCGCGGGTGAGGTTGTGCAACGTGGTGTCTGCGTTCAGCGTGCCGGTGATGACGCGGAAGAGCGTGATGCGGCCCGCGAAGGGATCCGCCACGGTCTTCCAGACAAAGATACGGCACGGCGCGTCGGCCTCGGCCGTCGCCTGCATCGTTGTGCCGCTGGCGCGGTCGACGGCCGGAACGGGCCGATCGCTGGGTGAGGGGACGAGCGACACGAGCGCATCGAGCAGGGGATGAATGCCAATATTGAGGAGCGCGGACGTCGTAAAGAGCGGGACCAGCTTGCTGCTGCGTACGCTTGCACGCAGGCCGCTTACCAGCTCCTCGTCGGTGAGCGCCCCCTCTTCGAAGAAGCGTTCCATCAGGGCATCGTCGGCCTCGGCGACCATCTCGACGAGCGCTTCGCGTGCCTCCTTCGCCGTCGCAACCAGCTCAGCCGGAATCTCCCCCTCCGTGAACGTGCCACTGCCACTCGTCTCATATGTCAGCGCCTTCATCGTGAGCAGGTTGACGACACCGCGAAACCCTTTTTCTTCGCCGAGCGGCAAGGTCACCGGAACGATGATGCGACCGAAGATGTCGCGGAGAGAACCGAGTGAACGCTCGAGGCTCGCCCGCTCTCGATCGAAGCGGTTGAGCACGATCACACGGGGCTGGCCCGCCTCCGCCGCAAGGGTCCACACCTTTTCTGTCTGCACCTCAACGCCGGAGACCGCATCCACGACGACCACAGCAGCCTCGACGATACGCAACGCGACCGCGGCATCGCTCAGGAAGTTGGCGAAGCCGGGCGTGTCGATGAGGTTGACCTTGGTCTTCTGCCACTCGAGCCAGGCAGGTGTTGCTGAGAGGGTGTGTTGGCGGGCAATCTCTTCCTCGTCGTAATCGGTGGACGTCGTGCCCTCATCCACCTTGCCCAACCGATTCACGGTGCCCGCATCGAACAGCATCGCCGCGGCCAATTGCGTCTTGCCGGCGCCGCCGTGGCCGACCAGGGCGATGTTCCGGATGCTTGGGGCATCGAAGACCTTCATACGCGGCACCCTCCGAGAAGTGACGAGTGTGTGACTTGTCGGTAAAAGGGGATCGTATGTCAGATGTGCGGAGGTGACAAGGACAAGGGTGAGGTGCCAGGTGCACCTACTCGTAGCGCAGTGCCTCGATGGGATCGAGCCGTGCGGCTTTGACAGCAGGTAGCATGCCGAAGATGATGCCCACCGTACCAGAAAACGCCAGTCCAACCGCGAAGGACCACCACGGCATCAGCACGGCAAAGCCGGCGAATCTATTTACAGCGAGCGCGATGCCCGCACCGATGATGATGCCCAAGAGACCGCCAATCGAGGTGAGGAAGGCCGCCTCGAGCAGGAATTGCCACAAGATTTCGCGCCGGCGCGCACCAATCGCTTTGCGAACGCCGATCTCGCGTGTGCGCTCCGTAACCGATATGGTCATGATCGCCATCACACCGATGCCGCCAACCATCAAGGCAATCGACGAGATCGCGATGAGGGCGAGGAAGACGCCTTGCGTGACCGAGTCGACGATCTGCATCATGGCGTCCGTCGTCACGATCGCGAAGTCGTTCGGTTGATCGAGCCTGAGCCGATGCCGCGCCCGCATGACCTCGGTGACCTGATCGATCGCCTCCTGGCGTGTGGTGTCGGGCCGTGGCACGATCGCCAGCATCGAGTTCAGGATCTGGATCCCGCGAATCCGATTGTAAGGGTCGTACAGCTTCGCATACGTGCTGTACGGCATGACGGCGAACTGGTCCGGATTACCAATGATGGCGGCGCTCGGTCGCTGGCTGAGCACACCCACCACGGTGAACTGGCGGGGGCCCACGCGCATCCGTTTGCCGACCGGATCGACGTTCGGAAAGAGGATGCGCGCGGGCTCGGCGCCCAAGACCAGCGCCTGTCGCCGGTGGTCGACGTCGATCGTGCTGAAGAAGCGCCCTTGCTCCAAGCCGAGAAAGTTGGTATCGAGCCACTCTTCGCTCACGCCGAACACCATCATCGGTCTCGTCTTCTCGCCGCGGTAAGACATCTCCTCTTGGCGGCCCTGGAACAGGGCGCCGTACGCCATGCTGATAACGTCGGCCGAGGGGACATTCTGCTTGATGGCCTCAGCATCCGCCATGGTGATGTCTGGGCGCCGGAGATAGGAGAGGAACTCCTGATCGTTGCGCCCGCCGCCGAACGGGATTTTCTGGAGGTACAGCGTATCGGTGCCGAACTGACGCAAGAGGGCTTTGATCGAGTCCTCGAACCCGAGGACGAGCGACGTCATGGAGACGATCGATGTGACGCCAATCACGACGCCAAGGACCGTGAGGGCCGACCGCAGCTTGTTCGCCCGGAGCGTATCCCACACCAGCCCGAGAATGTCGCCGATGAGGCCCGTCCGAAAGACCACGAGCTTACTCCTTGTGCAGCGCCTCGATCGGGTCGAGGCGCGCGGCCCGTATCGCGGGGTAGAGGCCGAAGAACAAGCCCACGATGGCGGTCATGCCCACGCCGAGCGCAACGGACCACGGGCTGATGCTCGCTGGCAGCGGGGTGAACGCCGCCACGAGCGCCGCGGCCGCGAACCCGAGGGTCGTTCCGATGACGCCACCGAGGACCGAGAGCGTGGTCGACTCGCTCAGGAACTGCCAGACAATGTCGAGACGTCTCGCGCCGAGCGATTTGCGGAGCCCCACCTCACGCGTGCGCTCGCTGACCACCATGAGCATGATGTTCATGATCACGATGCCCCCCACCACGAGCGAGACCGAGACGATGCCGATGAGGAGTGTGAAGGCGCCCTGCGAGAAGCTGCGCCAGAACTGCATCAGCGTCTCGGACGTCACGATGCCGAAGTCATCCGGCTCCTTGGGACGCAGGTGCCGGCGGATGCGCATCGCGAGACGCGCTTCATCCATGGCTTCATCCATCCGCGCAGGGTCGGCGACCTTCACCGTCAGATCGAGCGAGCGCCGTGAGCCGAACAAGCGCAGGGCGACGCCCAGCGGCATGACGACGAACTCGTCCTGCGAGTTGCCGAACATCGATCCCTTGCTCTCGCTGACGCCCACGACGCGGATGGGGTGACCGTCGATCCTCACGAACTGGTCGAGCGGGTTACGGTTGGTAAACAACTGCTCGGCAATGGCCGAGCCGAGCAACGCGACCGGCTGGTGGCGTTCTATCTCGATGCGATTCGGCAGACGGCCAAGCTCCGCGTCGAAGCCGGCGAACTCGGTGTACTCCTCGGAGACGCCACGGATCTGGATGCTCTCCAGCGTTTTTTCTCGATACGCGACGTTCGCCGAGTTGCCGATCTCGGCCATCACCGAGTCGAAGAGCGGGCTCCACTCCTGCAACGCGCGCTGTTCGGCGCGCGTCACGTTGGGCCGCCGCGCGGCACGCTCAAACGCCTCGCGGCTGGTGATGAGGCCAAAGCGCTCGACACGAAACGTGCCCACGCCGACCTGTGAGATGATCGCATCGGACACGTAGCCGTTCATCCCCTGCACCAGCGACACCACGGCGATAATCGATGTTACCGCCACGATGTTGCCGAGCACCATCATGACCGACCGGAGCTTGTTGGCCCAGATGGCTGCCAGCGCGATCTTGATCGCTTCGATGAGACGGGTCATGACGAGGAGTCTTCGTCTATCCTTACCGCCCCGCGGGCTGCGCCGCTTCCACCTTCACCTGGTCACCGTCCTGGAGATCGCGCACGGAGTTGAACGGACCGGTGATGACGTGCTCGCCTTCCTTCAATCCGGACAACAGCTCGAAATGACGATCACCTGCGATGCCCGTCTCGACCGGCACGAATTCTGCCCGGTCGTTGCGCAGCACGAAGACACCTTCCATCTCTTTGCGCGTTTGACCAGCGGGCAGCTCCTCGGCAGAGGCCGTGGGCAGCGCTGACCGGCCGCGGCCCTCGTCGGTTCGCTCCCGTACGATGTTGCCCGCCCTGTTGTAGACGAGCTCGCGCACCGCCAGAGCCTGGATGGGCACCGTCACGGCATTCTTGCGCGTCGCCGTCGTGATCTCTGCCGTGCACGTAAACCCTGGTCGCACCTGAGGGATCTCCCCTTCCAAGGTGACGACGACGGTGAACGTCGTCGCCTGCTGTCCGGTGGTGCCGGGGACGCCAGTCGCCGACTGGATGGGGCTATTGCCCACCTCGGTTACCGTGCCGTCGAACGTCCGCCGAGTCAGGGCGTCGATGGTGACGCTGGCTCGCTGACCGCGATCAACGGTCGGCATATCGGTTTCGTCAACCTCGAGCTCCGCTTCGATGATCGACAGATCGGCAATCGTCAGGAGCACGGTGCCCGCATTGTTCATCGTGCCGACCACCGCGGTTTCGCCCTCCTCGACGGCGCGGCGCACGACGAGCCCATCGATCGGCGATTCGATGCGCACCTTGCTCAACTGGTAACCGGCGTTCGCGACGGCGGCCCGCTGCTCGCGCACCCGCGCCTCGAGCGTTTTGAGTATCTGCACGCGCTGGCGCAGCTCTGCTTCGTTGACCTTGAGATCATTCTGCGCCTGGTCGAGGTCTTGGCGCGTCGTGAGCTCCTGTGCCCAGAGCTCCTGTTGGCGCCGTAGGTTCTCCCTGGCGAGCTCTACAGTCTGGCGTCCCACCTCGATTGCTGCGTGTTGCTCTTCGAGCTGTGATTCCGCGGCAGCCAAGCCCGCCTGATTTTGCTGAAACTGCGACTGAAACATGCGCGGATCGATCTCCATGAGAAACTGGCCCGCCGTCACGCGCTGCCCTTCGTCGACGGCGAGCTTCGTGATGCGGCCTGCAACGTCTGCGCTGATCTCGACCGTCCGCTTGGCTTGAATCGTACCGGAAGCCGTTACGGCAGACTGCAAATCGCGCCGCTGGACTGCCTCGACGGTTATGGGCTTGCCCCCCTCGCGTCTGAACGCCAGGTTGGCCGCCACGAGCGCGCCGAGCAGCAGCAGGATGCCGACCGCAATCGACAGCTTCCTTCTTCGTTTGATGAAACGTACGGGACGAAGCTCTTGATAGTTCATGTTAATGAAGCCCCCGCAACAAAGCTTCTGTAACAGGCGACCACGAGCGCGATGCCGAAATAAATGCCCAAGAGCGTCCACGCAATCGGGGCCGTGCGGCGGCGGTACAGCACGGAGAATCCAATCGCGATCAGGATGATCTGCCAGATCCAGAACAGCTCCGCCCAACTGAACAGGGTGCCGAGAAAGCTCTCCCGTGACACCATCGGGAAGAACGCCGTCAAGTTCGTCGTCGTCTCCAGCGACTGACGCACGTAGTTCAGCGGATTAATCACGATCGCTTGCAGCAGGGTCACCACACCCGCATGGCATAGAATGGCCAGCACCTGTTTGTAGGTGCCACCGCCGCCGAGGATGGCTCCATAGCCGAACAGCAACCCCGCAAGGGCAAACGCGAAAACGGGCAAAACGATCAGGAGCATTCCCGGAACGACGTACTTGAAAGTCGGTGCGAATTGCTTGAACTGAGCCTCTGCCTCTGGTGAGAGTGCTTGACCCGAGCTCTCCTGTCGCCTGAGGTGCTCGTCCAGCAGGGCCTGCTCGCCGACCGGCGTGGCGACGAAGGCAAACATCCCACCTGCGCCCACCAGCGTGGTGAGCACGAGCACGCCGAGCCAGCGCGGATGCGCCACAATAGACACGAACGTCTCGCGAGGCGCGGTGAAAACACCCATCACGCGGCTCCACAGCGACAAGGCAGGCGCCTCAGCAGGCGACGGAACCGGTTCGGTCATTGCTAAACCATCCTCCAGAGAAGACCCCGCTGCCCAGCGAGCCGGTGCGACCGAGCGGATGTCGAGGTCGCGAACGCGGCCGTGAGCTGGGGAAACGAAGCCTCTCGCCGTATATTACGGGAACGTGCCGCCGATGGTTCGACCCGTGCCTATGCCAATGCCCATGCTTCGTCTGACGCTCATTATGGCGTGCTTGGCGGCCTCGGTCGCGCCAGCCGCCGCCCAGCCCGTCGAGCTCGTCGGTGCCCGTGCGCTGGGCATGGGGGGCGCTTTCGTAGCGGTGGCCGACGATGCCACGGCCACCTATTGGAACCCTGCGGGACTCGCCTTCGGTGGCCTTTTTAGCACCGTGGTCGACCGCGCGGAGCTGGAAGGCGGCGTCAGAGACGCGCCTGAGACACCACAGCTCCGCGCCTCGTCCACGTTTATCGGATTGACGTCACTTCCGCTGGGCCTCAGCTACTACCGCCTCAGCGAGACCACCGCCCGGGCCGAGCCTCAACCGGTTCCAGGCCGCGTTGCCCTTCAGTCCCTCGTGACACAGCACGCTGGTGTGACCCTCGTCCAGTCTATTCTCCCTGATCTGGCCGTGGGCACGACGATCAAGCTCGTGCGCGGACGCGCCGCCCATGCCGTGGTGGGTGACGCTGGGCCAGAGCCAATCGAGGCCGCCGAGGATCTGCCTACCCGCAGCAGTACGGCTTTCGATCTGGATGTTGGCGCGATGGTCTCGATGGGTGCCCTCCGCGTGGGGATGCTCGTGCGCAACGTGCGCGAGCCCACCTTCGAAGCGCCGGACGAGGCCAGCCTCTCGCTCTCGCGCCAAGCGCGCCTCGGTGTAGCGCTCGTCGCACGGCATGCCTGGGCGTTTGCCGTCGATGCCGACCTCCGACGCGTCGACACGCCTCTTGGAGAGCGCCGTGACGTCTCCGCCGGCATCGAGCGCTGGCTGCTTGGCCGCCGGCTCGGCCTGCGTGGGGGCGTGCGCGTCAACACGGCTGCAGACGACAGGAAGCCCGTCGGCAGCGTCGGCGCGAGCCTGCATGTGACTCCGACGCTCGCGATTGAGGCACACTGGGCTGACAGCGACGCGCCGGCTGATCGGAGCTGGAGCATCGGGGCCCGGTCGGCGTTCTAGGAAAACGGGCGCCACGCTACGGTCGACGATCTGTACGCACGATCTGCGATCTTACCACTCCGACAACGGTGCAGATTGCGCCACCCCGGAGACCAACACTCTCATCACGCGCCCGTTTTCGCGGCTTTCGCGGCAAGCACGCGCGGGCAGGCCATTTGCTCTTGGCTTGGCGTGACCACCTCGCTGAGCCGACTCCTCGTCGACGCAGGCACGATCTCGAAAGCGGAGCTAGAAATCGCCGAACGGCATCAGGCGCTTCAGGGCGGCAGCTTGGATGCGTGTCTCATCACGCTCAACCTGGCGACCGAGGCCGAAGTGGCGCACGCGCTCAGTTGCCACTACGGCGTGCCCGGGGTTGATACCGCTCGTATCGTTCCTTCCGCCGAAGTGCTCGCCCGCGTGCCCGCTAGCGTGGCGCACGGCCGCCGCCTGCTGCCCCTGAATCACTGCGGTCAGACGTTGACCGTGGCCATGGCAGATCCGTCGGACCTCGCCGCGCTCGACGAGCTGCGCTTCCTCAGCGGCGACCGCGTTGATGCGGTCGTCGCGCCCGAACGCGCCATTGGCGAGGCATTGCACGCCTATTACCCGGCAAGCGTGCCGCTCGAACAAGCCACGCGCGCGCTCGAGCAGGAGCCGATGCCCCCGGGACACGAGATACAGGCCCCGCGTGCTGCAGTCGAGCTGTCCGCTGTTCCCGGTCAACGAGACGAAGCACCGATCGTGGCGCTGGTCAACGAGCTGCTCCGTGCAGCCGCACAGCGCGGCGCGAGCGACGTGCACATAGAGCCGGGCGAGCGTGACGTCGGTGTCAGGTTCCGCATCGACGGCGTGCTGCACCCGGTGATGGCGCTGCCGCTCCGCGTGCGCGATGCCCTGATCGCGCGCATCAAGATTCTGGCCGAGCTCGACATCGCCGAGCGCCGCTTACCACAAGACGGGCGGATCAAGCTCCGTCTCGGCCGCGCGGTGAGTGGACCGATGGACGTGCGTGTCTCCTCGTTGCCGGCGCTCTACGGCGAGAAGCTGGTGCTGCGCCTGCTGGACCGAGAACAGCTCCGGCTCGACTTTCGCGCGCTTGGCTTCGAGCCGTCTGTACAGGCGGCGTTCGAGGCCGCGGTCGCGCGGCCGTGGGGCATGGTACTCGTCACGGGACCGACCGGCAGCGGCAAGACGAACACCCTCTACTCGGCCATCGCGCAGCTCGATACGACCCACCGCAACGTGCTCACCGTCGAGGATCCGGTCGAGATCCATCTGTCGGGGATCACGCAGGTCCAGGTGCACGAGGCGATTGGGCTTGGATTTGCCGCCGTGCTGCGCGCGTTCTTGCGCCAGGACCCTGACGTGCTCCTGGTCGGGGAGATTCGTGATGTCGAGACCGCACAGATCGCGGTGCGTGCCGCGCTCACGGGGCATCTGGTCTTGTCGACGTTGCACACAACTGATGCGGCCGCCGCGGTCATGCGCTTGGTCGACATGGGGATCGAGCCGTTTCTAGTGGCAGGCGCCGTCTCGCTGGTCTGCGCGCAGCGCCTGGTGCGGCGCGTCTGTCCGGTCTGTCGCGGCCCACGATCGCTGCCGCTGCACGTGCTCCGCTCCCTGGGCTTCGGTGCCGAGGAAGTTGCGACGCTGACGCCGGTCTCTGGCACCGGGTGCGTGCGGTGCCATCAAAGCGGGTATCGCGGTCGCATTGGCCTGTTCGAGGTGATGTGCATGACCGAGTCCGTGCGCGAGCTCATGCTGACACGGGCTCCCTTACATAGGCTACGCGCGCAGGCTATTCACGAGGGGATGCAGACGCTCCGGCAAAGCGGCTTGCAAAAGGTGCGCGACGGCCTCACCACGATCGAGGAAGTCGTGCGCGAAACTTCGTAGCCGGGGAGGATGGACCTTGATGCCGACCTTTATCTTTGCCGGCCGCAGACGCGACGGCCAAGCGGTGTCTGGGACGCGTGATGCGATCACGCGAGAAGCGGCAGCCGACCGACTGCGGCGCGACGGGATCGTCGTGACCCACCTCGCGACCGACCAGCCGCGCTGGTTTCCATTGGCCACACGAGGCGTGAGCGCGCGCAAACTAGCCGCTGCAACGCGGCAGCTCGCGATGATGCTCGAAGCTGGCCTCCCACTCGTGCAGGCACTCGACGTCCTCGCGCGACAAGGCACACCGCGTCGTTTCGCTCACGTGCTGCGTGCGCTGTCGCAGGACGTCGCGCGTGGTAGGGCGCTCTCGGAAGCCATGCATCTCCACCCGCAGATCTTTAGCTCGGTTTACACCAGCACCGTCGCGGCTGGCGAGCGTGCCGGTGCGTTGGCGCCTACGCTCGCGCGCGTCGCGGCTCACCTCGATCGCCACGCGGCGCTCCTGGCACGGCTGCGCACAGCGCTCGCGTATCCCGCGTTCGTCATGGGCGTCACGGTTGTTGTCGTCTTGTTCTTGGTCTGGAGGGTCGTGCCAGCGTTTGCGTCGCTCTTTGCCGGTCTTGACGCACCCCTCCCCGGGCCTACGCGCTTCGTTGTTGCGACGAGCAGGTGGCTCGCGGCCATCACGCCGGCCCTCGTCTGCGTGGCAGCCGGCGTGGCCGTTGGCCTAGGCCGAGCCCGCCGGACGCGACGAGGTGGTCTCTTCCTCGATCGGGTTATTGTGGGCCTTCCCGGCTTCGGCCGCCTGGTCCGAGACGCCGCGACCGCGCAGTGCTGCCGAACGCTCTCCACCCTCGTAGCGGCAGGTGTCCCCCTGATCGAAGCGTTGAACGTGGCGGCGCGCACGGCAGGGAACCGAGCTGTGGAGACGAGTCTGGTGGCCGCCCGGGACCGTACGGCGCGCGGCGAGCTGCTTTCTACCGCGCTGGCCGCCACAGGGCGCTGGCCGCCACTGATGCTGCAGATGGTGCAGGTGGGCGAGACGACCGGCGCGCTCGACACGATGCTCGATCGGGCAGCCGAGGCGGCGGAGGCGGCATTGGATACGGCCACGCAGATGATCGTGACGCTCGCCGAGCCCGTGCTGATCCTGATCCTCGGCGTTGTCGTGGGTGGTCTCGTCGTGTCGCTCTATCTTCCGTTGTTCGAGCTCATTGGCCGCCTCTCGTAGCGCGCCGAGCGTCTAAAGGCGAAGGGGGTCAAGGGATCCGTTGCCCCTTGACGCCAGTTGGCGGAACACCACAGGATGGGAAAGCCGTTTTGGAGGGTCCGAGGGGGGATGTATCGAAGTGACTGATGGATGGGGAGTTGCCGTGGCGCGTTCGATCCAGCGGTAATGGGCACGCCCCTTGCTGAAGTCACGGCGACAAGCGATTCCCTGCGCGAGCGAGCTTCGGCTCGCATGGCCGCGTGGGGTAAGGATTCGTCGCGGACGAGTCCTAAGCGAGACACAGCGGGTGGCCTTCTCCGGAGGAGTTATGACCGCGCGGGATACTCACGGGTTCACGCTCATCGAACTGTTGATCGTCGTTGCGATCATCACCATTATCGCGGCGTTCGCGATCCCCAATTTGCTCAGGTCGCGGACGGCGGCCAACGAGGCGTCGGCCATCGCATCGTTGAAAGCGATTGGCGGTGCCCAGCACGTGTACGCTGCCACGGCGGCGGGAGGGGGCTTCGCCGACTCGTTGCCGACGCTCGGCATCCCCTGTGGCGGTACAGGCCAGAACTTCTTGGGTGCAGACTTGACCAGTGGCCCGACGGTCGCGAAGAGCGGATACACCGTCGGCCTCACCGCAGCCAGCGGCTCTGCGGACGGCCCGGTCGACTGCAACGGCACGGCCACGAAGACGGGCTACTACGCGACGGCCATACCCGTGGCACTCGGCCAAACCGGCAGTCGTGGGTTTGCGAGCGATGCATCGATAGCGGTCTGGGAGAACACCAGCGGGGCAGCGCCCAGCGAAGCGGAGATGTCCAGCGCGCCGACGCAAACCGTACACCCCATCCGGTAGCAGACTGACGCCTGTCACATTGACAAGCATTCAGCCATTCACCGCGGTCGTGCTAGGATCCGGCCAGGTCGATGCCACGGACAAGGACGATGAAGCCTGCTGCGGAGCAGGCGAGGGGGACGAAACCTCCTGGGGGGCAGGCGAGGGGCACGGGAAGGTGGCTTCTCGCGGTTTTTGCCTTACTAGGGCTTGCGGCGTCGCTGACGGCTGCGTTCGTGCATTACCGGCTCCTGACGACACCTGACTATCAGAGCTTCTGCGACATCAACACGACGTGGAGTTGTGCCAGCGCGTATATGAGTCAGTACGGCAGCTACCTCGGCGTGCCCGTCGCGCTCCTCGGTGTTGTGTTCTTCACGGCCGTCTCGTTGCTGCTGGTGGCAGACCACCGCGGCAGCCAATCGGCCATGACGCTTGTGGCGCTGCTGTCGTCGGTCGGGTTGGCGTTCACCCTGTATCTCGCTTACGCCACGTTCTTCCTGCTGAAGGCCATCTGCATCATCTGCCTGATCACGTATGTCGCGGCTATCGGGCTCTTTATCGGTGCCAACGTGATCATGAGACTTCCCATGCGCACGCTTCCTCAATTTCTCCGGCACGACCTTCGCGGCCTCGCGCGTAGTCCGATCGCGTTCGGCCTCACCGTGTTGTTTTTGGCAGGCGCGACCACGACCATCGCATACTTCCCGCGCGAGGCGTCAACCTTCGCCGCGCAGGAGGGCGGCGCCGCTCAGGCGCAGGCTGTCGGGGCACCGCTGACGCCCGAACAGCGCACCCAAGTTGAGCGGGCGTTCGATGGCATGCCACGCAACGTCCTCCCCGTCGATGGCGAAGGCGCAAAGGTGGTGATCGTCAAGTTCAACGACTTTCAATGCCCCGCCTGCGCCAACGCCCACAACCTGTACAAGCCGTTGTTGGAAAAGTGGGCACGAGAGGCGCCCGGCCAGGTGCAGATGTTCGTCAAGGATTTCCCTCTCGAGCCCGAGTGCAACACGAACGTCAAGCGCGACGTTCACCAGGCCGCCTGCGAGGCCGCGGCCGCCGTTCGGCTTGCACGCCAGGCGCAGAAGGACGTCGCGCTGGAGGAATGGTTCTACGCTAATCAGGGAGCGATGACGCCAGAGAGCGTGAGGAACGCAGCGCGCGACGTCGGCGGTGTCCAAGACTTCGACACGCGCTACCAGGCGGCCTTGGAAGGCGTGAAGACCGACGTGGCCATGGCTGGCACCGTTGGCGTCACGGCGACCCCGACCCTCTTCATCAATGGCGTGAAGCTCGACAAGCTTCCGCCGCCGAACGTCCTCGACGCGGTCATTGCTCACGAGCTGCGCAAAGCCGGCAGCTCGCAGTAGGGCGGGTATTTCGTGACGATGCCTGTCAATGCAAAACGCAAAATGCAAAATGCAAAAGGGAATGCGGCGAGGTGCTCTGAACGCCAGCGGTTAGGTCGAGTGCACGCGCACGGCCGCGAGCGTCATCCGGTTGAGCCCTCAGAGATGGTTGACCTCGTCTTCATTTTGCATTCTGCATTCTGCATTTCGCATTGACAAGCGTCAGAACCTCACGCGCCATGTCCGATGTCGCGATCGAGACGCGCGCGCTGACCAAAGATTACGCGGTAGGCTTCTGGCGGCCGCGCCCGCGGCGCGTCGTCGATGCCCTAACGCTCACGTGCACGCGCGGCGAGATTGTGGGCCTCCTGGGGCCGAACGGCGCCGGTAAGAGCACGACCCTCAAGATCCTGGCGGGCCTCGTCTTCCCGACGAGCGGCGAGGCGCGCCTGCTCGGGAAGCCGCCCGGCGCTCGCGCGACCCTCGCGGACGTGGGCTACTTGCCTGAACAGCCCGCGTTTCCCGGCACGCTCACGGCGGAAGACGTGCTCGATACGGCGCTGCGGCTCCATGGCGAGCGCAACGGAGCTTCGCGCCATGGCCGAGCGGATGCCGTGCTCGATCGCGTCGGCATTGGCGCCGAGCGGCGCGTGCCAACCGGCCGGTTGTCCAAAGGGGAATTGCAGCGCGTCGGCCTCGCGCGCGCGTTGGTCCACGAACCGACCGTGCTGCTGCTAGACGAGCCGATGTCAGGCTTGGACCCCAACGGCCGTCTCCTCGTGCGCGAGCTCCTCTTGCAGGTGCGCGATGAGGGACGCACCGTCTTCCTCAGCTCGCACATTCTGCCAGATGCCGAGGCTCTCTGCGGGCGCGTCGCCATGCTCGCGGCCGGTCGTCTGATTACCATGGGCGCGCTCAGCGAGCTCGGGGCCCTCGCACCGCGCGGCTGGGAGCTCATCGTCGAAGCGGTCAGCGAGGCCGCCCTCGACGGTCTCGGGCTCCCGACCGAAGCGACCCGTCTTGACGCGAATCGATGGCGGTTCCGCATCGATCGGACGGCGCGACCAGAGCCGCTGGTAGATGCACTGCGGCGGGCTGGGGCGCGCCTCGTGTCGCTCGAGCCTCGAATGGAGACGCTCGAGGAGGCCTTTCTCCGCTATACGGGCACCACGCGGGGACTACGCGGTCATCGAGCGGACCCGCCGGAGGGGATGGAGGATGGCAGGTCTTGACCGCTTCACACATCACGAGGACAGGCCACGAGGATGCGCAGCATCGGCACGATTGCCGTCGCAACGCTTCGGGAGCACCTGCGCGAAAGCGGTCTACACGCGCTCATCGCGTTGGTGTGGCTCCTTTTGCTCGCCGCGGTCGCCCTGGCAGAGCTTAGCGCAGGGCAGCGGCTTCGAGTGGTGACAGACGTCGGCCTCGCGGCCACACGGCTGGGTGGTCTTTGTGCCGCCCTTTTCCTCGGAGGCGGCGTGGTCGCACGCGAGGTCGAGCGACGAAGCGCCACGGCTACGCTCACGGCACCTGTCGAGCGATGGGCTTGGCTACTGGGGCGCTTCGGTGGAGTCTTCCTCGCGCTTGTGGTGTTGGTGGCAGCCACTGGCGTCCTGCTGTTCGTGGTCGTCGCAGTGCTCATGGTGCTGACACCGCAGGCGGCTGCAGCACCCAGTTTGCTAGGCCTGGGCCTTCGGCTATCACCGGCGCTGCTGTTGGTGCTCGTCGAGGTGACGATTGTTGCGGCCCTCGCGACGATGTTCTCGGCGTTTTCGAGTCACCTGTTCGCGATGGTCTGCTCACTTGGACTTTGGGTGGCCGGTCACTATGCGCAGACGGCCGCTCATCTCGCTACGAACGCGTCCGAGGCTTGGGTCAGTGCGCTCAATGGACTGCTCTGGTGCATCTTGCCGAACGTTTCTGTGTTCGCGGTTGCGACACGCATCGCCCACGACGACCCCGTACGAAGTGGAGAAGTGACCCTCGCGTTGACGTACGGCGTTGTTTACGCGGCAGCCATGCTCGCGATTGGCAGTGGCCTTTTTGCGCGGAGAGATATTTAGCGCAGACGCTTGTCACAAGAATCACCAGCTTGTTATGCGTGTGACGGCCTTTCTCCTCGGCGGTGTGCTCCTTGCGTTAGCGACCGGACTCCAAGTCGCGCTCGAGGCGGCCCACGAGCGGGCCGCTCGGGCCAACCAAGCGCGAGAAGACACGCCAGAGTCGGTCATGGTGCCGGCGTTGAGGCTGCTGGCAGTGCCGTTTCCCGAGGTTGCGGCCGATATTACCTGGCTTCGCGCAGTCCAGTATTTTGCTCGCTTTCGCCATTCGCGGGCTTCGGCGGATGATCGGACGCTGTCTGCCCTGATCGATCTCGCCGTGACACTCGACCCGAACTTTGTCGCCGCGTACCGCACGGGCGCGGTGCTCGTCGCCGAGCCGCCGCCCATGGGCCCAGGGCAGGCGCAGGTGGCGGTTGGCCTGCTCGAGAAAGGTATTGAGGAACACCCTAGTAGGTGGGAGCTGCTCTTCGACAAGGGCTTTCTCCAGTATCGGTCGCTTCGAAAGTACGATCAGGCCGCCGCGTCGTTCCTTCGCGCGAGCCGAATGACCGGTGCGCCATGGTGGTTGAGACCGCTTGCGGCAAGCACGCTGGCCGAGGGCGGCAGACGCGCAGCCGCGCGCGCGCTGTGGCGGGCGCAGCTCAGGGAGAGTCAGTTGTCGTGGATGCGCGAGCAGGCGGAGCGTAGGCTCGAGCAGCTCGACGTGCTGGACAGCATCAACCGGCTGCAGCGGGTCGTCGACGCGGCACGCGCATCCGGACAGCGGCGGCCGTACTCGTGGGATGCACTGAGGGCGGCCGGGCGGATCCAGGCAGCGCCGCGTGATCCCGAAGGCACGCCGTACATGCTCGATCCGATGAACGGGCGCGTTGAGCTGTCGCCCACCTCTCCTCTGGCGCCGTTGCCCGTGGAAGGAGGTTTCGTCTCCCGTCAGGGCAGGACGACCAAGTGACGAGCCACGTATGACGTCTAGCTCTCACGTTGAAACCCTTGCGTTGTGGGCACTGGGTGGGCTCGCGGTTGGCAGCTTCCTCAACGTTTGTATCCATCGTTTGCCCAGACGCCAGTCGCTCGTCTTCCCACGATCCTACTGTCCATCGTGTGAGCGGACTCTCCGCTGGTTCCACAACGTGCCGCTCGTCAGCTACATCTGGCTGCGGGGCCGGTGTGCCATGTGTCGAGCGCGGATCTCCCCACGCTATCCGCTCGTGGAGCTCGCGACGGCACTCGTGTTCGTCGCGCACGTTCTCGCCTTCGGCTGGCAGCCGCTGCTTGCCTCCCGCCTCCTTCTGTCGTCTCTGCTCATCGTCCTCTTCGTTGTGGATCTCGAGCATCGTCTGCTGCCGAACGCGATCACGCTGCCCGGTCTGCTCGCGGGGCTCGTTCTCAGCGCGCTCATGCCGCCGGGTTGGGTGGACGCTCTGCTGGGCGCGGTGATTGGCGGCGGCCTCTTGTGGGTGATCGGCGAGACGTACGAGCGCTTTCGCGGTGAGCAAGGCCTTGGCATGGGCGACGTGAAGATGATCGCCATGATTGGGGCATTCCTCGGATGGGAGTTGATGCTCGTGACCCTCGTGCTCGCGTCATTCGCGGGTGCCGCGGTCGGCCTGTTTCTGATTATCATTCGCCGTGCATCGATGCAGTATGCCCTGCCGTTCGGTAGCTTTCTCGCGGCGGGCGCCCTCGTCGCGAGCCTTTGCGGTACGCGTCTCCTCAACTGGTATCTGGGCTAGCCAGAGACCGGGTGGTCAGGAAGTCCGTTACACGGCGCGTTCGACGAACGCGCCCTACCAAGGTGGAAGGTAGGGACGCCTCGCCGAGGCGTCCGCTCTTGAGCTACGGTTGCCAATCACCTCTGTAAAGGCAACCGCGGGTCCACCGGGAATCTCTCACGTATGCGTTCCGTTCTCTGGCAAGCATGGCAGTCTTGGAAGGGCGCAAAGACCGTCGCTGTGCTGGCGGCGATCGCCTTTGGCGTTGGCATCGGATCTGCGACCGCTATCTACACCGTCGTCAACGCGGTGATGCTCAGGCCCTTGCCATACGCCCACGCAGACCGTCTCGTGGCGCTGTACGCGGCTAACTTCACGGAGCCCGAGACGTATCAGTCCCTGAATGTTCCGGATCTCGTCGAGTACCAGCAGCGGACACAAAGCTTTGACGTGTTTGGTTGGTTCCGGCCAGACCGCTTCAACCTCACCTCGGCGGGTCAGCCGCAACACGTCAATGGGGCAGCGGTCACGCCCGCGCTCGCTCGGAGTCTTGGTGTGAATCCGAGTCTCGGGCAATGGTTCGACGACGAGACGGGTGCGGTCATTTCGAACGCGTTGTGGCAACGCCTGGGCGCCGACCCTAACATTCTCGGTCAGGCGATCACCCTGAACGATCGCCGCTACACCGTGACAGGAGTCATGGCGCCATGGTTCCGTCTGCCGCTGCCAGGGCCCGGTGTGCTGGACGTGCCTTACGACGTGTGGCTCTTCCTTGATCCGCAAGGAAGAGGGGACGATGGCAGCCTAGCTCTTTACTTTTGTTACGCGAGGCTGAAGCCGGGCGTGAGGTTTGCGCAAGCCGAGGCGGACGTCAAGCGTGTCGCCGCCGAGATCGCGAAGCTGGATCCCTCGACCCATGCGTCATATACGGCCCGCCTGGAGGGGCTCCGCGCGTCCGTCATCCTTGAAATTCGGCCAACGCTGCTTCTTCTCTTCGGTGCGACCGGGTTGCTGCTTCTCATCACGTGTGCCAATGTCGCCGGACTGCTGCTCGCTCGATCCGTCGCTCGCGCTCGAGAGACCGCGATCCGTGTTGCCATTGGCGCTTCCCAGTGGCTGCTCGCGCGTCAGTACTTCATAGAAGGGCTTTTCGTCTCGCTCGCCGGAGCGGCTGCCGGCGTCTTCTTGAGCATCGCGTTGGTACGCGCCGTGGTCTCGTTGGCAGCCGAGTATATCCCCCGTGCGGACGAGATCGCGGTTGACTGGAGGGTACTGCTGTTTGCGATCGGTACCGCGTTTCTCGCCAGCGCGCTCGCCAGCCTGGCGCCCCTGTGGCAGGCCATGCGGACACCGCCGAACGAGGTCCTCACCGAGGGCGTACGCACTTCAGCGGGCGCACGCAGCCGCCGGCTCTCGCGATCGCTCGTGATCGCTGAGATTGCGCTCGCGTTCACCCTTCTGGCCGTCAGCGCCGTTTTGATACTCCACCTGCGGAACCTCACACGCGTCCGCCCCGGCTTTGACCCGGATCAGCTACTGACCTTTCAACTTACGCTCGGGGACACGCTGGCATCCAGCGATGACAAGCGTCTGCCTCATCAGATCAGACTTCTGGAGGCGCTGGAAGCTATTCCGGGCGTCAGCGACGCAGCGTTCAGCATCGACACGATCGTTGGTGGCGGCTGCATGGGCACGACGATTTATCCGGACGGACGCCGCGTCGATTCGGCTGAGCGGCAGGCGATCTGTATGGACTTCATCAGCCCAGGATATTTTGCCACGATGCGCATCCCGCTGCGAAGCGGCCGCCTGCTGACGTATCAGGATACGCGTGAAGATCTCAATGTGCTCGTCATCAACCAAGCTGCGGCACGCCGTTACTGGCCGAACAAAGATCCTCTCGGTGCGTACGGGCGTCTCTCGAGTCCGGACGGTGACCGCTTCCAGGTCGTTGGCGTGGTGGGAGACGTGAAGAACCACGACTTGGGCGATCGCCCAGCGCCGCAATTCTACATGCTGAGCGTAATCCCGTGGAATCCCGTGCTGGCGTTTGTCCGCTCGCCACTCCCCCCGGAACGTCTCGTCCCGGAGGTCCGGCGTGCCATCCAGCGCATCGATCCGACGCAACCGATTCATAGCGTTGCAACCATGAACGAGATCATTCAAGGGTCCCTCGCGCGCGAGCGTGCGGGCTCGTTCATGATGGCCTTCTTTGCCTTCGCGGCACTGCTGATGGCGATGTTGGGCATCTATGGCGTTGTTGCGTACTCGGTGCGCCAGAGAACAGTGGAGATCGGTACGCGGATGGCGCTGGGCGCGATCGCGCGTGATATTTTCGTTCTCGTCCTTGGCGGCGGATTGAAGATGGCGGCGTACGGGGTTGTTGTTGGCGCTATCGGGATCACGGCGGCCGTCTGGATTCTGGTCCGCTTCTTCGAGGTTCACGACCTCGGATGGCTTCCGTTCGTGTCTTCCACGGCCATCGTCGTGGGTGTCGCGATTGTCGCCTCGTTCGTCCCTGCTTGGCGAGCCACGCTGCTGTCTCCCATGGTGGCGATCCGCGACGAGCCGGGATCCGTGTGGCAATCTGCGCGTCAGCGCATTCTGCGCGGACAGTGAAAGAGACGGGAGTCTCACGTATGCGTTCCGTCCTCTGGCAAGCATGGCAGTCCTGGAAAGGCGCGAAAGGAGTCGCCGTCCTCGCGACCATCGCCCTTGCGATCGGTATCGGATCCACGACTGCCATCTATACCGTGGTCAATTCGGTGATGTTGAAACCGTTGCCCTATGAGTATGGGGAACGGTATGGAGCACTGTTTAGCGCGACCGTCGGTGAGCCGGATAGCTTTGGCTCCCTGATATTTCAGGATGTGCTGGAGTACCAGCAGGCGACGCGCAGTTTCGATGTGTTCGGCTGGTTCAAGCCGCAATCTTTCAACGTGACGTCGCCAGGGCCGCCCCAATACGTCGAGGGCGCGTTGGTGGCGCCTTCACTCGCTCACAACCTCGGCGTGCAGCCGATCCTAGGCCAATGGTTCCGAGACGAGACTGGCGCCGTGATTTCGAGAGCCCTTTGGATGCGTCTGGGTGGAGATCAGAGCATTCTGGGCAAGGCTATCGCCCTGAATGGCCGGAGCTACACCATCACGGGAGTCATGCCCCCGTGGTTCCGTCTTCCGGAGGGCTGGGGGGAATTAGGGGGACATGGGAGCGCGGTGTGGGTTGGGCTCGATCCGAGTGGGAAAGGACAGGATCCGAACGACGGATTCTGGTTCTGTTATGCAAGGCTGAAGCCGGGCGTGACGTTTGCACAGGCAGACGCGGAAGTGAAGGTGGTTGCGGCGCAGATTGCGAAGAAGGATCCGGGCTCACATGCCACCTACACGGCTCGCCTGGATCCTCTGCAGACGCATATGATCAAGGAGATTCGGCCAACGCTCCTTCTTCTCTTTGCGGCGGCCGGGCTGCTGCTTCTGATCACCTGTGCCAACGTCGCCGGACTGTTGCTAGCCCGGTCCGTTGCCCGCGCTCGCGAGACAGCAATCCGTGTTGCGCTTGGCGCCAGCCAGTGGCAACTCGCGCGCCACTACTTCGTCGAGGGACTCTTCGTATCGCTGGCTGGGGCCGTGGCCGGTGGGCTTCTGAGTTTTTGGCTGGTGCGCAGCGTTGTTTCAATCGCGGCGGACCGCATCCCGCGTGCCGACCAGATTGCGATCGACTGGACCGTTCTCTTGTTTGCCCTTGGCACAGCCTGCTTGGCCAGCGCGCTGTCGAGCCTTGCGCCCCTCTGGCAGGCCGTTCGAA
Organism: Luteitalea sp.; assembly: GCA_009377495.1. Classification (GTDB taxonomy): domain Bacteria; phylum Acidobacteriota; class Vicinamibacteria; order Vicinamibacterales; family Vicinamibacteraceae; genus WHTT01. The sequence goes on from WHTZ01000058.1 coordinate 37,784, forward strand.
CTCCACCGAGAGAGGTGCTCGGCGAGGGAGCGCGCGCGTCTGCTCGGAGCCGCCGGTTGTCGCAATCGTTGGTCATCGGCGAGATCGCACTCGCGTTCGCCCTGCTCGTCGTCAGCACAATCCTGATCGTGCACCTGCGAAATCTCACCAGGATCTGGCCCGGTTTTGACGCGAACAACCTGCTGAGGTTCCAGCTCACGTTGCCCGACTCACTCGCGGCCAAAGGGGAAACCCGTGTTCCTCATCAAATAAGGCTTGTGCAGATGTTGGAGTCGCTTCCGGGTGTCAGCGGCGTCGCGGTCACGAACCAAACGCCGCTTGCGGGTTGCTGTTATGGTGCGCCCGTGTATCCGGAGGGACGTCCGACGAACCTGGGTGTGGCCCGCAGGACCAGTTTTCTGCCCATCAGCCCCGGCTACTTCCAGACGATGCGGATTCCGCTGCAAAGCGGGCGGCTGCTAACGTATCGCGATTCTCACAGCGAGCTCCAGCCGGTCGTCATCAACCAGGCCGCGGCTAGGCGTTACTGGGGGAGCCAGAACCCGCTGGGGGCGTACGCGAGGATGGGGACTCCCGACGGATCGCGGTTTCGGGTGGTTGGTATTGTGGGGGACGTGCGAAACGACGGCCTGAGTAAGCCGACGGTGCCCGAGGTGTACATGCTGCACACTTGGGCGTGGATGCAGGTGAACCCGACGCACTTTGTGGTGCGCTCAACGCTTCCTCCAGAAACACTGGTTCCGGAGATCAGACGCGCCATTCGGCGCATCGATCCGACACAACCGATTCACGGTGTCGCGACGATGAACGAGATTGCGCATGGATCGGTCGCGCGCGAGCGGGTCGGGTCCCTCATGACGGCGTTCTTCGCGCTCGCAGCCTTGCTGATGGCAACCCTTGGCGTATACGGCGTTGTCTCGTATTCCGTGCGTCAGAGAAGGGTCGAGATGGGCACGCGGATGGCCTTGGGCGCGGCAAGCCGCGATCTCCTGCTCCTGATCGTGGGTGGCGGATTGAAAATGGCCTTGTATGGAGTGGCCATCGGCACCATCACGGTCATGGCGTCCGCCTGGCTTCTCGTGCGGGTGTTCGAAGTTCACGACCTCGGATGGCTTCCGTTCGTATCTTCGACGGCCATCGTCGTCGGTGTCGCGACTCTCGCGTCCTTCTTCCCCGCTTGGCGGGCCACGCTGCTGTCTCCGATGGTGGCGATCCGCGACGAGCCGGGATCCGTGTGGGAGTCTGCACGTCAGAGCATTCGCCGATGACCATCGTCAGGGTACCACCACCCAGGATCGTGATGGATTCGTGAACGCACCGTCATTCCCGCGACGACGGCCTGCAGCCTGGCCCGAGATCGCGCAACATGCGTGTGAGCGCCGCTGCGGCGAGCCAGCGGCCGGCGATCACGACGCCGGCAATCCGTGACGTGTGGACGACATCCTCCAGCGGATTCGCGTCGAGTAGCACGGCATCGGCGCGCCGGCCGACCTCCAGCGTGCCGCGATCGCTCGCGCCCACGAACGCGGCGGCGTCAAAGCCGGCCTCCGCCGGGCGCCCATACTGGCGCCAGGGTCCATCGCCCGGATCCTGGATGAGCGCTGCCTCTACATCCTGATCTGCGCCGGGCGGCGGCCTTCTGGTCCGGGCCGCCAGGCTACCGGCGACGATTGTGAAGATCGCCAGCAGGCTCAGTATTTCAACACCGCGCAGGCGAGATTTCTCTGTGGCCCTCTTCATGCAGGTCGCCGTCTCCCACGACTGTATAGCGACGATGGCTCGCCCGCACGGCAAAAACTCATCTAATGCTGCCTACCGTCTTGGGATTGGGATAGAGCGTCTTGTCCCGCTGCCCAAAGCTGGTGGTCGCGTGGAAGCGCTCCTCACCGCGCGGCCAGAAACCGGAGCCGATGACCATCCAGCGCAGCGGGTAGCCCAGATCGAGATAGCGTGACACGTTCTCCGTCACGGTTTGCTGGCTCGTGTCCCACGCCAGCGCGCCCCACGCCTCCCAGCCGACGCCGAACCACTCGTATTTCGGCCGGTACACCGTATGGCCGGTCGCGTTCCGCAGCTCGAGAAAGCGCCGATAGATCACGGCCGGCGTGCCGACGAAGTAGTGCAGACCGTCGAGGCGACGGACGTCACGGCTACCCTGAGCCGACTCCTTGCGAGTCAGACGAACGATCTTGAGGCCCGGATGCAGATTGATGCTCGCCAGTCCCTGACGGGGCGCGATGACGAAGTTGCTGACCAGGCGTGTGGACTGCGGACGTGTGGTGTACGCACGAAAGCGCTCGTTCACATAACCCGTGAGCTCGGTTGTCGTGCGTCCAAACGCGGCGTGATCCGCGAGCCCAAAGATCGGGTCGACGGCCGCCGTGCGCGCGATGATGGTGTAGCGCCCCTCCTCGGTGGGATCGACGGTGAGATGCGCATGGTCCTTGGTGAGGTCGAGGGAGACGTGCGCCGCGAGGCCAGCCGCCGACCGCACTAGCGCTGTGAGACGCGAGCCGGATACCGACAGCTCGTGCGTCTCCGTGACCGCGCCGCCCGGCGTGCCCCGGCGGAGCTCCAGGCCGGAGACCGCGTGGGCGGGTGCGATGACGGTCCCATCGAGACGTTCGAGCTGATACCGAAATCCCGCGGGCCACACGCGCACGGCAAACGACGGGCCTTTCACCACCGCGGTCGCGGCTCCGCGACCCGGCGGTGGCCGTGGCAGCGCGCGGTCGTGTACCGCAGGAGCGCCGCCGTCGCCGGCCACGGTCACCGTGAGCTCCGCGGCGAACGACCCGTGGCCGTACCTCACGGCG
>WHTZ01000059.1 GCA_009377495.1 Luteitalea sp.
GCTCGCTCACGCCCACGAGGCGGGAGTCGTCGCGGGCTGCCTCGCGCTGGTCGCGCCAGTCGACGCGGCAGCTACGACGCCGAGCGACTTGACGAAATCACGGCGATCGAACAAGCGTGTCACGGATGCTTTCATGGTTCCTCCAGTAGGCGCGTAAGAAAGGACAACCAGGCTGTCAGCGGTCTTGGTGCTGGGGCCCCGTCGACGCGTCCGTTGGCGCCGGTATGAGCCGAACAACCCGATCCGGCATGTTCAATGCCACGTACACATACCCGTCCGGACCAGTGGCGACGTCGCGAACGCGGCCGAGACCTTTGAACAAGACCTCCTGGTGTACGACCTTCCTCCCGTCGATCCGCAACCGGCGCAGCTCGCGATGGGCCAGCGCGGTTGCGAACAGATCGTGCTTCCAGCCAGGGAAGCGATCGCCCGTGTAAAAGTCAATGGCGCACACCGCGATCGACGGCGTCCACTGGACGACGGGCTGCTCCATGCCTTCCTGCTCGGTGCGGTCGGTGATGGGCGTGCCATCGTCGTTCATCCCGTATGTGATGACCGGCCAGCCGTAGTTGCGTCCCGGCTCGATGCGGTTCAGCTCGTCGCCACCACGCGGGCCATGCTCGGCCGCCCACAACTCGCCCGTGACCGGATGAATGGCCAGGCCCTGCTGGTTACGGTGCCCGTAGCTCCAGATCGTTGGCACGGCGCCCGCGCGATCGACGAACGGGTTGTCATTGGGAGCCCGTCCATCATCGTACACGCGATGCAGCTTACCGTAGGGACTCGAGAGATCCTGTGCGTCCTGCTCGTGCCCGCGATCGCCAATCGAATAAAACAAGCGGCCCTGGCTGTCGAACAGGAACCGGGAACCGAAGTGTCTGTTGTCGACCCAGTAGTGCGCCGGCCGCGGTTGGAACAGTGTCTCATGCTCGACGAGTTGATCGCCCCGCAGTCGGGCGCGAATGATCTTCGTCGCCGAGGCGCCTGGAGCGCCTCCCGCCTCGCTGAACGAGAGATAGATCCAGCCGTTCGTCGCGAACTGCGGGTGGACGGCGACATCCATCAGGCCCCCATCCTGTTTGACCCAGACAGGTGGGACACCGCCGATTGGCGCCGGCTGGAGCTGATCGTTCTCGATGATTCGGAGGCGTCCCGGCCGCTCGGTCACGAGCAGGCGTCCGTCAGGCAGCCACGCGATTCCCCATGGTGTGTCGAGATCCTCGGCTACAGCCTCGAGCTTGAACGCGTGTTGCTCGCTACGGAGAGGTGTGGTCGGGAGCGGTACCGGGGCGCCGCGCCGCGAGACGCCGGTAGGGTCGCGTTGCGCCCGGTCGCTTGCTTCGCGGATATAGATGACGAGCGCGCGGATCTCCTGAGCGCTCAGCACGGCCTTGAACGGGGGCATGGCAGTGGTCGGCCGTCCGTCACGAATGCTTTGGGCGATGCTCGTGTCGTCGCCGCCGAAGCTCCACGTGTCGTCGAGTAGGCTCGGTGCCAGCCCTCCGGCGAGCGTCGGCCCGTGACAGTTGGCGCACAGCTCGGCGTAGATGGTCTTGACGTTTCGTGGCGCTGGTTGGGCCTGCGTGGCGCGGCTAAAGCCGCGCCCTACCACTGCGAGACCGAAGCAGACCGACACGGATGTCACGATTCGGACGATTGTCATGGCAGATGTCTGTCACCTTGCGAAGGCCGCTCACGGGTAATCTCTTGCGCCTTGAGCCGGCGCGCTTCGTCGAACTCGCGCTTGGCGGCGGCTTTGTCGCCCGTGCGCTGATACGCCTGTGCCAACAGATATCGAATCGATGCGTCCTTCGGTTCCTGGGTGGCGGCCCGTGCCAGATGCTGCGTCGCTTCGGCGGGGGCGTCCTGGTTGAGCAGCACTCTCCCGAGCAAGGCACGCGCTTCGACGAGATCGGGATCCACCACTAGTGCCTGCTCGACGAGCTGACGCGCGGCGGCGAAACGACCCGCGCGCTCGGCGATCCACGCGAGATAGAAGGCGGGGACCGCGTCGCGCGGCGCCTGTGCGCGCGCCTGCTCGAACGCCTCGCGCGCGGCCGTCTCCTCGCCCAGCGCGAGCTCGCTGATGCCAGCGGCGAGCCACGCGCCCGGCAGCTCGGGTTGCGCGGCACGAGCTGCCTCGAACACCGAGAGTGCTTCGCGATGCCGACCCTGACGCTGCAGCACCAAGCCGCGCAGGTGCTGCCACAATGGTCGACCGGCCGGCGTCGTGGCGAGTCGGGTCGCGATCTCGTCGGCCTTCGGATCGGCCGCGGCCGCGTACGCGCGTCCCAGGGCGAAGAGGACGGCAGGGTCTTCTTCCTCTGTCGTGCGTACGGCTTCGAGGTGCGGGATTGCCTCGTCTTCGCGGCCCACCTCAACGAGGGCGAGTCCGAGGAGCTGTCGTGCCTGTGCGGATGATGGGTCGCGGGCCAGGGCTGCCTGGAAGGCGTCGACGGCGCGTCGAATCTCGCCGGCGCGGAAGTGCGCCAAGCCCAAGTTGATGCGAGCTGCCTGCAGCTCCGGTGCGATCGACAGCGCGCGCTCGTAGGCCGCGACCGCCGCGTCGTGCCGGCCAAGACGCGCGAGCACGACCCCGAGATTCGCATGCGCCTCGGCGAAGTCGGGCTTGGCGCGAATGGCGCGCTCGTACGCGCGCCGCGCCACCTCCCACGCGCCGCGTTCTTGCGCGTCGACACCTTCGCGGAAGCTGGAGATCGCAACGCTCTCCGTGGGTTGTGCCCCGGCAGGGCTAACGAGGCCGATCAACACGACGCAGAGCGCCACCACACCGCCGCGCGTCATGGTGCCCGCGGCACGCCACGCCCCTCGACCAACGTCACGATTCGATCGACGCCGGGCACAGCGAACGTCTCCGCGCGTCCACCTGGCCATCGCACCGTGACTGCATCGATGCGGGTGACACGCCCCAGTCCTACGTGCGCGGCGAGGTCTGATTGGGAGCAGTAGCTTCCGCCGCTGATCACATCGCGGCGCCAGCGCGTGCCGCCAGCCTCGATGGTAACGGATGCGCCAATCGCGTCACGTGGTCCGCGTGAGCTACCCATGAGGCGAATCGACAGCCAATGGCCCGCCTGCGATACATTGTGCAGCAGCGTGGGCGGCCCATCCTGGTTGTTCACGACAACATCGACGCGCCCATCGCGATCGACATCGCCGAAGGCGGCGCCGCGCGCCGAAGCCGTGATGGCGAGGCCGCTGCCGAGCGCGGCCGGAACCTCCTCGAAGCGCTTTCCCTTGTGGTTGCGAAAGAGCAGGGGACGCTGTGCCCAGGTCATGCCCCAATCGAAGCGATCGACCTGCGGATAGACATGACCATTCGCCACGAAGAGGTCCAACCAGCCGTCGTTATCCACGTCGAGAAAGGCCGTGCCCCAGCCGAGAAAGGGCAGCGTCGGCGCGCGAAGGCCACGCTGCGCCGTGACGTCGACGAACGTGCCCTCGCCGTCGTTGCGGCGAAGCGTGTTCGAATCATCTGAGAAATTCGTGATGTAGGTGTCGAGGTCGCCGTCGTTATCGTAGTCGCCGATGGCAAGGCCCATGCCGGCCTGCTCGCGACCCTCTTCATTGAGCGCGAAGCCGGACGAAAATCCCACCTCATCAAAGGTGCCATCTCCACGATTGCGATATAGATAATTCGGCGTCGAATCGTTGACCACCAAGAGATCGAGCTTGCCGTCATCGTCCACATCGACCCATGCCACGGCGAAGCCGTAGTAACGCGCCGTATCAGTCACACCGGCACGTTCGGTCACGTCGACGAAGCGGGAGCCATCGTTGCGATACAGGCGGTTGGGTGCGCCCTCGAGGCCGCGCGGTCCGCACATGACGGGCTCACCCCGATAGGCGCAAGACGTGCGGCCATCCGGGAGCGTCTTGGGCGTTGGCGGCTGCCGGGGATCCACGTCGACATATCCGGCCACGAACAGGTCGAGCCGGCCGTCGCCATCGTAATCACCAAAGCTCGCACCGGTCGACCAACCCGCCTCGGCGACCCCCATCTCTTTTGCCACGTCCGTGAAGGTCCGATCTCCATTGTTTCGATAGAGGCGGTTCTCACCGAAGTTCGTGACGTAGAGATCGGTCCAACCATCGTTGTCGATGTCGCCCGCGGCCACGCCAAACCCCCACCGTTCGTTCGCCACACCCGCGCGTGCGGTGATGTCCGTGAAGGTCAGGTCGCCGTTGTTGCGCAGCAGCGCAGCGCGTGGCGCCTCGGCACGTCCCTCGAGGGCGTCTGTCGTGCCGCCGTTCAGGAGATAGATGTCGAGCCAGCCGTCATTGTCGACATCGACCAGCGCCACACCGCCGGATGGCGCTTCGAGGATGAAGCCCTTTTCAGGAGAGCCGGACACGTGGCGAAACGCGTCCAACCCCGACCCCCGTGTGCGATCGTCGAAGACCACGGGTGCGCCCTCGACGAAGCCGCCCGCGGTGATGGGCCGCGCCTCTTTGTCCTTCACGGGAGCAAACACGCCAGCCGTGCTGGCGCCGCCGGCCGGCGCGCCAGGCGGTGTTTGGGCCAAGACGGCACCGCCCACAGTGGCGACCAAGGCCAGGGTGACAAGGTGACACGGTGACACGGTGAAGGGGGGCATTCGGTTGATCGTGGGAGAGGTCGAGCGACGGAGGCGCTTCCTCACCAAATTACCCCCTCACCTTGTCAGCCTGTCACCCGTCCGTTCGAAACTACCTCAGAAATAGATCTTGAGCCCCGCCTGAATTTGCCGCGGATCGCGAAAGCTGGTGACGCGGCCGGTGTCGCCGCGGATACCCTCTGTCACTGGCCGGCTCGCGTTGGGCACATCGATGTCGGTCTCAATCTCATTGAACTGAACCTGGTTGAACACGTTGAACGTTTCGAGCCGGAACTGAATCATGACGCGGTCGCCCACGCGCGTGTTCTTGAAGAGCGAAATGTCCCACTGGTTCATGCCGGGTCCTCGCAGGAAGCCCTTCGGCGTCGTGCCGAGCGTGCCGTCGGCTGGCCGGCCGAAGGCGAGCGGATTGAACCACGTGTCGCGGGTCTTCTCGGCGGGGTAGAGATCGCCGCCAAGATATTCCGCGCGCACGCCTTCGCCCGTCGTCCCTGGGTTGCCGTTCGAGCCGATCGTGAGCGGCGTGCCGCTCCAGAACCTGCTGACGCCGGATACCTGCCACCCATCGAGGAGGACGCGACCGACGGCGTTGTTCAGCCACCTGGTACCCACATCCGGCAGCTCGTAGACGTAGTCGAGCGTCAGCATCTGCAGCCGGTCGAAGCCCGCGAGTCCCCACTGGCGCTCGAGATCGAGAAAGTAGTCGATCGTCGTGTTGTCAGCGTCGACATGACTCTGCGCTCGAGACAGCGTGTACCCGACGTTGGCCGTGAAGCGCTCGCCGAAGCGGCGGGTGAGTCGCGCCTGCAGTCCGTGATAATCGCTCTCGGCACCGAATTCGACAATGGTCACGTTGGTGTAGCCGAGGAAGGGTCGAACGGCGTCGTTGACGCCACCGGGGGGCGGGTTCGTGATTGTGGAGCCGAGGGGGAGCTGGTTGATGTTTCGCTGATATGCGAGATTCGTGGCGCGGTTGCCCGTGTAGGACGCATCGATGGCGAAGTTCCACGGTAACTGGCGCTGCAGACCCACGTACCATGAGTAGACGCGCGGCGGATGGCCTTCGCGGCCGACCCCGACCGTGCCGACCGGGAATCGCACCCCCGCACTTGCCAGCTCCGGTGCGATCTCGTCGACGTTGCCGCCGAAGAGGCGCGGCGTGTAGCTGAGTGGTGGGCTGCCAAGGCCGTCGAAGTTGAGCGTGTTTTGCCGAAATCGCTCGTAGAAAAGGCCAACCCCACCGCGCACCGCGGTCTGCCCGTCGCCGGTCACGTCCCAGGAGAAGCCGACGCGTGGTCCGAAATTAATCGTGTTCTCGATGCCCCCTTCGGCAGACCCGACGAGCCCTCTTCGACCATGCCGTTGAAGGGGTTCCCGCTGTCCGGGATGATGCTGCTTTGAAGCACACCGCTCCCGGTGAAGATGTCCACGGCCTGCGACGGGTCGTACGCCTCGGGCACGAAGTAGTTTTGCAGGAATTGCCCAGTGGAGTAGGTGGGTCCGAGATACGAGAGGCGGAGGCCGTAGTCGAGCGTTAACCTCGGCCTCACGCGCCAGGTGTCTTGAACGTATCCTTCGACACCCGCGTATCGGAAATCGCCGTAGTAGATACCATCGGACTGTTGATAGGTCGTGTAGTTGCCCAGCAGCAGATTCGCGAGCCCGTAGTTCGTCTCGTTGACGTTCTGCTCGTCCGGGTTGAAGTCGAACGTCCCCATGTTCCACGACGGTTGCTGCGCCTTGAACGCCATGTTGAAGAAGATTCCCGTCTTGTACGTGTGGTTGCCCCGCTGCCACGTCACGTTGTCCGTGATGGCGATCTCCGGCGCTTCCGACCGCCACGTCAGCGGAAACGGCTGGAACACGCAGCTCGGACCACAATTGAAGTTGGGGAACTTGTTGTATGGGTTCACGGGCCCACCGTGCGCCCCGACGGGATACAGATCGCCGAGGGCGAACCCCAGGAGATCGCGATCGTAGCGCTCAGCCGGCACGTCGTCGAACTTGTCGACCACTTGGTCCAGGTTCGTGACGCCGACAATGAGCTCGTTGGTGACCTTCGGCGAAATGACGTTATACAGGTTGAACGAGTAACTTTGCCCGGGCTTCTCCCGGAACATCGGGATGACAGGGAACGTCTGCGTGGAGAAGATGCCTCGCGGTTGGCCTTCGCGCTGTGAATCGAGCACCATGCGGAAGAACATGCTCGTGCTCGCGGACGCCTGATAGTCGACCCGCAGCACCTCCTGATCTTTCCGGAACTCGTTGACGACGTCGAATGGCACGCGCAAGAGCTCGGGCGTACCCGGAACCCCCTCGGCCCGAGATATATCCGTCTGACCATATATCTGGTTTAGCACATTGAGGAAGCCTTCCGCGTTACGGTTCCACTCGGAACGCGGCACGATGTTGTTCGGATAGGGAACGCCACCGATGATGGCGTTCGTGGCGTCCCGAACGACCGTGCCTGGCTGGAAGACCGTGCCGACGTTCAGGTTCGTGCCCGCGAACGTCTCGGGCGTACCGTCGGGGTTGAAGCGGAGGAGGCGGCGGAAATCACCGGCTAGCAGGTCGGGATGGACCACCTCGAGAATGGATTCCACCGGCCGGTCGGCGCGCGTCGATTCGTGATTGAAGAAGAAGAAGAGCTTCTTACTGGCGGCACTCGAGACGCCCGGGATCGGCACCCAGCCACCAACGTTCCCTCCAACCTGGTTGTAATCGAGCGGCACCTTGTCGCCGGTCAGCGAGTCGTGGGGCACGGCGTCCCACTCTCCGTCGCGCCGAAAGCCGTACAGCGTGCCTCTGAACTGCTGCCCGCCGCTCCTCGTTGTCGACGTGATCAGCGCGCCGGGGTTGCGGCCAAACTCGGCGTTGTATGCAGAGGTCTGCAGCTTGAACTCGCCGACGGCGTCCAGGCTGAGCTGGGTGTACTGACCGTCGTTTGCTCCGGTGTCGGTATTGGGTGTCCCATCGAGCATGACGTTGTTCATGCTGTCGCGCATCCCGTTGACGTTGAATCCGGTTGTCGCGTTGAAACGAAGCAGGAACCCCGTCTCATTCGTGGCGACGCCCGGCAGGGTCTTGAGCAACGAGGTGAAGTCGCGGCCGTTGAGGCTCAGCTCGCGGACCTGTGTGTCCGAAATCGTGTACGACTTCTGGCTCGTCGCGGTCTCGACGACGGGCATTTCCAGTTGCACGTTGACGGTCTCGGTAATGGCGCCCACCTCCAGGGTCAGGTCCCCTAGCGCGAGCACCTGGTTCGGATCCAGGACGAGGTCACGGCGCTCGACCGTCTTGAATCCGGTGAGCTCTGCCCGCACGGTGTAGCGGCCGCGCAGCAGCGCCACGAGCTGGAAGAACCCTTCGGCGTCCGACGTCGCTTCGCGGCTGACCAGCCCCTTCTCTTCGTCGATCGCGGAGACCTGCACGCCCGGGATGGCGCCGCCTTGCTCATCGACGAGCCGCCCCTGAATCTGAGTGCTCTGTGCCCAGACGGTCGTCGCGGCGAGCCAGGTCGCGGCGCCGGTCGCAAAGATAAGTCGAAAGCGTCCCATGGAAGACGACTCCGGTGAGATAGGGCCGCGGCGCTCCGCCGCCCCGCGTGGACGACAATGCTTCGGTGTTCGATTTGAATCGTAATACCGTACGACGAGATAAAAGAGAAGGTACATTACGGCTCTTTGCGGTATGGTCGCGTCGCATAGGGTCGAGCTTGTCCCCGTTTTTATTCCCGCGCCGACAGCGACGCCATCCGTTCCAGCACTTCGACCAACGCGCGCCCGTTGTGGTACCCCGCCTTCCACGGGTGGGCCTTGTTCGCCTCACGCGGCTTCCCATCGGGCTGGATGGCGTCGTACCACTCTCCGGATTCCCAGTCCGTTTGATGTGTGTCCACCCAGTGCCAGGTCTTCTCGAACACGTCAGCGTAGCTGGCATCGGCCGTGAGCTGGTACATTTGAAGGGCGCTCACGAGCGCCTCGGCCTGCACCCACCAGATCTTCCCGCGCCGGTCCGCCGCCTTCTTCGGCGGGCCGCTATCGTAGAACCCGCCCGCCTCCTCGTCATAGCCGTAGGTGCGCGAGTACTCGAACAGCTCGCGGAAAAGGTCGTGATACGGCGCCGTCGGACGGTCCAAGGCCTCCAGGGCGTCGACGACGAGCCAGATGTTCTCGAGGTCATGGCCGTACGAAACGCGCGCACCCGCGGCGTCGAGGATGGGCGTCCAGTCGCGCTCGTACCGATCGGTGCAGGCCACCCAGCCCTTGCGAACCACGGCCTGAGTCTGAATGGCGATGAGCTCGGCGAGACGTTCTTTGGCGAGCGCACGGCCGCCAGCTCGCACGTAGGTTGTCAAGGCCTCCAGTAGGTGGAGGTGCGTGTTCATCAGCTTCTGGTCGACCTCGTCACCGACATACGGTCGCTCGCCTGCTGGCGCGGCTGACCAGTCGCGCGCGAAGAACTCGCGGTAGCCACCGTACTCGCGGTCCCATGCCTTTTCCTCGAGCAGATCGAACAGCCGGTTCGCCAGCTCCATGGCCTCGCGATTACGCGTGGCGACGTAATATTCCGACAAGGCATAGAGACCGAACGCCTGACCGTAGAGGTGCTTGTGCGGGCCGCGCACCTCCTGCCCCGTCGGGTCGACCTCCCAATAGAAGCCGCCATGCTCTTGGTCCCACATGTGGTCGCGGAGGAACCGGAAGCCCACGTCTGCGGCCTCACGCAGGCTCGCCTCGGCGACCTTGGCACGGAGCAGCCGTGACGCCAACCACAACGTGCGGGCCTGCGTGACGATCATCTTGGTCCCGCCGGGGAGCTCTTTGCCCTTCGGGCCGTAATGCACCGTATAGCCGCCGTGCTCTCGATCAACGGAGCGGGGGAACCAGAAGGGCACGACATTCTCGCGCAGGTTCCGCTCGATCTGTGGCACTAGGGCCGACAGTCGCTGCCGTGGACTGGTTTGCGCTGACGCAGGCGAGGCGACCGCCAGCGCCACCGCGATGAGCGCCCACATGGCGCCTTGAGCCGTGAATGGCATGCCAAGACACTCCGACGAGCACGACCCCTTCGCCGGACCGCGTGGACCGGCGGCTTCGCGCCTTCTGCCGTGCAGGTGTGACAAGTGGGCATCATAGTCGATCCGTTGGCAACGCCTCCACAGGGTTGAGGCGCGCCGCACGGCGGGCGGGAATTGCAACCGCCTCCCGTCATGGTGTATAGATCTTCTATATCGCAGTTGATCTCGATGCCAACACATCCAACCGAACTGCTCAAAGGGACGCTGGACCTGCTGATTCTCCGCACGCTCGAGCTCCAGCCGATGCATGGCGTCGCCATCGCCGAGCGGATCGCTCAGACGACGCGCGGCACGTTCCAGGTAAAGGCGGGCTCACTCTTTCCCGCCCTCCATCGTCTCGAACAGGAGGGCTGGATCACCGGCGAGTGGACGGCCTCGGCGGATAACCGGCGAGTAAAGTCGTACACGCTCACGCGGGCCGGACGGCGCCAGCTCGCCTCTGAGAAAGCGACGTGGCAGCGGATCGTCGCGGCCATGGGACAGGTGCTCGAATCAACGTAGTAGGAACCAGCACCGACTGGTGGAGATCCACCATGCCTCTTGGTTCGAGATTAGCCAGCCTTTTCCGTACCCTCTTGCGCAAGTCGCGCCTCGATCGCGAGCTGGACGAGGAGGTGCAGGGCTACCTCGAGGAGCTGGTGGCCCAAAGGAGGCAGCGCGGCCTGACGCCTGAGGAGGCCAGACGGGACGCGCTCCTCGACATGGGCGGTCTGGAGCAGGTCAGGGAAAAAGTGCGCGGCGTGCGAATCGGAAACGGCGTCGAAACGACGTTGCGCGACCTGCACCTGGCCTGGCGGATGATTCGACGCTCGCCGAGCTTCGCCCTGGTGGTCACTCTAACGCTAGCGCTCGGCATCGGTGCCAACGTTACGATGTTCAGCGTGATCCATGCCGTGCTGTGGCGTCCGCTGCCGTATCCCGACCCTGATCGCCTTGTCATCCTCAACGTCGACACGAAGGGTGTCGTCAACGCCGGCGCGGCGCCGGGCGAGGTGCTGGATCTACGCGCCCAGAGCCGGCTCGTCGATCATTTGTCCACGTTTTCTGGCGTCGACGCGCACGTGTACGTCGATCACGAGGCGGAGCGCGTTGCCGCCGCGAGCGTCAGTGACGATGTGCTGCCGCTGCTGGGGGCCATACCCGCGCTGGGCCGGACGCTTCGTGCGCGGCAGGATGTCGGAGAGAAGGTGCGGAGCGTCGTGATCAGCGACGGCCTCTGGCGCAGGCGATTCAAGAGTGATCCAGCCGTTCTCGGACGCCGCGTTCAGATCAACGAGCTGAACGTTGAGGTAGTCGGCATTCTGCGTCCAGACTTCCGGACCTTTCTCCCCCCGGCGTTCAACGCAGCGGAGGAGATCGATGTCTGGTTTCCGACCGGCATCGAAGACACACGCGAGGATCGGGGGTACGCCGTCGTCGGCCGCCTCAAGCCTGGCGTGACGCTCGCACAGGCACAGGCTGAATTCGACGGATTGGCCGCGCGTTTCGTCGAGGACCATCCCGAGACGTATCCGGACGGCACGCTGCGCCTCGCGCTGCACCCGCTGCGCCAGGCGCTCACCGACGACGTCGGGCCGGCCCTTGCCGCGCTCTCGGGCGCCGTTGGCTTTGTCCTGCTTATTGCCTGCGTGAACGTCGCCAACCTTATGCTGGCGCGCGGCAGCACGAGGAAGCGCGAGCTCGCAATCCGCCGGGCGCTCGGTGCCAGCGGTGCACGTCTCGTGCGGCAAGGGCTCACCGAAAGTCTCGTGCTCGGCGCAATCGGGGGTGCCGCCGGTCTCCTCGCCGGCTACCTCGGGCTGGAGCTCGTCGATTGGCTACGCCCGGCGCACCTTCCGCGCGAGTCCCAAATCTCGGTCGATGGAACCGTCGTCCTTTATGCCGTGGGTCTCTCGGTTGCCACCAGCCTGCTATTCGGGCTGCTGCCTGCGATGCGCCTCGCGTCGGATCACGGGCACGAGCGGCTGAAGGCCGGCCGGTCGGAAACGGCGTCTCCCGGCACGCGCAGGTTGCAGCGGGCCCTCGTTGTTGCGGAGGTGGCGCTTTCAATCGTGCCGCTGGTAGCTGCCGGCTTGATGCTTCGGACGTTCGTGAACCTGACGCACGCACCCATTGGATTCGATCCCTCGAACCTGCTGACGGCCACGGCGCCATCCAGCTCCGACATATGGGGTGACGTCGAGCAGAGCTGGGCGTTCTACCGTGACGTGCTAGATCGTGTCCGTCGGTTGGCAGGGGTCGAGGCTGTGAGTGCCGCACACCCCTTGCCGTTTGGGGCATGGCAGGTGACTCGACGCTACGGGCGCGACGGGGATCTCGATACGCCGCTGTCGCTTGGCACCCAGCAAACGGTCATGCCCGGATATCTACGGCTCGTCGGGACCGCGTTGCGCGAAGGTCGGGACTTCACGACCGCCGACATCGATGCTCAGCGGCCGGTGGTCATCGTCGACGAGCGGCTGGCTCGGCGGCTCTGGCCGGGCGGCGCGCTCGGAGAGCAGCTCATCGTGCAGGTCGGGCAGCGTCGGGAAGTGCTGGAGGTCATTGGCGTGACGAACGCCGTTCGCATGACGCAGGTGCGCGACGACGACACACCACACTTCTTCGTGCCGTATCACTTCTTTCCGATCCAGATGTCGCTGGTGGTCAAGACCACGGAAAGTGACGACGCGATCGGTCCGACGATTGAGTCGACGATCGAGTCGCTTGGCACTGGCCGTGCTGTGTTCGACATTCGACCGATGGCCGACTACGTGACCGACTCGGTCAGCGACACGCGGTTCACGCTGCTTGTGCTGGTCGGTTTTGCCAGCGCGTCGCTCCTGCTCGCGGCCTTCGGGCTCTACGGCACGCTGGCGTATCTCATCTCGCAGCGGTCGCAAGAGCTTGGCGTGCGGATGGCGCTCGGTGCCACCGCTGGACGCGTCGTCGGGATGGTGGTCAGAGAAGGCGCCGCGCTGGCGGCCGTTGGCGCGGCCATCGGTCTGGCAGGTGCGCTCGCCATCACGCGCACTCTTCGCAGCTTGCTATATGGCGTGACGCCATTCGACAGCGCAACCATCGTGAGCGTCGCCGGCGTCGTTACCCTTGCGGCGGTCGTTGCCGCAGCGCATCCAGCATGGCGGGCCGCCCGAATCGATCCAAGCACAACGCTTCGAAGTGAGTGAGGCGTGCCGCATTCCGTCGGCGTGATTACCGCTGTGGTCAGGTTAACAAGCGCCTGGCTCGGGCTTTAGCCAACCTCATAAGGTGTTCTAGTTGCAGGTAGTGATCTAGTTCGGACCGTTCCTCCAAGGACAAACTGCTGGTCTTTTCACGGTCGATCAAGTCAGCGACTCGTGTTCGGGTTCTTTGCGACGGGCGAAAAGCGACAAGCGTACCAGGAGTCGTTCCGGCCGCGAGGAAGTCAACGATTTCTTCGTAGGCTCTCACGGTACTCATATTGTGATTCTATCATCGTGACACGTCATTGGGTTCGGCCCTCTCGACCACCCAATCTCCGGCGGACAGCTCCACACCTTCGATCAACTCCGACCCGAGACGAATCATCTCCCGCGACGGGTCTGTCGTGGGGTGTAGCCGATACAAGGTATTTTCGTCGACCACGAACCACTCGGGAAACTCGTTCAGGCGGACGTAGTTCTGATCCAAGTTCAGCACGCGACGGTGGCGGGCGTAGTCGAACTGCATGATCGTAGGCGAGGGCGCCACAAGGCTCAGATAGAGACGTTCGTTATCCTGCACCGCCCCGACCTGCATGCCCGGCTGCCAGCGCGCCGGTCGGACGCCACGGCTCTGCATCAGCGCATAGAGCATCGCGGTGCGACTAAAGTTCCCCTCGCCGTACCAGTACTCGACGTGCCCGTCAGGCCGCTGCATGTCGAGCATGACGCGCATCTCTGATTCGATCCACTCGAGCGCTTCGGGCACGGGCTCCCGCGCCACCAGATAGAGCGCGCTCTCGATGGTGTCCGCATAGCCGTCGAACGACCCCCGCGGCAACCGCGCGTTGGTCGTCGGTTCCCAGACGTGGTCGCGATACTTGGGAAGGTTGCGGAGCACGCGGACGACGGCATCACGATAGCGGCGCTCGCCCGTACACTGGTAGAAAGCGTAGAGGGCGCCGTAGACGTAGCCCCAGTTATCTGAGAGACCAGGCCCGATCGGCTTCAGGGTGGCTGCGTCCACCTCGTTGTACAGGAGGCCGTCCGGATTCGCGGACTCGAGAATGCGGTCGAGCATCCGCGCGATGGGCGCGCGCCATTTGGCTGCTCGCGGGCTTCGCCAGCGCTGCTCGTTCGCATACTG
Source organism: Luteitalea sp. (assembly GCA_009377495.1). Lineage (GTDB taxonomy): Bacteria > Acidobacteriota > Vicinamibacteria > Vicinamibacterales > Vicinamibacteraceae > WHTT01. Next base: position 14,008 of record WHTZ01000059.1, read on the forward strand.
GAGCACGAGGCCCACCACGAGCTCGTTGCCGTGGTCGCGGAGTCGCAGGCGTTGGTCTCCTGTATGCGCGGTAAAGTCCCACTCGCTGCTCGGCACACCATGATTGCCCGGCAGCACTTCGTCGATGTACGCGTCTGCAATGCGGCGAGCCCAGTCGATGAAGCGCTGGTCGCCCGTCATGACGCCGAGCCGTGCCAGCACCTGCAGGTAATCGCCGTTCAGCTCCGAGTCTGACGCTGGCAGGCGCCCGAAGCGCGAGTCGACCGGCGCGCGCTCCATCGCGTCGGCGACCATGTCCACCATGCGGTCATACCAGGGTGTGCGACCGAGATACTCGGTGACGGCCAAGAGACCGTCCTTGGCATACTCGCCCGCGCCAAACAGGCTGGGTGGCCCGAGCTTGCCGGTGTGCAGGTCGAGATTCCCCGGAATGGACGCCTCGGCGCTCGTGTAGCGAACGTCGTTGCGCAGCATCTCCATCATGCGGCCGCGATAGAGGTCAGGATCAGTCAGCTGCGCGGTAAGAATCAGATAGGGATACAGGTCTGCGCCGGAGTTGTGCGGGGTGTACTCGCGCGCGTCACCGCTGGGCGCGACGTCGCTGTCGGGCCAGGGAACCCGGTCGGGTAGCAACAGAGTACGCTCATCGGCGTGTGTCAGCCAGGCTCGCATGAGCCGGTCCATCGCCGCCACCGCCCGCTCGAACCGCACGCCCCGGTCGCGAGCCTGTGCCGTCACTGCCTCGTCCGCAGTGGTGAGGGCACGGGCCGTGAGAGCACCAGCCAGGACAAACGCTACGACCGATACACGACGGAGCATTGGCCTACTGCCGCGCCGCAGGATACCAGACCGCTCGCGGTCGGCCCAGAGGGCTCACTAGAGGGCTCACCAGACTCGCTTCACGCCATATCGCCGAAAAGCCGGATCGACAGAGACGATAGCCAGACGCTCGAGGAGAGCCTGGGCGACCAGGACACGGTCGAACGGATCCCGATGGTGGAACGCGAGCGAAGCCACGCGCGCCGTGTGCGAGAACTTGATGGGCAGCAGCGTGAAGCCGTTGGTCGCCATCTGCGACGGTACGAACTGGTTGACGGTCGATCCGAGGCTGAGCTTCCCCAAACTGACCTTGATTGCCATCTCCCAACAGCTCACGAGGCTGACCAAGCACTCGTTCGTGCGATCCGCGATGGCCGCGTGGGCGCGACGCGACAGCCGCTTGTCGTCAGCGACCCACCAGAGGAAGGCATGCGTGTCGAGCAGGAGCCGCATCACCCGTAGTCCGCGAAGTCGGGCGGCGTGTCGTCGAAATCAGCGGACATCTGGACCTGTCCCTTGGCCGAGCCCGGCGAGCGCATTCCCGGCGGCTCGAGCGGCACGAGCTTCAGCAGCGGCTGGTTGTCCTTCGCGATCACGACCTCTTCGCCGAGGAGGGCCTCACGCACGAGCTCTGAGAAGCGCGCTTTCGCCTCGGCCACGTTGTAGTGATGCGTCGATGAGATCTTCGCCATGTGGTCATGTTAGATGACCAACGAACGGAAGTCAACCTGGTTGACGGGAGGGCAGATATCCGAGCAATGTGGAGAGCGGGAAACGACCGTTCGTCAGGCCGCGCATGCTCGAGTGCACACCATTTCACTCTCGTACATCGGCCTTGATGCAAGGCGCCGCGTGGCGTCGCTGGGCGGGCTATGTCGTGGCCAGCTCCTACGAGCTCACACATGATCGCGAGTACGCGGCCATCCGAAGCACGGCCGCCCTCATCGACATCTCTCCGCTTCAGAAGTATCGGATTGACGGCCCTGACGCCGCACGGTTGTTGGATCGTGTCATCACGCGCGACGTGTCACGGTGCGCGGTGGGACAAGTGCTCTACACGCCGTGGTGTCGCGCTGACGGCAGGGTGCTCGAGGATGGCACCGTCTCGCGGCTGGAGGAGCAGCGCTTTCGACTGACCTCGGCGGAACCGAATCTCCGCTGGCTGCATCAAAACGCCACGGGACTCGCGGTCGGCATCGCGGATGAGTCCGAGACGCTTGCTGCGTTGGCCCTGCAGGGGCCGTCGTCGCGAGAGATTCTGTCACAGCTCGTCGATGCATCCCTTGACGCGCTGCCGTACTTCCGGCTCACGCCGGCATGCATCGCGAGCTGTCCAGTGGTTGTGTCTCGGACGGGCTACACAGGCGACCTCGGGTATGAGATCTGGCTCCATCGCGATCACGCCGAGCCGATTTGGGACGCCCTGATTGAAGCCGGCACGCCGTACGGGTTGGTGCCTACCGGCCTGCTCGCCATGGACATCGCGCGGATTGAGGCGGGACTGCTGCTGCTCGGCGTCGACTATATCTCCGCCCGTCATGCCGTGATCGAGGCGCAGACTTCGTCACCGTTCGAGTTGAATCTCGGCTGGGCCGTGAGCCTCGAGAAGCCACGCTTCGTCGGTCGGCAGGCCTTGTTCGAAGAGCGTGCCCGAGGCTCGGCCTGGGCGTTGGTCGGGATCGAAGTAGATTGGGACGCGCTCGAACGGTTGTACACGAACATTGGCTTGCCGCCTCAGGTGCCGACCGTCCCGTGGCGCACGAGCGTGCCACTCTATGCCCGCGGCCGGCAGGTCGGTTATGCGACCAGCGGCTGCTGGTCGCCGCTGTTGAAGAAGTCGATTGCGTTGGCGCATCTCGAGTCGGCTTCTGCTCGGCAGGAGACCGTCGAGATGGAGGTCACCGTCGAGCATCGACGGAAGCGCGCCCTAGCCTACGTGCGGCGCCTGCCATTCTTCAATCCGCAGCGAAAGCGCGCCTAAGGATGAGTCCCAAGATGTCGCAGGACTACGATGTCATCGTCATCGGCGGCGGGCACAACGGCCTGGTCAACGCCGCCTACCTCGCGCGTGCCGGACTCCGCGTCGTGGTGCTCGAGCGCCGGCACTGTGTGGGCGGTGCGGCCGTCACCGAAGAGATCTTTCCCGGCTTCCGCTTCTCGGTCTTTTCGTACGTCGTCAGTCTTCTGCGACCCGAGATCATCCGTGAGCTGGATTTGCCGCGGCACGGCCTTCATATCCTGCCGCTCGAGAGCACGTTCACGCCGCTGCCAAGTGGCGACTATTTCGCGACCTGGGCCGATCCCGACGAGACCCGGCGCGAGCTGTACCGCCATTCACCAAAGGACGCCGAGGCGTATGTCGACTTCGGACAGCTCATGGTGCGGATGGCGATGGCCGTGAAGCCCCTTCTGGGCGTCACGCCACCCGATCCGACCTCGCTGAGCCCGCGCCAGCTTCGCGGTCTACTGACCCTTGGACGCCATTTCCACTCGCTCGCCGAGCGCGACCTCTACGCGCTCTACAAGCTGATGACCATGAGCGCGGCGGATTTTCTCAATGAATGGTTCGAGTGTGAGCCGTTCAAGGCGACCAAGTCGGCAAGCGGCGTCATTGGAACGTTTCTCGGCCCGCGTTCGCCCGGCACGGCCTACGTGCTGCTGCACCATTACATGGGGGAAATCGATGGTGTGTTTCGGGCATGGGGATTTGCAAAGGGGGGCACCGGTGGCGTGAGCGAGGCCATCGCATCTGCCGCGCGGCGCTTTGGAGCGGAGATTCGAACCGACGCACCCGTGGCACAGGTGATGGTCAAGGATGGCCACGTGCAGGGCGTGGCGCTCGGGGACGGAACGGAGATTCGCGCGAAGACCGTTTCCTGCAGCTTGGATCCTCGTCGAACGTTCCTGGAGCTCGTCGACGCCCGTCGGCTTCCGGAAGAGTTCGTGGCTGCTGTACAACGCTACAAGTTCCGCGGCTCGTCAGCCAAGGTGAATCTCGCGTTGGACACGCTCCCGAATTTCACCAGCCTTCCGGGGGCTGGCCGACACCTCCGCGGCAGCATTTCCATCAGCCCAAGCATCGACTATCTCGAGCGCGCGTATGACGATGCGAAGTATGGCCGGTTTTCGAGGCGCCCATATTTGGACATCGTGATTCCCTCGATGCTTGATCCGGGGATGGCCCCGCCGGGCAAGCACGTGATGTCCATCTTCGTGCAGTACGCCCCGTATGCGGTCGAAGGAGGCTGGACCGACGCGCAGCGCGGCGCGCTCGGCGATGCCGTGATCGACACGCTCGCAGAGGTCGCACCAAACATTCGATCGGCAATTCTCCATGCACAGGTCATCACGCCCGCCGACATCGAGCAGACCATTGGCTTGTCGGAGGGCAACATCTTCCAGGGTGAACTGGCGCTGCATCAGCTCTTCTTTCTGCGTCCTGTCCCGGGTTGGGCGCGATACAGCACGCCAATCGAGGGACTCTACCAATGCGGATCGGCTACACATCCCGGCGGCGGCATCATGGGCGCCCCCGGGCGCCTAGCCGCGCTGCAGATTCTCGAAGAGAGTGGACGCGCGCGGGCGGCGGTCGGGGGCGGTAGGGCGCCCCTTTAGGGGCGCCAGGCGCGGCTGAAGCCGCGCCCTACCTGTTCCGACGTCCCTCTCCGGACACGTGGGATATCAATCGCATGAAGCACACCTACGACGTGATCGTCATCGGCGCTGGTATCAACGGTCTGACCGCCGCCGCGTATCTCGCGAAGGCAGGCCGGCGTGTCTTGGTCGTCGAGCGACGGGATGTCCTGGGCGGCGTTGCGGCACCCGACCGACTGACGACCGGCTGCCAGGTGAGCCCCTGCGTTCACGATGTCGGGTGGATTCCTCGGCAGATGGTCCGCGAGCTCGATCTGACCCGTTACGGCTTCCAAGAGATGACTGACGGATGGCTCGTCGCGGCTGCCCGGCGCGAGGGTGGATGGCTGACGCTGTCCGACGATGTCACGCGCACCGCGGCGTCATTGCGCACGCATTCGCAAGCCGATGGCGCTCAATGGCCGCGGTTCGTCGAGAGAATGGCGCAATTGGCCGGGTTCCTCGAAGCGCTCTACCTGTTACCGCCGCCCCGGGTCAGCGTGCAGTCGATGTCAGACGCGCTCCGGTTGCTCGGGCTCGGACGCCGATTGCGTGGTCTCGGCAAGCAGGGGATGGTGGATCTGCTTCGCACGCTGCCGATGCCGGTCGCAGAGCTGGTCGAGGACTGGTTCGAGGACGATGCACTGAAAGGCACTCTTGCCGCGACTGCCGTCAAGGGCGTGCTCCAGGGGCCGCGCTCACCAGGCACCGCGTTTCTGCTACTACACCACCATGTCGGCGCGCGAGCCGGCATGTTCCACGGCCGATCGCGCGTCCGTGGAGGCGCCGGGGCGCTGGTCGGTGGGCTCACGGCGGCTGTCACACATCACGGTGGTGAGATTCTCCCCGCGGTTGCCGTCGCTGCGATTCGCGTCCGCGAGGAGCGCTGCCGAGGTGTGACGCTCGCCGACGGCCGGGAGATCGACGCACGGCTGGTCCTATCGAGCGCGGATGTTCGCGCAACGTTCCTGCACCTGATCGATCCCGACCATCTGGACCCGGCATTCGTGCAGGCTGTACGGAACATTCGCTACCGGGGCGCCACGGCGAAGGTCACCCTCGTGTTGTCCGCGCTTCCGCTACTGCGCGATTTCAAGGGTGAGGGCCAGTCGCCGGATCGGCTGCCGAACATCGTGAGCATCGCACCGAGCATCGACACCATCGAGCGTGCCTACGACGACGCAAAGTATGGCCAGGTGTCCCAGGTTCCCTACCTCGAGGTCGCGTTTCCACCGCCTGGTGATTCATCCAACGCACGCCATGTGATGTCAGTGCTCGTGCAGTACGCGCCTTACCACGTCCGCGATTGGTGCTGGGACGCCGCGCGACGTGACGCGCTCGGCGAGCTCGTGGTCAATCGGCTCGCGGAGCTCTTTCCGCACCTCACAGATGTCATCGTCGATCGCCAAGTCCTGACACCACGAGATCTCGAAGCAACATATGCCCTGACCGAAGGGAGCTTGAGTCACGGCGAGATGGCGCTGGATCAGATCCTCTTCATGCGACCAATTCCCGGTTGGGCTGAATATCGCACGCCGATCGAAGGCTTGTTTCTGTGTGGGATGGGTTGTCACCCCGGCGACGGGGTCGCGGGCGGCGCGGGCCGCCTCGCAGCCGCCGCGGCTTTGAAGACACCGTAGCGCGCGTAGCCATAGAGGATGTGTAGCGAGGGGCCTTCACACGGCGCCGTTACTGTTCTTGATAGAACCAGGTCAAGCCACCGTCGACGAAGTATGTCCCGCCAGTGGCGTAGCCGGCATCGGGCGAGGCGAGAAAGGCCACCACGCCGGCCACATCCTGCGGTTGTCCGAGGCGCCCGAGCGGAATCTGGTGCAGCAGGGCGCGGAGCTTCTGGGCATCGTTGAGCAACGCGGCGTTGAGAGGTGTCTCAATGGCGCCGGGGGCGACGCCGTTCACCCTGATTCCGAGCGGGCCCAACTCGACGGCGAGCGTGCGGGTGAGCATGCGGAGGCCGCCCTTGCTCGCGCAGTAGGCCGCGAAATTGGGGAAGGGCAGTTCCTCGTGTACAGAGCTGATGTTGATGATGGTGGTGCCGGGCCGGTTGGTCCGCCTGCACTCCCGCACGAACGCCTGGGTCGCGAAGAAGACGCCTTTGAGGTTCACGTCGACGACCGCGTCGAAGTCTTCCTCGGTGACGTCCCAGAATGGCGTATGCTTTTCAAGCCCGGCGTTGTTGACGAGGATGTCGAGTGGCCCGAGCGCCTGCACGCTGTCGGCGATGAGTTGATACGTCTCCGTCACCGAGGCCACGTTGGCCTGAAGCGCCACGGCACGCCGGCCGAGCGCTTCGACCTGCTGCACGGCGTCGCGTGCACCTTCCGCGTCCCCTTTGTAGTTCACGGCCACGTCGGCGCCTTCCTGCGCGAGCCGGATGGCGATCGCCTTGCCGATACCCTTGCTGCTCCCCGTCACCAACGCGACTTGGTCTTGAAGCTTCATGCGCCGATGTCCTCCTCGCACCTTCGATGCCGGCCGGCACGTAACGTGTCTTTGTCGCGATCCGTCCCGCGGACCGACGTCACCAGAACGCTACAGGATACCATCGTCTCCGGGGGCAGATCGGCGCCGACTTCGCTGCCTGCTGCAGGGTTCGCTGAGTCTGCGGCGAGCTCGTGCTGTGGTAGAGATCAACGACGACAAGGCGGACGCTGACCAACGGGGCGCCCGTGAAAGGAGAGGAGCCGTGGTGCTCAGCCAACACCAACAACGGCGGCGCGTCCAGTTCTACGAGACGGATCTCGCCGGCATCGTCCACTTCAGTTGGTACTTCCGCTACATGGAAGAGGCGGAGCATGCGCTTTGGCGCGCGGCCGGCCTCAGCGTCGCCCCGCGCGGATCCGATATCGGCTGGGCGCGCGTCTCCGCCGCCTGCGACTTCCATCGACCGTTGCGCTTCGAGGATGAGTTCGACGTCACGATTCGTGTGGCGGTGGTCACGCACAAGACGATTCAGTACGCGTGTGACATGACACGAGGCGACACGAAGATTGCCGCCGGCACGATGACGGTGATTTGCGTGCGCGTGCGCCCAGGCGAGCCGATGGAGGCCATCGACATTCCGCGGGAGATCGCCACGCGTCTCCAGCCGATAGTTGATGCGGACGAGCGGCGCGGTTGACTCATCACCCGAGTCTGTCTCACGATGGCAGGGTGCCGACGCGAGGCCAACCGTCCTCCCACACCATCGTCGAGATGTGCAGCGCCGACCCGCGGCCCCGGCCGGCACCGTAATACGCGTGAAAAAATACGTAATCCCGGCTGCCATCTTGCAGGACCGCTTGGTGTCCCGGCCCACGCCACGCCGAGCTCGTAGCTTCGATCACCAGTGAGCCGCCGCCGTCCGTCATCTTCTTGCCTGTCTTGTCCACGTAAGGACCTGTCACGACCCGCGACCGGCCAACGACGATGTGGTAGGTGCTGTCGGCGCCGCGACAGCACCGATCGAACGATACGAAAAGGTACCAGTAACCGCCTCGGCGCACGATGAACGGTGCTTCCACAGCACCGTTGGTCGGCTCGTCGCGCGGCCGGCTACTCAACGAGTACATCGTGCTGTGCCCGGTGGATAGCTTTCCGGTCGTGGGATCGATGCGATGCATCTTGATGCCTCCCCAAAAGCTTCCCCAGGCAAGCCACGCTGTGTTCTCGTCCTCGATGACGAGATTCGGATCAATCGCATTCCAATCGTCTTTCTCCTCGTGAGAGCGCACGACCATGCCTTCGTCCACCCACTTGTAGTTGGGATGTGTTGGATCGAGGGTTGTCGTCGTGGTCAGCCCGATCGCGGAGTTGCGGCTACCAAACGACGAGACGGAGTAATAGAGGTGGTATTTGCCGTTGAAGAACGAGATGTCGGGCGCCCATGCGTTCCTCGCGCGCGGGATCTCCCGAATTGCCCACGCGGGAAGCGACTCCAGCACATGTCCCACGGACGTCCACGTCCGCAGGTCCTTCGACGTCCGGATCGGAATCACGCCTTGGCCTGCGCGGCCGCCCGTGCTGAACACGTAGTACGTGTCGCCCTCCCTGATCGCGACCGGATCGTGCACTCGCGCGACGTCACCGTCCAGCTTCAGGACCTCCGGCGGCGTTGCCGCGACCGTGCTGCCGCCGCTGTATCCAACGATAATCGCCGTGAGCAACGCTGCGGCGTAGACCATCGTGCGCGATCCTATCGTCAATCTCCGTGAAGAAGGAGCAGCACCCGCGGCGGGGTGCTTAACGGAAATGGGGGTCGCGAGATCTGGAGGGTCGGAAAAAGGGGACAGGCCCCTTTTTCGAGAACCAACGCCGACGAAAAGGGGCCTGTCCCCTTTTTCTCCATCGTTCTGGCGATCGTCGTGACCCGCATTTCCGTTAAGCACCCCCCGCGGCGGGAGAATAGCGTAGACATTCTACGAGTCATAGAGTAGAGTGGCTACACAATATGTCGACGAGCACCTTCCTGCGTGTGACATGAGTCGATCGGGAGCGGTTATGAGGGGGTTTCTGAGAAAGCTGAGCTGGTTGACACAGCGACGTCGAAAGGAAGTCGAGCTTCGTGAAGAGCTGGAGTTCCATCTGGACGAGGAGACCGAGCAGGGCAAAGCGGCGGGCTTGACCGAGGAGCGGGCGCGATTCGTGGCCCGGCGCGACCTTGGAAACGTCACGTTGATTTCCGAGGACACGCGCGCGACCTGGGGATGGACCATGCTGGAACAGCTCGGTCAGGATCTGCGGTATGCGGTGCGAATGATGGCGTCGAACCGAACGTTCACGGCGCTCGCACTGCTGGTGCTGACCCTCGGGATCGGGGCGAACACGGCAATTTACAGCTTCATGGATTCCATCCTGCTGCGGTCGTTGCCCGTGCCCGATCCGGAGCGACTAGTAGTGCTGAAGTGGCGCACCGCACAACCCAGCTCCGCGGCGACAGCCAAGTCCAGGATGCAGAGCCTGAGCACCACGGGTAGTTATCTCGACCCCGAGCTCGGCCAGATCAGGAGCGTCTTCCCCTATCCCGCGTTTGAGCTGTTCCAACAGGAGAGCGGGGCCTTCTCGAGCGTGTTTGCCTACCGAGGCGCGCAAGGTCTCAAGCTGACGGTTCGTGGACAGGCAACACTAGCCGACGGTGTCTACGCGTCGGGCGACTATTTCCGCGGCACCGGGGCCGCCGCGGCGGCGGGACGCCTACTGTCTGCCGAAGACGACCGCATCGGTGCGGCGGCCGTGGCCGTAGTCAGCGCGAGATTCGCACGACAGCGCTTTGGCGATACGCACAGTGCTGTGGGTCGATCGTTTCACATCAACGATGTCCCCTTTACCATCGTGGGCGTGACGCCGCCAGCATTCTTCGGCGTGAATCCGGAGTGGGCCCCGGATTTCTTCGTGCCACTGCACGCGAATGTGCTGATAGAGCCACGCGATCAAAAGGGACCTTCGGTGGTGGAAAAGTACTCTGCTGACGACTTTTACTGGCTGGATGTCATGGGGCGGCTCAGTCCGGGTGTAAGCCGTGAGCAAGCACAGGCGGCATTGGGCCCGCTGTTCCGCGAGTACGTCACGAGCACGACTGGCGAGATTCCAGAGCTGATGGTGATGGATGGTGCCGGAGGGCTCGACAGTCTGCGTCATCTCTATTCCCAACCGCTCTACGTGCTGATGACCATGGTGGGGCTGATTCTGGCGATCGCCTGCGCCAACATCGCGAATCTGCTCCTGGCGCGATCGGCCGCCCGAAGGCGCGAGATGGCGGTGCGGTTGAGCATTGGTGCGGGACGGCTTCGCGTGATCCGACAGTTGCTGACCGAGAGCGTGCTGTTGGCATCCATCGGCGGTGCGCTGGGCGTGCTGCTTGCTGTCGGGGGCATGCGGGTGCTAACCGCGCTGCTCGCGAGTGGCCGCGAGAATTTCACGCTGCGCGCGGAATTGAACTGGGCCGTGCTCGGCGTGACGGCGGCGTTGGTCATCGTGACCGGTCTGCTGTTCGGATTAGCCCCCGCACTCCAGGCGACGCGGGTGGACGTGATCCCGGCGCTCAAAGAGGTGCGGGCAGGGCAGGTCGGCGGACGAGTCCGGCGGCGGTGGCTGCCGGTGAGTCTGAGCCAGACGCTGGTGGTGGCGCAAATCGCACTCTCTCTGCTGTTGCTGGTGGGGGCGGGGCTGTTTGTCCGAACGCTGTCGACGCTCCACTCGACGGAGCTGGGGTTCAATCGTGAGAATCTGCTCCTCTTGCATGTCAACGCGGAGCAAGCCGGGTATCGGGGCCCAAGCCTGGCTGTGTTCTATGCGGACCTGCAGCGGCGGTTCCGCGGCATTCCAGGTGTACGCGACGTGAGCCTCTCGGCGACCTCACAGGTGGGCGAGGGCAGCATGTATCTCGAAGTGACCGTGCCAGGACCCAGGACGCAAGGTGACGATCCCACCGCCACCGGTGCTGCGATGCTTCCTGTCGGTCCCTCGTACTTCAGGACACTCCAGATTCCGATTGTGCTCGGTCGAGAGTTTGGCGAACGCGACGGACCGGGAACGCGAGGCGTCGTGGTGGTGAGCGAATCGTTCGCGAGAACACACTTTGGCAGCGAGAGCCCGTTGGGCCGGCGGATGAATGTTGGACCCATGAGCGACCTGGAGATTGTGGGTGTGGTCAAGGACGCGCACTACGGACCGCTGCGGGAGGGCCCCGCGCCGTGGGTGTCGCGGACGCCACCCATGGTCTATCTGCCCTACAACCAGGGGGAGGGGCTGAATCAGATGGTCTTCGCCCTGCGCACCGCGGGTGATCCGCACGGCCACGTCGGCGCCGCCCGCGAGGTTCTGCGTCAAGCTGACGCGGGCGTTCCCATGGGTCGGATCACGACGCAGGCTGCGCAGATCGACCAGACCATCAATCAAGAAATCGTCTTTGCACGGCTGTCGAGCGGGTTCGCGATGCTGGCGCTGGTTATCGCTTGCGTGGGCCTGTACGGCACGATGACCTATAGCGTGACGCGCCGCACAGGAGAAATTGGCATCCGGATGGCGCTGGGGGCACAGCGCGGCCGCGTGATGTGGCTGGTGCTACGCCAAGTGATCGTCCTGGGGCTCGCTGGGCTGGTGATTGGGTTGCCTGTGGCGCTGGCAGCGTCGAAGCTCGTCGAGTCGTTCCTCTTTGAGACAGAGCCCAACGATCCGCTTGCGATTACCGCGGCTGTGGGGATGCTACTGGCGGCGACAGCGGTGGCCGCCTATGTGCCCGCTCGGCGGGCGTCGAGAATCGATCCAATGGTGGCCCTGCGTCACGAGTAACATGCGGCATGCGGTCTGCGGTACCTATTACCGCGCCTCACGCATGTCCCACTCGTCGCTGGTCTCGCTATCCGGCATGCGCGCGACCCGCGGATGCTCCACCAGGTGCATGTCCGTTGCCACGGCTGGCGCGGCGAGGCGGACCGAAAACCACAGTGCGAGGACGAGCACCATCAGCGCCGTGAGCCCCAGGACCAACAACAGGTAGAAGCCGAGCGACTGTATCGGCGCCAGCAGCTCCTCGGCCGGTTGCGATACGGCCACAACCCACGCCAAGTTGGCGTAGCTGCGCGGAAGCTGGCTCGGCGCAACGCCAATCACCTGGCGGACTCCGTCCGGCGACGTGGCATCGAAGTGCGCAGCCGTTGTCGTGGGATCTGCTTCGATGCGGGCAAGCTGCTCCCGCATATCCCGGGCGGCGAAGAAGCGCGACTCCGGCGTGAACGTCGCGCGGGTGAAGATGATCGATCCATCCGCGCGCAGCAGCATCGCCTGGCCGTCGTGGCCCGGTTGCGCGCCGCCTACCAGCGCGAGCAGCTCGCGGGCGTCGATCACTGCCTTGAGCACACCCGCCAGATTGTCGCTACTCGGCGCGGCCACCGGAACCGCGATCTCGAGTGCCTGCGAGCGCGCGCTGGCATCCCATCGCACATCGAGCACCCGGGCGCGCCCGCGCAGCCCATCATCGACGGTGACGTCCCACCAGCTTTCGTCCGACTGATCGAAATCGGACGTGCGGTTGGAGGCAGCCGCCAGGCGGCCGGCGCGATCGGTCAGCAGGAGCTCACGATAGAGCTGATCGGTTGACGTGATATCGGCAAGAAAGCGCGACGCTGGCGTCGCCAACCGGCTGGCCAGCGCCGCCGGTAGCTCACCCTGCTGCTGCCATTGCTCGTCGAGTTTGCGCGTCGCCTCGGCGGACGCCTCGACGGCGGATGCCGCGGCGGCCGCCTGGCGCAGCACCGGCGTGCGTGCCAGCAGCGTGACGTCGAGAAGCTTCCGGTACACGTGCGCGTCGAGGGATGATGCCGCGTGCTCGGCGAGGCGTCCGAGGTGAGCGCCATAGGAATCGCGCAGCCTGGATTGGGCAAGTGCGAGCACCACCAGGACACCCGCGGCGAGAACCGGCAGGCCGACGATGAGGAACACCGTCAACACGTGCCGGTTGAGGCGAGGGAGACGCACGGTCACGACGACCTCCCGCGAAAGAGCTTTGAGCTTGGCTGCTTGCAGCATGCGCCTCAACCGGCGCCGTGTCAAGAGCAGCGTCCCGTGTAGCAGCGTCCCGTGTAGTGTCCCGTGTAGAGTCGCGCGACAAGAGTCACGCACGTCCTAGCCGCGGCCGGACAACGCGTTAGGATGGTCCTTGCCCATCCAACCGGGCTCGTCGTAGACCCGCTCCAGTTCCACGATGTTGTTCACCTGTCGATATTCACAGTGTGGGCAGTCAGTTAGCTGATGGCGCCGCCCCATGAGGAAGCCAGCCACCAGTCCGACGAGCCCGCCAAGGCCGGCGACGAGAATAGCGAGCATCATTGCCGGACCTGCTTACAGACAGCTGCTGCTCGGTGGCTTGGGATCGTGCCCGCAGAGGTAGCTACGGATGCTGGTGCTTTCTGACGGCTCGAGTCAGACGCTGTGCTCCTGTTGGTGGTGGAGTAGGTGCCAAATTTGATCATGGCGTCTGCAGGCTTGCCCCATAACGACGACGACTACGTGTCCCGCGCGGCGGAGCCTCCCAGAACCAGGGCGCGGCTCCCCAATTACCTGATCTATAGATTACAACGAAATGGCTGAGGTAATCGAACAAAGGAAGGCGATCGCCAAAGTCGATCGCCAGCCGCTAGTCGGAGGGCGTACTCACCTTTTCGGACTCCACCTCGCCGATGGCGCGTTCCAAGATGTTGAGCGCGCGGGACATCTCGGCCTCCGTGATGGTCAGGGCAGGGGTGAGGGTCAGGATGCGGCCCATGGTCACCTTGAAGCTCAGGCCGAGCTCCAGGGCACGGTACATGACCTTCTCGGCTTCGGCCGTCAGCTCGACGCCGAGGAAGAGCCCTAGCCCGCGCACATCGGCAATGAGCGGATGACGCGCCTGCATCTCCTTGAGCCGGGCTCGAGTTTTCCTCGCCGCGCGTCACCTTCCACCATGACTCGCGAGCGCTTCTGGTGGTCGACTCGCGGGACGCTCGTCCGCCGGAAAACCAACCGATTCGAACAACATTAGGGCGTGAATGTGTTGACAGTTGTCGCTTTGCGTGTGACTCTATCGGAAAGACAAATAACTCCTAAGTGTTAGTGATTGAAGTGCTTGGATGGTATGTCTCATCTTCGCCTGCTGGTTGTGCTCCTCGCCCTCACGAAGTCCGGTTTCGTCCGTCTCGTTTCGGTCATCCTGCTGCTGACAGCCATCAGCGGCTGTCACGCGCAGATGCGAGAGAAAGAACGCCCCGAGACGCGGCCCAATATCGTCCTGATTATGGCGGACGACATGGGGTACTCCGACATCGGTTCGTATGGCGGCGAGGTCGACACGCCGAACCTCGATCGTCTTGCCGCAGAGGGAATCCGGTTCAGCCAGTTCTACAATGCTGCTCGGTGTACTCCCACCAGGGCATCGCTCCTGACGGGCCTCTATCCGCATCAGGCGGGTCTGGGCCATATGCCGGACGGGTATGCCACCCTGGTGCGGAAGACGTTCAACAGCCAGAGTTACACGGACCATCTGGCGTACGACACGCCCACGATCGCCGAAATGCTTCGCAACGGGGGCTACCGAACCTTCATGGTCGGCAAATGGCACCTCGGATACGATCGTCCGCAATGGCCCGTCGACCGCGGTTTCGACCGATCGTTCGCGCTCATCGCCGGAGCGATGAATTACTACGGATATGGCCTTCAGCTTTCCGGAAAAGTGCAAGACCCGCCCATGGCCGTGGACGACCACGTCTACTCGCCTCCGCGCGACGGCTTCTTCAGCACGGATGCCTTCTCCAATCACGCGGCAGCATTCATTCGCGAGCATGAGGGTGCCGAGCCCTTCTTCCTGTACCTCGCCTACAACGCGCCGCACTGGCCACTCCACGCTCCGGCTGAAGACGTTGCAAAGTATCGTGGACGGTATATGAAAGGGTGGGATCAGATCCGCCGCGAGCGCTACCGTCGGCTCGTGGATCTGGGATTGATCTCCCGGAAATGGGATCTGGCACCGCGCCCAGACCGCGTACCGCCGTGGGCGTCCGTCACAGAACAGGAGGAGGAGCAGTGGGACCTCGAGATGTCGATCTATGCGGCGATGATCGAACGCATGGACGCTGGCATTGGTCGGGTGCTCGGGGCGCTTCGGAAACGGGGGCTCGAGGAGCACACGCTGGTCATCTTCCTCTCGGATAACGGCGGCGCGGCGGAGGATCCGAACCGGAGCCGCGAGGGTGCGCTCCTCGGTGGGCCGGATTCCTACGAGGGCTACGACATCCGTGGAGCGCATCTGAGTAGCTCGCCGTTCCGTCTGACGAAGAAGTACGTTCACGAAGGCGGCATTGCTACGCCTCTCATCGTGCGCTGGCCCGCGCGCATCCAGCACGGCGGTGAGATTCGTCACGAGCCTTCACACATCATCGATCTGGTCCCGACGCTCCTCGATGTGGCGGAGGTAACCCCGCAGGATAGTGTGCAGAGCCGAGCCACGACTCCGTTGGAAGGCGCCAGCTTGACCCCCGTCTTCGCGTCGAAGCCGTTGCCAGCGCGTACGATCTATTGGGAGCACGAGGGCAATCGGGCGGTTCGGCAGGGGCGATGGAAGCTCGTGTCAAAGCACCCGGGCGATTGGGAGCTTTACGACATGCAGAAGGACCGGACCGAATTGTACGACCTTTCGCACGAGAGACCGGAGAAGGCCCAGGAATTGGTCGGGCTCTACGACAGGTGGGCAGCGCGGGTAGGCGCACAGCCATGGGAGCGCATTGACCGGGCGCGGGAGCAGAGAAGGTGAGATGTTCATCTTCATCGATGACACTTGTCGACTACTTTAGGACGAAGGTGATCGTTGGATCGAGCGGGTAGCGGCCGAAGCGTTTGCCGTAAACGGCGACGCCGCCGGGAATGGCCTCGTCCACCTCGAGCCGGATGACGATTTCCTTCTCTGTAGCCGCCCGCTGAAGGATCGAAGCCGGAAGACTCATCGCCGTCAAATACCCATACGAACCGGCTTCTCTCAGATAGCCGTCGCGCTTCTGAGAAAACCACGACAAGATGCCGCGGTGATCGGCCGGATCATCGGGGAGATAGTGAGTGCCGATGACCTCGCCGTTCACGCGGACTCGGACCACGCTGGGAAAGCGCACCTCGTCGGTCATCGGATAGGCATTACGATTCAGGCTCGGATCGTGTGTTCCCTTTCCCAGCATGAAGTTCCCTTCGATCCCTTCTTCCGCGTCCCGGTCCTTGCTGAACAGCTGCTTCGCGGAAAGCTCCGCCAGAAAGCTTGCCTGCGCGACGTCCTGGACCTTGACACCTTCGGGCCAGGGTAGCCGGTACTCGAAATATCCGGTGCCAGCACCATTCATCTTGAGCCCGTCCAGGACTGGCCAGGACTTCAGCGACCATGCGGCTCGCGCGAAGGAGTCCGGCGCAAAACGGAGGAGCCGAAGCCGTTTGCCGTCCCGCTTCTGAATCTGGGCGACGTCGGAGGTTTCGCCTTCCACAAGAAACGTCGTGAAGTTCCGATGAACGACCTGTCCGGACGCGTCCTCGAGCGACAATGCCACCAACACGAGCGAGGATTCCTGCGGCATTCGGACCCGCAGTGGCGAGATCGCCTCGGAGCGCCACGGCCGGAAATCGATTGACCGACTGGAGCCACCGTAGTCTTTCTTCTGGCCGAGATCATTCCATCCGTAGATCTGCGTACGCAGGGTCAGCGTGTCTCCGTCTCCGGTCATGAAGGAGAGCCACAGCGGAATCTCGACCTCCTCGCCCGGCGCAGCCGTGCGGCACAACTCACCGCCTGGAGCCACGTAGAGCGGAGCGTGCAGATCCGCCAGCGACATTCCCTCGACGAGCTCCGCCAGCCCGGTGAGCTTCTCGGAACGATCGAATCGGTAGTAGCCGTTCCACTCGTTGATCACGTCGTGAAATTCCGTGTAGAGCCAACCGGCGACCTTGGGGTGGCGGCGGAACTCGTTCACCATGATGTGGTAGTCCCAGCTCCAGTCCACATCCCCTGTGCTCCCCTCGTAACCCCACACATTGCCGAACTCGCTGTTCAGCAGCGGCGCTCGATCCTGCTTCTTGTCTTCGACGAAGTTCCAGTCCGACCCCTCGAACGTCTTGTCGCTGATGTCGTCTAGATGCTCCTTCCAGCCGTAACCCGAAAGATACTTGTGCCAGGTGTTGAGATCCGTGACGACGTGATCTTCCTGATTGGGCGAGTTATCTTCGACGAGCCGGCTCGAGTCCAAGGATTTGGCCAGTCTGTACATGGACGCCACCCACTCCTGGGTGTCTTTGCGATATTCCTTGTCGTGTCTCAGTCCCCAGGTCTCGTTGAAGATGACCCAGGAGAAGATGCTCGGATGGTTGTAGTCGCGCTGAATCATGCCGCGCAACGCGTGCTCGGTCTCCTGCCGCATCTCCGGCGTCGGCTCGCCCCAACTGTTCGGAACATCTGCCATCACTAGCAGGCCCAGCCGATCGGCCCAGTAGAGCTTTCGCGGGATACCGATCTTCACGTGAATCCGGATGCCGTTCAGCCCCAGGCGCTTCGCCCGGAGGATCTCATCTCTCATGAACTGGTCCGACGGAAAGGTGTAGTAGCCGTCCGGGTGATAGGCCTGGTCGAGTGCGAGCTGAAGATAGACGGGCTCGCCGTTGAGCATTACGTACGGATGCCCCGAGCCGGGAAGATCAACCACGCCGACCTCGCGCATGCCGAAGTAGGTCTCCACGCGATCTTCTGCCTGACCGTCTGCCGAGAGGCTGGCTTCTACTTCATAGAGGAAGGGATCGTCGAGAGACCAGAGACGTGGACTCGAAAGCTTCACCTCAAAACTGGTGTTCTCGCTGCCGGCGGGAATCGTCTGCTGAACCGGGGCCGGCGACCGATCGCCGTTCGTGAAGCGAAGGTCGAGCGTCAATGGCCGAGAAGCGGGCTCCAGCAGCGCCACTCGCACGCTCACGCGCTCGCGGCGGATGTCAGGCGTAAAGTAAAGGGCTTTGATCGGAACGCTTCCGCGGGCTTCCAGATACGTCGTCTGCCAGATTCCCCTGGCCGGGCCGTATCCCTGTTTGCCTTCCAGCTTGAAAGGCCGAGGCGCATCATCGACGCGGATGACCAGCCGCTGCTCCCGGCCGGGCCGAACGTGCGGGCTGAGCTCGAGCTCGAACGGCGTGTAGCCGCCCTCGTGGGTGCCCAACCGATGGCCATCCAGCCAGGCCGTGGTGTGCCAATCAGAGGCGCCGATGACGAGAAATACGCGCTTACCGTCCCAATCTTCCGGCACGCGAATCGAACGAGCGTACCATCCGGTGTCGGCCTGATCTTCGATCTCGGAGAGCGGCGATCCCCATGAGAACGGCACGCGGATCTTCTCTGGAAAGTCTTCGCCGCCCGCGAACCAGCGTTTCTTCTCTCCGGCATCCTCAGCGTCGAACCGAAAGTCCCAGGCTCCGTTGAGATTGATCCACTCCTGTCGCTGGAAGTCAGGCCGCGGATGTTCCGCCAGCGGAACAGCTTCCTGTTCGCCTCTTGCTCCGACGCCCAGCATCAGAAGCGAGACGAGCACGATGACAACGCGTGAAGCGCAACGTGCAGCCACTCCGGTCACCTCTTTCTATCGCCCTTTGGCCACGCGTCTCCGGGTGGCGCATTGGGGCCATAACTGGCAGGGTCATCGAGCAGGCGGGGCTCATGAAAGACCTGACGTCGATCGCCCAGCTCGCGCATCCACGCCTCCAGCTCGGCACGCATCTTCTCGAGCCGCGCGGCATGTTGTAGATCGGTCGCAAGGTTCTGCTGCTCGTGTGGATCGGTGCTGAGGTCGTAGAGCTCTTCTGCCGGGCGCTGGCGATAGCGTTTCACGATCGCGGCGGCTTTCTTATCGGTCCGCGCCGCGTTCTCCCACGAGCTCCAGAATTCTCGCCCGTCCCGGGATCGCCCAAGATCGATATGCGTCGTGTAGGCGAACTCCGGATGGAGGTTGAGGATGTATTTCCAAGCAGCGGTGCGAATGCTGCGCATCGGATAGATGTTCCAGCCACCGTCGCCGCTATGCGTGGTGAAGATGCGATCGCGGTGCTCGCTTTTCTCAGCGCGCAAGACGGGCAGAAACGAGCGGCCGTCGATATCCGACGGGGGCGTGCCGCCGGCAGCTTCGAGCAAGGTAGGCAGAAGGTCCAGCCAGCTCACCATCGCGTCAGTCCGTGTCCCCGGCTTCACCACCCCCGGCCAGACGACGGTGAGAGGCGTCTGGATACCCGAGTCGTAGAGGTTCCACTTACCAAAGGGCCATTGTGCGCCATGGTCGCTCGTAAACGCGAACAGCGTGTCGTTGCCGAGCGCCGTTCGCGCCGTGTCGTAGATGAGACCCAGCTCGGAATCCGCTTTGGCGACGGCAGCGGCGTAACGAGCGCGCCAGCGGCGCGTCTCCGGTGTATCCACGGAACCGGCAGGCAGCGTCAGTGTGGCGGGGTCGAAGTCGTCGGACTGCTCTGGCCACGGCACATGCGGCCAGTTGCTGCCCACGAAGAGACAGAGCGGCTTGCCGGTGCCGCCCTCGCGCTTCTTCAAGAATTCCACCGCGGCCGGTATGGCGGCGTGATCGTGGAAGGTATCGTGTGCGAAGTAGTCAAACCCGTAATCGACCGTATGCCGGTAGTGTGACACCTTCCCGAACGCCACGACTTCATAGCCGAGCTCTTGGAAATAGGCGGGCCACTTCTTGAGGTCCGCGCGCGGCTTGCTGTGATTCGGCTCCGCGCCATTGCGCGCGGGCATCAGACCGGTGAGCAGCGCTGCGCGGCTCGGCGCGCAACTGGGCGAGACCACAAAGGCCCGCGTAAACGTCAGGCCCGCATCGGCCAGGCGCTGCATGTTCGGCGTGTGTAGGTCACGTGCGCCGTACGACGTGGCATCGAGCTGGCTCTGATCGTCGGTCAGGAAGATGACGATGTCCGGGCGTGGTGCGGCGGTCGACCAACCAGCATTGCCCAGCAGCACACCGAGTAGGAGGATCAGGATTGCCTTCACGGTATCGCCCTCAGTGTCAAGCTTTGGGTCCACCTCGAGTGAGCGTCGGGGAGCGCGGCCCTGGCCGCGGTCCGCTAGAAGTAAATCTTCAATGCGAACTGTACTTGCCGCGGGTTATTGGCCTGCGAGTTGACGACGCCGAAGGTTGGCGTGCCAAACACTTGGCCTGGCGGCCCGAATTGGGGAGTGTTGAACACATTGAAGAATTCGGCCCGGAGCTCCACCCGCTTGCTCTCCGAGATCTGAAACTGCTTGAACAGTGAAAAATCCAAGTTCTTCATCCCGTCTCTGCGGACATTCGGCAGCACACGGGGCGCGTTGCCGAACGTGAACGGTGCAGGCTGACTGAAGACACTGGTATCAAACCATTGGGCGAGCTTTTCGTCAGTGGCGCGGTCGCCCGGCAGGTTGGGATTGCCACTGATGTTCGGCCTCTGCACCGCTGAGAAGGATTGGCTGTTGTTCTCTGCATTGGTGATTGCGAGAGGCACGCCCGTGGCAAGGGTGAGAATCCCGTTGAGCTGCCAGTTGCCGAGAAGAGCGTCGGCAAGCGCGGGCATGTTAGAGCCCAAACGCTTGCCTCTGCCGAGCGGAAGCTCGTAGACATAGCTGATGACCAGTCGCTGGCTGACATCCTGGGCGGATAGGGATCGGCTGGCGTCGCGGTTGAACACATCTTGATGTGCCGGGGCGGGTCCGAGGAAGCCCACCGCCTGCGAGGAATCGTCGATCAATTTGCCATTCGTATAGGCGACCAGAAAGGTCAGGCCGTGTGAGAACCGCTTCTCAACCCGAGCCTGAAACGCATGATAGATGGAACTGGCCGAGGCCGGGCGAAAATTGAACACGTCCAGGAACTGCGGGAAAGGCCGCAGGAGTTGGGCACGTGAGACTTCAGGCTGGGAGAGCGGTCCCGTTTCGACAAACGGTTGGAAGGGATTGGCGACGAGCTCTTGAAGCTGGGTTTCGAGAGCCAATTGCTCCGACCCCAACTGGTTGATCTGGTGCCCCAACGGTCCGTCCGCCAACTTCACGCCGTGACTACCGATGTAAGCCAGCTCGACAACGATGTCGCCGCCAAACTGGCGCTGAATACCGAGATTCCATTGCTGCGAATAGCCGACACGGTTACGTCGGTCGATGGCACCATCGCGGCCAGTGGCCCCGAGGTCCTGTCCGAGACTGGTCAAGAGCCCAGCGTCCGGCGCGGTTGGCTGTGCGATCCCATTGGGAAAGGGGTTCGTCAACAGGTCGTTCGGGCGCAAGCCGTCTAGCGAGGTCACCATCTCGGTTGCCTGTATGAACCCGCTGATTCCGGATGCCCAACCTGCAGCGGTGCACACGCAGGGTGTATAGAAGATTCCGTAGCCGCCCCGAAGCACCGTCGTCGGTGCCACGGCATACGCGAAGCCGAACCTGGGAGCGAAGTTGTTCTTGTCAGTGTCAAATTGGGTTCTCGGGCTCCCATCGACGCCGACGAAGCGCAGGCCGCCACGCAGGCTCGAGATTCCAACTATGTCCGCTAACGGCGAAGGAGCCTCGAAATCAAAAAAGCTGAGCAGGTTGTCGCGCTCCGAGCGAGGTATTTCTAGGTCGTAGCGCAGGCCAACATTTACGGTGAGCTTCGGAGTCACCTTGAAATCATCCTGAATGTAGAGCCCAAGATAGTGGCTCGTCGTCCGGACGCCAGGCACAATGTTCGCTCCACCCGACGTTGGGACCCCGAGCAACAGGCTCGCAACCGAGTCGCCCCGATCAACCCCGGGCTGGTTCGGATCAGGTCCCTGTGTGAATGCACGACTGAAGAAGAAGGTGCCACTCGTGTCTGCTCCCACGATCTCGGCAGACTGATTGATCCGATAGTCGATACCGGACTTCAGGGTATGGCGGCCACGAACGTGGGTCAGGCTGAAGGCGCTGGTATACGAGGTGCCAGCCTGATCCAGGAAACCGCCGCCGCGTCCGAGAGAGGCGTAATTCGAGAATCCAAACGCGGGGAAATCGAGGGGCTTGGTGAGTTGGTCATCGAGGCTTTCGGGGAAGCCCAGTTGCGTCAGCGAGAAGTCATCCGGCGCGTTCGTGCCCCATTCGCGGTCGAGGCGGGTCATGCCGAAACGCGCAGTCATCAGCAGAGTGGGCGAGTGTATGCGATCGTATTGCAAGCGCACGCTCTTGCTCGGAATGCTGTCGCCGGTGAACACTCGCGTATCAGCGATATTGTCGTAAAAGTTGGGGGGCGTATCCTCGAACCTCCGGTAAGCCACCCCAAGCGAGAACTTATCCTTCGATCCTGGCACCCAGTCAATCTTGACGTCGACCTGGTCCGTCTCGAGCGCCGACGTCCTGCTGGAAAAGAAGTTGTTGGCCCCAGTGCAGGGGTCCCCAGGAACATTCGAATCCGGGAAGAAACTGACGATGCGCTGGCCGACAGGATCTTGCCGGTCGAAGGGAATAACACTATTCGGAAGAGCCTCTCGGATGAGAGCGCCGCTTGCGGGATAAAGCCGCGTCGAGAACGGATCGAAAATCTGAAGCGGTGCACAGGTGCCGTCGGAAAGCCGCTGCCGGCTTTGGCTGAAGTCCCCACGGCGCTCGGCTTCGGTCGGAACCGTCGCGGTCAGCGTAGCCTGTGACCGTCGGCGCAGTCCTTCATAGTTACTGAAGAAGAACAGCTCGTCACGGATGATCGGACCACCGAGCGCGCCGCCAAATTGATTTCGCTTGAAGCTGCCGAGTGGGGTGCCGGTCCGGTTCGCAAAGAAGTCATTGGCGTCCAGCGCGCTGTTGCGCAGAAACTCGTAGACAACGCCATCGAGCTCGTTGGTGCCCGACTTGATGACCATGTTGACGATGCCGCCCGCACTACGACCGTATTCAGCCGCATAGCTGTTGGTCTGGACCTTGAACTCCTGGACTGCGTCCGGCGAGGGAAACATCGATGCCACAAGAATCGGGTTCGCGGCCGGGACCGAGTTGGTGATGCCATCAATGAGCATCTCGCTGGTATTCCCCCGCGCACCGTTGATCATGAAGTTGGCGGAGCTATTGAAGAAGTCGCCAAAGGCGACGCTCGGAACAACGCCGGCCGACAGAGAGGCGAGCTGAAACGCATTGCGTGTATTCAACGGCAGGTCGCGTACTTTCCGGTTCTCGATCACGGTACCAAGTGCTCCGCTTTCGGTTTCCACCAAAGGAGCGGCACCGGAAACCGAGACGCTTTCGGTGGCTTCGCCGAGGTGCAAGCGCAAGTCGACCCGCAATCTGTCGTTCACCTGCACTTGAATACCCGAGCGCACCAAGCGTTGAAACCCGGGCATCTCGACTTCCAATCGGTACAATCCCGAGCTCAGCGACGGAAAGGCGTAAATGCCCTCGGCGTTGGTGACCGTCTCAGTTCTGACGTTGGTGCCTTCCTCGAGGGCGACCACCCTCGCCCCGGGTATGACGCCGGACGTTGGATCCGTGACAGTCCCGACAATGGATCCAGCAATCGACTGAGCCAAAACCACTGAGCTCCCGCCGAGAACCAAACAGACCCACAACGTTGACTGAAGTGCTGATTGACGCACGTCGCCTCTTCTGCGGCAAGCCAGGTAATCAAACAATATGCGACTAAATGCAACGTAATCATACAATCTCTTGCGGCGGTGTCAAGTCTGGGCGAGTGTCGCAGGAGTGGCTGGTTCAGGAGGAAGATTCGGAGAAATGGCAGGCAGAAAGTAACGGCCTCAGCATCAGGCGCGTTCAGCAGGACTAATGGTCACGGTTCACTCGTCCGCCCGGGCCCGCGCCACGATGTTTGAAATTATGCGATCATGATTGAATAATAACCAGACGCGAGTGTGACGCAGCGACCATCGCGGACGCCCGATCCGTTTCTGTCGTCGCTGCGACTGCGAGGAAACTGATGCTGTCTCAGCAGCGCCAAGCCGCGATCGTCGAACGAGTCCGCCGTCATGGTGCGGTCAAGGTTGCTGATCTTGTCGCTGAATTCAGCGTGTCCGATATGACGATCCGGCGAGACCTGGACACGCTTGTGAATCGCGGTCTGGTCACCAAGGTGCACGGCGGAGCCACCACCGTCGATCTCAGCTCCACCGACGAACCGGGATTCGCCACCAACGCAGTGCGACAGCAACGTGAAAAGGAGGCCATCGCGCGGGCCGCCGCCGCGCTGGTTAGTCCCGGGGAGGCCATCGCGCTCTCGGCAGGCACCACCACCTGGACACTCGCGCAGCACCTCACGGCCGTGGCGGGGCTCACCGTGGTCACCAATTCCGTCCCGGTGGCTGACGTGTTTTATCGATCGGGACGTAGCGACCAGACGGTCATCCTCACCGGCGGGATCCGCACCCCGTCGGACGCCCTGGTCGGGCCGTTCGCGGTCGCCTCGCTACAGACCATCAACGTCGACCTGCTCTTCCTGGGCGTGCACGGCGTCAGCGCCGACGCCGGGTTCACCACCCCGAACCTGATGGAGTCCGAGACTGACCGCGCGCTCATCCGATCCGGGCGCAGGCTCGCGGTCCTCGCCGACCACACCAAATGGGGGGTCGTCGGCATCTGCACCATCGCCACGCTGGCCGACGCCGACGTACTCCTGACCGACACCGGACTGGCGGAATCTGCTCGTCAAACCCTCTCAGCGCACGTAGGACACTTGATCGTGGCCGAACCGCAGACCTAGGAGAACCGATGATCCGTATCGACCGCAAAGACGCTCATGCCTTGCGAGCGGACGTGCTGGGTGCCGTTGGCGCACCCGTAGGCGGCTCGCCGGCCCGGCGACCCGAGCGCGTCACGCTGGAGGGCCGGCATGTGACACTCGTCCCGCTGGATCCCTCTGTCCACGGGCAGGCCGTATACGAAGCCACGCACGGCCAGGACGCTGATCGTCTGTGGCGATACCTAGCCACCGGACCGTACGCGGATCGCACGTCATTCTACGAGGAGCTGGAGCGCAAAGTAGCCGCGCAAGACTCGGTCTTCTTTGTCATTGTCGGCACGCGCGACAGCGAGGTGCTCGGATACGCCTCGTACCTGCGCATCGAGCCGGTACACCGTGTCATCGAGGTCGGCAACATTCTGTACACTCCGCGTTTCCAGGGCACGACCGGTGCCACGGAGGCAATGTACCTGATGGCGCGTCATGTCTTCGAGGAGCTGGGCTATCGACGTTACGAGTGGAAGTGCAATGCGCTCAATCTGCCGTCTCGTTCTGCAGCGGTAAGACTGGGGTTCACCTTCGAGGGCACTTTTCGACAGCACATGATCATCAAGGGACGAAACCGCGACACCGCATGGTATTCGATGGTCGATTCCGAGTGGCCGTCGCGGAAAGCCGCACTCGAGGGGTGGCTCGCGCCGACGAATTTTGACGCCGCCGGTCGTCAGAAGCAGCCGCTGTCCGCCTTTCGCGCAGACTCTGCGAACCCGGGCGCGTCGTTGTAGGCGTCACCACCCTCCGAGGATTCTCCGGGACGAAGCTTCCATTTGGCCTGTCCGCCTAGCGCTTCAACCAGCCATTAACGCGCGCTCCGCAACGCTGGCCACCCGAGCATCCGTACTGGTAATTCGCAACTGGCCTGTTGTTGGGGTTACCCTCGTCGCGTCCTCCCTGTAGGATGCACCCCCGCACGCACACAACCGTCGTCTGTCCGACTGGAGCCTCAATTTCCAATGTGAATTCTGGTGCAGGCGTCTGCGCTCTTCCAGCTGCCCCGGGCCGTGTCAACGATTTTGAGACAACCTGATTCAGCAATTTACTGTAGCGAC
>WHTZ01000005.1 GCA_009377495.1 Luteitalea sp.
CCGCGGCCACAGCCGGCCGGGGACGCCTGGTAGTCGGGTCGAACTGAAAAGCTGGGAACGCCTGACGCCCGTCGTGCTCTACGGCGAAGCACAATCGATCGGCCTGCCAGCGCGAGGCGGTCGCCCGCCGGTTGCCCGCCGTCGAGCCCGCGAGATCCGCCACACCCTCCGCGTCGAGCGCTTCGAACTCGGCCAGGAACTCGGCTCGAGCCTCGGCGTTGCGCCTTGCCTGCTCTGCTATGGTCGAAGACACTACCCTGACCGGCGGCATGAAGGACTCTACCATCCGCTCTACGGCTGCGATTTGGGGTAGCTCCAACACCTGCGCGCCCGGAAACGCCTCGGCCACACGCTGCGCCGCCTCTGCTGGGACCACGATCACGCGCACCATATCTCTTCACTCCAGCTAACTGAAGTGATTATAGATCGAATTGTAAGGCATGTAACTACTTGGCCGTACGGACGAACGTGTGTGCGCGGCGGCCTTTGTCACCGAATGACCGGACGGCAGCTTCAACTCCCGCGCAGGGCCGCCACCGGGTCGAGCGAAGCGGCCCGGCGTGCGGGCAGATAACTGGCCGCTGCGGCGGTGGCGCCGAGCAGCAGCGCAACGGCACCGAGGGTGAGCGGATCGACGGGAGACACACCGAAAAGCTGGCTCCTCAGCGCGCCCCCGAGCGCAAGCGCGGCGGCGATGCCGACGGCAAGGCCGACCGCGGCGAGGGCCATGGCGCGGCCCATGATCAAGCGCACCACCTCGCCCGCGCGTGCACCGAGTGCCATACGGATGCTCATCTCGTGCGCGCGCTGTGCGACGGCATAGCTCATCACTCCGAAGATCCCGGTGGCGGCCAGTGCGAGCCCAACGCCGGCGAAGAGCGCGAGGAGGGACGCATAGAGGCGCGGTCGTGCCACGGACTGAGCGACGAGCTGTTCGAGCGGCGTAATCTCTGCGATCGGCAGATTGGGATCGATAGCGTGGACCTGCGCGCGGATCGCCGGGGCCAGCGCGACCGGATCGCCCGCCGTGCGTACGACGAGCTGCACACTTCCGGCCATGAGTTGCGCAAAGGGCGTGTAAAGCTGGGGCTCGACTGGCCGACCTGGATCGTACTGGAGGACATCGGCGACGACGCCCACCACCTCGCGCACCCCGGCCATGTCGACTCGCCTGCCGATCGGATCTTCGCCTGGGAACCAGTGCCGCATGGCGGCTTCATTAATCAGCACGACGCGAGGCGCATCCTCGTCGTCGCGATCGGTGAAGCC
The DNA here is from genome assembly GCA_009377495.1 of Luteitalea sp. Classification (GTDB taxonomy): domain Bacteria; phylum Acidobacteriota; class Vicinamibacteria; order Vicinamibacterales; family Vicinamibacteraceae; genus WHTT01. Next base: position 1,270 of record WHTZ01000005.1, read on the forward strand.
GCGCCCGCGCAGCAGCGACGCACCGATTGCGCGAAAGTAGTCGGGCGTGACCCTGGCGGTCCGGATCTCGCGATTGACGTCGGACGACGGCGGCGGCGCGCTTTCCACGTTGAAGGCGAGGATAAGGCCACCGCCGCTCAAGGGCAGCAGCGTCGTCGCGGCAGCGGCAGTGACGCCGGGAAGCGCTCGTAGACGCTCCAGGATTCGATCCACGCGCTCCACGACCTGTTGGCCGCTTCTGTAGGGATCACCCTGCATCGCGATGCGAACGGCGACGGCACGCTCCGGCTGGAAGCCCAGATGGACGCGCGTCAACTCCACGAAGCTACGGATCAGCAGACCCGCGCCGGTCAGCAGGACGACCGCGAGCGCCATCTCGGCGACCACGAGCGCCGCGCGGATGCGGTGACCGCCGTGGCCTGGCCCGCCGCCACGACCACCCTCGCGCAGCGCTGCCATCAACCGTCTATCCGTGGCGTACAACGCGGGCAGCGCACCGAAGGCCAAGCCTGTCAGCAGCGCGATGCCGAAGGTGAAGAGTACAACGGCAGCATTCACCCCGACTTCCTCGATGCGCGGGATATCGGCCGGCTGGGCGGCGGCGAGTGCCTGCGTGCCCCAATGGGCAATCGCCAACCCCACCACGCCACCGGCGAGGCCGAGCACGACCGCCTCTGTCAGAAGCTGCCGCAACAGGCGGCTGCGACCGGCGCCGAGCGCCGCGCGCACTGCGAGCTCGCCCTGCCGTGCAGAGGCGCGGGCGAGCAGCAGGTTCGCAACGTTTGCACACGCGACGAGAAGGACGAAGCCGACCGCACCCAGAAGGAGGAACAGCGGCGTACGCACGCCGGCGATGATGATCTCGCGCAGTGGCGTCGCGGTGAACGTCAGGCGCTCGTTCGTCTCCGGAAACGCGGACTGCAGCAGCGTGCCAACCCGACGCATATCGCCGTGGATCTGATCGAGAACCGAGCCCGGTCGCGCGCGCGCGAGCACTTGCAGGTACTCGCTGCGCCGACCAGTCGGCGTCGTTGCACTGAAACGCTCACCATACTCGAGCGGCACATATAGGTCCGCCTCGCGAAGCAGCTGTGCGCCGGGCGCGAGGACGCCCACGATCCTGTACGAATCGCCCCCGACGACCAGCGTGCGCCCCAGTACGGCGCGGTCGCCGCCGAGCTCGCGCCGCCAGAAACCGTGATCCATTACGGTCACCATACCCATGCCCGGCCGGTTCTCCTCGGCCAGAAAACTGCGGCCGAATGCCATCGGCAAACCGAGGAGATCGAACAGACCATCGCTGACGCTCGCGCCTCTCACCTCCATCGGCGCGCCCGCGCCGAGGAGCGTGAAGACGCCGTCGCTGTCGCCATCCACGCGTAGGCCGGAGGTCGTGTACGCTTCCACCTGCTCGAACACCCGGTTTTCCTCGCGGATGCTCATGAAATCCGGTGCGGACAACGACGCATAAGCGGTACCGTCCGGATAGACCATGCTCGCTTTGTACAGCTGTGGTGCATCGCGGAACGGCAACGACTTGAGCAGCACGCCATGCACGACGCTGAAAATGGCACTGTTTGCGCCGATCCCGAGTCCGAGCGCGAGAATCGCCACAGCTGCGAAGCCCGGGTTCTTCCGGAGCGTGCGACAAGCAAAGCGCAGGTCGTTTTGGAGCTCATCGAACCGCCGCAATCCGCGTGCTTCTGTGCCCTCCTCCCTGTAGCGCGCGGTGCTTGCGAATTTCAGTCGAGAAAACAGGCGGCGCATGTCAGATCTCCTCAGGCGTGGCTCGAAGCTTCAGCGCGATCCGGAGGGCAAGAAGGGAGCTCTACGCATTCAGCCACGCTCTCTCCTAAGATGACTAGGAAGAGGATGGAGCACGTTCTCCGAGATCGTCAAGGTTGATGATCCACAGTACAAGCCGTTCAAACCGGGCGCTCGGACGCTGTCGTCGTCTCAGCGACGCTGAGCTTCTCGCGAAACCAGGCGATCGTGTGCCCGAGGCCGACCTCGAGGGATACTTTCGGTTCCCAACCCAGAAGTGTACGCGCACGGCTGATATCGGGTTGGCGCACCTTCGGGTCGTCTTTCGGGAGCGGCTTGCGAGCGATCTGGCTAGGTGAGCCGGCGAGGCGAATGATCGTGCGTGCGAGCTCTTCGAGGGTGAGCTCGTGCGGGTTGCCGATGTTGACGGGGTCGTTCAGATCCGACTCCATCAAGCGTACGATCCCGTCCACGAGATCGGTGATGTAGCAGAAGCTTCGCGTCTGCATCCCGTCGCCAAACACGCTCACGGGCTCACCGCGCAGCGCTTGACCGATGAAGGCCGGTACGGCGCGACCATCGTTCACGCGCATGCGGGGACCGTACGTGTTGAAGATTCTGACGATCTTCGTGTCGAGGCGATGGTAGCGGTGATAGGCGACGGTCATCGCCTCGGCGAATCGCTTGGCTTCGTCGTACACGCCGCGCGGCCCGACGGGGTTCACGTTGCCCCAGTAGGTCTCCTTCTGCGGGTGCTCAAGTGGATCGCCGTAGACCTCGGACGTCGACGCCAGGACGAACTTCGCCCCTTTCTCCTTGGCGAGGCCGAGCGCCTTGTGTGTGCCGAGCGCCCCCACCTTGAGCGTCTGGATGGGAAGCTGCAGGTAGTCGATTGGGCTGGCCGGACTGGCCCAGTGGAGCACGTAATCGACCGGCCCTTCAATGTAGATGTAATTCGTGACGTCGTGCTTGATGAAATGGAAGTCTCGGTTCGCCAAGCGCGCGATGTTGGCGACATCACCCGTCAGCAGGTTGTCGATTCCGATGACCGCATAGCCGCGGTCCAGCAACGACTCGGCCAGGTGCGATCCAATGAACCCGGCGACACCGGTAATAAGCGCTCGTGGCATGGTTGGTTCGACGGTGCAATAGCTCAGGGTGCTGGGTTTGAGGGTGCCGGGTTCAGGGGTGCCGGGTGTTGCCTCGCATCAGCCCGGTGCCCAGCCCTTCCCGTCAGTGCGCGTGCTTGTGGAAAAAGCCGCGGAACAGGGTCATCCACATGATCTTCAGATCGAGCATGACCGACCAGTTCTCAATGTAGTAGAGGTCGTACTCGATGCGTTTCTCGATAGACGTATTGCCTCGCCAGCCGTTCACCTGGGCCCAGCCGGTGAGTCCCGCGCGTACCTTGTGGCGCAGCATGTACTGGGGAATTTGTCGCCTGAACTGCGCAACGAAATAGGGACGCTCCGGCCGAGGGCCGACCAGCGACATATCGCCCTTCAACACATTCCAGAGCTGCGGTAGCTCGTCGAGATTCGAGCGGCGAAGCAAGCGACCCACCGGCGTACACCGCGGGTCGTCTGCAATGGCCATGACGGGGCCCGTGTGCTCCTCCGCGTCGTGATACATCGACCGAAACTTCCACACGTGGAATGAGCGGCCGTCGAGTCCCATCCGTTCTTGCCGGAACAGGCACGGTCCGGATGAGGTCAGGCGGATCAGGAACCCAATGACCGCAATGGGCATAACGCAGATGAGGAGCGACAGCGCCGACAGCACGATGTCGATCGCGCGCTTGAGCACAGCGTTGAAGCCGCGCAAAGGCACGTCGTGGATGTCGATAATGGGAATCCCATCGAGCTCCTCGAGGCGCGCCTTGAGGGAGATCATCTGCAGCAGGTCGGGGACAACCTTGATGTCGACGATCTCGCGGTTCGCATGATCGACCAACGCCAGCATCTTGACGTGCTCCTCGAGCGGGAGCGCGACGTAGAGCTGGTCGATCCGCTCGCGCTGCGTGATCTCGGGCAGGTCATCGAGCGTGCCGAGGAGCGGCAGCCCTCGGTAGCCGAGATGATCGTCGGCGGCCCGGTCGTCCACGAAGCCCACCATCTTGAGACCGAGCTCGCGGTGCTCGAGAATCTTGTCCGCCACGAGGCGGCCGAGATCGCCGGCGCCGGCAATCAGCACGCGCTTGAGGCCGATGCCCTTCCGCCAGCGGTGCTCCAACACCTCGCGGATCGCCTCGCGCGAGAGATACGTCAAGCCGATTGTCAGGACAAGGAAGAGTCCCCAGACGATCTGCGAGACCTCGAAGACACCGCGATCTTTGAAGGCATCAGGGACGTAGTACGTCTGGATGTAGAGCGTTGAGACCACCCCGAGCACGACCGCCAGGACGGTTCCCACGAACACGGCAAAGAAATCGTCAATGCGTGAGCGACCCCGCCGCAGCCGGTAAATGCCGTGCAGGTGGAAAGCCACCGGGACGAGCAGCCCAATGATGGGGAGGATGAGCAGATACTGTGAAAACGGTGGGTGTCCCTTGGTCAGAGGGATGAGGCCCGTCTCGAAGCGGATGAGATAGGCGAGCACGAAGGCCACCATCCCGAGCAGGGCGTCGGTGCCAACGTGAAACGCAATCAGCAGCCGGTTCCAGCGCTTTACCATCGCACCTTGTCGACGGGGGAGCGCACGAGATCCAAGAGCACTGCGCGCAGCTCGTCGAAGAATCGACTCAGGGAAAACCGCTCGGCGTGGCGGCGAATCGCCTCCGGGGCGAACCGCTGCGCTTCAAAGCGCGCCAAGCCTGCCGTGAAACCATCGACCGTCGGATCGTCGGTGAGAACCCCGGTTACCTCCGGCACCACGCTCTCGCAGGCACCACCGCGCCCCAACGCCACCACGGCCCGCCCGCAGGCCTGCGCCTCGAGCGGCACCAAACCAAAGTCCTCTTCGCCGGGTAAGAGCACCGCGCGCGTACGCCGGTAGAGGTCGCGCACCTCTTCGTCGCTCACGGAACCGACGAACTCCACCCCTTTGTGGGCGAGTGCCTGCAGCCGAGGTCGCTCCGGACCCTCGCCGACGATCTTCAGTGGCCTGCCCGCTCGGCGACACGCCTCAATGGCCACCTCCACCCGCTTATACGGGACGAGCGCCGACACCACCAAGTAGAACGTCTCGGGCGCGCGCCCGTCGGGCTGAAAGAAGCCCGTGTCGACCGGCGGGTGCACAACAGCCGCCCGCCGATTATAGTATCGGCCGATCCGTCTCGCAACATACTGGGAATTCGCCACATAGCGGTCCGGGCGCCCACTCGTGCCGCGATCCCAGCGAGCGAACGACGCCAGCGCGAACCGGAACAGCGGCGCCGCGGCGCCGGTTCGGCCGTGGTCGAAGTACGCGTCGAACTGGTCCCAGGCATACCGCACGGGGGTGTGACAATAGCAGAGGTGGCGTGTTCGTCCCGGAGCAACCGCGGATTTGGCAGCACAGTGGCTCGAGCTGACCACGAGATCGAAGTTGTCGAGATCCCACTGCTCGACAGCCCACGGAAACAGCGGCAGGTAGTGGCGGTACCATCGTGTGGCCCGCGGAAGCCACTGCACGGCCGAGGTGTGCGGCACCAGTCGCTCGATGGTGGGGCTGATGCTCCCGCGCGCGTGGACCAACGCGAAGAGGCTCGCCCGCGGAAAGAGCTGCACGATCGCCTCCAGGAGGCGCTCCCCGCCGCGGGTGCCCGTGAGCCAATCGTGCACAATCGCCACGCGCAGGTCGCACGTTTCGCGCCGCCACGTCGCCTCATCCACGGGCTCCAGGGTAGGCAGGTTCTCTGTGAATCCCCCTCTAGCTTCTGCCGACCTCGTCATAGATCTCCCGCACGCGGCGCACCGATCGCTCCCAGGAGTACGCACGCGCGTGTGCCAGGCCGCGCTCGCGCAGGGTGTGTCGCAGCGCACAGTCGGTGAGCACGCGCCGAATCGCCTCGGCGATGGCCTGCGTATCGTATGGATCGATGAGCAGCGCGGCATCGCCGACGACCTCCGGCAGCGACGAGACGTTCGAGGTCACCACCGGCGTGCCGCTCGCCATGGCCTCGAGCGGTGGCAAACCAAAGCCCTCGTAGAGGGACGGGAACACGAAGACACCGGCCAGGCGGTAGAGTGCCGCAAGCGTACTGTCAGGCACGAATCCGAGGAAGCGCACGTGCGTGTGGAGCTTGTTTCTGTGGACCGTGCGCCGGAGCGTCGTGTATTTGGAGATCTCGTCGCCGATGATGAGAAGCTTGACGTGCTCGAGGCCGCCTCGGTGCACGAGGCCAAACGCCTCGATGAGACGTGCGATGTTCTTGTGTGGCTTGATGTTTCCCGCATACAGCACGAAGGGGTCATGGAGCTGAAACCGCTCGCGCACGACGCGGATCTCCTCCTCGGTCGGCGGCGTGCCAAAGCGATCGTCAATGGCATTGGGAATGACAGTGATCTTGTCTTCCGGCACGCGGCAATAGTGCAGGATGTCACGCTTCGAGGCTTCCGAGACCGTCAGGATACGGTGCGCGCGGTGCGCCGCGGCCCACATGGACGTCCGGGCGTAGCTGTAGGCCAGGCGGTTCGGCAGGTACTGTGGGAACACCAGGTGGATGCAGTCATGGATGGTCACCACTGTCTTGCAGCCCACCAGCGGCGGCAGGACGTAATGCGGCGTGTGAAACACGTCCACACGCTCGCGTCGCAACCTGGCTGGCACCGCGAGCTGCTCGCGGACCGAGTACGGCAAGCTGGTCTCCGCCACCGCACGGAAGTTCGGCCCGAGACCGGGCGCGACACCTGCGTCCTCGCGTCGGCAGAGCAGCACGTACTCGGTTTCCGCATCGATCCGGGCGAGCTGGCGCAGCAGGTTCCGTACGTAGGTCCCGATCCCGAAGTCGTGGAGCTTTCGGATGTCGATCGCGATACGCACGGGGCCATCTCCCAACGAGGCGCCAGCATAACAGGGATCAGGGGTCAGGGGTCAGGTCTCAGGGCTGTCTCAGGGAACAGTAGGGCGCGGCTTTAGCCGCGCCGCGAGCGCCCCGAAAGGTCATAGGCGGCGCAGACGGCGCCCCTAACGGCGCCCTAAAGGGGCGCCCTACCGTTGGGTGTCAGACGGCAGCTTCCCACGGAGTCGGAGATACGCGCGCAGCAGCGGTGTCCACGCGGGATGGTGTTTGGCGTAGAAAGCGATCTGGCTGTGGCGATACGCGGCTGCCGTGGTGACGGGTGCGGTAAGGCCAGACCGCCCTCGTAGGTGAACGATCTCGGCGTCCGGTGTGAACAGAATACGTCCACCGCGGTCGCGCAAGGCCGCACAAAAATCGACATCCTCGCCGTACATGAAGAAGCGTTCGTCGAGCAGCCCCGCGGCTTCCGCCGCGCTCCGCCTGACGAGCAGGCACGCGCCGCTGACCCAATCCACGTACCGCGCGCGCCTCGTCCGCGCTTGCAACCGCTGGCGTACTCTCGCGGGTCCGGCCGCTGACAGCCGCACGAGCAGCTTTTGGCGAAGCTCGCTCCAGGGGCCGATCATTCGACCAAACGACAGCTCTGCGTGGCCATCCGTATCGATGAGACGAGGGCCCGCGGCTGCCACACCTGGCTCGGAGATGAGCGCGTTGCACAGAGCATCCAGTGCGCGGCCCGGGACGAGCGTGTCGCTGTTGAGGAGCAACACGAGGTCACCGCTGGTGGCGCGGATGCCCTGATTGGTGGCGCGTGCGAAACCGGCGTTCGTTCCGTTTCGGATGAGACCGACGGTGGGCCACGTCGCCGCAACGAGATCCGCGCTGCCATCCAGTGACGCGTTATCAACGACGACGATCTCGTGCGGCATGCTCGGGGGATGCGCCGTGAGCGACGCGAGGCAACGGGCGAGCTCGTCGCGAGTGTTGAAGTTGACGATCACGATGGCAAGGGAGCTCGTCACCTGGTGGCCTCTTCGAGCACGCGCAAGGTGGCAGCCGCGGTGGCCTCCCACCGGTAGCGCTGCAGGACGCGCGGTGCCGCATCGAGGATCGCCGCTCGCAGCTCACCACGGTCGAGCAGCGCACCGAGCGCGTTCGCCACATCATCCACGCTGTGCGGGTCGACAAACGCAGCCGCATCGCCGTAAACCTCGCGCGCGACGGCTGTGTCGGCGACGATGATCGGCATCCCCGCTGACAGCGCTTCGAGCGGTGTCAAGCCAAAGCCCTCATAAGTCGAGAGGTACACGAAGATCGACGCGCGAGCGTACAGCGCAGCCAGCTCGGCATCTAGTACGTACGGCCGCCATGTCATGCGCGCCGCGCAGCCGCTCTCGGCTATACACCTCTCGATGTGCTCCGGCGGGTGCGAGCGGTCCTCGCCGACGACCACGAGCCGCACGTCCGATCGCGCCGCCGCGACGCGGCTGAACGCGCGGATGAGCACCGGCACGTTGCGGCGTTTGAAGATCGATCCGACATACAGGACGATCGGCTCGCGCGTACGGGGTCGCTCTTGGAGGCCAGGGTCCTGGCCAAGCTGGTGATCGACGGCAAGCGGAACGGTCACGATTTGCCCAGGTGGCACGCCGAGCCGCCGCTCGATTTCTCCTGCCGAGAAACGGCTCATGGTGATGACCCGGCGCGCACGGCGCGCGCTGCGCGTGGCAAGGAGGCGGCGGCGTAGCCCCTCGCGCCAGCCAAACCATTCCGGGTGCGCGACAAACGAGATGTCGTGCAGCGTGAGCACCACGGGCACCCGCACCGCGAGCGGCGCGGAATAGGCCGGGCAGAACAGGACATCGGGCGGATCGCGGCGCGCGGCACGCGCCAAGTGATGCTGCTCCCACACGACATTACGCCACCCCAGGGGAGCGGCCCCTGGCCCGAACGGCGTGGGGGCCCCGCGCGAGGGCCGTGGGAGCAGCCGCCACACGACGGTCGCCCCGCCGGCCCCGACAAGCTCGTCGCGATAGGGAGGGAGCGCCGGAATGTACAGCGTGAGCTCATGCTCCCGCGCGGCGGGACTGCGGGTCCAACGCGCGAGCAGCTCCGCCAAGTACCGACCGACGCCGGTCGGACGGTGTCCCAGCTCCCGGGCGTCGATGGCAATGCGCATTACCCGGCCCTCACGAGTCGTGCACGTGCGCGCGCCCGCTCGTGTGCCGCCTCGTAGGCCGCTCGGTGCGCGCGAGCCGAGGCCGCCCACGTAAACTGGCGCGCGCGCGAGATGCCGCGTTGGCGCAGCGCTTCGAGCTGAGCCGGCTGCGTGAGAAGCTCGGTCATCGCCTCGGCAAGCGCGACCTCGTCGCCCGCATCAACCACCACGGCCGCGTCACCCGCCACTTCCGGAAGCGCGCCACCATTCGAGACGATGACCGGCACACCGGCGGTCATGGCTTCGACAACAGGCAGGCCAAAGCCCTCGTCCCAGGAGGGCAAGACGAGCAAGAGGGCGTCGCGGTACAGCGACAAGCGGCCGTGGTCTTCCACGTAACCCATGTGTCGCGTGCGGCCGACGAGCGGCGGGCGCGCGAGGGCCTCCAGCCACGGCCGTGCCGCGGGCGTCGGCGACCCGGCGAGGACCAGTGGTGGCGCGTGTGGATAACGCTCGATCATCCGCGCGTAGGCGCCCAGCAATGTGCCCACATTCTTCCGCGGCTCCAGGGTGCCCACAAACAGGATGTAGCCATGTGCGGGCGCGTGATCCCGGGCGGACCATGAAGGTGCACCGTGTGGGCACACCGCGACGCGCTCTTTGGAGATGCCGAGGCGTTCGACAACCTGCTGAGCCACGTGGTGTGACACCGTCACGATCGCATCCGCTCGCCGCGCGTGTGCGCGGACGAGCGCCGGGTAATCGCGGCGAATCTCGTCATGCGTCCACTCCGGGTGATCGAGAAAGGCGAGATCGTGAATGGTCACCACTCGCGCCGCTCGGCGCGACGGGAGCAAGAGCGGGTGTGGTGCATGCACGACATCGAACGTGCCGCGGGCCAGGTGCTCGACCGACGGCCATTCCAGGCGGTGCCACAGGAGGTTCAGGAGTCTCACGGGAATCGCCCGATCCGCCACCGCGGTGTCGGGGGGCGGCCGGTCGAGGCGGTGGCGCCAAGAGCTCGAAAAGAGCGTCACCTCATTGCCCCGGTCTTGCGCGAGTGCACCCGCTAACTGGTGCACGTACTCCCCGACGCCGGAGCGCTGTCGCAAGGCGGGCCGATAGTCCAGGAGAATGCGCAACGTAGGGGCGAGGTGCGAGGGCGAGGGGCGGGCGAGGGGCCAGGGGTGCCTCAGGGTTCAGGGATCCCTGTTGCCTGAGACAGCCCTGGCACCTGGCACCTGGGCCCTCGCCCCTTTGTGTATGCTAGCGTATTCGTCCGTGCGGGGAGGTCGTTGAATGAAGATTGCGGTCGTCGGGACCGGTTACGTCGGGCTGGTGGCAGGGGCGTGCTTTGCTGAGAACGGCAACGATGTCGTGTGTGTGGACAAGGACGAAGGGAAGATCCGACAGCTTAAACGCGGCAAGATCCCCATCTACGAACCAGGGCTCAAGGAGCTGGTCGACCGCAACAATGAAGAGAAGCGCCTCAGCTTCACGACCGAGCTACCTCGGGCGGTCCGACAGTCGAGTATCGTGTTCGTGGCGGTTGGCACGCCGCAAGGGGAAGATGGGTCAGCGGACTTGCAGCACGTGCTCGACGTGTCACGCGAGATCGCCAGGGCGCTGAACGGTTACAAGGTGATTGTGGACAAGAGCACGGTGCCCGTTGGCACCTCCGCCCGTGTGCGGGATCTCATGCGCGGCGAGACGACGCATCCGTTCAGCGTGGTGAGCAACCCGGAGTTCCTCAAGCAGGGAGCGGCCGTCGAGGACTTTCTCAAACCAGACCGGGTGGTCATTGGGGCCGATGACGATCGTGCCGCGCAAATCATGGTCGAGCTCTACGCTCCGTTTACACGGACGGGGGCGCCGACCATGGTCATGGATTGCGCGAGCGCGGAGTTGTGCAAGTACGCGGCAAACGCCATGCTGGCCACACGCATCTCGTTCATGAACGAGGTGGCGAACGTCTGCGAGCTGGTGGGTGCCAACGTGGACCACGTGCGGCGCGCCGTGGCGTCCGACCGGCGCATTGGCGCGTCGTTTCTGTTTCCGGGCGTCGGGTACGGCGGGAGCTGCTTTCCGAAGGACGTCAAGGCACTGGGGCGGTTTGCGGCGGACAATGGCTACGAGTTCGCGATCCTGCAAGCCGTCGAACGCGTCAATACGCGCCAGAAGGAACGTCTGGTTGACAAGATGGTGCAACATTTCGGCGCACTCGAGGGCAAGGTGGTGGGGGTCTGGGGACTGTCGTTCAAACCGCGCACCGACGACATGCGCGAGGCGCCAGCCATCAGCATCATCGAGCGGTTGCTCGCGCATGGCGCGCGCGTGCAAGCCTACGACCCGGAGGCGCGTGAGGTGGCGCGGCGGCTCTTCGGCCCGCGTATCACGTACGCCAAGCACAGCTATGATGCCCTTGCGGGGGCAGATGCGCTCGCGCTCGTGACCGAGTGGAACGAGTTCCGTGAGCCCGACTTCCCGCGCATGAAGGAGCTCATGCGGTCGCCGGTCGTCTTCGACGGACGGAACATCTACAACCCTGAGCACCTGCGGGGGCTCGGCTTCACCTACTATTCCATCGGGAGGTAGTCCTGTCGGCGGTTCTCGTCACCGGTGGCGCCGGCTACATTGGCAGCCATGCCGCGCTGGCCCTTGCCCGTGCCGGCCGGCCCGTCATCGTGTACGACGATCTCTCGGCCGGTCATCGACACGCGGTCGAGCGCGTGCAGCGTGCACTCGCGACGTCGACGACAGGTGCGGGGACGGTCGAGCTCGTGGTCGGCGGGCTCCACGAGACGAGCGCTCTCGTCGACCTGTTCGTCGAGCGTGGTGTGACGGCGGTCATGCACTTCGCGGCCTCGGCTTCTGTCGGCGATTCGGTCAGCGATCCCGCCAGCTATTACCACAACAATGTCGTGGGAACCCTGTCGGTGCTGGCGGCGATGCAGCGCGCCGGCGTGAAGCGGTTCATCTTCTCCTCGACGTGCGCGATTTTCGGTGAGCCGGTCGAGACGCCCATTGGCGAGGACCACCCGCAGCGCCCGGTCAACCCGTACGGCGAGTCGAAGCTGACGGTCGAGCGCGCGCTCCCGCACTTCGAGCGCGCCTATAACATGCAGTGGATGGCCTTGCGCTACTTCAATGCGGCCGGCGCGGATCCAGAGGGGTGGCTAGGCGAGGATCATAGTCCGGAACAGCACCTCATCCCCCGAGCAATCGCCGCCGCGCGGGGCGGTGACCCGCTCGTCCTGTTCGGTGACGACTACGAGACACCCGATGGCACCTGTTTGCGGGATTACATCCACGTCGGCGACCTCGCGACCGCACACCTGTGCGCCCTGCAGGCGTTGGAAGCCGGCCACGCCTCGGCTGCATACAATCTCGGCAACGGACGGCCGCATTCCGTCCGCGAGGTGATCGCCGTCGTCGAAGAGGTAGTCGGACAACCCGTGGCGGCACGGCTGGGACCGCGACGTGCTGGAGATCCGGCTGTTCTGTACGCGGCCAACCGGAGCATTCAGGAAGGCTTGGGCTGGCGGCCGCGCGTTGTCGATTTGCGCACGATTGTCGAGGACGCGTGGCGATGGCACGAAGCGCACCCGCACGGGTACGACACGTAGGGCGCCCTTTAGGGGCGCCAGGGACCTTTTAGAGGCGCCGGAGCACATCTTTCTCACTTGATACCTGCTACCTTCGCTCGACTGCTCGGTTTCGCTCGCCCCTACCGGTGGCGGATCGTGCTGGCGCTCGTCGCCATGCTGGCCTATGGGCTCGCCTCCGGGGCGCTCGTCTATCTGGTCAAGCCCATCTTCGATCAGGTGCTGCAGACCCAGTCGCAGCTCGGGCTGGTCGCGCTTGGCTTGATCGCCGCCTACTTCGTCAAAGGGCTCGGTGACTACCTTTCTGGCTATCTGATGACGCAGACCGGGCAGCGTGTCGTCCGCGATATCCGCGGCCTGCTCTTCGGTCATATCATCGGCCAGTCTGCCGCGTTCTTCGCGCGCCGGTCGACGGGGCAGCTCCTGTCACGCGTGACGCACGATGTGACGCTCGTGCAGCAGGCCGTATCGGAGACCACTGGCGACCTGCTCAAGGAATCGCTCGCGCTGCTGTTCTATGCAGGCCTGTTGTTCCACTTGGATGCGGGCCTCGCGCTCGTGTGCATGACCGGCGCACCGCTGGTCGTTTATCCCCTCGTGCGGTTGGGCCAACGCGTTCGTCGGATGACGCGCCGCAGCCAAGAAGAGCAGGAGCACCTGTCGCACGTTGCGGCCGAGGCGTTCTCCGCGCACCGGATTGTCAAGGCCTTTGGTGCGGAAGCCCACGAAGGACAGCGCTTTCGAGCGGTGTCGGACCAGCTCTATCGGACGGCGATGAAGGTGACGAGCGCCGTGCTGGCGCTACCGCCGCTCATGGAGCTGCTGGGCGGCCTGGCGCTGGCAGGTGCGCTCTGGTACTTCAGCGGACGTATCGCACGCGAGCAGATGTCGATCGGTGAGTTCAGCTCCTTCCTCGCGGCGCTGTTCATGATGTACGCACCGGTGAAGCGGTTGAGCCGTGTCAATGCGAATCTGCAGCAGGCCATGGCGGCCGCGGGCCGGATCTTCGAGCTCCTCGACACGCACACCGAAGTGCGTGACCGGCCCGGCGCCACGCCCATCCGACCGCTACGCCACACGATTGAGTTCCGGAACGTCAGCTTCAGCTACGCGGACCGCGATCGCCGCAAGGTGCTGGACACGGTGTCGTTCACGGTCCAGGCGGGTGAGATGGTCGCGATCGTGGGCCTGAGCGGGGCCGGCAAGACGACGCTGGTGAATCTCATTCCTCGGTTCTACGACGTCACGGCCGGCGGGATCCTGCTCGACGGCGTCGACATTCGCGATGCCACGGTGCGCTCGCTGCGCGCGCAAATCGCGCTCGTGACACAGGACACCGTGCTCTTCGACGACACGATTGCGGCAAACATCGCGTACGGTGTGCCCGATGCCTCACGCGAGACCATCGAGTACGCGGCGCGCGCGGCGCATGCGCATGAGTTCATCGTGACGCTTCCGAAGCGGTACGACACGCGCATTGGTGAGCGTGGCCAGCGCCTGTCCGGCGGTCAGCGGCAGCGCCTGGCCATCGCGCGGGCGCTGCTGAAGAACTCGCCCATCCTCATCTTGGACGAGGCCACCTCATCGCTCGACGCGGAGTCGGAGCTCCTCGTGCAGGACGCGTTGACGAGGCTGATGCAGGACCGTACGTCCTTGGTCATCGCGCATCGCCTGTCGACCGTGCGCCGCGCGAACGCGATCATCGTGCTGGACCGCGGCGCCGTGCGCGAGGTCGGCCGGCACGACGAGCTCGTCACACGACCGGATGGCATCTATGCTCGGCTGTACGCGCTCCAGATGTTCGGTGGTGGACGGCAACGATGGACACCGATGAGTGAAAAGGTGAAGGGGTGATACGGAAGCGGCAATGATCAAATCGATGACGGGCTTTGCGTCGGTGACGAAGGAGGACGAGATCGCCACCGTCGTCGTGACGCTGCGCAGCGTGAACCATCGCCACCTCGATGTGCAGATGCGCATACCCTCGTCGTTACAGGGGGTCGAGGCCGCACTGCGCGGCGTCCTGCAACGCAGCGTGGTACGTGGTCGTGTGGATGTGACGATTGCCGCGCAAACGCGCGCTGGTCGACCACCGGTCGTGGAGGTGAACGAGTCGCTCGTGGACGCGCTAACGACGACCATGGCGCGGCTGCGTGCCCGCAGCCTCATCGACGGCATGCTGACGCCCGGCGATCTGCTGCGACTGCCGCAAGCGGTGACATTTCGTGACGTGCCGAACGAGCAAGACGAGCAGCGGATGGCCGCGCTGGTGCGGGCGGCGCTCGGCGAGGCGACGGTTGCGCTGGATGCGATGCGTGGTCAGGAAGGCGCCTATCTCCGCGCCGAGCTCGATAGCCGCCGTGCCAGCTTGGCGGACGCCGTTGACCGCATCGAGGCAGCGGCGCAGGCTGGTGCCAACGGCCTGGAAGCGCGTCTCAAGACGAAGCTCGAAGAGTTGCGTGTGGATGCCGAGCCACAGCTCTTGGCACAGGAGATCGTTCGCCTGGTGGCACGCTCGGATATCAGTGAGGAGCTCGTCCGACTTCGAGCGCACGTGCAGCACTGGCAGGCGCTGTCGGATGGTCCAGAGGCGTGCGGCCGGAAGCTCGACTTCCTGCTCCAGGAGATGCACCGCGAGGTGAATACGATAGGATCCAAGGCCGAAGGCCCTGAGGTCTCAGAGCTCATCGTTCACGTGAAGGCCGAACTGGAGAAGATGCGCGAGCAGGTACAGAATGTCGAGTGAGGCGTCCAGGCCGCCCACAAGGCCACGTCCGCGTGGCACGCTCTTGATCGTGTCCGCCCCGTCGGGTACCGGGAAAACCACCGTGGTCGAGCGGCTCGTGGACGTCCTCGAGGGCGTGACGGTCTCCCGCTCGTACACGTCTCGCCCCGCCCGTGCGGGCGAACGGGACGGGGTAGATTATAATTTTGTGAGGCGCGAGCGCTTCGAGGCCATGGTGGCCCAGGGTGAGTTCCTCGAGTGGGCCGACGTCTTCGGGCACCTCTATGGAACCCGCCGGGAAGACACCGAAGCGCTCGTAGCGCTGGGCCAGGACGTCGTCCTCGTGATTGACGTCCAGGGCGCCAGGCAGTTGCGCCGACAAGGGTTCGACGCCGTGTCGGTGTTCGTGCTGCCGCCGTGCTACGAGGTCCTGGAACGACGCCTCCGTGGTCGCAGTGAGGACACGGAAGACGCCATCCGTCGCCGCCTCGAAACCGCTCGTCGTGAGGTCGTCGAGTACTATGACTACGACTACGTCATTGTCAACGACGATCTCGAGACCTGCGTTCGCGCGCTCGGTACGATTATCCTGGCCGAGCGCGCGCGTTGCACGAACGTCCGGCCGGTTGCCGAGGCCGTCATTGGAACGTTCCCGGGGCTCGGGGACCGGCGCACGGGGACGGGTTGAGGTAAGGCTCAATGCCCAATGCCCAATGCCCAATGATCAATGTTAGACCCTCGAGGGTGTTCGGTTGCGTTTTGGTTGCGCGTTCAGATGCGCACGTTTTCAGAATCCATGACTAACAGGTGAAGTGACCGTGGAACAGATCAACACGAAAGACGCCATTCCTCATAGCGATCAGATCGGGACCGATCGGTGGCGGCTCAGCGTGGACCGGAACCGCGTTCCGAACGCGTTCGAGTTCGTCGTTGTCGCCAGCGCTCGAGCCAAGCAGCTCCTTCAAGGGTGTGTGCCCAAGATCGAGCCGAGTGCCAAGCCGGCGCGGACCGCCCAGCGCGAGGTCCTCAGCGGTCTCGTGCACCGAGTCGAGCAGACGCTCGCGCCGCCCGAGTCGCCCGAGGCGTGATTTCGGAGGCCCGGGGATTTCCCGGGCCTCGAAGCGTCCCGAGCCCTGATTTCCGACGATCGCGAGCTTGGACATTGGGCATTGGGCATTGAGCCTCGATCCCTTTACCCGTTTACCCTTTACCCCTTTACCCCTTTCTTCCCATGGCCCTGGTTGCACTCGGCGTCACCGGTGGAATCGGTGCCTACAAGGCCGTCGAGATCGCACGTGGTCTGGGGCGCCGAGGCCACGACGTAGCGGCGATCCTCACACGATCTGCCCGCCGCTTCGTCGGGGCCGTGACCTTCGAGGCCATCACACAGCGCCGGGTGATTACCAGCCAGTGGGCGCCCGGCATGAACGCGGACATCGAGCATATCGCGCTGGCCTCGTCGATCGATCTCCTGCTCGTTGCGCCCGCCACAGCCCATGCGATTGCCAAGTTTGCGCTCGGAGTCGCGGACGACTTCCTGTCGACGATGTATCTCGCGTCGCGCGCGCCGGTCCTGATGGCGCCTGCGATGAACACGAACATGCTCGAGCACGCGGTCGTGCAACAGCACATCCGCACGCTCGAGGCGCGCGGTGTCTTCTTTGTCGAGCCGGGCGAAGGCTTTCTGGCCTGCGGTTGGATTGGCAAGGGACGTCTCGCCGAGCCAGATGAGGTGGTCGAAGCCGCTGAGCGGTTGCTGAGCGGTGGCAACACGTGGCGGGGTCGTCGTGTCCTCGTGACCGCAGGGCCCACGTTCGAGGATCTCGATCCGGTACGTTACGTCGGGAACCGCTCGAGCGGACGGATGGGGATGGCAATCGCTGCTGATGCCGCCCGTCGTGGCGCGTCCGTGACGCTCGTCCTCGGGCCGACGTCGGTCCCTCCACCACCGGGCGTCGAGGTGCTGCACGTCCGCTCGGCGGGTGACATGCACCGTGAGGTGCTGGGCCGTGCTCGCGACGTCGACGTTGTCGTGATGGCCGCGGCCGTCGCCGACTATACGCCGGTTGACGGACCGGCTGTCGACAAAATCACCAAGCGCGATGAGACGCTGACGCTCACTCTGGCTCGGACGCCGGACATCCTGGCCGATCTGGCTCGCGCGCGGGCCGGTCGGGACCGTCCCGTGCTGGTGGGCTTTGCGGCCGAGACACGTGAGCTTCGAGAGAGCGCGCAAGCGAAGCTGGTCGGCAAGGGCGCTGACTTGATCGTGGCGAACGACGTCTCGCGCCCCAACGCCGGCTTCGATGTCGACACGAACGAGGTCACGCTAATTTCTGTGCATGGCACTGAGGAGCTGCCCCTGCAGCCGAAACGTGACATCGCGCGCGAGATTCTCAATCGCGTCGACCCGTTGTTGGTCGCCCGTGCCGGCGTCGACGTTCGCTCCTCGAACCCTTGAGTGGTAGGGCAGGGCTTTAGCCCCGCCGATCCATGGCAATCACATGCCGATCGATCCACACCTGCGAGCTCAGCTCGAAGCGCACCTCGAATTTTTCACGGAGCTCGGTGCTGAAGGTACGAGCCGCGATGCCGCCTGGCGCTTCGACGCGGGTCGGCGCGCGCGCGCCGAAGAAGCTCCGCGCCCGCGTGTCGACGAAGCGGCTGCACCAACTCGGGTCGACGTGCCGGCACGGTCCACCGATGTCGATGTCGCGTTGCCGACCACAACACTCTTCGACGTGGGCGACGCCGTGCGACCGCCGCGGGAAACGCTCGAAGACATCCGCGGCGACATTGGAGACTGTACGCGCTGTAAGCTCTGCGGGCTTGGGCGCAGCCAAATCGTGTTCGGCGTGGGGAGCCCCATCGCCGATCTTATGTTCGTCGGCGAAGCACCAGGGTATGAAGAGGACGTGCAGGGCATCCCGTTCGTCGGTCGCGCCGGCCAACTGCTGACCAAGATCATCGAAGCGATGGGGATGCGACGCGAGGATGTCTACATCGCCAACGTGATCAAGTGTCGTCCGCCCGAGAACCGCAACCCCGAGGCAGACGAGGTTGGCACCTGTGAGCCGTTCCTGTTTCGCCAAATCGACGTCATCCAACCAAAGGTGATTGTCGCCCTGGGCACGTTCGCCGCACAATGCTTACTGAAGACCAGCGCGCCGATCTCGAAGCTGCGCGGCCGCGTCTTCCCGTATCGTGGCGCGAAGCTCGTTCCCACGTTTCATCCCGCGTATCTGCTGCGCAGCCCCGACAAGAAGCGCGATTGCTGGGAAGACATGAAAGGGGTCATGGCCTTGCTGAGATCTCACGGAATCCTCCTGTCCGGCTCATGATACGGTGTCTGGTAATCTGTGCGCGATGCGCCTCGTTCGTGTCGCCGTCCCCGTTCCTGGCCTCGACTTGCTGACCTATTCCGTCCCCCCTTCAGTGCACGTGCCCCCGGGTGCGCGCGTGATTGTGCCCCTCGGCCGGCGCTTGCTGACGGGCGTGGTGGTCGATTCACCAGAGCCGGCGTCCACACGAGCGGTACCCGCGTCGGTCGAGATCCGTCCTGTCGTGCGCGTCCTCGATCGGGAAGCGTTTCTACCGCCGGAGGTCCTGCGTCTCGCGCTCTGGGCTGCCGAGTATTACCTCGCAGGGCCTGGTGAGGCGGTAGCCGCGGCGCTGCCGCCACGCGCCAGCGCGCGCGGCGAGCCGCACCTCTCCCTCACTGATCTTGCCGAGACGAGGTGCGGTGATGACGATGAGGTGCAGGCCGCAGTATTGAGAGCGCTCGCGGGCGGCCGGCCAGCGCCACAACGGCTCGTCGTGGCGCGTGTACGAAAGGCACTTGCGGACGGCGGTGACCTGTGGGGCGAGACGTCTGGGGAGGGCGCGTCCCGCGCCCAACTTCCGCGCGCCAAGATCGAGCACGCCATCTCTCGCCTCGAGAAGGCAGGCGTCCTGACGCGAGCGCATGATGTCGCGCCGCGTGCGTCGGCGTTCAAGATCGTGAAGATCGCGACGCCGACCGAAACGACCGTGAACGGTGTTGCCAACGCGCGCCTTGGACCCAAGCAGCGCGAGGCGTGCCGGTTGCTGACAGGCAGGCCCGAGGGGCTACCGGTCGCGAGCCTCGCGCAGCAGGGCGTCGCGCGAGAAACGTTACGGCGGCTGGAGCAGCTCGGGTTCATGCACTTCGTCGAGCGGCGGGAAGAGCGCGATCCGTTTTCCGTCGATGAGGAGGCCGCGTCCGTTAGCGCTGCGGCGTCGACGATGGCGATCGAGCTGACCGACGAGCAGCGGATGGTGCTCAATCACCTGGACAGCCAGGTCTCGCGCGGTGGCTTCGCGGTGACGTTGTTGCACGGTGTCACGGGGAGTGGCAAAACGCACGTGTATGTGCGGCTCACCGACCACGCTCGGCGCCGCGGTCGTCAGGTGCTGATTCTCGTGCCGGAGATCGCGCTCACACCCGCCATCGCGCTGCTGTTTCGTCGCGTCTTCGGCGACCGTGTGGCCGTTCAACACAGCGGCCTCTCCGATGGGGAGCGTCACGATCAGTGGCATCGCATCCGTCGAGGTGAGATAGACGTCGTCGTGGGGACACGGTCGGCCGTATTTGCGCCGTTGACGAAGCTCGGCCTCGTGATTGTCGACGAGGAGCACGACTCGTCTTACAAGCAGGAAGACAGCCCTCGCTATCACGGGCGGGACGTGGCGATTGTTCGTGCGCGTGACGCCGGGGCGCTCGTTGTGCTCGGCTCGGCCACGCCGGCCATGGAGACGTTCGAGAACGCGAGACGAGGCAGGTATCACCTGCTCACCATGTCGCACCGTGTGCTCGATCGCCCCCTGGCAGCCGTACGCATCGTCAATATGCGGGAGGAGTACGCCGAGCGCGGGCCGGATGTCGTGTTGAGCCGCGCGCTGGAAACGGCGTTGTCAGAGCGGCTCGCACGCGGCGAGCAGGGCATGATTCTGCTGAATCGGCGGGGTTACGCGCCGACCGTCTTCTGCCGCCAGTGCGGCCACGCGCTCGAGTGCCCACACTGCAGTGTGACGCTGACGCTGCACGTCCGTGTCGCGCGCGCGCGCTGTCATTACTGCGATCACACGATGCGGGTGCCGAAGGCGTGTCCGACCTGCGGCGGTCTGTTGCTCGAGTACGCGGGAATCGGGACAGAACGAGTCGAGCAGGAGATTGGCACGCGATTCCCTGGCGTGCGCGTGGCTCGCGTCGATCGTGACACGATGACGCGGCGTGGGGCGCTCGTCGATGTGCTGCGTCGTTTTGGCCGCCATGAGCTCGACGTGCTGGTGGGGACGCAAATGATTGCCAAAGGTCACGACTTTCCAGCGGTGACGCTGGTGGGCGTCATTTCCGCGGACGTTGGGCTGGGCCTTGCCGACTTTCGCGCGGCCGAGCGCACGTTTCAGCTCCTCACGCAGGTGGCCGGGCGCGCCGGACGAGGTGACCAGGCAGGTGAGGCCATCATCCAGACACTCTTTCCCGAGCACTACAGCATCGAGCTGGCGAGCCGGCAGGACTATCTCGCGTTCTTCGAGCACGAGGTGGCGTTCCGGCGAAAGCTCTGTTATCCACCGCACGTCGCGCTCATCAATGTCGTCGTGCGCGCCAAGTCTCTTGGGGAGGCCCTGCGTGATGCGAACGACCTCATCATCGGGCTTGGCTCGGATCGCCGTCGATTCCGTGTCCTGGGGCCGGCGGTCGCGCCGCTCGAGCGACTGCGCGGTCAGCACCGCGTCCAGTTCTTCCTGAAAGGTACCGAACGCCACGCGATGCGGGATGCCGTGCGCGCGGCCCTGGCCGCGAGACCGGATCTCGGCCGCCGCGCAACCGTCGACGTCGACCCCTGGTCGATGCTGTGAAGGGGGAGGAAAAGGGGACAGGCCCCTTTTTCGGGAACTTACGCAGCCGAAAAAGGGGCCTGTCCCCTTTTCCTTTGCCTATTGCCCGACCAGCTCGGTGGGGCTGATCGGGGTCGGTGTGAAGCAAAGCGCGAACATCACGAGCGCCGAGAAGGCAATCCACATCCGGGTGCCGTCGAGCGGCTCACGCTCGTCGATGGTCGATGGGTGGCGAAAACCAAACACCAGCAGGAAGATCGTGAAAAGACCCGCCCAGTAGAACCAGGTGGGTGAGTAGAGGAGGCCGAGCGCAAGCGTTGTGGCCACGGCCAGGATGGATACAGACCTCGACTTCCGGCCAAACACGGCGTAAGAGATGTGGCCGCCATCGAGCTGGCCGACGGGTACGAGATTGAGCGCCGTCGCCAGCAGGCCAAGCCACGCCCCGAACACCACCGGGTGCATGTTGATAGCCTGGTCAGCGCCAAGGCTGCCAAACACCCAACCCGCGGTGAGCTGGAACACGAAGGGCTCGCCCAGGTTGATGAGATTCGGGCCTGACGGCATGGCGGTGACCTTCGACCAGCTCATTCCGAGGAGAAGCATGGGGATCGCGACCAGGAAGCCCGCGATCGGGCCCGCCACGGCAATGTCGAACAGCATGCGCTTGGACGCGATCGGCTGACGGATGCGGATGACTGCTCCAAACGTTCCGATTAAGTTCAACTCCAGCGGCAAGGGGTTCGGCAGGTAGTACGGGAGCGACGCGTCAACGCCATAGTGGCGACACGCGAAGTAGTGGCCGAGCTCGTGTGCGGTCAGAATGCCGAGCGCAGCAAAGCTGTACCATAGTCCCCCGAGCCACAGATCCGCGGGGCTGCTGCCGGCCGGGAGCGGCACGCGGCTGAAGTCCGTGAGCCAGCCCTGATAGGCCCCCGCACCGACGACCGACGTGGTGAAGATGGTCGCCAGAAAGAGCAGGATGTGGAGCCACAGCCGGTCGCGACGCCGCGGCCTCGTCGCGCCCGGGGACCACTCGGCGCCCGGCCGCGCAGATGACACAGGAACACCACGATCGTCGGTGTACGGGGGCGGACCGTCAGGCGGCAACAGAACGCGTCCTCAGTCAGGGAATATCTTGGAGCTCTTTACCCGGCTTGAAACGAATGGTCCGGCCGGGCGGAATCCGGACCTCTTTGCCGGTGCGGGGATTGCGTCCGATGCCGCGCTTACGTGGCTTCACTTGAAAGACGCCAAATCCCCGCAGCTCAATACGTTCGCCGCGTTGCATGGAGAGTCGCATCGCATCGAAGACCGCATCGACGGCTGCCTCGGCCTTGACCTTGGTAATATCAGCGACGCGCGATACCTCGTTGACGATGTCCGCCTTGATCATCGATGTGTGAGCTCCTGACCGCCGCCGAAGCTTCAGAGCGAAGGCGAAAGCGTCTAACTAGCATAGGAAGAACCACTTAGCCTGTCAAGGCGGACCCGAGTAGGCGGGGCCCCACCGCGAATACCCGCGCGGGGCCCGTCGCGACGGATTCAAGCTCTCGTGAAACGGACGACCTCTCTTCCCAGCGTGGTGCTCGTCGGCCGGCCCAATGTCGGCAAGTCGACACTGTTCAATCGGATCACCCGGACGCGGCGCGCCATTGTCAGCCGAACGCCCGGCACAACGCGAGATCTGCTCGCGCACGACGCGGAGTGGGACGGCGTGCCCTTCAAGCTGGTCGATACCGGAGGCATGTTCGGGCACAGCGAGGATCCACTGCATGAGCTCGTCTTTCGCGGCGGCCAGCGCGCCATGCAGGAGGCAGACGTGCTTGTCTTCGTTGTCGATGGCCGCGAAGGTGTCGTGGCGGCCGACGAAGAGATTACCGCGGCGCTACGTCGAGTGTCGGCGCCCGTGTTCGTCGCCGTCAACAAGACCGACGACAAGCGCGCGCGGGGCCAAAGCATCGAGTTCTATCGGCTTGGATTCGAACCGGTGCTGGAGATTGCGGCCGAGCATGGGCGAGGGGTCGCGGAGCTGCTCGACGAGGTGGTGGGGCGGCTGCGTGGGCAGGGACAGGCGCGTCCGGTACCGGCACGCGAGCTCGAAGAGCAAGAGATCGCCGTGGCCATCGTCGGGCGTCCGAACGTCGGCAAGTCGTCGCTCGTGAATCGATTGCTGCGCGAGGAGCGCGTGATGGTGAGCGAGACGCCGGGCACCACGCGGGACGCGATCGACGCGATTCTCCGCTGGCACAAGCGCGCCTTTCGTATTGTCGACACGGCGGGCATTCGTCGGCCCGGTCGCGTGGCGCGATCGAGTGACATCGAGATGGTGAGCGTCTTGGCCGCGCGTCGCGCCATCGAACGCGCCGAGGTCGCGGTGCTGGTGGTCGATGCAACCGAAGGGCCGACCGATCAGGATGCCGCGATCGCGGGAGAGGCGGACCGGCTGGGTTGCGGCATCATCATCGCCGCCAACAAGTGGGATCTCGTGAAAGATCGTGGTCCTGGCTTTGGGCGGACGTTCGATGAAGGGCTTCGGCGAGGGATGAAGTTCCTCGAGTATGCGCCGGTCTTGCACATCTCGGCGGCTACGGGCGAGCGCACGCCGCGACTGCTCGAGACGATCGATCGCGTCGCAGCCGCGCGTCGCCATCGCGTGCCGACGGCGGATCTCAACCGCTGGGTGGAGGCGGTGACGTCTGTGCACCCGCCAGTGAGTCCAGGCAAGCGTGCGGTGAAGATCTTGTATGCGGCGCAGACGAGCGTCGCGCCTCCGACGTTCGTCTTCTTCACGAACGTGGCCTCATCATTTCACTTTTCCTACCAGCGCTTCTTGATCAACGGCTTGCGTGACTCGTTCGGCTTCAGCGGCGCGCCGATTCGCGTCAAGGTCCGGAAAAGAGGGGCTCGCACCTAGCCCCCGGCCCCTGCTACGCGGCCCTTGCCCAACGAATGAGCGTGGCAAGGTTTGGCGGCTTGCCGTACATGAGCAAGCCAATCCGAAATACCTTGGCGGCAAACCACACGGCTGCAAACACTGAGGCCACGCCAATGACAATCGACAACCAGACCTGCCACCAAGGTGGCGGCGTCACCGACGTCATCCGGAGCAGCATCGCAAAGGCATTCACGGGCGGGACGAAGCTGATGGTCGTACTGAACACCGAATTGGGAGCTTGCGTTATGGGCCACCAGAGGAACCACGGTGTCATCATGATCAGCATGACCGGCGTCTGCAGAGACTGTGCTTCTCTCATCTCGTTGACGGCGGCCCCCACGGCAACCATGAGAGAGCCAATGACGAGGTAGGTGATGAGAAAAAACACCACCAGGTAGAACAGCAGCCACATATCCAGCAGTCCGAAAAGGGCGAACGAGAACAAGACAGTCATCCCCATCGCGACATACAGCCCTAACACAACGAAGCTCACCGCCATCTGGCCGAGGATCTTGCCGGCCATGAGCTCGAGCGGAGAGACCGCCGAGAGGAGCACTTCGACGACGCGGGTCGACTTTTCTTCGACCGTCGTGGTCAGGAGCTGTTGTCCGCCGGTCATGACCGCGACCATCAACAGGACGGCGAAGGCGATCGGCAGTATCTGATTGAAGCCGCCAACGGTCGCCCGTTCGCCCCCCTTGGTCACGGTGATCGAGCGTCCCCTGGCGACGTTGACCAGTGCCTCGATGCTGTCGGGGTCCAGGTTTTGGGCCCGCACACGCGCGCCGACGATGGCCTCTCGCAAGCTCTGTCGAATCGCGTTCTCGGCACGGTCGCTCGCATTCGTGGGTAAGTACAAATCGTACGTCCCGTAGGTCGAGCGACCCTCCGGCCGCACCACGGCGTCCCCATGGACCACCACGAGGGCGAGACGGCGAGCCTCGGTTTCGGCCCGTTCCTCGGTCAGCCACGCCTTGCTGTGTTCGAGGTCGGCCTGCGGCGGACGCTCCACGACCTGGAGATTGGCCGTCGCACCGAGGGCGGCTTGGACCGCTCGGCTCGAAGCGCTGGCGGAGGTTCCTCTCGAGGTTCCCGTGGCGGCTGCTCCCTCCGCCAACCGCCGCACGCTCCTGGG
Source organism: Luteitalea sp. (assembly GCA_009377495.1). GTDB lineage: Bacteria > Acidobacteriota > Vicinamibacteria > Vicinamibacterales > Vicinamibacteraceae > WHTT01. The sequence continues at coordinate 26,396 of WHTZ01000005.1, forward strand.
GGCGTCGGCGAGGGCGCGGCCCGCCTCCTTCGTGCGCCGCGCCGCCATGGCCCGCGGGTCGAGGGCCGCACGGAGCTCTGGCGTCACGCGGCCTGTCGGATCGACAATGGCTATCTGGCCCTCCACTCGAAGGTTTCGAGCATTGAAGAGGCGAGGACCGAGCGCCACGGCGACGGTAATGATCGCGGGGACGAGAAGCAGACCAATCACGAAGCCGCGGGTGCCCACCGTGGCGACGAAGTCACGGACCGCGACGTGCGCGATTCTTCTCATAGGCCTCCCGGCGCGGCGAGGTCACGTAGGTCTGCTTTCATCTGGTGCTCGGCCTCTGCTGAAGTGGTCTCATCCGCGACGATCCGGATGAACACCTCCTCCAACCGCGGCCGCGAGAGCTCGATGCGGGCAGGCGCGATGGCCGCGGTCACCCGACGAATCGCCGCCCCTGGATCGGCGCCTTCGATCAGCGCGATTTCGTAGCTGCCATCAACACGATCGACGCGCTCCACTTCGCTCAGAGCCTGCAGGGGCGAGGGGTCTGACTCGGGATCGAGCGGCTCGAATCGAATCGTGCGCGGATCGTAGCGGCGCCGGATGCTCGCGAGCGGCTCGTCCAGCACCTTGCGTCCACGATGGATCATGACCACATGCTGGCAAAGCTCTTCGGCATGCGGCATCACGTGCGTTGATAGCAAAACGGTCGCGCCACGCCGGTGCTCCTCCAGAATCAGATCGCGCACGAGGCGCGTGCTCACCGGATCGAGACCACTGAACGGCTCGTCCAGGATCAGGAGATCTGGCTCGTGAATGATCGCGACGAGGAACTGCACTTTCTGCAGCATGCCCTTCGAGAGCTCCTCGCACCGTTTGCGTTCGATCCCCGGCAAGCCCACCCGTTCGAGAGAGGGTCCAATGTGTGCGCGGAGATGCGCGTCACTTACGCCTTTGAGACGCCCCATGTAGGTCAGGAACGCGCCCACCCGCATCTTCCGGTAGACGCCGCGCTCCTCCGGCAGATATCCAATCCGATCTTTCGCGTCCAGCGCGGAAGGACGGCCGAGCACCGACAGCGTGCCAGTGTTCGGAAAGATGATCGACATGATCATCCGAATGGAGGTGGTCTTTCCGGCGCCGTTCGGTCCAATGAAGCCGTACAGCCCCCCGCGCGGGACCAACAGGTCGAGATCGCGGACCGCCTCGGTCGATCCGAACGTCTTGGTGACGCCCTTCAGAAGGATGGCAGCGTCCATGGCAAATGGGATGCAGAGTACCGCTTATAGCACAGTCTCGAGCACCCCAGCACCCTGCACCTCGGCACCCTGCACTGCTGAACGCTCCTAACCCCAGACCCTGAACCCTGTTATACTCGCTCGTTGGACAATGGCGGATTCGGCCGAGTTTGTCATCCCTGACCGTCCCGCGTTCAAGGCTGGTGAGGTGTGCGAGATCGCGAAGATTCAGCCGTACGTGCTCCGCACGTGGGAGGGTGAATTTCCGGATCTGGGCCTCTCCAAGACGCCTGGCGGCCCACGCATCTATCGCCGCACCGACGTCGAGCGGGTCGTGCGCATCCGGCAGCTCGTCTTTGGTGACGGCCTGACCTTGGCCGGCGCACGTCGCCGCCTCGAGCAGGAGCAAGCGCCCGCAACGCCCGATGTCGTCGACAGCGACGACATGCTCGCGGTCGCGGCGCAAGTCGAGGATCGCGCTCGGGCTGGGATACTCAAGGTCAAGCAGGAGCTCCGCTCGTTGCTCTATCTCCTCGATGGCTCAGCGCCTGGTGATATGGCCGCGCGCGGCGACGATGAGGCTCAGGCCCGCGAGTTCGAGCTGCAGCCACCCGGCGCACCGCGCGAGGAGTCGGGCGGTCGCGTCTCTGCCGGCCGGCCTGCGCGTAGCAAGCGCTCGCGGTAGCCCTCGTTTTCGGACTAGAATGAAAAGACACGTTTCGCGTGAAGCGCGACTCGGGGCGTAGCGCAGCCTGGTTAGCGCGCCAGTTTGGGGTACTGGAGGTCGGCGGTTCGAATCCGCTCGCCCCGACCACTTCTTCATGTCGAATGCGAGACGAGCGAGGCAAGCGGTGGACCTGCTTCTTGCCTGACTCCTCTCGCATTTTTGCATTACGGCGCCAGCTTATGACGACGGCAGAGACGACAGGGTTCGATGATGCGTAGTGTGCGCGCCATCGCGGTGTGCATGGTGATTCTCGGCATGACGGCGTGTAGTGACGACGATGAGTCACCCACGTCGCCGAGATCTGCGGGCATCGGCGGCGAGTATCGACTAGCGATCCAAGCGGCATCGAGTTGCGGAACCGAGTTGGACGTGGGTCGGGAAGTGCAGTTCAATGCGACGATTACGCAAAGTGGGGACGACCTTACGATCGCGCTGGTTAGCGAACAGGGCTTTCCCACGGAAGGGCAGTTCGAGGGGACGCTGGACGGTTCGGTCATGAGCGTCGAGGGAACGGTCCACGTGGCGCCATCCGAAGGGACCCGTGACTACGAAGCGAGCGGAGAAATTCTCGGTCCCGTTGGGGCGGATATCATTCAAGGGCTTTTCGAAGGGACCATCCGGTACGGCGATGCCACGTGCAGCGCGCGTGAACACCGAGCCAACTTCGTGCGCGAGTAGAGGGCATCAGAACGGGCGCGCGGCGTGGGGAGCTTTGCTACAATGAGCGGGTTGACGACGAGCGGGCTTAGCATAGTGGTAATGCTCTGGCTTCCCAAGCCAGCTAGACGGGTTCGATTCCCGTAGCCCGCTCCACTGCTACTCCGCTCGCAGCGCAATCACCGGATCGACCCGTGCCGCACGGCGCGCAGGCACCCAGGCGGCGACGAGCGCCGCGACACCCATGAGCACCGCGACGGCCGCGAACGTCACCGGATCGTGTGACGTCGTTTCGAACAGGAAGCTCGCGATGAGTCGCGTGGCATAGAACGCGCCGGCCATCCCGACCGCGAGTCCGAGCAGCGCCGGCCACGCCGCGTCCCGCACCATCGCCCGCACCACGTCGGCCGGCCCGGCGCCAAACGCCATCCGGATGCCGATCTCCTGCGTGCGGCGTGCGACGGCATACGCCGTCATGCTGAAGATCCCGACCAGCGTGAGCAGCATCCCAAGGCCGCCCAGCAGGCTGAGGAGCAATGTTCGATGTCGCGGTGTCGCCACGTTGTCTGCCAGGTCGTGACTGCCGGACCGGATGCGTCCAACTAGCACTTGCGGTCCCACCGCCCGCGCCATCTGGAGCAGGCGATCGGCCGACAGCGTGGCCGATGCGCGCGGCCGAAGGACGATGCTCAGAGGATTGGGCGCGGTCTGGCCGTACAGTAGGTAGACCTCCGGCTTTGGAGCCCACAGCGGACCAGAATGCCGCACGTTGCCAACGACGCCGATGATCCGTCGCGGCCTTTCGCCGAGCATGTTCAGAAACTTGCCAACGGGGGGACCGCCCGGAAAAAACAGCCGCGCGGCTTCTTCGTTGATCAGCACGACCTGTTCTGCGCCGGTCCGATCCGACTCGGTCGGGCGCCGTCCCAGCTTCACCGGCAGGCCAATCGCCTCGAAGTAGCCAGGCAGGATCTGCTTCATGATGAGGTTGGTCTGTCCACCGGTCGTGACGAAGCCGACGGAAAGGCCATCGCGCATTGGGAGAGAGTCGACGGCACCGGCCGCGGCCAGCTCCGGCAGCGTTCGAAAGGCGCTCAGCAGCGCCGGGTAGTACTGCTCCCGAACGCCGGGCGCCGGGTCGATAGGCTCAACCTCCATCGTCAAGACAGCATCCGGATCGAAGCCCAAGTCAACCTCCACGAGCCGCGCAAAGCTGCGGATCATGAGGCCGGCGCCGGCCAGGAGGACGACTGCGAGCGCGACTTCCGCTGCGATGAGCAGTTGTCCTCCGCCCCGGGACAACGGGGAGCCGTGACGCCGGCCGGCGACGGCGAGCTGTGCGCCCATCCGAACGCGCGAGATTCTGAGCGCCGGCATCAGACCAAACACCACCGCGCTCGCGACCGACACGACCGCGGTGAATCCCAGCACCGGAAGATTGATGGCCGCCGGAGAGTTCGTTGGCAGGGACATCGGGATGATGGTGACGAGCGCATCGAGAGACGTCCAGGCAAGGATCAGCCCGACGAGTCCGCCGGCCAGCGACAGGACGAGGCTTTCCGTCAGGAGCTGTCGCACGAGACGCGCTCGTCCCGCGCCGATCGACGCCCGAACGGCCAGCTCCGGCTCGCGAATCGCACCGCGCGCCAGGAGAAGACCGGCGACGTTGACACAGGCGATCAACAGGATCAGGCTCACAGCGCACGCCAGAGGCGTGATGGTCCTGCCTGAGCCGCCGGTCTCTTCGTCGTACAACGATGTGAGCTCAACGCGAACACTCGTGGCCTGGGTCTGGTCGGGGTCAGGGGGCAATTTCATCGAGATGGCCGTAAGCTCCCGCTCGGCCTGCGCGAATGTGATTCCTGGCCGCAATCGTCCTCGGACCGGTGTCCCCGAACCGCGGAAGTTCAGGCGGGACGCCGCAGCCCGCTCCGGCTGCCAGACGGCTGTTTCGCTATAGAACCCCGCGGGCAGGACACCCACGATCGTCGCCGGCGCGCCCGCGATCCGGATGATGCGGCCGATGACATCAGGGGTCCCGCCGAAGCGACTCTGCCAGTAGCCGTGTCCGAGCAGCGCGACGAGCGGGGCGCCCTCGCGGGCGTCTTCGAGCTGGATCCCCCTGCCCAGAAGCGGCTTGACGCCGTAGACCTCCAGGAAGTCCTCCGAGGCCTCACCCACAATGAGACGCTCGGGTTGCCCCGCGTCGACGATGCGAGGAAAGCCGGTCACCCGCCCTGCGCCGACCTGAGCCAAGACGCGTCCGGACTCTCGCCAGGCGCGGATCTCCGCCATTGAAGGGGCGTAGTGGCCCGAATCACCGTCGCGAGTTGCGTGGACCAGAATGTCAACGAGCTGTTCCGCGTTGGGATATGGGAGCGGCCGCAGCAGGGCCGCATCGATGACGCTGAAGAGCGCGGTCGAGACGCCGATCCCCACGGCCAGCGTGAGGATCGCGATGCTCGAGGACGCGCGGTGCTTGAGGAGGAGCCGCACGCCGTACCGGACGTCCTGGAGAACGGTTTCCATCATCCCACCTCCCCGCACGTCGTAGCCGCGATCCTGCATCAGCACGAGACTGCCGAACCGTCTGGCCGCCGCGCGTCTCGCGTCGTCCGCCTCCAGACCCCGCTGTTCGTACTCCTCGGCCCGCATCTGCAGGTGAAACTGCATCTCGTCGCGGATCTCTCCGGCGACGACATCACGCCTGACCAGCGCACGACACCTCGCAAGCGCAAGACGCAGGATTCGCATGCGACCTCAACTGCTGAGCACGCTCTGCACTGCTGCAGTCAGCCGCGTCCAGCTCTGCGTTTCCGCTCCGAGCTGCGCGCGTCCCTCGCGGGTCAGCTTGTAGAAGCGGGCGCGACGGGCGGTTTCCGTCATGCCCCATTCGGACGACAGCCACCCTCGCGCCTCCATGCGATAGAGCGCGGGATACAGCGAGCCCTCTTCGACCTTCAGGACCTCGTTCGACAGCTGCTCGAGCCGGACGGCGATCGCATACCCGTGAAGCCGGCCGTTCTGGAGCGTCTTCAGCACGAGCATGTCGAGCGTGCCATGGAGCTGGTCGCTGTTGGTCTTCGGCATCTGATACCTAGGTGTTCTAAGTCTTAGTCATTCTAAGGATGAAATAAGTGCAACGCAAGCCAGACGTTCCGTTCGTCCCTCTCGGGAGATCAAGAATCGGCGGTCGTGGGTCTTCGCGTCGTCGTTGGGGACGTAGACCTGCCGCGTCTTGCCCGGGGCGTGTAGCTGACGGTGAGGTAGGTGGCCGGCCCGTGCTTCTCGCCCCGCATGCATTGACAGCCGGGTTTCCCGCATTGGGTGAACCGCTCGCTCAGCGACGCCGCGCAGGACCGGGCCCAGCCCGACAAGTTTCCGTCCACGACCGGCGAGCCGGCGGCTCGGGGGGCGCCATGACGTCGTCACACTCTCACCAATGCTACGACCTGTCACGCGAACGGTGCGCGATGATGAAGCGGGTCAGCGCCGGCGAGGCGTGTCACGGGTGCCAGCGCCGTCCCGTTGGAGGCCGCGTGATCGACGCGAGGGGCTAAAACCACGGGCGGCGCCTGACCGCCGCCGAGCTCACGGAGCTCGGCGGGTCGCCACACGTGAGCGCCGCCGGTGGTTTTTCCACGCGGCCGACCGGGACGCGGCATCCGTGATCACGCCCCGCCGGCGGCACCGCTGCGCGTGCGCGGGAGCCCGCCTGCATATCGACTCTTCAGGGTGCCGGCATTCAGCGCCTCAGGGAGGGCCGAGAAAAACTGGGGGCGGCAAGAATGTGGGACATCTTGACGCCAGCCGTGCAAGGCATCATGATGTCTACATGAGGACCACGCTGACCTTGGACCCGGAAGTTGCGCGGCTCGTTGAGGATGCCGTACATCGTGAGCGTCGCCCGATGAAGCAGGTTGTGAACGACGCGCTTCGACGAGCTTTGGCACCGACGAGACCTCGGCGCCAACCGTACCAGCTGACGCCTCATCAGTCGACCGTGCGGCCAGGTTTTGACCTGGCTGGTTTCAACCGACTGAATGATGAGCTGGAGGATGAGACGATCATCGACAGCGCACGGCGGACTTCGTGATCATCCCCGACGTCAACCTGCTGCTCTATGCGACCATCACCGGCTTTCCGCAGCATCAACGAGCACACGCGTGGTGGGAAAGGACCATCAATAGCTCGACGCAAGTGGGTCTGACGTCCCCAGCGCTGTTCGCCTTCTTGCGCCTGTCGACCAACGCGCGCATTCTCGAGGCGCCGATGGCCGTCAACGATGCTGTTGGGCATGTACGCGACTGGTTGGCGCAGCCGAACGTGCAGCTCCTCTTACCCGGACCGCGGCACCTCGACATCGCATTCGAACTGTTGGAGCAGGTGGGAACGGCAGGTAACCTCACGACCGACGTTCAACTGGCTGCGTACGCGATCGAGCAGCAAGCCGAGCTCCACTCCAACGACACCGATTTCAGTCGGTTCTCTGACCTGACATGGATAAACCCGCTCCGCGAGTCGGCGGCTCGAGCGTCCAATGACGCCGCTCGTGAGATCCCTTGAAGGTGCTTCACGCGATGCTGTATGGCCTTGGCGAAGTCGGGCCTCCTGCGTCGGTCGAGCGCTTCGGTTGCACGCTGTGCGAGCTTCGCCGCTCCTCCGCCTCTGCCCTCAACCTTACCCTTCGCCCCTCGTACCTGCTCGTCACGACCGGAGCATAGCGAGCACCTCGTCGCGGCGCTTCGCCATGAGCTCCGGTGTCTTGCCTTCGAGGTTCAAGCGCAGCAGCGGCTCGGTATTGGACGGCCGGACGTTGAAGTGCCAGTCCGGATACTCGATGGAGATCCCGTCCATGCTGTACACGGTGGCGTCGGTGTAGCGCCGCGCGATGTCGCGAATCTTCTCCTCGGCTTGCTTGACGCTGCGCAGCTTGACGCTGATCTCGCCGGACAAGAAGTACTTCTTGCGGAGGGGTGCTACCAATTCGGCCAGTGTTTGGTCGCGGCGTGACATCAACTCCAGCATGACGAGGGCTGGGATGAATCCGTTGTCGGCGTAGAAGTTGTGGCGGAAGTAATAGTGACCGCTGACCTCGCCGCCGAAGATCGCGTCCTCTTTCCGCATCCGCTGCTTGATGAACGCGTGGCCGACGCGGTTCATGAGCGCCGTGCCCCCGTATTTGGCCACCGTCTCCTTGACGGCATAGCTCGCCCGCACGTCGTAGACAATGGTTTGGCCGGGCTGCCTGTGCAGGAACGACTCCGCAATCAAGGCAGTCACAAAGTCGCCCGGGACGAACTGACCCGTGCCGTCGATGAAGAAACAGCGGTCGGCGTCGCCATCCCACGCAATGCCAATGTCGGCACGATCTCGCTCCACCCGTTCCATGATGTCGCGTCGATTCTCTTCGAGGAGCGGGTTCGCTTCATGGTTGGGAAACGTGCCGTCGACCTCCATGCAGAGGCCGACAACTTTGCACGGAAGGCGTTCGAAGATCCGCGGGGCGACGAGGCCGGCAATGCCGTTGCCGGCATCGAGCACGACGTGAAACGGCTTGATGCGTGAGACATCGATGAACGTGAAGACGTGTTCGAGGTACGCATCCAGAATCTCACGACGCTCGAGGCCGCCCTTGGACGCCTCACTTGGTGGCAGGGTACGCTCGAGCACCATCTCCTTGATGTCGTCGATGCCCGCCTCCGCGCTGAGGGGCAGCGCCTCTTTGCGCACGAGCTTCATCCCGTTGTACTCGCGCGAATTGTGCGACGCGGTGATCTCCGCACCACCATCGAGCTTGTCCCGGCACACCGCGTAGTAGAGCATGTCGGTGGCGATCATCCCGTAATCAATCACGTCACATCCTTGCTGTCGCGCTCCCTCGATGAACGCCTCGGTCAGGCCAGGTGACGAGAGACGCATGTCTCGGCCCACGCCAATACGGCGCGCGGCAAGGTAGTAGGCGAAGGCGCCACCGATATCGTGCGCCGCCGCTTCGTTGATTTGATCCGGATAGATCCCACGAATATCGTAGGCCTTGAAGATCTCGGGAGCGACATCGTTTTGGGGCATGGTAACGAAGCTTCGTGACGAGATGGCACGGCCGACGACCGGCCGCGTTACAGTTGTGTAAAGTCGGTTGCGACGGACTTGTCGCCGAGCACCGCACCCGGCCGGACGCGGACATTGCGACCGATGTGGCAGTTGCGACCCGCGATCGCACCGTGCACGGCGGCGTCGGCGCCAATCCAGGAATTCGACCAGATAATCGAGTCCGCGACCTCCGCGCCCCGCTCCACGTGGCACTGGCGGCCGAGCACCGTGTACGGGCGGATGTGCGCGCCTGCCTTGACGACGACGCCCGCGTCCAGAAAGCAGGGTCCCTCGAGCTCGGCGCCCTGCTCGACCTTCGCGTCCGCATTCCATACAGGCGGTCCCTTGGATGGATTCTCGAACGGCGCGGTCAAGAAGCGACCATCCATGATATCGCGGTGCACCTGCTGGTATTTTTCCGGTGTGCCGATGTCGATCCAGTAACCCTTGTAGATGTAGGCGACGAATGTCTCGCCGCGCTCGACCAGTGACGGGAAATATGCGCGCTCGATGGAGTACGGCTCATCCGCAGGAATGCGGTCGAACGTCTCGGGTTCCAGCACGTAGATCCCGGCATTGATCGTGTTACACGTGATCTCGTTCGGGTCGGGCTTCTCGAGGAACCGACGGACGTCGCCGTCCGCGCTGGCTTCGACGAGGCCGTAGGCTGCGGGATTTTCAACCGGCGTCAACACGATGGTCGCCTTCGCTCGCCGCTCCCGGTGGAGGCGGATCACGGCGGCGAGGTCGATCGCCGTGAGCACGTCCCCATTGAACACGACCACCGTATCGGTGGCGTGCTGCGCCGCGAACCTGATGGCGCCCCCCGTACCGAGCGGCGACGGCTCCACCGCGTAGCGGATGTGGAGGCCGTGCGCCGCGCCATCGCCAAAGATGTGCTCGATGCGGCGCGGCTGGTAGTTCAGGCTGAGCACCACCTCGGTGATCTCCGGCACCTGTCGCACGCAATCGAGCTGATACGTGAGGAACGGCCGATTGAAGATCGGCACGATAGGCTTTGGTGTATGAAGTGTGAGCGGGCGCAAGCGCGTGCCCTTGCCGCCCGCCAGCAGGATCGCCCTCATATCAACCTGACATCATAGCGCGAGAAGGGAGATCGGGAGTCGAAAGAAAACGGGGACAGCCCAGCCCATCGTCGAACGGACGCTCAACGGGAATTGGGGTCTGTCGTCGCGACCTTCAGCAGCTGCCCGCGCTCGAGGAGCTTGGAGCGCAGGGCCGCATAGCTCACACGCTGCACCGAGACATCGGACCGTGCGGCCTCGATGGCGGCGACGCCGGCGCTCTCGCTGAGGATCATGAATACCGGCTCCATGCGGATGGAAGCGAAGGCCATGTGCGAGGCGGAGACGCAGAAGGTCACCAGCAGGTTGTCGCACTGCGCAGCGCGCGGGGTGATGCTCCGGTAGGGGACCTCGTACGCGCGATGGCCGCCGGTGAAATCGTTGGGGTTGCCCTCGTTTCGGACGAAGCCGCGCTCGTCGACGATCCGGGTGACAAGGTGGCTATCGGGCCCGTAGGAGGCCAGGCCAATGACGTCGTGCTTGGTCTTTCTCCTGTCGATATCGTGGCTGCTCATCACGTGGGCGCCAACCATGCGGCGAGCTTCGCGGATGTAAAGCTGCGGCGAGAAGTGGCCGGTGCTGAGGTACTCGTCGCGCGGGTAACCCCACTGGCGCGTCTCGTCGCGCACAGGCGGCGGCACCCGCGTGTCATGGCCAATGAAGTAGAGCAACCCCTGCGTGTAGTCCAGGTGGCGCTCGATAATGCGGCGGCGCGTCGCGCCGTCGGCCTCGGGATAATCCCAGCTCTCGCCCAGGAAATCCGTCGAGAACGGCCCGCCGTCGTTGATGTCGGTCTTGCGATTGGGCAGCCGGTCGATCTTCAGCAGTCCCTTGCGGAGGGTGATCGTCGGCTTGGCCGCGATGTAGCGGGCTAGCAGGTCGTAGCAGGATGCGTCGTAGTTGGCCGGCCGATCGATCGGCAGACGGTTAGGGGCGTGGTCGGTGAGACAGATGCGGAAGTTGTACGCTTGGACCTTGCGGTCGCCGGCCCCGGCGGCACCGCGCGGCACTGTCTGCACGCCGAACATCAGCTTGCCCCGCTCGTCATACGGGCTGATGTCGACGTCCCACTGCTTGCGCGTCGACTTCTCGACCGGAACCACGCCTGCCAGCGGCTCGCCGTACTCGTCTCGACTCTCTCGCCCGACGCGGTAAGACACGCCCGCCATCGCCATCAGGTCGCCCTCGTAGGTGGCATCGATGAAGACGCGAGCGGCGAAGACGGTGTCGTTCGCACAGCGGATCGCGATGATGCGCGGCCCGCGCTTCTCGACGGCGGCGAGGCGGTGAGCCGTGAGCAGTGTCACCCCCGCCTCCTGCAGCATCCGCTGGAAGATGGCGGATGCGACCGAGGGCTCGTGGTGCCACCACTTATCGCCGCTGATGTGGCGCGCCCTGGTGGGGGGCGAGTCGAGGAACTGCTCGCGGCTCTCGAATTTCCACGCCGCCGGATCTTCGTAGTGCTTGAAGACACGCCGGTAGAACTCCGCGGCCATGCCGCCGATCGTCGCGCCGATGCCGATGTCGGTCCACCCCAGTCCGCCGGTCACCATGCCGCCGACGTGATCCGTCGGCTCCAGCACGGTGACCGACGCCCCCTCGCGCGCGGCGGAGATGGCAGCGACGATACCACCGGCCGTGCCGCCGTAGACGACCAGGTCCCATACCCGATCGGAACAGCGGACCTCGCGCGAAGGCCACGGGGCCACCAAGGGCCCGACCAGCAGCGGCAGGAAGTCCCGGCGTTTCATCGGCTCACCACTCGAACGCGGTGTCCGTCTGCAGACAACACCGGTTCGGCCCTGCGACACGCACTAGGATACCAGTGCCCATCCTTGGCTGGTAGGTCTCTTCCCGTTTTCTTCGGAAGCGACTCCCGATCTCGTTTCCCTTTACAATGATCAGCAGCGCATGAACCTGCCGAATGCCCTCTCGTTGGCGCGCATCTTTCTAGTACCGCTGCTGGTCGTGGTGCTGCTGACGAAGTTCGAGGGACGCGCGATTGTCGGCCTGCCCAAGGAGTACGTCGCCGCCGCGATCTTTCTCGTCGCGTCGCTGACCGACTGGCTGGACGGATACCTGGCGCGACGCCGGCAACAAGTCACCACGTTGGGGCAATGGCTCGACCCGCTGGCCGACAAGCTGCTCATTACGGCGGCGCTCGTCTCGCTCGTCCAGATGGGCCACGCACCAGCGTGGATCGTGGCCGTGATCATCGGCCGCGAGCTCGTCGTCACCGGTCTCCGGAGTGTGGCCCAGACGCGAGGCCACAGCATGCCAGCCTCGCCACTCGGCAAGCTGAAGATGACCACGCAGGTTGTCGCCATCTTCTTGCTCATCCTCGGGCCAGACCATCTCGGCACGCTCGCGATCCTCGGCATCGTGGCGCTATGGGGAGTGCTCGCCCTCGCGATTTGGTCCGCGTTCGACTACTACGTCGCCTTCGCCCGCGGGATGCCCGGGACAGAGGTGACGCGGCAACCCGGCGAGGGAGTAACCAGTGACACGGTGAAAGGGTGACACCGGGTCACCGTGTCACCGGGTCATTCCCTCACTCTCTTTGAGCTTCGCATCCAACGATGATTTCAACTGGGCCGCCAGCTCCTTGGCTCGACCCAAGTACTCGCTTTGCTCGAATTCCTTCTGGAGTCTGTCCAGGTACGGCAGCGCTTCGGCCTGACGTTTGACCTGAACCAGTGACTGGGCCAGATGATAGTAGACCGCATCACGATACGTGTACTGGGGGTCATCCTCGAGCACCTCACGGAACCGCGCGATGGAGGCCGGATACCATTGCTGCCGGAAGTAGAAGAAGCCAACCTCGTAAATGGATTCGCTGAGTCGGTCCCGCGCCTCGCGGTACTTCTCCTGAACCTCCGGCGTGAGCTTGCTGTTCGGATACGTCTTGAAGAATCGCTCGAACGCCTCGACCGCCAGCCTCGTTTCGCTTTGATCGCGCTCCGGCTTGCGCATCTGGTAGTAATGCGTCAGCGCCAGCTTGTATTGCGCGTAATCGCCGCGCACGTGCGTGGGGTAGTAGGAGAGGAACTGGCTGAATTCCTGTTGCGCGTTGATATAACCCTCGGGCGATCCCTCGCCGAGGTACGTGTCGCCGATACCGAGTAGCGCATCCGGGCGGGCTGGGCTCTGCGGGTACGCGTCGACCAGTTGCCGAAAATATTCACGCGCCGTTAGCCACTTCCTGTCGTTGAGCGCCTTCGTGCCGTGCTCGAACAAGTACTTGTCCGGCTGTGCCACGCCCTCGGGCACCCGGCCTGGCGTCGGGCCGCAGGCCGCCGCACCGACCAGGAGCAGTGCGGCGAGCAGCCACACGAACGTCTGGCTGCGACGAGCCCGTGCTGTCGGTGTCAGAGTCGCCCCGCGGTCGCCTCGAGCTCGTCGAAAGGGAGCGACAGGCTCAGGCCTTCGCCTCAGCCGGTTGAAGGTCGTGCAAGTGATGGAGAAATCGTGCTGAGCCATTGATACTCTGCGTGAAGTCCGTCTTCCAGGGTCGTCTCGGGCGCGAAGCCGAGCTCCTGGCGCGCACGCGACGTGTCAGCATAGGTATCACGCATGTCGCCTTTCTGTGCCGGAAGCCGTTCTATCTGCAAGGGTTTGCCAACAATACGCTCAATGAGCGCGAGAACGTGGTTCACCGCCACCCGAGAGCCCCCACCGACGTTGTAGACGCGTCCCGCGCCCCCTTGGCTTGCCGCCGCGACCGTCGCCGTGACCGCGTCGCCGACAAACGTGAAGTCGCGCGTTTGTTCACCATCCCCGTAGAGCGTGATGGGACGCCCGTCGAGGGCAGCCTTGAAAAACCGGTGAAAGGCCATGTCTGGTCGTTGCCGCGGCCCGTAGACGGTGAAATAGCGCAGCGACACCGTGGGCACGCCATACGCCACGTAATACAGGTGGCACAGGTGCTCGGCAGCGAGCTTGCTGACGCCGTAGGGCGAGATCGGTTGGAGGCGCGCCTCCTCTCGCATGGGAATCGATGCCTCATCGCCGTACACCGAAGACGTCGACGCGTACACGATACGCTCGATGCGTGCCGGCCTGCACGCTTCCAGCAAGCACTGCGTCGCGTCGATGTTATCCCCAATATAGACGCCGAAGTCGCGACCCCAGCTCTTGCGGACCCCGGGCTGTGCCGCCAAGTGGAAGACGTGCGTCACGCCGTCCAGCAACGACGCGAGATCGATGTCTTGAATCCGGCCGTCCATCAACTGGAAATGCGGATGTGTCTGACAGGCCGCGAGGTTGGCCTCCTTGAGTGGCCGGGCATAGTAGTCGGTAAAGGCATCGAGTGCAACGACCTCTGCCCCCTGAGCCAGGAGTCGCTCACAGACGTGGGATCCAATGAAGCCGGCCGCCCCGGTCACCAAGGCTTTCATGTGAGCGCCTTGCGGATGGCCTCGGGCAGCCGGCAGGGCCGACGGTTACGGTTCAGCGTCGCGTGCAGCGTTCGCCCGGTGGCGGTCAGGGTCCCGTCCCCGGCGCGCACCACCTGGTAATCGAAGCCAATCCGCACGCGCGAGAGCAAGCGGCCCACCGTGCGCACCTCCAACTCGTCATCATAGAAGCTGGGTTTGAGATAGGCACAGCTCGCCTCGACCACCGGCAGCGACACGCCGTTGTCCTCCATGTCGCGATACGTCCACCCGAGCGTACGAAGCAGCTCGCAGCGACCCACTTCGAACCAGACGAAGTAATTGGCGTAGTACACGACACCCATCCTGTCGGTCTCCGCGTACCGGACGCGGACGGTGGTAGACGCCTCAACCATGGGCGCCGCCGGTCAACGGAGTCTCGCCCTCGACCGAAGCGAGACCGGGCGTCGCCGCTCGGCGGAGTGCCACGGTCGCCTCGCGCGTATCGCGCGCGCCGAAGATCGTCGTGCCGGCCACGAGCACGTCGGCGCCAGCCTCGACGACCATGGCGGCATTGCCCATATCGATGCCACCGTCAATCGACACGAGCGCGCGGCTACCGGTCTGCTCGAGGAGATGGCGTACCGCGCGTACTTTGGACGGGCTGCGCGCGATGAAGGCCTGTCCACCGAATCCTGGGTTCACAGACATGAGCAGCACGATGTCCAGCTCCGCAACGATTTCCTCGAGGGCCACGACCGGAGTCGATGGGTTGAGAGCGGCGCCCGCACGAAGGCCGAGCTCCTGGATGCGGTGGATCGTGCGGTGCAGGTGTGGCGTCGCCTCTGCGTGCACGATGAGATGACTCGCCCCCGCGTCGGCAAACGCCTCGAGATAGCGGTCGGGATCCGTGATCATGAGGTGCACATCCAAGGGCACGTGCGCGACGCGCTTGACGGCGGCGACCACGGGCGGGCCCATCGTGATATTCGGCACGAAGTGTCCATCCATCACGTCGACGTGTATCCAGTCGGCGCCCCCCTCCTCCGCAGCGCGGATCGCCTCACCGAGCGCCGCAAAGTCGGCCGCTAGAATGGATGCGGCAATCCGCACGCTCACTGACTGACCTCCAGGGAGATCGCATCGCCAGGCGCAATCTGGTAGCCGCCTTGCGGCGCCTGGCGCAACACGATGCCGGTTGGAATGCCCGGGTACTGATAGCTGCTCACCACGGCGACACGAAAGCCGCGCGCGCGCAACGCCTCCGCGGCGCTCGAGGCGACGGTTCCAATGAGATCCGGCATCACGTACGAGCGCCCGTGCTCTCCTTGATTCACGAGCAACGCCACCGCATCACTGCGCTGACCCGGACCCGGAGCCTGTGCAATCACACTCCCGACGGGATAATCGGCCGTTCTCACCTCCGCAACCGAGAGCAGCTTCAGGCCCTCACCCTCGACACGCAACGCGGCCGTGCGCTCCGGCGCGCCGATGAGCGAGGGCAGGGCCTGTGCGCGGCCACCGGCACTCACCCACACGCGCACGCTCCGGGGAGGGCGCGTCGCCGTGCCCGCCGTGGGCTCCTGCGCCACGATGACGCCAGCAGGAAAGTTGGGGTCGCGGCGCGGCGTCTCCTCGACCTTGAGTGGCAAGCCGATCTCACCGAGGGAACGACTGGCCGCGTTGACCGTACGGCCGACGACGTCCGGCACGGCCACGTCGCGGGAGCGGACCGCCAGGCGCATCGCTATACCAAACGAGACCACATAGGCGGCAAGGAGGCCGGCACCCAGCAGGATAAAGCGGCCCGCACCCCAGACGCGTGTCGAGAGCGCCATCAAACTCTTGAATTTACTACAAGTTGCTGCGGATTACCTAGCACGATGGTAGGGCGCGCTCGCCGAGCGCGCCGTGTCACGGCCGCCTCGGCGAGGCGGCCCTACCTAGAAGCTGTACCGCAGTGCGAGGCGGACTTGTCACTCGGCATACGCGTTGTACAGCTCGAAGATGCGCATGAAATCCCCGCTCTGCAGGTAACCTCTGGATTGGCGAACTTGGGTGTATTGTCTCGCGCGTGAGGTTGGTCTCCGTGTTGACAATCGTCACGCTGGCGCCAGGAACGACGGCTCCTTGCGTGTCTACGACGACGCCAACGATGCTGCCGTACAGGAGCTGCGCCGCCGCGGGTGCGGCCACGAGGAGGACGACGACGGTCATCTCGACAATCATCAGACGGCGAGGTGATCGCAACGGTCCTGTACGCTCACTCACAGCTCACCTCCTGGCCGGACGCCTCGGCTTCGCTTACCAGTAGTATTTCGCGGCGATCTGGATGCTGCGGTTGCCGCTGACGGACGCGATCTTTCCGAAGTCGTCTGGCGTGGCCAAGCTCAGATTGGGCGCGCCAGCGAACGTATTGTTGAAAAGGTTGTAGACCTCGAAGCGGAGCTGGATTCGCTGATCTCGGACGACCGGGATATGCCGAATCAGCGCCATGTCGAACGTGGCGATGTCGTCCGTGCGGAACTGATTCCGCGGCAGCGTCCCGCGTGCGCCAGGTGCGATAGCTTGATCGAACGCTGTGGGCAGAATGTGCTGCACCTGGGTGTCCGCTTCGTTGCGCGGCTTGTCTTGGAATTGCCGCCCGACGACACTCGCGTCGAGGACGTTGGGGCGGTCCTGGGCGAAGCCGTCGATGTTGCAGTCACTCGAATTCTCACCGCACGTCACGTTGATGGGATAGCCGTCACGATAGTAGGCGGTGCCGCCGACCTGCCAGTGATTGGCGAGCGCGCCGACGAGGCCGCGCTGATCCTTCCACGGCAACTCATAGCTGAAGTTGAAGCTCCATACGTGCGGCTGGTCGTAGCGCGACGGGCCATAGAGGTCCGCTTTACGCGCCGAGTTGTCGCCCGTCTGCGCGAAGAGGAGATCGGCATCGTGGGTCATTGATATCCACATGTCGCCACTGCCGAAGCCGACGTCCGACGCGAGGTCGCGCGCACGGGAATACGTGTAGGAGAACTGGTATTGAAAGCCCGACGCCATGCGCCGATCGACGCTGACTTGTAGTGCGCGATAGTTACCGTCGGATGCGTTGGCCAGGCGCTGGAGATTGCCGATCGTCGGGTCGGGCCGTCGCTCCTGGCGATCGAAGAACGTCGCATCCGGCGTCGGCTCCGCGCGGTTGAGAATGAGGGTTGCGGGGAGCCCGCGCGTCGCGGAGCCGACGTAGGAGAGTCGTACGGAGGTGGTGCGCGTGATCGGCCGCTCGACGGTGACGTTCCACGTGTGGACCTTGCCGAGCTCGAACGCCGGATCGACATCGAACACGGTCAGCGGGCTCGAGGCAACCGTTCCAGAAGAGGGTGAGAGGGTCTCGATGCGCAGTGGCTCGTCCTCAGATGATGGCAGCACGGTGACCGTGCGGGTGACGGGCGGCTGGAACTGCAACGAGCGCAGGAAGAAGAAATTCACCCGGTCGTACGAGAGTCCGTACGCTCCGCGCACGACCCAGCGGCTGTCTCCGGTCACATCCCATGCGATGCCCACGCGCGGGGCAAGGTTGAGAAGAGACGCGGAGTAGCCGAAATCGGTCTTGCCGTCCTGCTCGCTCCAATCCGTCACCGATTCGTTGCGAAGCCCAAGGTTCAAGGTCACGTTGTCGCGGATGCGCCAGTCGTCTTGCACGTAGAAGGCGACGTCCCAATAGCGAAAATTACGCTCGACGTCGCCGATCGTCGCGACGTACTGCGTCGGTGTACCCGCCAGAAAGTTCTCGATGCCACTCCGGCCGTAGCCGTTGCCGAAGGTGATCAGACCGCGGACGTTGTCGCTCTGAATACCGTTGTTGAACGTGCGGTGCAGATCGTAGCCTGCTTTCACCGCATGACGCCCTTTCGTCCAGGTGAGCGATCCGTTGCCCTGATAGTCGTACAGCTTTCGGAAGATCGGAAATTGCGTCGACGTCGACCCGAGGGTGCCCAGGCCGGTCACAACGACGGTCGGCATGGCCTCGAAGCCGCGCTCGGTGGGGAGATCGACACGGCGATACGCATAGCCGCCCCGGAACTCGCCCACCAGCGTGGGAGAGAACGTGTGGGTCAGCGCGACGCCGCCGGTGTGCGCGCGATCGACGATATCGCCACCGTTGCTCGGGAACACCCGTGTGATCTTGAAGTCCTGGTTGCGAAGGTCGTAGCGCGTCATGAGCTTCGACGCGTTGGTCAGGTTGAAATCGACGCGCAGGAACGGGTTTGGCGTGTCGTAGTCGAATGGTACGTTCGTCTCGTGCCGCCGAATATTGACGTCCGTGCGGTTGGGTTGCGGGTACAGCGTCAACCACTCGCTGATGATGCGGTCACCCTCCACCGAGCCCGTGTCGGGTGTCCGCTCCGTGCGTAGAGGGACCAGACCAGAAGCAAAGTTCTCGCCGCGACGGACGTTGTTCTCGAACAGCCCAAAGAAGAAGATCTTGTCGCGCGTGATCGGCCCGCCGGCCGTGGCGCCGAACATGTTCAACGTGAACTCGGCGTAGCACCGCGTGGGGTTCTGCTGACGCTCGGCTTCTGAGCAGCGCTGCGATTGCAGCGGATTTCCCGGCCAGTTGAAGGCGGCGTTGTCGAAGTAGAACTCATACGCGCTGCCGTGAAACGCGTTCGACCCCGATTTGCTCACGGCGCGTGCCTGCGCCCCACCGGCGCGTCCGAACTCGGCATTGTAGTTACTGGTGATGACCTCGAACTCCTTGACGCCCTCGACGCTCACGGCCACACGATAGTCGTTATCCTCGGGATCGACATTCGAGATGCCGTCCAGCTCGAAGTTACTGGAGCGGGCCGTCGTTCCATTCGCGATGACGTTGCTGCCGCCGGAACCAAGAAACGCGCGGTCGAAGCGAACGGGGGTGGTCACGCCGGGGGAGAGAGTGGCGAAATTGTAAACGCTCCGGCCGGCGAAGCCGGACACTTGGGTGGTGACAGGGCGGTCGAGGAGCGCCCTTTCGTCGTAGGTCCGTCGGATCTCGGACTTGGTGGTTTGAACGATCGGCACTTGGGCGAGCACCGTAACCTCCTGCTCGACCGCGGCAACCTGCAACGTGACCGTGACGACCGCCGTCTCGTTCAAGCCGACGCGGACGCCTTCGGTGACCGCCGTGCGGAAACCTGACAGCTCGGCACGCACGTCATAGCGACCCAGCGGCAGGTAGGTGAGTCGGTAGAGGCCGCTCTCGGTCGTGACGGCATGGAACGTCGCGCCGGTTTCAACGTTGGTGGCCGTCATCGAGACACCCGGCAGCACGGCGCCCTGGGCATCTTTGGCTTGTCCTTCGATCGTTCCGGTCGTGGCCTGCGCGGCTGTCGCACGCGGGAGAAGGAGGAGGAGGAGGAGGGCCAACACCGCGGCCGCTGGTCCGATCAGTTTTGCCTGCAGGCGCATGGGGAAGGATAGGGGTAAAGGGGAGAGGGGTAAAGGGTAAGACAGGTGCGAGGGGCCAGGTGCGAGGTCTAAGGGCTGTCTTAGGCTCTAGGGAGAAGGTCTCAAGGGACCAGGGCTGGGAGGAACTGATTTGCGCCTACGCGCAGACGGATTGCGCGCGAAGCAGCTTCGACCCGCGCTCATCCCTTGGGCACTGCTCCCTGTCCCATGAGACAGCCCTTGGACCTCGCGCCTGGCCCCTCGCACCTTGCCTTCGCACCTGTCTCTATCCCTTCCTCAGGATGACGGCGGCGAAAAACGCCTCGAGGCCGTGCACATGGGGCAATGTCCGTAGGAATCCTCGAGCGTCTACCAGCGCACCGACCGAGTCTGGCATCGAGAGCGTGCGCGCGTCGATCAGCGCGAACCCCCCGCGCTCACCGAGAAAGCCTCTCACCACCTCGTCGTTTTCCTCTGGCTCGCCCGAGCAGGTCGCGTATACGAGCCGGCCGCCCGGGCGCACCGCTTCCGCGGCCTCTCGCAGCATCGCACGCTGAACCGATGCAAAACGCGTGAGGTCATCCGGGGTCCGCTTCCATCGGATGTCGGGATCGCGGCGAAGCGTGCCCAAGCCTGAGCAGGGAGCGTCCACCAAAACGCTCTGGAAGGCCTCGCGAAAGGGAAGGCCGCAGGCGAGGTCGAGCTGCACGAGCGTGACCGCTGCAGCGCCTGCGCGGTCGAGCGTATCGCGGAGCAGGCGCATGCGGGCTCGCCTGCTGTCGGCAGCGACGATACGCGGCCCGGAAGCCGCCACGGTGCCCAGCGCCGCGGCGAGCGCCAGTGTCTTACCACCTGGCGCCGCGCACGCATCCAGCACCGGCGCTCGGCACGCAGCCGCCGCGAGTGTGCCGATCACCTGCGACGCTTCGTCCTGCACGAAACAGGCGCCCTCCCTGAAGAGCGGCGTTGTGAGCGGTTGCCCAGCGCTCACAATCAGCGCATCCGGTGCGTAGCGTCCCGGCTGTGTCCGCACGCCGTTGGTCAGGAGAGCGTCGGCCAGGGCCGGGGCTGTTGTCCGAAGAAGGTTCGCTCGCAACGTGACTGGAGCACTGCCGTTGTTGAAGCGGGCGATCTTCGCCGCGTCTTCGAACCCGTACCGATCGAGCCAACGCTCCACGAGCCATGTGGGATGCGATAGTGCAATGCTCAAGTGCTCGCGGGCGCGGCGCCGCCACGGCCCTGCCCGACCAGCGCTGGCTGGTGGCTCCGGTGACGGCGCTGGCGGCAGGCCAGCCTCGTCGGTGGCGGCGATCTTGCGCAAGAGTGCGTTGACGAAGCCGGCGGCACGTGGGTGCCGAGCGCGCTTCGCCATGTCGACTGCTTCATCGACCACCACGGCTGCGGGAACACGCGTCAAGTGACGGAGTTGGTACACGCCAATGCGCAGCACGTCGAGCACGCTGGGATCAATAGCGCCAACGGAGCGCTTTCCGGCGCGCGCGATGAGGTAGTCGAGCGCGGCCCGCCAGCGGAGAACGCCCAAGGCGATCTCGGTCGCGAGCGCGCGATCACGCGCGTCAGGGAGGCCATCGCGTGTCCGCCCAAGGGCGATCGGAAGATCCGTCCCTCGTTCGTGGACGAGGCGCAGGGCGCGCCACGCCGCTAAGCGCGCGGGAGCAGTCATCAGCTCGGGCCAGTGAATCGAGCACCTGCCGCCAGTCGCCGGCCGGCGAGGAAGTCGCGCACCGTCATCGCCCGGCGGCCTGATGGTTGCAGCTCGAGGACTCGCAGCGAAGAGTTGTCGCCTGTCGCAACGCGCAGCACATCGTGATCCGCCTCGATGATCGTCCCAGGGGGCGCCGTGGTGGGCAGGTCGACCCGTGTCCGCCGGATCACGAGCCGCTCGCCGTCCAAAAAGGTGCTAGCGCCGGGCCACGGCTGCATCGCGCGGACGTGATTGTGAAGCGTCGACGCCGCGTGGCTCCAGTCGACCAGGCCCTCCTCCTTGCGCAAGCGCGGGGCGTAGGTCGCGTGCGCGTCCTGCTGTGGGACTTCTTGGACGGGCCCCGCCGCAAGACGATCCACCATCTCGCAGAGGAGTGAGGCCCCGAGCGTGGCCAGCGCACGCTCCACATCGCCACTGGTGTCATCAGGCCCGATGGGGTGGCGGCGTTGCGCGAGGACAGCGCCCGCGTCGAGGGCCGCAACGACGCGCATGATGCTGACGCCGGTTTCGGCATCACCGGCAAGCACCGCCCGTTGAATGGGCGACGCGCCGCGGTACCGAGGCAGCAACGACGCGTGGACGTTAATCAAGCCCAGGCGCGGGATGGCGAGCAGGACGTCCGGCAGAAGCTTGCCGTAAGCCGCGACAACCCCGAGGTCCGGTGCGGCTGAGCGGATCATGGCCAGAAACGCTTCGTCCTTCAATGTGCCGGGCTGCCAGACCGCCAGATCGTGCGCAAGGGCCGCGGCTTTCACGGCCGAGGGCTGCACATGCTGGCCCCGGCCCCGCGGCCGATCTGGCTGAGTGACGACCCCCACGACAGCATGGCGCGACTGCCACAACCCCTCCAGCGTGGGCACCGCAAAGGTCGGCGTTCCGAAGAAAATCACGCGCAGTCGCACCTCATTCCCTACCATCGTCCCTTGCGCTGCAGGCGTCTGACGCGCCACATGATGGACCAGCGTCGGAGCGGCCGGAGCCGGTCAAGGTACAGCGTTCCGTCCAGGTGATCGAGCTCGTGCTCCAAGACGCGGGCGAGCAGGTTCGTGCCTTCGATCGTGCAAGGCTCTCCTTGCCGGTCGAGGCCCCGGACGACAATCCGCCGCGGGCGTGGGACGAGCGCGTCGAAGCCCGGCAGGCTCAAACATCCCTCACGCTGGCGCTGAACACCTTCTCGCACCACAACCTCTGGATTCGCGAGGACGAGAATCTCGTGAGGGTTGCGACCGATCGACAGGTCGATGACCAGCAGCCGCAACGGTATGCCTATTTGTGGCGCCGCGAGGCCAACACCGGGCGCGGCGTGGACCGTCTCGATCATGTTGTCGATCAGTGTGTGCAGCTCGCCGTTGAAGGTCGTGACGAGCTCCGCTTGCGTGCGAAGCACCGAGGCGCCGTGGCGCAGGATCAGCTGTTTCATGCTGAACAGAGGAGGCGAATCATGCGCTCAGAGGGTCCGGTACGCAGTTTTGTTCAATAGCTACTTGATCACTTCAGTGGGCGCCAAGAACCGCTCGCGAATGCGCCCACGCTCGGCGGCGTAATGCCGTTCAATCTCGGCAATCGAGTCGCCCCCAAACTTCTCGAGAAACGCATCCGCCAGCACCAGCGAGACCATGGCTTCGCCGACGCACGCGGCGGCGGGTACGGCGCACACGTCGCTTCGCTCGACGGTGGCGGGCGACTCTCTCATGGTCGCAAGATCGACGGATTGCAGCGGTTTCATCAAGGTCGAGATGGGTTTCATATGGGCGGTGACCCGGAGGTCTTCTCCGTTCGTGACGCCACCTTCGAGACCGCCGGCGCGGTTGGTCGAACGCGCCACACCCAGACCTCCGTGGGCCAGCCGCTCGGCGCTGGGCAACACAATCTCGTCGTGCACCTCCGATCCCGGCCGAGCGGCGGCCGTGGCACCAAGGCCGATGCCAACGGCTTTAATGGCAGGGATCGACATCACCGCCTGCGCCAGGCGGCCGTCCAGCTTGCGATCCCACTGCACGTGGCTGCCGAGGCCCGGCGGCACGCCGCGCGCAATGACCTCGAACCGACCGCCAAGCGTGTCACCCGCCTCGCGCGCGCGGTCAATGGCGGCCATCATCTCTGCTTCGAGCGACTCGTCGACGCACCGCAACGGAGACTCATCCGGTATCGCGGCAATCTGGTCGAACGCCGTAGGGAGGGGGTCGGCGAGCCCCACGTCGCCAATCGCGAAGACGTGGCTTGCCACATGGATGTCGAAGTGTGCAAGGAGTTGTCTGGCGAGAGCAGCCACGGCCACGCGTGCGGCCGTTTCGCGTGCGCTTGCGCGCTCGAGCACATCGCGCATGTCACTGCGGTCGTACTTGAGCGCGGCCGCGAGATCCGCGTGACCGGGACGCGGGCGTGTCACAGGTGGGCGCCGGGCGCCGGTGGCGCCGGGTGGCGGTTCCGCCGCCGCGTGCATCGTGACTTGCCAGTTCGGCCAGTCTCGATTTCGAATGACGAGCGCCACGGGACTGCCGAGCGTTTCGCCCTTCCGGATGCCTGACAGGATCTCTGCTTGATCACGTTCGATGGCCATCCGTCGTCCGCGGCCATACCCGCCCTGCCGGCGTTGCAGGTCGCGCGTGATTCCCTCGGGATCCACGCGTAAGCCGGCCGGTAAGCCCTCGATGATCATTACGAGTGCCGGTCCATGCGATTCACCAGCGGTGAGAAATCGCAGCATCACGAAGGAATTGTACACGAAGTTTTTGCGACATCTCCGCGCGTGGCGCTGGAACGCAGGCCGAAAAGTCCCGCCAATCGGCCTCACCTGCGAACGGCCTCAGTGGGATGCATTCTTGCAACAGGCGCGGTATGCGGCAACTCGTTGCCGATCGCTTCGTCCGTGCATCAGGAGCCGAGGCCTTGGATCTCGCGACAGGGAGGTGGGTGACACTATGCGCCCGGCCGGTCGTCGCGGCGAGACGGGGAGCGTGGCGCGATCGGTGCGCCCGGCTCGTGCGACTGCGGCATCCCCACATTGTGCCCCTCATCGATTGTGCGGAGTGCGGTGATGGCGATCGAGCCTCGTGGCTCGAATTTTACGCGGCGAGTGTCCCGGCAGTCGCACAGCCGCACGCAGGCGGTCGGCACGCGCTCGCAAGCGCGTGCGGCGTGCTCCACGCGTTGAGTCTCGCGGCCGGCGCGGTCGACTGGGCGCGGATTCGCATGTGGAACGGTCGACCCGCCCTATTGCCGGACGAGACCACGGGTCTCACATTGGAGGAGGCGGGGAATCCACGAGACGCGGAAGCGGCTGCGCTCTCGGGCGTTGCGGGTGTTTCGACTACGCTCACCGCGGGCGACGGCGTTTCCATGGGTCCACTCTGCGTAGGCGTGCATCTCCAGATCGATCCGCTCCTCGAGGGATTGGCCGAGACGCTGGATGCCTGGTCCGATCGCAATCTCTGCACGGTTGCGCTCGAGGCGCCACGCCGTGGCGGTCTGACGACGCTGCTCGGGCTGCTCGCATCCGAGGCAAGACGACGAGGCTTTGTGCCCGTGTGTCCCGCCACGGCGCCGCTTGTCGAGACGCTTCCAGACCTTCGAGGGCGCACGCTGGTTCTCATCATGGACGCCTCGACTCCGCTCGGCGCAGGCGCCTCGACCTCGCTCGCGTTTCCAGGGCCGCTCGTCGCACGGTGGACACGCGCCGGTCGCGCCGTGGCACTGGTGGTAGGCGTCTGGCGCGGCTCGCCGCAGCAGCGCAGGGTTCGCCTGGCCGGCTGGTGCGGTCGCGAGCTCGTCGGTGCCGTGGCGCTTCCGACACCGAAGGCAGCACCAGACGTTTGGTCGGCGGTGGAGCGCGCAGCGCACGAGGCAGCCGGCGTCCCCGGTCTCTTCGTGGACAACTTGCATGTCGCGGGCTATTGGTGTGGGAGACGAATCGAGCCACCACATGTCTCAGCACCGCGCGACACGCTCATGGTCGCCGAGGAGCCCCAGGCTTACGTCGTGGCGCAAGCCCCACAGCCGACCCAGCTCACTGCACGCGCTGGAGTGCACCTCGTAGCACGCGGTTCGACTGCGCTCACCGCAGGCGGTTCGACGACCCCCACAACGGGCGCCTCGACGGAGCTCACGGGAGGTGCTTCGACGGAGCGTAACGCAGGGGATCGTGCGCTTGCGCGCGCCCGGGCAGACGTGGAGCGGGCGCACGCACTCTCTGCGCGCGGTCGCCGCGCACAGGCCGTCGCCCTGTTACGCGTCGCACTCGGCACGCTCCGCCGGCGCGGTGCGCGCATCGAGGCTGGAGCGGCCGCGATGGCACTTGGCAAAGCGTTGGCCCGGCAGGGCCACGTCGAGCGGGCCGCCGCCTGCCTTCGTGAGGCGGCTGACCTCTTGGCCGCGGAGCACCGTCCGGACCAGGCCAACGACGCGACTCGCGCCATGGGCGCGGTGCTGATTGAAGCTGGAAAATTCGACGCGGCAGAGCGCCTGTTGTGGGTGGCAGAGGCTGACGCGCTTGGTCGAGCCGACGAACTACGCCGTGCGCTGGCGCGCGTCGAGCTGATGCGGTGCGCGTTCTGGCAGGCGCGTTTCGCGCAGGTGGAAGACCTGGCGAGTGTCGTGCGCTCGGCGGGTGAACCGGTGCGCACGCGCGCACGGGTGTACGAAGCGCTGGCGCTTATTGCCCAGCAGCGGGTGGCACAGGCAGGCCGGGTGTTGCGTGGCGCGGCCGGAATCGACAGCGCTCCTGGAGACGTCGTTGAATGGCACGTGGCGCACGCCGTCCTGCAGGCGCGCGTGAGCAATCGGGACGCGGCGCTTGGACATGTGCGTGCGAGCATTGCCGCCGCACGCGCAGCCGCGCTTCCCCTGGCCGCGCTCGTGTGCCGGGTGGTCGGCGCGCGTGTCGCACAGGCTGTGAGCGCGGGACCCGAAGGGACGGCCGCGGCGCGGCAACTAGCCCGGGCGAGGCGCCTGCACCTGCCGGCGCTGGTCGGCGCGTGCGTTGATCACGCGATCGCGTACGATGAGCAGCGGCGAGCCGCTAGGAGCGAGTCTCGTCGAAGCGCGTGGGGTGAGTCTCGTCGAGCCAAGTCGACGCGAGCGGAGCGAGCGACGCGATGCCTGAAACCGACTCGAGCCGCCAACGACCGAGCCGAAGGCGAGGGAGCTGGCGGAGAGAGTGGGATTCGAACCAGTGCAGACGCGGCAACGTCGCGATCATCCGCGGTAGCGGCCGTCGGTCGCGTGTTTGACGCCTTGTTCGAGGGACCATCCCAAGAGCAAACGCTAACGGCGGCCCTCACGGACGTGTTACCCCTGTGCCAAGACGCGAGTGACGAGGCGGCGGGCCTCGAGGCCATTTGTCGTTCGCTGCGTCGCGAGCTCGATGCGTCAGCGGTCTTCATCGTGGGAACCGAGCCGAGGCTTGGCACGATGGCTGGCGTCGGGCGTGCCGGGCGAGCGGTTCTCGAGGCGTGCAGGACCACGCTCGAAACGGTCACCGCGAACGGCCTGGCAGAAACCACCTCGGGCCTCGTCGGAGCGGTGCCTATCCGAACGCGCGGCGTCACCATTGGCGCGCTTGGCGCCTGCTGGACGCTGGGCACGACACCCGATGGTCGCCGGGTTCTGGCACTGCTGGCGTCAGTGGCTGCCGCGAGCGCGCCGCTTGTGTGGGTCTTGGCGGATCGCCAGAGGGGCTCGCGGCCAGTGCGTGAGACGGGCGAGCAGTATGGGCTCCTGGGCGTGAGCCCAGCCATGGCGGAGCTGCGCCAGGCGGTCGGGCGCGCGGCGGCGGCCCCATTCCCGGTCCTGATCGAAGGGGAGAGCGGCAGCGGGAAGGAGTTGGTGGCCAGGGCGATTCACGTCGCGAGCCCGAGGCGGCTGCGGCGCTTCTGTCCCATCAACTGCGCGGCGCTCCCGGATGAGCTGCTGGATGCGGAGCTGTTCGGCCACGCTCGCGGCGCCTTCACCGGCGCGCTCAGCGACCGGGCCGGCCTCTTCGAGGAAGCCGATGCGGGCACGCTCTTCTTGGACGAGGTGGGTGATTTGTCACCTCGCGGTCAGGCGAAGCTGCTGCGCACGATTCAAGAAGGGGAAGTGCGACGAGTTGGCGAGACCCTGCCGCGTCGCGTCGACGTGCGGGTTGTCGCGGCGTCGAACCGGCTGCTGTGGGCCACCACCGACGAGGGTCGGTTTCGTCGCGACTTGCTGTACCGCCTCGACGTTATCCATCTTGTCGTACCGCCCTTGCGCGAGCGGCGCGAAGATGTGGCCGTGCTCGCGCGGCACTTCTGGGATGAGGCGACGCGACGCGTGGACAGTCGGGCGACGCTCGCGCCCGAAACGCTCGCTGCGCTCGCGCGGTACGAGTGGCCAGGGAACGTTCGTGAGCTCCAAAACGTCCTGGCCGCGCTGACCGTCCGTGCGCCCGCCCGCGGGCACGTGGGGCCGGGGACCCTGCCAGAGGCCATGACGGCGCAGGTGACGGCGGCGCGCTCGGCAACGCTGGAGGAGGCCCGACGCGCGTTCGAGGTGCGCTACGTGCGCGCGGCGCTGGCACGTAGCGCCGATTGCCGCGCGCATGCCGCTCGCGACCTCGGTCTCACGCGCCAGGGACTCCAGAAGCTCATGGCACGGCTCGGGATTTCGTGAGTTATCCCTTCCCAAGCCGAGCGGCGAGGCGGCGCAGCGCCGCATCCTGCGGTTGCTTGGCGAGTGCGGCATATAGCGCGCGCACCGCTTCGTCGCGGTGGCCGGCTGTCCAGTGTGCCTCGACAACGCGCACAACGAGCGAGCTGTCCTCGGGTCGAAGCCGACTTGCCTCATCGAACCATGCCGCCGCCGACTCATGATCTTCGAGTCGATGGCACACCTCGCCCAGGCGCGCCGCCCGCGCCGCGCACGCGTCCGGTCGACGCGTGAGATCGAGCGCGTGTGCCCGTTCCAGTGCTGTACGAGCCAGCGACCACTGGCCCAGTCGCTCCGCAGCCCCTCCGAGGTCGTCGAACGCCGTCGCACGGACTGGTGGTGTGGCGACGGCCTGCTGAAGCACGTCGACCGCTGCACGCGCGTTGCCTTCGACGAGCCACGCACGACCGAGTGCGGCGAGGGTGTCGCTCGTTGGTCGGCCCACGCGGCGCTCCTGGTGCTCGGCGCGTCCAAGCCATCTCAGGGCCAGCGTGCGTGCGGCCGCCTCGCCCGTGACTTCCGCCTTTGCGAGCCACGCGCCGCCAAGCGCGGCCATGAGCTCCGTGCTGTCTGGAAAGCGCGCGGATGCGTCGTCCAGCACCTGGATCGCCTCGTCGACACGCCCCATCCGTGTGAGCGCACGACCGAGCGCCGCGCTGATCTCCGACCGTTGTGTCTCCTCGGCGAGCTGCTCGAGTTGGGCGACCTCTTCACGGACACGGCCGAGCCGCCGTGCGGTCAGTGCGAGTTGTGTGCGTGCGTCTACAAGCCGGGCATTAAGAGCGAGTGCCCGGCGGAATGCCGCGACCGCTTCACGGCGTTTTTTTTGGGCGACCAGACACAAGCCGCGCAAGTAATGCGCTTCCGCCAGACGCGCATCGAGGGCAAGGGCCTGCTGTACCAACGTCAGCGCCTCATGGGTTTGCCCTGCTTGGTACTTCACGAGCGCGAGCTTGTACATCACCCGCGGGGCGCCGACGTCGAGCCCCAAGCCCGTTTTGTAGTACTCGGCGGCGCGCTCGTAGCGGGCCAGCTTGGTATTGATGTCGCCGAGGCGCTCCAGAGGACGTACGGCGGTCGGGTCGAGGCGAGCGGCTTCGCGGAAGTCGCGCAGTGCCGAGCGGACATCGTTCGGCGCGCGCAGCAGGTAGGCTTCACCCCGGCGCAGGTAGGCGACCATCGAGTCCTGCTTTAGCGCAATGGCTCCGCTGAGCGCCTCGATAGCGGCTCCCGGGTCGTGGCGGCCGAGCGCGTCGGTGCCTCGAGCAACCAGACTTTGGAACCGGCGCTCCCGTTGCATCGCGGTGGCCACCAGGACGCTGATGATGCCGACGCCGAGCACGAGGGCGGTCAAAATAGAGCGGCGAACCATAGGTTTGTACCCCACCCAACTCCCCGCGGAGGAACCTTTTGGACGGGGCCGTGTCTAATAGGTTACAAGGATACCGATCGCCTGCTATTGTAGGAGCAATGGAGCAGCGAATGGCCGAGGGGCTGTCGGTCAAGCCCGTCAGTTTGGACTGGGCGAGCGTCGGCGAGGCCGAAGCCGAGCTGGTCGCCCGATGCCGGACCGGCGACGAGCGGGCCTGCACGGCGCTCGTCGAAGCACACCAACGAATGGTGTATCAACTGGCGTTACACCTGCTCGGCGAGCACAACGAAGCCCTCGATCTCTCGCAGGAGGTCTTCTTACGGGTGTTTCGGACGCTCCATGCGTTCCGGGGCCATGCCTCGCTGCGCACGTGGATCTACCGGATTGTGATCAACCAGGCGCGCAACCGGCAGCGCTGGTGGCGCAGACGGAAACAGCGTGAGCAGGTGTCGCTCGACGACCACCTGCGTCGCGTCGGAGAGGTTCCAGATCCGGGACGTAGTGACGATCCGGAGACGGTCGTGGAGCGGAAGGAAGTGGCGGCGTGTGTGTGGGGCGCGCTCGACCGGCTTCCGTTCGATCAGCGGACCGCGATTGTCTTGCGCGAGATCGATGGCCTGAGCTACGAAGAGATCGCGTACTCGCTCGGCGTGGCCGTGGGAACCGTCAAGTCACGGTTGGCACGTGCACGCCAGCAGTTGCGAGAAGAACTGAGGGTCGCATGAACGCGTTCACATGTGCGGACGTTGGCGCGCGGCTGTCGGCATTCCGTGACGGCGAGACTCCCGTTGACGAGCAGCGGGCAATGCGCGCGCATCTCGCCTCGTGCAGCGCATGCGCAGCACAGGCAGGAGCGCTCGAATCGGTTGGCACGCTGCTGCGAGCCTCGGCGCCGGTGCGCACGCGCGAGCAGGACGTCGATCTGGCCCACCTGTCCGTCCGTGTCGTCAGTCAGATTTCCGCGGAGCGCGACATGGCATGGCCGGCGCGTGTCGGGCGCTTGTTCGAGGATTGGCACCTCGTGTGGGCCGGTCTCAGCGGCACGACCAGCGCCGCCCTCTGCCTGGTGCTGGTGGCGCTCCTGTCTGCGGCCGTTTCGCCCGGGACGGATCGTAATCCCGTGGCGGTTCGGGACGCGGAGATGCTCCCGCAGGTGCTGTCGTCGAGCGCGTTCATGCCGGCGGCACTCGTTTCAGCGGCGACGCAGACCGGCGAGCTCGAGCTCGCGCTGTCGGGCGTGGTGACCCGCGAAGGACGACTTGCCGATGCGGAGCTGGTCAAGGCGAGCTTTAGCGAGGACGTCGCGCGACTCATGATTGTCCAGCTCGCGGAGACACGCTTCGAGCCAGCAAGCCATAACGGCTCACCCGTCGCCGTTCGCGTCGTGTGGCTTTTCTCGCGCACCACCGTACGACCTGCCGCGCCGATGAACATCGACAAGCCCGGCGCCAACCACATCCACCTGACGGCAGACAACGCGGTCTGATACACCACAGGCTCGTAGCGAAGCTCCGCCTCAAACCGCCGAGCCTATGGCGCACCACGGTGGGGGATCTTCGCTACTAGATGCGCGGCCGCCGACGGCGGCCGCGCCTAAGACAGTTTCTAAGGCCGCCCTTCAGAAAACTTGCTTCATCTCTCAAGACTTCGGCCTTAGAAGATGTCTAGCACGGCGCTTCACGCGGTGGAAGCGGACGTGTCGACGACCAGTTGACGAGGTCGTTCCCGAACATGGCTTCACGCACGCGCAATTGACGCGGACCTCGTCGGGGTCTCTTCCCCATCGTCACGCTCCAGAAACGGCTCGGCTAGCTGGTCGTGCATAATCAGACCGATGAGACGAGAGCAGAGACGCGTCGTGGCGCTGGCAGTCGGCATCCTCCTGTGCCTGGGGATGGTCATGAGCGCTCAGGTCGAGCCGCCCCTCGGTGAGGACGTGCGACCGCCGGCCGACGTCATCGAACGGTTGGAACGATTTGGCGGGGAGTGGCGGCGGAGCACTCCTGACGCCGAAGAGCTCGTGGAGGAGGAGGTCCGGCGCGTGACCGACATGATGAGCTTCCTCATCCGGCGCATCGCGCCGGGACGACTGATGGACAGGACGAGACCGCCCGCGACCATCCACCTGGAGCCTCAGGACGAGCTCTTCATCATGACGCTCGATAACGACTCGCCTCAGACGTTGCCGATCTCGGGGGAGCCGATACAAGAAGACGACGTGACAGTGCGACTGGAGCTCGACGAGATGCCGCAGGGCACGTTGCGTCACGTGACTTCGAATCAGCAAGGCCGGCGGGACAATGTGTTTCGTCTCGACGCGAACGGAGACGACATGACCATGAAGGTGACGATTGCCAGCCCGCGGCTTCCCGACTCGGTGCAGTACACGCTCGAGTTCACAAGGCAATCCGGCAGCGACCTATCGCCCCGCTGAGGCGCACGCGCGGTCAAGACCGAGGCGACCGCAAGGATGATACTCAACCCACAACCCGGCAGATGCCGGCATCACACGAGGCTCCGATGTGCGACCGGCTCCGGCGGATCTCATCACGCACATCTGCATCCTGCTAGTGCCGGTGCGTGCCGGCGTGACTGCCTAACCGCTACGATCCGAGGCGGAACTCACTGGTGGCGATGTTGGCCATCGTGTCACTCGCCCGCACGATCACACGTGTCGGGCCGGGTGTGTCGAAACGAATCGTGTAGCGCTCGGCCGGTCCATCCGCGATGCCGTCGGCCGGGAACGCCTCGCGCCACGTGAGCGCGTCGACACTGTACTCGACCCGCTGGATGGGTGAGTGGCCATCGCGCACGATGAGCGATAGCGTGCGTGCATCATCAGAGGCTTTGGGATCGCGCTCGATCGTGGGGGGTGTATTGTCGATTTCGAACGGAACGCTTTCGCGCTCGCTGGTGAGCGCCGCACCTGGCGGGTTCGCGCCCTGGTCGGACACCACGAGACGCGCGACATACGTACCGTCGGCTACAGACGACGTATCCCACGTGAAGAACGTATCAGTCTTGTGCCGTTCGATGGGCGTCCAGCTTCGCTCATCCGCTCGCCGAAAGTACAGCTCGTAGAGCAACGGGTCGTCGTCGTTGTCCCGTCCCTCCCAGGCAAACGTTTGCAGCCCCTTGTGGTACAACTTTCGGCCGAGGACGCTGGTGCCGCCATCCGTTTCGGCAATCGAGGCGGCCGCCGCACGTTGGCCGGCGGGCTCTCTTGGCAACCCTGCCAGCTCGGTGTCGTTCACCGCAAACGGTCGTTGGAAGACCACCCCGGGCGGATGGACGGTCAGCGAGGTGATCTCCGGTCGCTGGTTGCGCGGCAGATAGGTCGTCGTGACCGACGTGAGGACCGGGCTGGCCGAGGCGGAGCCTGTGAGGCGTGCGCGCCACTGGATATATCGAGCAGGCGGGCTCTCGATGGTCGAGCCAGTGGCGTTGGTGTACGGTGACGACCATTCGCTCCACGTGGCATCAGCCGTGCTCGTATTGCCGGTTCGCGTGGCGAGCTCGACGCGCGTGCGCTCCGGAGTCTGGGCGCGCCACCGGATGGTGCCCCAGCGTGCGACCGTCTCTGCATCACGCACCTCGGACGTGAACGTGCCCTCGGTCGCGCGCGCCGTCGCCATCCGGAGGATCTTGCCTGGGTTCGCCGTCGCAAAGTAGACCGCGTCTCGCGTGCTGGCAATGCGCGTCACCTGCTCCGCGCTCGCGCGAGCGACCAGCGCCGTGCGAACCGGGTCGCCCGCGAGACGGTAGATCTTGCCTTCGTTGCCGGTCGCGACGAGCAGGGTACCGCTCGCTTCCTCATACAGGTCATAGGGGAGGTCGCTCTCGGATTCCCAGACGGTTGACCACACATCGTCGGACCCAATGCGGTAGACGGCGCCCCGTGCCGCAGCGGGCGGCGCGGTAGGCTCGGGCTTTTCCTGCTCCGTGCGCTGGCCCACCGGCACCTCGCCTACGCCCGTGACGACGATGTCGGTGGTGACCGCGGGGACTTGCTGTTCCGTGGCGCTCGTTTCGGCCTTCGGTTCGGGCTCAGATGTTGACGTCGACTTGCCGCTGGGATCCATCGCCGTGGCGTACACCACACCGTCGCGTCCGAGGCGTATCGCCTGAACCTGCTTGAACGGCGACTCGAGCAGCACAAACGCTTTGCGTGACGTGTCGATGCGATAGACACGACCCGGCGACGCAGTAGCTGCGAGCACGCGCCCCTGCTCGTCAACAGCCAGCGATGTCACGTGCGTCGTTTTCGTGTCGTAGAAAAGTGAGCCCTCGCCCTTTGGCGTGATGCGATAGATGCGCCCTTTGTCGCCGGTCGCGGCGTAGACCGTGCCGTCGGCAGCGACAGCTAGCGCCCAGATGTACTTGTCCGGCGGGTCATAGAAGGGTGCCTTGTCCTTCTCATCCTTGATGCGGTACACCTGGCCATCGGGTGACGTGCCCACAAAGAGCGTCCCGTCGCGCGCACTCGCGACCGCGTGCACCTGCAGCTCCTGACTGTCGAACAGCACCGCCTGCTTGCCGTCTTTTGTCACCTCCAACACATTACCTTCATTGCCAGTGCCGGCCACCAGCGAGCCGTTACCTCCAACGTGCAGGTTCCAAATGAATGGGGCCTTCGTCTCCGCGAGCACCGTGCTGTCGGGGCCCAAGGTCACCCGACCGTCGCTATCGACGACGACGTTGTCGACATCGCCCTTGAGGAATCCGGATTGGTTGGCGACAGTCCAAAACTTGGGCTCTGACGCGGCCACGACGGTAGCCAAGAGCAGCGGGACGAGCAGCAGGAGCCGGTGATGCGCAGGACGTCTCATAGATCTAGGGTTCTTGGGTCTTTGGTTCTGATGGGTTGGCTCGTCGTGGCGCTGCACCAAGCACCAAGAACCACGCTCCACGAACCAGTGCTTACGGTTCCTCGAGGGTGAGCGAGAGCTTTCGGTGGCCGCTCACGACGTCGTCGGTGGTGATCTCCCAGGCGCCGAGCGGGGCGTGCTGGAGCGACATGACGCGGCTGCTGTTGCGCTCGCCGTTGAGCACGGCCATGACCGAAGGAGGCAGCGCAGGCATCTGCCGCCCGTTGACCACGGCGCCAGGCGACGGGCTCAACAGGCGGACGTAGACACGGTGGTTGCGGCGTGCCTCGTTGAAGACGCGAATCATCTGATCGATGCTCTCGGCTTGCTGTGGCGACGGGGAGCTCCCATCGACACTAGCAAGCGCTTCTGCGTCTGCGACAACGAGCGACAACGTGCCGCGGGCATACTCTGGAATCGGGATGGGCAAGGTCCGCGCGCCTTCCTCGCCGCGATACGAGCGCGTCAGGACGTGGAGTTGAATCGTCTCACCAGGTCGAGGCCGCGGATTGTCAACCCAGATGCGTTCGATGCGCGCGGTGCGTGGCTGCTCTGTCGAGGTGATCGTCAGCGTCACACGTTCAATCTCGACGGGTGCCACGTCATTGCGGAGGAGCGCATTGACTGGACCCGCCACGTACATCGCGGCGCCCGTTGACGACGCATCGCCCGTGAAGATGTCGTCCAGCTCGATCTCGCCGTGGCCCGACACCTGCGCTTTTCCGCGCACCGTGAACGTGGCAGCGCCAAACTCACGCTCGTAGGATTGCAGCGTGTTCGATACGGCGGCAAACGTCAGCAGCGGTGTGAGCAGCTGGTCGCTGACGAGCTGGAACCGGAATGTACGCGTCGGCACCTGCTCGCTCTCGAGCGTCAGCGCCATCGGCACCAGTTGCGGACCAGCACCCAGCGTACCCGCGATAGCCGTCGCGCGGTCCTGGCGGGCCGTGCCAATGATCTCGCCCATGCTGTCGATTTTCGACGACTCCAAGAGACTGGGAAGGATCGCGTGCACGTAGGTGCGCGTCATCGGGATCTCGACCGGCCCGAGATTCAAGAACGGGTGGCCAAACGCGTAGATGCGCTCGCCGTCGACGTATGTGACCGTGCCCGACGCGCCCAGGCTCAAGTCGCCCCGAATCAGGCTGAGGCCAATGGCATCACCAGGCTCGAGCGGAGCAGCAGGCTCGTCTGGCATGGTGGTATCCGCGGGCACGCCGGTCAGCGGCGTGAAGCCAGCGGAGGCGAACGCCGAGGTCAGGAACCGCTCGGCTTCACCGCTGAAGCCGCCCAGCGTCATGGGTGTGGCAATGGGGCGCAGCATCAGGCCGTAGCGCGAGGCTGCCTGAGCAGGCACGCCCAACGCGCGGAGATCACCGGAAGACTCGGCAAACGGCCGGAGCCGATCGAACGTGTCACGCAGTGCGGCGGCTAGCGCCTCGCGGGTCGTGGGAAGATCGGCCAAGGCGCGGCGGGCGGCCGCCGGCCGCAACGCGCCACGTGCCGTGGCCTCGGTCATTTCCTCGATGGGCGTGATGCCTGCGATAGGCTCCTTCGCGAAGTTGCCCAGCGCGTAGGAGACGGCGCCGACGAGGCGACCGTTTATGAAGACGGGACTACCGCTCATCCCGGCAATGACCCCCGCTTCAGCGAGCGGGCCACCCTCCAACCTCGCGAGAATCAAGCGGCGCCGCGCGCCGGTCACATTCTCCAGGACGCCAAGAACATGAGCCCGGAACTCGGTGCGGGTCGTGCCTTGAAAGACGGAAATGGCCGTGCCCACCATCCCCGGACGCACCTCGCTCACGGCCATGAGCGGCTTGTCCGGGCTCGCCGGCGCCGAGGCGCCGAGAGGCGCCCAAGCCAGCCAGGCACCCGCGAGTGCGGCGAGCGCCGGTCCGAATGCTCGAAAGACAGTCATTGAACGGAACACGCGCGAAACAGCGCTTCATGCCGTTATAGCATGGATCTGCGAATGGGTGACGCCCTGTCACCTTGTCACCGTGTTAGCGACTATGGTAGGCTCTCAGCATCATGCGCGACGGCGTCCGTGCCGGCTTGGTGTTTCGCTACCGTGCCACGAGCTTTAGCGGCTCGTTTTGGCGGTGGTACCGATTCCGGGCCGGAGGGGCGGACACCTAAATCGCGCGCAAAGACGCAAGACTTACGAGCGAGACGAGCCCCTTCAGCCACCGGTTGAAGGGGCTTTTTCATTATGTCCTCACCAACGCGCTTGTGCGGCACCGTGACCGGAGCGACCGTTCACGAGCTTCGCCGCGCCCGTGACCAGGTCAGTGCTCTCGTGGACCTGGTCGAGCTGCGTCTGGACGGGCTTGTGCAGCCGGATGTTGCCGCCGTCGTGGCGGACCGGCCACGGCCGGTGATCGTGACGTGTCGGCCCGCTTGGGAAGGCGGGCGATTTGACGGTCCCGAGGCCGTCCGCGAGCAGTGGCTGACGGACGCTCTCATCCACGGGGCCGAGTTCGTCGACGTGGAGTGGCGAGCGCCGTTTCGCGACCACCTGCTCCAGCGCGATGCCTCACGCGTGGTGGTATCGATCCACGATTTTGACGGGGTGCCGCACGACCTCGCGTCTTTGGTCGCAACCATGTCTGCCACCAAGGCGGCGGTGGTGAAGGTCGCCGTGACGGTGCAACGGCTGGCCGACCTGATCCCACTCCTCGCGCTCGGTGAGCAGTATCACGATCGAGGCATTGTGGTCATCGGCATGGGCGTCGCGGGTGTACCGAGCCGGATCCTTGCCGCCCGTTTCGGGTCGCGGTGGACCTACGGGGGTGACGCCGTGGCGCCCGGGCAGTTGCCGGTCACGCGCCTGCGCGACGAGTTTCGGTTTGCGCGCATTACCTCGACGTCGGATGTTTATGCTCTGGTCGGGCGGCCCACGGGTCACTCGGCCTCGCCCGCCATGCACAACGCGGCCTTTGCCGCGCTCGGCGTCGAGGCTGCGTACGTGCCTTGTGAGCCGGCCGACTTCGACGATTTCCTGGCATTCGCCGTGGCTGTCGGGCTCCGTGGTTGCAGCGTGACGAGGCCGTTCAAGCCATCCGCGCTGGCGGCTGCTGCGCACGCGGACCCGTTGTCGCACCGTGTCGGGGCGGCAAACACGCTGCGCCGCGTAGGCCAGCACTGGGAGGCGTGTAACACCGACGTTGATGGCTTCCTCACGCCGCTCCGCGCACGCCGAGCATTGCAAGGGTTGGCCGCGTCGGTCGTTGGTGGTGGTGGTGCCGCGCGCGCGGTGGTGGCTGGTCTCGTAGCGGAAGGTGCTGACGTGGCGGTGCACGCGCGGCGCCGAGATCAGGCGGAGGCGTTGACCGCGCTCGGTGCGCGCGTGGGTGATTGGCCGCCGTGCTCGAGGAGCTGTGACGTGCTCGTCAATACGACGCCTGTCGGTACATGGCCGAACGTGGACGCCCTTCCGGTGTCGATATCGTGTCTGCCCGGGCTCGCCGCAGGGCGAGCCCGCGTGCAGCCAGGCCCAGCGATTGTCTACGATCTGGTGGCGAATCCTGCAGAGACACGGCTCCTGCGCGAGGCACGCGCCCGCGGATGCGAGACGATTTCTGGGCTGGAGATGCTCGTGGCACAGGGGGCGCACCAGTGCGAGTGGTGGACCGGCCGGCCCGCGCCGGTCGAGGTGATGCGCGATGCAGCGCACCGCCGGCTTGAGCATGATTCACTGTCAATGCCAAGCGCAAATGAGAACTGCAAGGGGGAGCTTGACAAGAATTCACCATGAAACAGACCACGTTCGAGGAGTTCGTCGAGCTGGCACGCCGCGGTACATTCGTGCCCGTGTGTCGTGAGCGCATGGCCGACCTGCTGACGCCGGTCTCGGCGTTTCTTCGCGTAGCCGAGCACGCCGATTACAGCTTTTTGCTCGAGAGCGTGGAGGGGGGTGAGCAGGTCGCGCGCTATTCGTTTCTCGGCAAGGACCCGTTTCTGGTACTACGCGCGCGGAGCGGGCGCACGCTCCTCGAGAAAGCGGGTAGTACGACAGAGCTCGATGAGACCTTCGTCCCGGCGTTACGGCGACTCATGACAGAGTATCGCTCGCCGTTCGTGCCTGGTCTTCCGCGGTTCACCGGTGGGGCCGTTGGGTACGTGAGCTACGACGCGGTGCGGTGGTTCGAGCCGACGCTGGAGCACGCGTGGGCGCGCGCCGCGCAGGCGGCGAACGATGAAGACGAGGCGACGTTCATGCTGTTCGAAACGGTGCTGGCGTTCGACCATGTCAAGCACCGGATCTTGCTGATCGCGAACGCGCGCATCACGCCACACGAGCAACTCGACACGCTGTACCAGTTCGCGTGTGCGCGTCTCGATTTCCTCGAGCGGGAGCTCGATCGTCACGTCTCGCAACCAGCGCCCCGTGAGCCGGCGCCGCTGGTTGTCAACGCTCGGCTGACCCGGGAAGCGTACGAGGGCGCCGTACGCACGGCGAAGGAGTACATCGCGGCGGGCGATGCCTATCAGATCGTGCCGTCGCAACGATTCGACGTCGAGGTGGGGACCGACCCCTTCAATGTCTATCGTGCGCTGCGGTTCATCAATCCGTCGCCTTACATGTTTTTCATTCGCCTGGGTGGCCTCTCCGTTGTCGGCTCGTCACCAGAGATGCTGGTGCGCGTCGAGGGGCGGCGTGCCGCCACGCACCCCATCGCCGGCACGCGGCCGCGCGGGCGTACCGACGAGGAAGACGTGCGATTGGCCGAGGAGCTGAAGCGGGACGAGAAGGAACGTGCCGAGCACGTGATGCTGGTCGACCTGGGACGCAACGACCTTGGTCGCGTGTGTGAGTATGGCTCGGTGCGTGTGCCAGTGTACATGGCCCTCGAACGCTACTCGCATGTCATGCACCTGGTGTCGCGGGTCGAGGGCCAGCTCGCGGACGGCCATGATTGCCTCGACGCCCTTGTCGCGTGCTTCCCGGCCGGCACGGTCACCGGGGCGCCGAAGATCCGTGCGATGGAGATCATCGCGGAGCTCGAGCCGACGCGCCGGGGCATCTATGCCGGTGCGGTGGGCTATCTCGATTTCGCCGGGAACCTCGATTGCTGCATTGCCATCCGCACGATCGCGATGCGTAACGGCCATGCTCAGGTCCAGGCCGGCGGTGGTGTCGTGGCTGATTCGAATCCAGCGATGGAATACGAAGAATCGTGTAACAAGGCGCAAGCGCTGTTCCGGGCGCTGGAGCTCGCGCAGAGTCTCATGTAGGTCCCTTAGACCTGAGACAGCCCTGGCACCTGGCACCTTGCTATGTTGCTGCTGATCGATAACTACGATTCGTTCACGTTCAACCTGGCGCAGTACCTCGGGGAGCTGGGCGCGGAGCTCCGTGTGACGCGAAACGACCAGATGACCCTCGACGAGATTGCGGCCCTGCGGCCGGGCCACATCGTGATTTCGCCCGGACCGGGGCGGCCCGAGCAGGCAGGCATGACCGTCGAGGTCATCAAGCGTTTCGCACCGTCGGTGCCGATCCTCGGCGTGTGCCTGGGCCACCAGGCGATGGCGGTGGCGTTCGGGGGCCAGGTGGTCGCGGCCGCCCGCCTCATGCACGGCAAGACGTCGCAAGTCGCACACGATGGCCAGGGTGTGTTTCGCGGTCTCGATGGCACCTTCGTCGCCGCGCGCTACCATTCGCTCGTCGTGTCGGCCGACAATCTTCCGGATCCGCTCGTCATTACGGCGCGCACCGTCGACGACGGAACGGTGATGGGCTTGCGGCATCGCGAGTATCCCATGCACGGCGTGCAGTTTCACCCCGAGT
This sequence comes from Luteitalea sp., assembly GCA_009377495.1. Classification (GTDB taxonomy): domain Bacteria; phylum Acidobacteriota; class Vicinamibacteria; order Vicinamibacterales; family Vicinamibacteraceae; genus WHTT01. The sequence goes on from WHTZ01000005.1 coordinate 66,404, forward strand.
CAGTGCTCACCGATGTAGGTCGACGTATTTTGAGAAACTTCCTCGAGATCAGCGATGTTCCCCACGCTGCTTGAACGGCTGCTGCGCCATCAGGATCTCACCACCGACGCGACCGAAGCGGCGATGGCGATGATCATGCGCGGCGAGGCGCGTGCCGCGACCATCGCGGCCTTTCTCGTCGCGCTGCGCGCCAAGGGTGAGCGGCCCGCCGAGCTCGTCGGCCTCGCGCGCGCCATGCGTGCTGCAGCCGTGCCGCTCGCGTCGTCTATCGATGACGCCTTTGACACCTGCGGCACGGGCGGTGATGGCACAGGCACGATCAACGTGTCCTCGTTGACGGCGCTCGTGGTGGCCGCGGCTGGTGTACCAGTTGCCAAGCACGGGAATCGCTCGGTCTCCAGTCGCTGCGGCAGCGCGGACGTATTCGAGGCACTCGGCGTGAGGATAGACGCGCGGCCGGCGGTCGTGGAGCAAGGTCTGCGCACGGCCGGCATTGCTTTCTTGTTTGCGCCGACCTTTCATCCCGCGATGCGACATGCGGCGCCCGTGCGCAACGAGCTCGGTGTGCGAAGTGCGTTCAACCTGCTCGGACCGTTGACCAATCCGGCGGGGGCACGGCGCCAGCTCGTGGGTGTGCCTCGACCAGAGCTCACCGAGCTCGTCGCCCGATCGTTGGGCCTCTTGGGCTCCGAGCACGTTTGGGTCGTGCACGCGGCCGACGGTTTGGATGAGCTGTCGACGACCGGCTACTCCAAGGTGTCCGAGTGCCGGCACGGTGTGCTGCGGACTTTCTATGTGCACCCGTCGGACTTCGGGTTGCCGAAGGCGCAGCTCGCCGATCTGGTGGGTGGAGAGGCATCGACCAACGCGGCCATTGGCCGTGAGGTGCTCGATGGGAGACCCGGACCTGCCCGCGATATCGTGCTGCTGAACGCGGCCGCCGCACTGTATATCGCTGGCCGTGCCGCGTCCGTGCACGAAGGCATCGAGCGGGCTGCCGAGGCGATCGACACGGGGCGGGCGGCGGTGGTCTTGGAGCGGATGGTGGAGGCGTCGCACGGATAATGATCGGGACCCAAGTGGCGAGCACAACGAGCGCAAGTCTGCTCTCAACGGTCGTGGCGGCGACGCGACGCATCGTTGAGGTGCGCGCAGCCCGACGGCCACGCGCGAGGCTCGAAGCCGACGCCCGTGCACGTGTGCCACGCTGCGCGTTGTTCGTCGAGGCCCTGACCAGGTCGAATCGTGTAAACGTCGTTGCCGAATGCAAGCGGCGATCGCCGGCACGTGGCGTCCTCCGCGACGCGTACGACGTGGCCGTGATCGCACGTGAGTACGAGGCGGCGGGTGCGGCGGCCATCTCCGTGTTGACCGAGCCGACGTTCTTCGACGGTGACCCCGACCATCTCGCCGCAGTACGCGACGTGGCGTCAATACCTGTGTTGCGCAAAGACTTCATCGTCGACCCGTATCAACTCTACGAGGCGCGTGCCATCGGCGCGGACGCCGTGCTGCTCATTGTGGCAGCGCTCGGGGAGCCCGCGCTGCGCACGCTGCTCGAGGAGGCACGGGCGCTCGGATTGGCGGTGTTGGTAGAGGTGCACGACGAAGCGGAGCTAGACCTTGCCGTGAGCGCTGGCGCGTCGATCGTGGGCGTGAACAACCGGAATCTCCGCACGCTCGACGTCTCGCTCGATGTGGCGGTGCGCCTGATCGATGCCATTCCGGATGCGTGTGTGGCCGTGGCGGAGAGCGGGTTGCAAACGGGCGCGGATCTCGTGCGTCTGCGAGAGCTGGGTTACGACGCGTTTCTCATGGGTGAGCGGTTCATGACCGCGCCGAGGCCGGGGCGAGCGCTCCGCGACGTCCTCGAGGCAGCAGCCGTGGCCGCTGGGAGGGAGTCGAGCGGGTGACGTCTCGTGTGCGTCCGGATGATATCAGCGGCTCTCGGATTCGGGACACGAGCATCAAGATGTGTGGCGTCACGCGTCCCGAGGACGCGGCACTCGCAGCCGCCCTCGGCGCGGCGGCTATCGGCCTCGTCTTTTGGCCGCGCAGTCCGCGAGCCGTGACGACCGCGCAAGCGCGGCGCGTGCTCGAGGCCGTGCCACCGTTCACGACGACGGTCGGTGTATTCGTCGATCAGCCCGTCGAGGAAGTCGTGTGGATGGCCGTGAGCTTGGGCTTGGGCGCCGTGCAGTTGCACGGTGACGAAGCGGTCGACGACGTCCACGCCTTCCCCTGTCGTGTCATCAAGGCGCTCACCGTGAGCGACTATGCCACGAGTGAGTGGGCGAGCCGGCCCGCCGAGCGCGTGACCATCCTGCTCGATGCGATCGATGCCGTGCAGCGGGGCGGGACGGGTCAGACGGTTGACTGGAGCGCAGCCGCTGCAATTGCACGCCGACGCCCCGTGATCCTGTCCGGCGGGCTGCGGCCGGAAAACGTGGCGGAGGCTATCCGCACGGTGCAGCCATACGCCGTTGATGTGGCCTCAGGCGTGGAGCGTGAGCCCGGCGTGAAGGATCACGATCGCATGCGTGCATTCATGGATGCCGTGTGGAGCGTGAACCCCGGGGTCGCCAAGGGGTAGGGCACCCCTTTTGTACGGCGCCCCTTTTGTAGGGCGCCCCGTTAGGGGCGCCGAAATCGCAACCGCGGGGCTATAAAGCCCCGCCCTACGAGTTATGTCGGAGATGAGGATGGCCAACGACACCGCAGTCGCGGCAACGCCTGGACCGGTGTTTGCGCAGCGGGATCCGGACGAGCGTGGCTACTTCGGACCGTTCGGCGGTTGCTTCGTGCCCGAAACGCTGGTCGCGCCCATTGCGGAGCTCACCGAGGCGTACTTCAGGGCGCGGCAGGATCTCACGTTTCGCGAGGAGCTGACGCGCTTGCTTCACGACTATGCCGGCCGCCCAACGCCGCTCCACGAGGCGCGGAGGTTTTCTGTCGACTGTGGCGGCGCACGCGTCGTGCTCAAGCGCGAGGACCTCGCGCATACCGGCGCGCACAAGATCAACAACGCCCTCGGTCAGGCGCTGCTCGCGACCCGCATGGGGAAGCAGCGCATCGTGGCTGAGACCGGCGCGGGCCAACATGGCGTGGCGACGGCGACCGTGTGCGCGTTGCTGGGGCTCCAGTGCGAGATTTACATGGGTGCCGAGGACATGCGCCGACAGGCCCTGAACGTGTTTCGCATGGAGCTACTCGGCGGATCGGTTCATCGAGTCGACGCTGGGAGCTGCACCCTCAAGGATGCGATCAACGAAGCCATGCGCGATTGGGTGACTCATGTGCACCACACGCACTATTTGCTCGGCTCGGTCCTCGGTCCACATCCGTATCCGTTGATGGTTCGCGAGTTCCAGTCGGTGATCGGACAGGAAGCGCGAGCGCAGTGCCTGGCGCGGTTCGGCCGACTACCAGACGTCGTCGTGGCTTGCGTGGGGGGTGGCAGCAATGCCCTGGGAATCTTCGATGCCTTCATCGCGGATTCGTCGGTGCGACTGATTGGCGTCGAAGCGGGCGGCGACGCCATCAGCCCGGGCCGGCATGCGGCGCGGTTTGCGGGCGGCGCACCCGGCGTTCTACAGGGCACACACACGCTCGTATTGCAAGATGCGAACGGGAACATCGAGCCCACGCACTCGATCTCGGCGGGCCTCGACTATGCGGCCGTCGGGCCGGAGCACGCGTGGCTCGCGGCGCAGGGACGCGCCGAGTATCGGTACGCCAGCGATGCGGAGGCGCTGGACGCGTTCGTGACGCTGGGCAAGCGCGAAGGGATCCTGCCGGCGCTCGAGTCGGCGCACGCTCTTGCGGCGGTGCGAGCGATTGGACGGGACCTCGGCCGGGAGGCGCTGGTCCTTGTGAACCTCTCGGGGCGTGGGGACAAAGACGTCCAGTCCGTGGAGCGCGCGCTGGCCGCGCACGTCCACGCGCGGCAGGAGGCCGAGGCGTGAATCAGCGGATTGCCGAGACGTTCGCGCGTCTGAGATCGGCGCCCCCACGCGGGCTTGCCGCGCCGGAGCAACGTGACGGGGGGCAGCGGTGTGGGCTTGTCGCCTTCGTCACCGCGGGCGATCCGGATCGCGCGCGTGCGGGGCGAATATTGCGCGCCGTGGATGCTGGTGGCGCAGACGTGATCGAAGTCGGTGTCCCATTTTCTGACCCGCTCGCCGACGGGCCGATCATCCAGCGTGCATCAGAGCGAGCCTTGGCCGCCGGTATGACGCTTGCCGCGACACTCGATGTGATTGCCGAGGAGCGTCGGGCGGTCCGCGCACCGATCGTGCTCTTCACGTACGCGAACCCGCTCGTGCGCATGGGGCTGACCCGGTTCGCGACGCGCGCCGCGGAGGCCGGCGTCGACGGCGTGCTGCTGGTCGACGTGCCCCTCGAGGAGGCGGCGCCGTTTCATGACGTGCTGTGCGCGGCCGGTCTCGATCCCATTTGCCTTGTCAGCCCGACGACTAGCGACGATCGACTCCGTCGGTCCGCGAGGTCGGGACGCGGCTTCCTCTATGCCATTTCGCGATTTGGCGTGACGGGCGTGCGCGATCAAATCGCGAGGGAGGCGCAGGCGCTCGTCCGGCGCATTCGTGAGCAGACGACCATGCCGGTCGCCGTGGGATTTGGACTCTCGCGGCCGGAGCACGTCAGCCAGGTGAGCCGGTGGGCGGATGCGGCCGTCGTAGGAAGTGCGCTGGTGGCGGAGGTCGCGAAGCACGCGGATTCACCGGCGCTCGAAGCGCGGGTCACGGCGTTCGTGCGCTGGCTGCGGAACGGAAACGAGCCGACAGCATGAGCATTGACGAGCTGCGCCGAGACATCGATGACATCGACGAGCAAATCGTCCAACTCCTGAACAAGCGCGCGCGCTGCGCGTTGCAGGTGGGACGGTTCAAGAAGGAGGCGGGGCTGGACATCTATCAGCCGGATCGCGAGCGTGACGTGCTCGAGCACGTCCGTCGTCGCAATGGCGGCCCACTGGACGACGGCGCCGTCACGCGGTTGTTCGAGCGCATCATCGACGAGAACCGACGGCTCGAACGGGTCGTTCACGAAGGAGCGCCTCGCCGACCGGCCGCTTCCGAGCCGAACTAGACGAAAACGGGGACAGCCCTCGTTTTCGTCCGCAGGGAGAAGAATCATGGTGGTCGTCATGGAAGAACGTGCCAGCGAAGATCAGGTTCAGAAGGTCATCGCGCAGCTGGTGGAAATGGGGTACGACGTGCACCGGTCGACGGGCGCGCTACGCACGGTGATTGGGGCGGTCGGCAACAATCGCAAGGCGGACCCGCGGCTGGTCGAGATGTTGGACGGCGTGCACGAGGTGCTGCGGATCACGGAGCCCTACAAATTAGCGAGTCGAACATTCAGACCCGAGAGCACGATTGTCAATGTCGGCGACATTCGCATCGGCGGCGATGAGGTGATCGTCATGGCGGGCCCGTGCTCGGCGGAAAACGAGCAGCAGGTCATGTCGACGGCGGCGGCCGTGAAACGTGCGGGCGGGAAGATCTTACGGGGTGGTGCGTTCAAGCCACGCACGTCGCCATATAGCTTCCAAGGGCTCGGCGAGGAAGGGTTGCAGCTGCTCCGCGCGGCGGCCAACGAGCACAATCTGAAGCTGGTGTCAGAGGTCATGGACGCGAGCCAGATCGAGCTCCTGGAACGCTACGTGGACATCTATCAGGTCGGCGCGCGTAACATGCAGAACTTCACGCTCCTGCGCGAGCTCGGACGCGCTCGCAAGCCGGTGCTGGTCAAACGTGGCATTTCGGCCACCATCGAGGAGTTGTTGCTGTCAGCGGAGTACGTGCTCGCAGGCGGCAACATGGAGGTCATCTTGTGTGAGCGTGGCATCCGTACGTTCGAAAGCTACACCCGGAACACGCTCGACATCTCGGCTATCCCGGTGGTGCAGAAGCTGAGCCATCTTCCCATTTTCGTCGATCCGAGCCACGGCACCGGCCGGCGCGACAAAGTGGCGCCCATGGCGCGGGCGGCGGTGGCGGCGGGCGCCGACGGGCTGCTCATCGAGGTGCATTGTGACCCAGACCACGCGCTCAGCGATGGCGCGCAGTCGCTCTTTCCTGCGCAGTTCGATCGGTTGATGGCCGAGTTGCGGATCATTGCGCCCGCGATAGGCCGAAGCATCTGCTTGGAACCGGTCGCGCGGCGGGGGTGGGGACAGTAGGTGCCAGGGGGCAGGGGCGAGGTCCCAGGGCTGTCTCAGGAACCAGGGACGAGTGCTCAAGGGAGCAGGGTTGGTAGGTGCTTCTTCGAGGTGGACACGCGACTATATGCACCACGATGCATTCAAGGTGCGCCTCGTTGCCCTACGCCCGAAGAAGCTACAAACCAGCCCTGGCCCCTGAAAAACTGATCCCTATGCCCTGAGACAGCCCTGGGACCTGGCCCCTACCCCCTGGCACCTTCTTCACAAATGGAGAGCGCCCCTTTTCGTCGCCTTGCCATTGTCGGGTTCGGCCTGATCGGTGGATCTCTCGGCCTGGCCGTGCGCCGCGCCTGGCCCGAGTGTGAGGTCGTCGCGATCGAGCGCACGGACGCGCCCGAGATGGCGGCAGCGCGGGAGGCGGGCTTTGAGGTGGCCGACGACCTGATCGCCGTCTCGGGGGCAGACGTGACAGTGCTCGCGGCACCTGTCGCGCAGAACATCTCGCTGTTGGAGCCGCTCGTCTCCCATCTGCGAGCGGATGCCGTCGTCACGGATGTCGGTAGCACGAAACGTGCGATTCTCGCCCACGCGCAGGCGCTGAGCAGACCGTATGCCTTCGTCGGCGGTCACCCGCTTGCGGGCGACGCGCCGGGTGGCTTCGACCGCGCACGTACGGATCTCTTCGCGGGCAAGCCGTGGCTACTGACGCCGTTGCCGGATGAGACACAGAGCCCGGCGGTGGCTCGCATCGCGGCGCTGGTCGCCGGAATAGATGCGTACCCGCGCATGGTCGATGCTGAAGAGCACGATCGCCTGATGGCGCACGTGAGTCACCTGCCGCAACTGGTTGCGAGTGCGCTCATGCATACGATCGGCACCGCGCTCGGCGGCGCGCACGATCTCGCACTGTCGGGCACGGGCCTGCTCGACACCACGCGCCTCGCCGCGAGCCCTGCCTCCGTGTGGCTCGATATTCTGCAGACGAACGCGGATGAAATCGGTCGTGCGGTCGAGGTGTTCGTGCGTGCCGTCACGGCCGCTCACCCGGGGAATGCAGACGTGACGGACTTGCGTGCGTTGCTCGAGAGCGGCAACTACTGGCGCGCCGCGCTCGAAGCGCGCGTCGGGTTTCAGTCCGGAACCCCCAGCCTAGGACGGGAGAAGGGGAGCGGCGGCAGGCCGGTCGTCGCGACGCGGTTCTATCTCGAGATGACCTCGCCGGATGCCCTGAAGCCCGTGGAGTTTCACGATGCTTCGGCATGCGTAGAACAACTTCGCGACACGCCACCCTCGTTCTACCGGTATTTGTATCGCGAAGTCGGACGCCGGTACCACTGGGTCGAACGCTACGACTGGACCGACGGTCACATCGCACGGCACCTCGCGCAGCCGGCGCTCGAGCTCTGGCTCCTGCGCGTCGGGGGCGCTCCCGCGGGATATTTCGAGCTGAAGCGTTGCAGCGACGGTAACACCGAGATCGCGTATTTCGGACTACTCGAAGAGTTCATCGGCCGCGGCTACGGCAAGGGATTACTCACCGCCGCCGTGCGAGCCGCGTGGGCGGGTGAGGCGCGCCGGGTGTGGGTACACACCTGCTCGCTCGACCATCCGGCCGCCCTCCGCAACTACTTCGCCCGGGGGTTCACGCTCTACCAGCAAGAGGAATATGCAGCGTGGCTGCCGCACACGCGGTAGGTTGTCCGGTTTCCTCTCATTCGGATGTGGCTGCTGTGCCTCCCTCATACGAAGAACCAGGCGCGAGGAGCCAAGAACCACGTCTCAGCGTGTTGCGCCCGGTGATCGAGCAGATCACGCAGCACGCGAGAACCGAGTGGCCGAACGAGTGCTGCGGCCTACTCATTGGAACCGACGATCGGATCGACGAGGCCGTGCCAGCGCGCAATCTCCGCCTCTCGCCGTCCCGCTTTCTCGTGGATCCGAGGGACCATCTGGTCGCCGTTCGACGCGCCAGAGCCTCCAGGCGCACCGTGGTGGGTGCCTATCATTCCCATCCGGACACGCCGCCCGTGCCGTCTCCCCGCGACCTGCGGGAGTCCACCTACCCTGAGTTCGTCTATCTCATCTGCGGGCCCGTGCGGCAACAAGGCCCACTGCCGGTGCGGGCTTGGCGTCTTGGACGTGAGCACTTCACGGAGCTTCTGCTCGTCATGACCGGGTAGCATGGGATTGTAGCTTCACCAAGGACTACCCAAATCTCGGAGCCCGGATCGTATCTGGACGGTGGTCGTTGCCGATCCGACCACGTTGTCGCCGCGCTTCAAGCGAAACACGATGCGGTACTGGCCGCCGATGCGGTAGGTGTGGGTGACCATGTAGCGACGTTTGATCTCACTCTTCCCTTGCTCATAAGGTTCGCAGTCAGACCGCAGCTCCGACCGCGTCTCGTCTCCCCAGTCCCACTCGATGTCCGCGCAGTAAAACGCTTCGTAGTCATCCTGGCCGCCCTTCACTTCGACCGCGAGTCGAATCTGTGCAGGTGTGAACGCCACGAGCGGCGTGGCCTTGAGGGTGAGCTCCGGCCGCTCGCCATCGCCCGCTCTCGCCAACGCGGCGCGTTGGGCCGGTAAGGCAAGGGCGGACCAAGCCACCGCGACGGCTAGCACAGACCTGGAGTGCCGGGATATCCATGTCATCGCGGGCCTTTCTTCGATAAGCGATTCCGGAAGGTGACTATCGTAGCGCGCGATACCGCGCCGCGCAAGTAACTTCACGCGGCGTCTCCCGGCGCGGTGGTTATAATCGAGCCTATGTCCAGCTCGATAAGTCTCTCGCTCTCGATGACCAGCGCGGCACCACGTCTCGCGAGCACCGATCTTCTCGTCCTTCCCATCTTTACAGATGACCCCGGCGACGACCTTGCCCCGTGGAACGAGGCGTCGGGCGGGCAGCTCGCACGCGTGCGTGCCAGCAACGAGGTGCGGGGGAAGCGCTTCGAGACGCACTGGCTCCACATCGAGGATGGCGGCTGGACGTGCCGGCGTGTGCTGTTGATCGGCGCGGGCCCCTGGGCCGAGTTCACCACCGGGCAAGCGAGACGCCTGGCGAACGCCGCTGGGTTGGTCGCGCGCCGACAGCGCATCGGGCGCCTGGGGCTCGTACAACGCGGTCCCATCGAACGGGTGTCGTGTGCGCGAGCATTGGCCGAGGGTCTCGTGCTCGCGAGCTTTCAGACGGATCCTTATAAGACCGGTGAGCGCGACCAGGGCCTGCTGCACGAAGCGACCATTATCGCCGAAGGCGCCGAGGAGGGTGCAATCACGACGGCGGTTGAGCGCGGCCTCGTGCTTGGCGAGGCGACCAATCTCGCACGCGCCCTGTCGAACGAACCGTCCAACCTGCTGACGCCGCGCGGCTTCGCGGAGCGTGCGCACGAGTTGTTGGCCGGGAGCGGCCTGGCGATCGATGTGCTCGACGAGTCCCAGATCCACGAGTTGGGCATGGGCTTGTTGGCTGGCGTGTCGCGCGGCAGCGTCGAGCCGCCGTGCGTGGTGGTCCTGCGATACACGCCCGCGAACGTTTCCAGCCGTGCCGTGCTCGGTCTGGTAGGCAAGGGTGTCACCTTCGACACGGGCGGTATTTCCATCAAGCCAGCCGACGGAATGGAGAGGATGAAGTACGACATGACCGGTGGCGCATCGGTCCTAGGGGCGATGCAGGCGGTGGCGCGGTTGCGTCCCTGGGTCTCGGTTGTTGGCGTGATACCGGCGACGGAGAACATGCTCGGTGGGCGCGCGATCAAGCCGGGTGACGTGCTCCGGAGCGCGAGCGGCAAGACCGTCGAGGTGCTCAATACGGACGCCGAAGGGCGCCTCATCCTCGCAGACGCGTTGTGGTATGCGCGCAAGCTGGGCGCCACCCACCTCGTCGACGTCGCGACCCTGACGGGTGCGTGCGTTGTCGCCCTGGGGCGCACGACGAGCGGCCTGTTCGGGGAACCGGAGTCGTGGGTCGAGCTCATTCGACAGACGGGGGAGCGCGCCGGTGACCGGCTGTGGCCGATGCCATTGTTCGACGACTACACGGAGCTGCTCGAGAGCGAGATGGCTGATCTCCAGAACATTGGCGGGCGGGCCGGGGGTGCGATTACGGCGGCCGTATTCCTCAAGGAGTTCACGGGCGGGCTGCCGTGGGCCCATCTGGATATCGCCGGCACGGCGTGGGCAGACGAGGCGAAGCCGTATCAACCGAAGGGCGCGACCGGCGTTTCAGTGCGAACGCTGGCGGAGCTCGCGTTCACGAGCGACCAGTGGTAGAGGGGAAGGAGCTTACTCGCTCAACTTGAGTTGCACGAACTCGCTCTCGGGCCCACGGCGACGATGCCGGTCGCGCCAGCGCTTCACGGTAACAACGACCAGTCCGACCAACGCGCCGCCGATCAGCGCGGCTAGCACGAGCACGCCCGCCAAGCCAACCGATCCCACCAAAACCTCAGCGACACCGGTCTGTGTGACGGGTGGCACTTCTCGAACGAGTGTGGGCGTGACGGGCTGTGTGCCCATCCGTTCATTCTACGCCAGTACGCGCTACTGTTCGGTGACGGTGCCGCTCGACTTCAGCGACCGCTGGTAGCGGAGCACCGCGTCCTCCAAGGCCCCTGCGATCCGATCGCGGTAGGCGGAGGTCTTGAGGAGACCGGCCTCCTGCCGATTGCTCACGAATGCGATCTCGGCCAGGATGGCGGGCATCTTGGCGCCAATGAGGACCACGAATGGCGCTTTCTTGACGCCGCGATCCGCCACCTCGCGATCGGTGTCGCGGAGACGGCCGACCATTGACGCTTGCACCATTTCCGCGAGATCCTGTGACTCGTCAAGTTTGTTGTTGAGGGCAATGGCCTCCACGATATTCGGCAGGTCTTGCATGGTTTGGGCGGAGGTTGCGTTCTCGCGTGCCGCGACTTCTTCGGCGCTCTTGTCAGAGGCGAAGTTGAGGACGTAGGTCTCGATGCCGCGGGCTCTCCGATTTGGGCTTGCGTTGGCATGAATCGAGAGGAAGAGGTCTGCCTTGTGACGATTCGCGATGGGGGCACGCTCTTCGAGATCGATGAACTCATCGGTTCGCCGTGTCAATATGACGTCGACGCCACGACGCTTGAGGAGCTGCTCGAGACGCAGCGCGACGTCGAGCACGAGCTCGGATTCGACGACACCATTCGACCTCGTGCCTGGGTCGTGGCCTCCGTGGCCCGGGTCGATGACCACGCGCGCAATACCTAGGCCGAGCTGTCGGGACATCGAGAAGCGCCCGGTGCCGTTGGCTTCGGGCGCGCGTGGCGCCGGAAGATTCGCGACGTTCGGGTTGCCGCGCGTGGGGAGCGCGGGCTCCTCCGGCGCTGCAGGTGGCGGCTCGACGGGCGGCCCTGTTGCCTCAGTGCTTGTCGCCGTGCGACCGGGAGGATCGGTGGGGAGCACCTCGCCCGGCGCTGAACGCGCTCGGTCCATTGGGGTCTCGTCCGCGGGCGCGTCGGCACGCGTCGGTTCAGCGGATGGGGGGCTGACCGTCGGAAATGGCTGCGGCACGTTCCGTTGCTTGTCTTCCACGCGGCTTTCTGCACGCTGCGAGCTGCCAGCCTCCGCTTCGCGTCGGCTTGGCGAGCTCGCGTCGGTCGACCCTTCGAGAGCCTCAGGATCGTTCGGAACGCCCTCGTTTGCCTCGGCCAGGACCTCCGCGCGGGGCACGTCGATGACCAGTCGATAGGGGTTGGAGAGCGCCGACACCTGATGTCGTGCCTCTTCGTGCAGCTCGAGCACCACGCGCGTCACCTCCTTGCCCCGCGTGCCGACGCGAACTTCTCGCACCACGTCGTCCTCGTCGAAGCGCACCGCCTCGCGCAGCGCCGGGCCCGGTTTGACGCCCTGCAAGTCCACGAAGACCCGAGGCGGATTGCCAAGCGTGTCCTGATGGAACGTGAATTCGCGATCCAACTCGACCGTCACGCGCACGGCGCCAGGCAAGTCGGTACGCTCGATGCTACGGGCCGTTGCGAGTGCGCCCGGCGCAGGTTCTGCCCGTTCGGTATCGACGTCGCCATCGTTGGTGTCGCGGCCAGCGTTCGTGCTTGCTCCAGCCGCGCGCAGCCGCGCACGGGCCTTGGCGCGCAGCGAGCTGGCGGGATACTCGCGAATCATCCACTCGAGCATCTTGACGCCCGCCTCGCGGTCGCTCGCGTGTTGATAATGACGATAGGTCTCCAGCGCGAGCAGACCTCCGTTATACAGGGCGTTGTCTGAATAGCCACTCGTCGGGTACCGCCGCGCGATCTGTTCGTAGTCGCGCACGGCCTCGCGCAGCTGGGACAGCGGCGGCGCGCGCCGCGTTTTCTCGAGGCGCTGTTCGCGTGCGAGCGTTCTATCGTACCTCGCCTTGGCCGAGCGTTGCGCGGCAACCTGGCTGGGCGCAGCCATCAGCATGGCGAGAGCCAGAGCAATGGTAACGTTGCGGATGGGCATGGCCTCACATCCGTTCCGATAGTTAGAGGTCACCGAACCTGCGCGTCCACGTGTTCGAAGTAATCTTTCGGCACCAGTACCTCGCGCGCCTTGCCGCCTGCGCCGGTCGACACGAGGCCGTCGGCCTCCATCATGTCCACGAGGCGCGCGGCGCGGCTGAAGCCAATGCGCAGTCGACGCTGGAGGTACGAGATCGACGCCTGGCCGCTCTGCACGACAATGCGTGCGGCTTCGTCGTAGAGATCGTCTCTATCGAAGCCACCAAGGGCGTCCACCTTCTTCTCTTCGTCGGTAATCGTGTTGTCGTACACCGGCTGGCCCTGCTTTCGCAGATAACTGGCGAGCCGCGCGCTCTCTTGCTCCGAGATATACGGTCCGTGCAAGCGCGCCACGCGCGAGCTCGCCGGCGGCAGATAGAGCATATCGCCCTTGCCGAGCAGTTGCTCGGCACCGTTGCAGTCGAGGATCGTGCGCGAGTCTGTCTTCGACGAGACGCGAAATGAGATGCGCGCCGGGAGGTTCGCCTTGATCAAGCCCGTGATGACATCCACGGACGGACGCTGCGTGGCGAGGATCAGGTGGATACCCACGGCGCGCGCCATTTGCGCCAGGCGACAGATCGACTCTTCGACTTCGTTGGACGCGACCATCATCAGGTCGGCCAGCTCGTCGATGATGACGACCACGAACGGGAGCGTCCGGGGCAGCTCGCCGGTCTGCGGATCCGGCTTGGCCTCCCCAGACGCGAGCATATGCCGCAAGTTCCGGTTGAACTGCTCGACATTGCGCACGCCTTGCGCCGCGAGCGTCTTGTACCGCTCTTCCATCTCGCGGACCGCCCAGCGCAGCGCGTTGGCGGCGAGCTTCGGGTCGACGACGACCGGTGTGAGGAGGTGCGGAATGTCCTCGTACATCCCCAACTCGAGCCGCTTCGGGTCAATCATGATGAACCGCACCTCCTCGGGCGTCGCGCGATAGAGGATGCTGGTAATCATCCCGTTGAGACCGACGGATTTACCCGCGCCGGTCGACCCCGCGATGAGCAGATGCGGCATGGTGCCGAGGTCTGCCACGGATGGCTCGCCATGAATCGTCTTGCCGAGCGCCAGTGTGAGCTTCGAGACAGACCGCCGGTACGGCTCGGATTCCAGCAGCTCCCTGAGCGAGATCTGCTCGCGCTGCGCGTTCGGGATCTGGATCCCGACCGTCGATTTGCCAGGGATGCGGTCGATGAGCACCGACTCGGCACGCATCGCGAGACAGAGGTCCTCGGCCAGGCCGGTAACCTTGCTGTACTTGACGCCGGCATCCGGTTTGAACTCGAAGGTCGTCACCACCGGGCCCGGGTGGATCTGCACCACATTTCCTTCGACGGCGAACTCCCGACACTTGTCCTCGAGCAGCCGCCCGGCCTCCATCAGCTCGCGCTCGTCGATCTTGCGCTCTTCGGCCGGGGCGTCCAACAACGCGAGCGGCGGAAGTGTGAAGTCACCCCGGCGACGCTCGGCCGGCGCTTTGGTGATGGGCTCCGGCTCGCTGAGCGGCAGTGACGGAGTGCTGATGCGGACGGGCGCTTTCCTTGATTCGGCCCGTGCCTCGACCGCTGATTCACGCGGTGGTGCGCCGCGACGCGCTTCTCCGCGGGCCTCCGCCGGAAGAGCGACTGCAGGGGAGTCGGTTGCGGCACCTCGCCGGACCGTACGCAGCACCTCGTCCGGCTTCGCGCCCTTCTCGATGTGCTTGCGAATCACCTCGCGAGCCTGCTGTTGCCGGCGCCGCTCATCTCGCCACGCCTGCACGCGATCGCGAAGCGCGCGCCACTGGGCACCCACATGCTCGAAGGTCCACACCAAGACCGCCCCGAGCGACATCTGCGTGACCATCATGACGCCGAGAAAGAGCAGCGTGATGACGAGCACCACCGCACCCGTCCGATTCAACAGGCTCTTGAACGCGGCGGCGAGCGCCGCACCCAGGTACCCGCCCGGGGGCACGTTGCGCGCGCCCACGCTGAGCGAGTCGAAGGTGAGGCTCAACAGCGCTGCGACGCAGGTGATGAGCAGCAACGCGCCGAGCGCCTTCGTGTAGCCCGCGGTCAGCGTGCGGCACCAGAAATAGTGCCAGCCGGCGACCACCAGCACGAACGGGACCAGGTATGATGCGTGTCCGAAGGATTGAAACGACAGCTCCGCCAGGAACGCCCCGACCTGACCGGCGAAGTTCGCCACTGGGCGCTCCGGCCCCGAGTAGAAGAACCACGCCGGGTCGGCCGACGAATAGCTCGCGAGCGCGATGAGCCAGATGACGGCCGCGCCGAACAGCGACACGCCCAGGACTTCGCTCAGCCGACGAGTGACTACCGAAGACGACACGGTTAAATCTCCATCACCACGGGAACCACGAGCGGACGCCGCCCGGAACGACGCCGGAACAAACGCTGTAGCTCGGTGCGGACCTTTTCTTTGATGAGCCCGATGTCGGTACGCTCTTCGACGCTCGCGCTCGCAACCACCTCCTGCACGACTCCCGCCGCCCCGCGCACCAGCGGCTCGGTCACATCGTCGAGCACGACGCCGCGCGTGATGACCTCCGGTACCCCCTCCAAGGTCCCAGACTGCCGGTTGATGGCGAGCACCGGCACGACGAGACCATCGCCCGCCAGGTGGCGCCGATCGCGGAGCACCTGATCTCCGACCTCGCCCGTGAGTGTCCCGTCGATGAGCACCCGGCCCACCGCGATCTTGTCCACAATCGACCCGCCGTTCTCGTCGAAGCGCACGACATCGCCGTTGCCCGCGAGCACGACGGCGGATTCGCTCCCCGTCACCTGTGTGGCGACGCGCGCATGCCGGGCGAGCTGCCGGTACTCCCCGTGAATCGGAATGAAGTAACGCGGTCGCACCAACGACAGCATCAGCTTCAGCTCCTCGGCGCTGCCATGACCCGAGACGTGCACGTGCTTGAGACCTTCGTAGATAACCTCGGCACCGCGGAACGCGATGTGGTTCATGACCCGCCCAATGGCCCGCTCGTTCCCCGGAATGGCGCGTGCCGAGAAGACGACGGTGTCATCCTCTGCGAGCCGGACGTGCCGATTATCGTCGATGGCAATGCGCGACAACGCCGCGAGCGCTTCTCCCTGCGACCCTGTCGTCAGGCACACGACCTCGCCCGCCGGGTGGTTCTTGATCTCGCTATCACGAATCGCGATACCCGGTGGCACCTTGAGGTACCCCAGCCGCGTCCCGATCTCGCTGTTCTCGACGACGCCACGCCCCACGAACGCCACTTTACGCTCGAAGTGGGCGGCGAGATTGATGATGACCTGCATCCGATAGAGGCTCGATGAGAACAGCGCGACGACAATCTTGCCCTTGGTGGCCGTGAAGATCTCTTCGAACGCGTCCACCACGTCGAGCTCCGACCCGGCGAAGCCCGGACGGTCGACGTTCGTGCTATCGCCGAACAGGGCCAGCACACCCTCGCTGCCCAACTGCGCGAACCGGTGAAAGTCGAAGTGCTGGCCGTCGATCGGCGTCTGGTCGATCTTGAAGTCACCCGTGTGGATGATGAGCCCCTGTGGCGTGCCGATGGCCAGCGCCATGCAATCAGGCATGCTGTGCGTGACCCGGAGGAACTCGATGCGGAATGGCCCGACCTCGACGACTTCGCGCGGTCGCACGGGCACCAGGCGTCCGCGCGCATCGATGCCGTGCTCCGCAAGCTTCGACTCGATGAGCGCCAAGGCGAGCGGCGTGCCGTAAACAGGACCGTCCACGTAGCGAAAGACGAACGGCACGGCACCGATGTGATCTTCGTGCCCGTGCGTCAGGACGAGCGCATCCAACCGACGTGCCCGTTCTTGCAGCGATCCGAGGTCGGGAATGATCAGGTCGACGCCCAACAGCTCAGGCTCGGGGAACATGACGCCCGCGTCGATGCCGATCGTCGTGTCGCCACACGACATCGTCATCATGTTCATGCCGAACTCGCGGAGACCCCCGAGCGCAACGACATCGACAGATGGAACACTCATTGACAGCTCAAACCAGGTCGGCAGCGCCAAGACACCGTGTGAAAGACCTCGTAGCGCAGGCATGCCCCGCGATCGTCCGCGCCTGCCAGACGACGACGGTCTTTCCGCCTTTCGCCCTTCACGCGACGGCGGAGGCGGTCCTGGCTCGCGCTTCTCTCGCTTCCCGCCCGATGATCGTCGCGGGTCGCAGAAGTCGTGAGCTTGGTGCGCCGGCGAGTAGCCCGGGCGGGCAACCCGCGGTGCGGGGTAAGCTGCAGCAAGGCTGGGAACCTGGCAGATTACCCCTTTTCAGGCCCTGGGCTTGCCTGTGAACAGGCAGGATCGAGCGGGCGAATTATAGCACAGCTCACACCGACGTGTGGCTTTGGGAAAGTCGTGCAAGCTCCGCAAGTTGTAGCGTTTCGGGCCGACGTTTACCGTCGAGGTGGGCATCTGCCAAGGCGCGCTCCACCGACAAAGCCACTGGGTACCTCTCCGCACGCGAAACGGTACCCGGTTCCATTTCGCGCAGGGCGTTCGCGAGCGTTTTGCGTCGATGCATGAAGAGCCCGCGCACGAGGTGCACGAAGCGCGCGTAGTCGCCCACGGCGACCGCGTCTTCGCGAAAGCGCAGGCGGACCACCGCCGAGTGCACCCGTGGTGGTGGTCGGAATGCCCCCGGTGGCAAGGTCAGCACACGTTCGACGTCCGCTTGAAGCTGTGCGAAGACGCCCAGGGGCCCCCAGTTGCGATGGGGTGGCCGGACGACGAGCCGCGCCGCGACCTCACGCTGGAGCATCAGGACCGCGTCGGTGAGGACACCCTCGCGCGCGAGCGCCAGCAGCCGGAAGAGGATGGGCGTACCGACGTTGTAAGGCAGGTTTGCGGCGACCCGATAGGCGTGCGGGTGCTCGCGCCACTCGTGGAGGGGGGTTTCAAGAAAATCGCCAGCGACCACACGCACGTTGGGCGGCGCGGTGTCGGCGAGGTCGGCCGCGAGATCACGATCGATCTCAACGGCAACGATGGACCGACAGCGCGACGCGAGCGCGGCTGTCAGGGCACCGCGCCCAGGTCCAATCTCGAGAAAGCGATCGTCTGGCTGCGGTCGAATCGCGTCGACGACCTTCTGCACCCAGGCGGCCTCGAGGAAGTGCTGTCCGAACCGCTTACGTGCTGGCCGGCGTGGCGGTCCGAGGGCCGTGCGGGTCACTCGTGTTCCTCGCCGCGCCAGAAGCGCGCCTCGATTGCCTCGATCTCCTCCTCGCTCAGGCCGAAGTAGTGCCCAATCTCGTGGATGAGCGTCTCGGCGATGGCAACGGTGAGATCTTCTTGGTCTTCGCTGTCTTCCTCGAGCGGCCACCGATACAGCGTGATGCGGTCTGGCAACCGGTTGCCATCGGCCCAGCTACGCGTGGTGAGCGGCGTGCCCTGATAGAGCCCGTAGAGCGTATCGTCGGGTCCCAGATCCATCTCGTCCAGCAGCATCGCGTCTGGC
The DNA here is from genome assembly GCA_009377495.1 of Luteitalea sp. Lineage (GTDB taxonomy): Bacteria > Acidobacteriota > Vicinamibacteria > Vicinamibacterales > Vicinamibacteraceae > WHTT01. Next base: position 84,574 of record WHTZ01000005.1, read on the forward strand.
TCATCCTCGACCACGATCGCGATGTTGGCCATCGCCTCCCGAAAGTGGCGGGGGATGCGGTGCAGGGCACGCTCGACCAGCTCTTCGAAACGCTCGCGACTGACACGCGTCACGGCGGTGGTCGGGATGAGGTCAGCCGCACCGCGCCTCGCCGCGGCGGGCCTCCGGCAGCGCGCTCGCTGCGGGCAAAGAGGCAGATGTCGTTCAGGGCGCAGCCGTGGCACAGCGGCTTGGGTCGGCAGATGCGGCGGCCGTGCAAGATCAGGAGGTCGGAAAGCCGCGTCCAGTCCTTCCGTGGCGCGCTCGCCATCAGCTCCTGTTCAACCCCTTCGGGTGTGGACCCGGTCGCGATACCAATGCGCGGTGCGACGCGCAGAACATGCCGATCCACTGCGAGCCCTTCCGGCGCCCGGAACGCGTGGCCCAGGACGACGTTGGCGGTCTTGCGGCCGACGCCTGGCAGCTCGACGAGGTCCGCCATGCGGGAGGGTACGTCACCGCTGTGCCGTTCGACGATCGCCTGCGCCATGGCGACGATGGTTCGCGACTTGGCGCGAAAAAAGCCGGTGGCGCGAATGAGCGGTTCGAGCTTCTCTGGCTTGACGCCGGCGAGGGCACGAGGGTCCGGGTACCGCGCGAAGAGGGTTGGTGTGACCTCATTCACACGCCGGTCTGTCGACTGTGCCGAAAGAATCGTGGCGACGAGTAGCTCAAACGGTGTCGAGTAGCGCAGCTCGGTGTCGACATTGAGATACAGCTTGGCGAGGCGCTTGACAACCTCGCGTGCCGTCGGCGGCTGGTCGGGAGCGAGTCGCGGCATCACCCGATCGTAGCGACAAGGGCACCAAGTGACAAGGTGCTGGGGTGCTGGGTGCCGCGGTGCAAGGGCTGTCGATTGAGGACCTGGCACCTCGGCACCGCAGCACTTCAGCACCCCTGCACTTCAGCACCTAGCACCGGTGGGCCCCTAAAACTCGAGGCGGACGCTGAGCTGACTCTGACGCGGCGGGCGCGTGCTGGAGATCTGACCGTACTCCCCCGCTGTCGCGTTCACGTTGGGGTTGTTGAAATTGACGCGGTTGAACACGTTGAACACGTCGGCACGGAGCTGCAGCCGAACTCGCGATGTCACATTGAAGTACTTCCGCATCGAGACATCCCACGTGTAACGGTGGGGCCCTTCGACCACGCCCACCGTCGCCGTTCCGCGGCGGTCGTCTGGCGCCTCGGCGAACGCGTCGGTGTTGAACCAGCGGTCTTCGTCGCGCTCGCTGCTCGCCAGATCGATCTCACCACCGAGGTAATCGGCGCGTCGCCCACCAATTGACGTGGAGCCGGTAGGAGTCAGGTACTGACCCGACTGCCAGCGCATCTTGCCGCTTGCCTCCCAGCCGCCCACCACCGCGCCGACCACGTCGCGACGATCGCGCAGCCACGGCAAGCTGTAGGTCCACGTCGTGACCAGGACGTGGCGGCGATCGTAGTCGGTCGGACCGAAGTTGAAGTCCTGGTTGAAGGGATCTTCCGGGTTGGCGCCGTTCCCAGTTGCGCGCGCCGTGCCCTCGGCTTTCGAGAGCGTGTAACTGACGCTGTACTTGACGTCGCCACGCCGCTTGTTGAGATATAGCTGCAAGGCGTTGTAGTTCACGAACGCATTGCTGCGACGCTCGCGGATCTGCGAGTAGCCCTGGAAGGGGCGCAGCGAGTTGGTCGAAGGACGCTCATCGCTCGGGATTTCTGCGTTCGCGGCCAGCACCTCGAAGGTGGGCTGGTTGATGTCCGGCTGCCACAGCAGGTTGCGACCGCGATTCCCCACATAGGCCACCTCGAAGAAGTGACCGAACGGCAGCTCTCGCTGAACGCTCACGCTGAAGTTGAGTTGGCGCGGGATCTCGAGGTTCGGATCGATCGTATTGATCTGGGAAAGCGGCGTGGCCTCCGAAGGCGTGCCGCCCAGCGGATCGGCCAGGTTGCCGTTTTCGACCGACACGGACGGCAGAAACGGCGGCAGGTTCACCGACGAGAAAATGATGTTGCCCTCGGGCCGATCGTAGAAGAGACCCGCGCCGCCGCGAATCACGGTTGTTTCGTTGAGCGAGTACGCGGCGCTGAAGCGCGGCATCCAGAGATGGTGCGTGTCGTAGAGACCGCGTGGCGCACCTGTGGGAATGAGCGCCGTGGCCTCCGGATCGAGCGTCACGCGGTCCTGCTGGTCCTCTGGGACCTCGTCGCCCGCGCGAATGAGACCGTTGAAACGGTTGCCCGAGCCCGACAGGAGCGTGCCATCCGGCAGCACCGTGACCGCCTGCGCAGGGTCGTAGAGCGCCGGATCGAAGTTCGCCACGTTGTTTGCTTGCGTGTAGATCGGGCTCGAGAGCTCGTAGCGGAGGCCCACTTCGACGCTCAGGTTTGGCCGGAGCCGCCAGTTGTCGGAGATGAAGGCGCCGTACTGCGTGAATCGAAAGAACCCAATTGGATCGTCGGCTACCTCAGTATACGTGCGGAAATTGCCCAGCAGCGCGTCGGCGAAGGCTTGCCCCGTGGTGTTCGGATTGCCCGATGTGTTGAAGTTCACGTTTCCCGTATAGCCCGACCGGCCATTCTGGTCCTTGCGATTGCGCGTGACGAGGAAGCCGGTGCGCACCGAGTGCGCCCCCTTGAGCCAGGTCAACGTGTTTTGCGCTGTGATGTCCGTCGTGGGGGAGAGCAGTGACTGACTTGGACCCGTCAGGTTGGCCAGCCCGGACATGTCGATGTTCGGAATCCCGTCGTCGTATCGACCGCCGTCGAAGACCTGTGGGTAGTCGAATCCATACGTGTCGCGGCGCCACGCATCGCCCACCGGCGGAATGCGCTGACCGTTCCAGGACGCGTTGATCTTGGCTTCGTGCACGAGGTCCTCGCTGATGACCCAGGTGTGCGCGGCCAGATAGCTGTAGCCCGGGCGTACGCGGTTGGTCGGAATGGTCGGCAATTGGGCGTTGATGAACGTGCCGCGCGGCTCGACGAGGTCGTATTTGTCGTGCAAGTACCGCACGTAGAAGCTGTGCGCGTCATTGGCACGGTAGTCCAGGCGAAGGATGTCCTGCCGCCAGTCGAACGGGAAGTCGAGTTGGTAGGTCGCGTTGTTGCCCGTGGGCTCATCGTCGTACTGAAGTGCCTGGCCAATCATCGCGTCGTAGGCCGCGACAATCGCACGCCCCTCAGGTGTGATGCGGTCTTGGGGAATGACGTTCCCGGGGAAGGGCTCGCCCGTGAGAGGGTCGATGAGGGGTTCGTCGTCTTCTTCGCTGATCCGTGCGGAGAAATCGCCGCGGAGCTCCGCGGTCGTGGGCAGCGACCGCCGGGTCGGGCCATCCACGCGGTCGAGCGACTTGTACTCCTGCCCCGCGAAGAAGAAGAGCTTGTTGTGGAGGATCGGTCCGCCCAAGCTGCCGCCGAAATCATTGAACTCGAGCTGACCCTTGATCCGCTTCCCACTCTCGTCGCGGGGTGCGAGGAACGCCGCGGCGTCGAGCGACTCGTCGCGGTAGGTTTCGAAGACGCTACCCCGAAACTGATTCGTGCCGCTCTTGGTGACGACGTTGACCGACGCGCCTGAATTGCGTCCGTACTCGGCCGAGAAGTTCGACGTCTTGATGCTGACCTGCTCGATGAAGTCGATCCCGACGTTGTTGATCTGGCTGCCGTTGGAGCCGGAATCGAGGTTGAATCCGCCATCGACGTTGAGGTTGTTGCTGTTGCCGCGCGAACCGTTGATGACCGTACCGCCTGTGCTCAGGCTCGTTGTCAGCGCCATCTGGTCGTCATCGAGCTGCACGGCGCCTGGGATCAGGGAGATCAGCTCCATGTAATTTCGGCCCGAGAGCGCGAGCTCGCGGACCTGATCGCCGTCAATGACACGGCCAATTTCGCCCGACGTGCGGTTGACCGTTTCGCCAAGCACGGCCTGTACCTGCACGTTCTCGGTGAGCGCGCCCACCGAGAGCGTGAAGTCGGCCGTGATACGCCCGTCCGCGGTCAGGTCGAACCCCGTCCTTTCGGCCTTGCCAAAACCCTCGAGCTCGGCCGTGACGTCATACGCGCCGATGGGCAAATTGGTGACCACATATGCGCCGCTCGACGCCGTGACTTCGGTCCGCTCGAGTCCCGTGTTGATATTACGGATGGTGACGGTCACCCCCGGTAGAACGGCGCCGGAGCTATCGCGCACTGTCCCGGCAATCTGGCCGACGATGTTCTGTGCGTCGGCGGCAGACGTCGCAACAAAATGGAGCACCGCTGTGCATAGCATCACGCGGGCGAGCCTTCGAGCAGTCGTGCAATTCATTCGGTACCTCCCAGGGCGGGAATCCTCGCGTCGAACAAGCCACAAGAGCGGCTTCTTGGCTGGGAGCCAGGAACCGCCTACCGGCGTCTAGGGTTTAACTTCAGTGATGTCGTATATCATACACGTAACACCACTGCAAGCAACCCTGTGCTCGCGCCGACCGAGGGCGAGGGGCCTGAGCTTCCTCCGTCCTCGACGGGGATGTGCGACGAAAATGCGCCACGTAATCGTTCGCGCTCTGAGCGCGTGGGCCTCAGGCTTGGCGAAGGAACACCAGGAGGGCAATGAGGTGCGCCGCGTGGGAGCCCACTGCGCTTCAGGTGGTGTTGCTCCGCAACAGGCTTGTCCAATCATTCGACGTAGAAAGTATTGGACACTAAGAGGCGCGGACGACGACGAGAGTCTGATCGTCGAAAGGGGTGCACCCGTGGGAGAAGGTGTCTAGCTCGACCAGAAGGCGCTCGACGATGTCCGTGGCCGTCGCACCGTTGCGGCTGGCTGTCCTGAAGGCGTCCATCACACGCTCCTCACCGAACTCCGTATCGTGGCTGTTCCCGCAATCCGTGACGCCATCGGTGATGAGGAGAAAGGCATCCCCTGCGCTGTACTGCAACTCTGCCTCTACGAGCTCCGCCGCAAACACCGACCGGGACGAGAGGCCAAGGCCGATGCCCGGCGGCAGCACCGACCGCACGTTGCCGGTTGTCCTTTCGAAATAGTAGAGCGGGAGATGGCCAGCCCGCGTGAGGACAAGGCGGCGCGTGGTCGTGTCGAAGAACGCGCCCAACGCGGTCACGAACCAGCGCTTCTCGAGGTCAGACAACAACAGGTCATTCGCGCGCACGAACAGCTCGCTGGGCGCCAGGTCGAAGCTGTTGAGCGACCGCAGAATGCCTTGCACCTTCGACATGTAGAATGCCGCAGACGTTCCCTTGCCGCTGACATCCCCAATGACGATGCCCAAGCGATCCGGTGCGCCGGTGAGATAGTCGAAGAAATCGCCGCCAACCTCCAAGGCGGGAACCGATCGCGCGGCCACATCCAGGCCATCCACGCGCGGCGTGGCCTGCGGCAGCGACGCCATTTGAATGCGGCGGGCGAGCTCGAGCTCGAGCTTCAGCCGCTCTTGCTGGGCGACCTGGTCGTACAGGAAGGCGTTCTCGATGGCAACACCAGCTTGAGCGGCCACCGCGTCGATGAACTCGAAATCGTCGCTGGTGAACGCAGACTCCGCTTGCTTTTCGCCAAGGAACAGGACGCCGACCACGGCATCATCATGGCGAATGGGGTACAGACTCTGGATGCGTGCCGCCTCCAGCGGCCGGCGAAGTCGGGGGATCGCGTACTCGGCGTTCACCTCTCTCTCCGCCTTCTGAACTGCCTGTAGCGCGTCGGCGCCAACGTGGGTCGCGAGCGTTTGCCATTCCTCTGCCGAAAACCCACGAGCTTCGCGAGGGATCACGGGCTGCGCATCTCTTGCCAGAATGACCCCGCTACGCTTGAGCGGTAGGAGACGGTCAATACCGGCGACGAGCTCGGTGGCAAGCTCATCCCGTGAGACCCGCGTCGCCAGCACGCGGCCCAGGCCGCGGACGACGACACGATAGTCCACGTCTTTGCGGTAGAACCGCGCGTCGATCATGCGCTGTCCGCGCCGCCGGACGCCCCGGAGACCAAAGGTGAGCCCTACCGCTGCCACCATCAGGAGCACCCGCTCGAGCACCGCGCGCTCCTCGGCTTGATCAGGATCGTCGACCACCTGCACTGACTGTGCGGAGAAGCGGATATTGGGGATCGGCACGGCCATTTGGGCGAGCTGCCACACGGCCCACACGCCGACGGCGACAACGGTGAGCGTCCACGCGGTGCTGGCCGCGACATAGGCCACGTTTCGCCGCACCTGCAGGTTCAGATCGAGCAGCCGATACCGGGCAATGACGTAGAGATTGACGAACGGCACCGCCACCAGACAGGCGGCGAGAAACCCTGGGCCCGGGCGGCCCTGTCCGAAAAAGGCGACCCACAAGACGCCGAACGCGATGCCGATGAGCGTCACGTTTCGCAGGCGGACTAGCGGTCGCATGACCTCCGCCTCTTTTGCACTCCGATCGCGGTTCGTGCGCCAGGTCACGAGGCACACGAGCAGCAGCATGAAGGCGAGGGCCATGAAGGTACGAGCCATGAAGTCGACAAGGTCGCCTCGACTCGCGAGGGGCAGGGCACCGGCAAGCAGGGCAGTGCCGTACACCACGGGCAGCGCCCAGCGCCGCGCCCGAAGTAACGGTCGCTCACGCGGGAAGTACTGAACGGAGTGTACCCAGACCGCTATACCGACGAACAGCGCGATCTGAAACAGCAGGTCGAGCCCGAAGTGGAACGCGGAGGACGAGATGTAGGGACGCGTCCACGCCACGGTCAGCGCGTAGCCGATGAGGAGAAACGCCAGGCCGCGGTAGCGCGCGGCCGGAATGAGCGGTCGGGCGAGCGCGAGGAACGTTCCCAGCAGCATCCAGAGGATACCGGTCACGACGATGGCGAGAAACCCGAACGTGAATTGGAGCGACGCCGGCTTGACGTGCAGCGTCTGCGCGGTGCCCGCCCGAAGGATGGCGTACTCAATGGCATGCCCGGGCTCGGCGCTGCGAATGAGACTGTCGGCGCCAACCCGATTCGGGAACGGCTGACCGTTGATGCGGGTGATGACGTCGCCCACACGCACGCCGGCGCGATCCGACGTTCCGCCCGCCGCCAAGGTCGTGACGATGAGCGCGGGACCGATGTCGTCGACCGCCTCGGAGAGTGCCGGCCGCGTCGCGTAGAGAACCACCGCGCCGCGCGTCCGCGGCCGCAGCGCCATGACGCTGACCGGAGTGGTCCCTTTGGCGAGCACGCCCACGACATCCTCCTCGGAGTGGACCTCAGCCTCAGCGACCGTCACGACGAGGTCGCCTGGCTCCAGCGAAGGCGCAGGCTGTGCGCGGCCGGCCCCAAACCCCGTGTAGAGGTATGACCCGCTGGGTGGCGGAGCGTCGGGTGGCGCAGGAGCCGCCGGGACGCGCTTGCCGACGTGCGCGGTTGAGAATGCGGGGACGAAGTCGTGGTCGGAAGCAGCCTGCCGGCCGAACCGCACGACCACGACGACCGACAGCACGAGGAACAGGACCGCCAGACCACCGATGAGGACGCGAAGACGCCGGCGCATGCGACCTGTCATGACTCTGCCTCGGTGAGTGCCACGTGAACGGTTGCGATCTTATCGCGGTTGGCAGCACCCGGCACCTGCTCAGCTCGCTCGCCGTGTGAGGGGGCGGTCTCCAGCCACCAGCAGTATGCGCTCGAGATCGCGGAGGCTGCGCGCGACACGCGTGCGCGGTGCACGTTGGGGCTTCACGTCGCGAGCCGGGAACAGCGGCGGTTGCGCATCCCACGCGCAGAGCGACGACGCGCGCACCGACAGCGCGGTCACCGAGCGTGGCCAGCCGAGCGCACGGCGTAACGCGGTAGCCGCGGCGGCGGCGAGTGCCGTTGCGCTCGACGTGGCCATCGTCAAGATGACCGTGCCATTGTGCATGGCATCGGTGACGTCCGTTGCGCGCACCGTCAGCTGCCGCGCGAGGAGCCTGCGCCGACCAAGCTCCGACGCAAGATCTCGCGCCAGGTCCTGCACTCGACTTGCCAACCCGTCCACACCCACGAACGCCCCTTCCAGCTTCGTCTGAACCGCGACGACGCGCGGAACCGGGCTTCCAAGGACCACCCGATCGTCATCACCCGAGGCGAGCCGGCGCCACAGCGTCACCTCGGACCCGCGCGTCTTCTCACACGACACGAGCCCGTTGATCACGTCGTCTGACAAGCAGGCGAGATCACCGAGCGTGGCAAGTCTCACGCCACAAGACGCAAGCGACTCCCGTAACGATTGGGGTAGACCCGGCAACACGTCAATGGCAAGTGGCGCGAGAAACCGGGCATCATAGCCGGGCAGCACATAGAGCAGCCCAGAGGGGCGTGCGAGATGCGACGCGACGCGCGCGGTGATCTTCGAGGCACCGATGCCGCAGGCCGCCGGAAGGCCGAGCTCGCGCCGCAGCGCAGCTCGAATGGCTTCCGTGGCCGTGACGAGCTTTCCCATGTCCGGTCGAAGATCCGTCGCATCGACATAAGCCTCGTCGAGCGAGACCCACTCGACGCGAGAAAAGGCGCGCCGTACCAGCGCGTCCGCGGCCTCGGCAACCTCTCCATATGCGTCAAGGTTACCAGGGAGGAAATGCGCGCCCGGACAACGCGTCGCCGCCTCGCGCAAGGGAAGCCCCATACACACGCCGACCGCACCCGCTTCGGCGGACACCGCGGCGACACGCCCCGCTCCATCCGCACGTCCACCAATCACAATCGGCTGCCCGACGAGCTCCGGGCGACGCGCCCGTTCGACCGCGACAAAGAAGCCGTCCAGATGGATGTGGAGAACTTGACGCGCCATTGCCGATCTCTTCTGCATCGCTCGATACCGCTAGACGCGGTGGTCAGTGTTGGGGTCAGTACTTCCGCATCACCCCGATGACCACGCCCTGAATCTCCACGTCCCCGGTCGTCACAAGGAGTGGCTTCATCGCGGGATTGGCCGGTTGGAGACGGATGTGAGTGTCCTCCCGGTAGAATTTCTTGAGTGTGGCCTCTGAGCCGTTGAGCAGCGCAATGACCATCTCGCCATTCTCGGCTGTCTTGCGGTCCTCGACGATGACGAAGTCGCCGTCGCGAATGTGCTCATCGATCATCGAGTCGCCCTTGACCCGTAGTACATACGTGTCTTGTCGGCCGACGAACGTTTGTGGCACCGCGATTCCTTCGTTGGTCGCAATGGCCTCGATGGGTACACCCGCGGCCACATAGCCGAGCAACGGCAATTCGACGACACGGTCGCTTACGCGAGTGGGCACGAGCTCCACGGAACGGCTGCGGTTCCACATGCGCTTGATGCAGCCCTTCTCTTGCAGGTTGGTCAAGTGCTTGTGTACCGTCGCAAGCGATGACAGGCCAAATCGGCGTCCCACTTCCTCCAGGCTCGGCGCGTAGCCGTGCTGCTGAATGAACTCGTGGAGGAAGTCCAGGATCTCACGCTGGCGTTTGGTGAGCGGCTGCACGGGCCCTCCTTATTGGCTGGTGGCAGATGGTCCTGCCCACGCGGTCCTCACCGCGTGGGGCCGCGGCGATCTGCCGCACCGTTCCCGCACGATGCCCGCCATCATATGCAAACAAAAAGCGAAAGTCAACGCATCAAGATCCGCCGGGCGCTTAACGGAAATGGGGGTCACGAGATCTGGAGGGTCGGAAAAAGGGGACAGGCCCCTTTTTCGAGAACCAACGCCGACGAAAAAGGGGCCTGTCCCCTTTTTCTCCATCGTTCTGGCGATCGTCGTGACCCCCATTTCCGTTAAGCACCCAGATCCGCCCGCCCTGACCGCGGCTTCAACGTTCAGCACGTCACCTCGGTCTAATCGATTGAGACCCGCGGTGCGCAGAGGTTGCCGAGAGCCAGCATGCTGAGTGACGCTGGGCGGATGCCCTTCCCGGCGCTGCTGCGGATGGGCGAGAGTACAAGGCCTGAGATGCGTGACCTGACGCCCAGGCCGGTCTTTGCCGCATCGCCAGCCTCGTCCGCCCGCGACACGGCGGCGGACGAGCCTGCCCTGGTCCGTGCGGCCCGAGCGGGTGACCGTCGAGCCTTCGACCAACTCGTCGAGCGCCACCAGCGCATCGTCTACGCGGCCTGCTACCGCTTCGTCGGCAACCAGGAAGATGCACGCGATCTCACTCAAGATGTCTTCGTGCGCGCGTATCGGGCCATCGCCCGGTTCAAGGGGAAATCTGCGTTCAGCACCTGGCTGCATCGGATTGCGGTGAACACGTCGCTCAACCATCTCGCGGTGCGGCGCAGAGAGTACGAGGCCAGTGAGCCCGAGCGCCGCGTGGACGAGAGTGCGACCGCGCCGGATGCAGGGCTCGTCGCTGCCGAGCGGGCACACCTCGTTCGCGCCGCCATCGCGCGATTGCCGCCGATGCAGCGTGCGACGCTCATCCTGCGCCTCTACCGCGAGCTGACGCACGAGGAGATCGCACACATCCTGGGGAACTCGGTTGGCGCATCCAAGGCAAACCTCTTCCACGCGCTCAACAACGTGAGGCGCCAATTGGAAGGCAGGGACTTACCGTGAGGCATCTCTCCCACGCGGAGCTCGTCGACCTCGTCGAGGGTGTGCTGCCGACCAAGCGGGTAGCTCACGTGGACGCGTGCGCGCGCTGCCGCGCGGAGGGGGAGGCGCTGGCACGTGTGACGACCGAGATGCGGAGCGTCGAGATGCCGGAGCCGTCGCCGCTCTTTTGGCAGCATCTCGGTGCCCAGATTCGCGACGCGCTCGATCGGGAGCCGCAGCCGGACACCGTAGACCCGCTGCACGCGCGGCCGAGACCCGGCTGGCGCATGCTACCCGCTGCGCTCGCCCTCGCGGCGGTTGTTGCAGCCGGCTTGTGGTGGCTCGCCGCGTCGCGCTCATCCGGCCTGGCTGAGACGAGCGCGCCCCACGTCGTTGATAGTGAGTCGCCACATCCACCCGCGCTGATCAAGCCCGCATCCCGGGACGCAGGCTGGGAGCTCATGCTGGCCATCGCGGAACAGCATGACCCACTGGATGATGAGGATCTTGGCATTGCGATCGCGCCGGGCACGGCTGAGCGAGCAGTGTTGGACTTGGCTCCTGATGAGCAACGAGAGCTCATGGGGTTGCTGCGGGAGGCCATTGAGAATCGTGCAGAACCGGCAACGGGCCCGACATAGGAGCGGAATCTCGACGGAACACATGATGCGCGGCCACGAGAAAGCCACCGTCGTGTCGCTGATGTGTCGAGTGGGACGCCTCGTCCTCGTTGTGACCACGGCCTGTACGGTCCTGGCCACGGTGGCCGTGCGTGCAGAGTCGGCACAAGCAGGCGCGCAATTGCCGCAGGGGTCGCTGCCCCGAGATCCGGAGGACATGTCGCCAGGCGAGCTGCAGCGGCTGTTCGATGCGTATACGCTCGTGCGGGCCCAGGAGGCCCTCAGGCTCAGCGATCAGCAATACGGGAAGTTTGCGGTGCGCCTCCGCGAGCTACAGCGCGTGCGGCGCGCCAACGTCCACCGACGTGCGCAACTCCTGCGGCGGCTCAACCAACTCTCCGGTCAGACCCCACCCGCGAGCGAGCAGACGCTGAACGCCGCGCTCGAGGCGTTGCACGAGCATGACGCGCGTGCACAGGTCCATCTCCGGCGCGCGTATCAGGGGGTTGACGAGGTGCTCGACGCCAGCCAGCGTGCCCGCTTCCGCGTGATCGAACAGCAGATCGAACGGCGCCAGCTCGAGCTCGTCGCCCTGGCACGCGAGCGGCGGCGCGAGCAGCGGCCTGGGGCGTCACGAGATCAGCGTCCTCCTCCCCGCCCGCGCCTGCCCCCTGAACCGCGCCGTTGACGTGGTACACTAGTGTCGCGAATTCGCCGATGAAGAAACACGTGTCACTGCCATGCCTGTTGGTCGCTCTCGGCGGGATGCTGTTGGCCGGGTCGGTCGCGACGGGTGATGTCAGGCCGACGGCCGCGGATGCCGATCGGCTGCAGCAAAAGTTGGTAACCATTGCCGCTTACGGCGCCGCCCGTTCCCGCGAAGCGCACTTGACACCAATCAGCGAGCGCGAGTGCAACGCGTTCTTCCAGTTCCGCATGAAGGAGACCCTACCGGCGGGCGTCACGGAACCATCGCTGCGCATTCTCGGCAACGGACGCCTGGCGGGCAGCGCCGTCGTCGACTTGGATGCGGTGCGTGAGAGCCGCAGCAGAGGCCGTAGCGGTGGCAGCAGCGGTGGCGACTGGCTCGACCCCATCAACCTGCTCTCTGGAAAGCTACCGGCCACCGCGCAAGGTACCCTGCACACGCGTGACGGCGTCGCTCAATTCCGGGTGGAGTCGGCTGAGATTGGCGGCGTGGCCGTGCCAAAGGCCCTTCTCCAGCAGGTCGTCGCCTACTATTCGCGTACCCCTGACAATCCCGAGGGCTTCGACCTGGAGGCGCCGTTCCGTTTGCCCTCCGGCATCCGCGAGATTCGAGTCGGCACCGGCGAGGCCGTCGTCGTACAGTAGGGGCGAGGGGCCAGGTGCGAGGTCTCAGGGAGCAGGGATCAGTTTCTTCGGGGGCCAGGGCTGGTTGTAGCCTCTTCGCGCATAACGGGCCCAGACGCACGTTGAACGCATCGTGGTTTGCTCACATGATGCAGTACTGCTCGAAGAAGCTCCTGCCGGCCCCTGATCCCTTGAGCACTCGTCCCTGCTCCCTGAGACAGCCCTGAAGCCTGACCCCTGGCACCTGACCCCTTCGTTAGCCCTGATCCCTGAAGCACTGATCCCTCTTCCCTGAGACAGCCCTTGGACCTCGCACCTGGCCCCGCGCCCCTCCTTGTGCTCTCGACGCCGCTGGCGGCGTTGACGGGAGTCGGTCCGCGGCGTGTGGCGGAGCTGGCCCGCGTTGGCATTAGGACCGTCGACGACCTCCTCCTGCGCTTTCCGCTGCGCTACGAAGACCGCAGCCGTCTGGCGCCCCTCGCACAGCTCGAAGCGGGTCACACGGCCACAGTGGCAGGCACCATCGCGAGCTGCGGCCTCCGACCGACACGTCGCCCGGGGTTCACGATCTTCGAAGCGGTGATCCGCGACCAGAGCGGCCAGGCGCGCGCGCTCTGGTTCAACCAGCGCTTTCTCCGAGATGTGTTCCGTCGCGGCCAACACGTCGTCCTGTACGGCAAGGTCGAGTCGACACCCTGGGGCACTCAGCTCACCAATCCCCAATACGAGATCCTGGCCGAGGCCGGGGAGATCGAGGCGCGCGATGGCGAGCCGACCCGATCCGCCCACCACGGACGCATCGTTCCGATCTATGAGCGGATCGGCGCGCTCACCTCGCGCATCCAGCGTGACCTCGTGCACCAGGCACTCGATCGCCTCGCCGAGCCGATCGACGATCCGCTGCCCGATCGCGTCGCCGAGGGCATGGCGCTGCCAGCGCGCGGGGACGCGCTGAGGCAGACGCATTTCCCGGGCGATGGCACCGACCTGGAGACGCTGAATCGCTTTCGAACGCCCGCGCAAGTACGGTTGATTTTCGAGGAGTTCTTCCTGTTTCAGCTCGGCCTCGCCGTGCGCCGACGCGAGCGACAAGGTGAAGCGAAGCCGCACGTGATTCAGGTGGACGCGCGCGTGCGCGAGGCCGCGCGCGCGATGCTGCCGTTCGCGCTTACCGCGGGCCAACGTGCCGCGCTCGCGGAGATCGTCGAGGACCTCCAGCGGCCCGAGCCGATGCACCGGTTGTTGCAGGGCGACGTTGGTGCGGGTAAAACGGTGGTCGCCGCGTTGGCCGCCGTTGTGGCGATGGAAAATGATCTGCAGGTCGCCTTCATGGTGCCGACCGAGCTGCTTGCCGAGCAGCACGCTCGGACACTCACACGACTGCTCGAGCCGACACGATTTCCGGTCTTGCTCGTGACGGGCTCGCTGACCGCGGCTGAGCGCCGTTCGCGGCGAACGGCGGTGGCCTCAGGCGAGGCGGCTCTGGTCGTGGGGACGCACGCGCTGCTCGAGGAACCTGTGACGTTCAGGCGCCTCGGGTTTGTGGTGATTGACGAGCAACACCGATTCGGCGTGCTGCAGCGCGCGAGGCTGCGCGAGAAGGGCACGTTGCCCGATGTGTTGGTCATGACGGCGACTCCCATTCCTCGGACGCTCGCGCTCACCGTGTATGGGGATCTGGACGTGTCGATGATGCGGGATCGACCACCAGGCCGGCAGCGCGTGAAGACCACGGTTCGCCCTGAGGCGCGTCGTGACGCCGTGCATGCGTTCGTTCGTCAGGAGCTCGAGCGGGGTCGGCAAGCCTACATCGTGTACCCACTCGTGGAGGAGAGCGAGAAGATCGACGTGAGAGCCGCAACCGCCATGGCCGACACGCTACAGCAAGACGTGTTCCCCGAGTATCGCGTTGGACTAGTGCATGGACGCCTGCCCGCGGATCAAAAACGCGACGTGATGACAGCGTTCATCAATGGCGACGTAGACGTGCTCGTATCGACCACGGTTGTCGAGGTTGGCGTCGATGTGCCGAACGCAACCGTCATGGTGGTCGAGCACGCGGAGCGATTTGGTCTTTCTCAACTGCACCAACTGCGTGGGCGCGTGGGCCGAGGTGCGGCGGCGTCGCACTGCATCTTGCTCTACCAGAGTCCGCTGTCAGACGAGGCGAGGGCGCGGCTCAAAGGGATCGCGGCGAGTGACGACGGGTTCGTCATCGCGGAAAAGGACCTCGAGCTGCGTGGACCCGGTGATGTCGTTGGTACCCGACAATCTGGCCTGCCGACGCTCCGAGTTGGGGATCTCGTTCGCGATCGCGATCTGTTGTTGCGGGCCCAGGCAACCGCACGCGCCTGGGCTGGAACGCTCGCCGATCTGCCCGCCGCCCGCCGTTTTGTCGACGAGGCGTGGCAGCGACGCTTTGGGCTCGTGGGTATCGGGTAGGGACGCCTCGCCGAGGCGTCCGCCTAACACGGCGCGTTCGGCGAACGCGCCCTACCATGGTGGAAGGGAGGGACGCCTCGCCGAGGCGTCCGCTCACCCGAGATGAGGGTCATTGCGGGACGCTTCAAGGGCCGTACGCTGGCCCCGCCGAAGCGGGGCGGGCTTCGGCCCACGTCTGACCGGCTGCGCGAGACGCTGTTCAATATCCTCGCGCCGCGGCTCGACGGTGCACGTGTGCTCGATGCTTACGCCGGGACCGGCGCCGTCGGCATCGAGGCGTTGAGCCGCGGTGCCGCACACGTGGTGTTTGTCGAAGAGAATCGACAAGCGCTGACGCTCATCCGGCAGAACCTACGGCGCTGTGGCGTCACTGAGGGCTATACTATCGTGAGCCGGGACGCGCGGGAGCTGAGCGGCGACGGCTCGCTCCAGCGCTTCGACATCGTCTTCTTGGACCCGCCGTACGATCTTCCGGACGTGGACCGCACGCTCGACGTGGCGAGCGTCCTCGTGGCGAGCGGGGGGCTCCTGGTCTTCGAGCACGCGACGCGGCGCGAGGTGCCGCAGGCGGCCGACCGCCTGGTCCAACGTCGGCAGGTCCGAGTCGGTGACAGCATGCTGACGTTCTACGAACCGGTGCAAGAGGAGCGCGCGTGACGGAGGGCCAAGGGGCAACGCCAGGGCGGGTGGCCATCTGCCCGGGGTCATTCGACCCGCTCACCAACGGTCACGTCGACATGATCAGTCGTGCGACGCGGCTTTTCGATCGTATTGTCGTGGCGGTGCTCGTCCATCCGGACAAGGCGCCGTTGTTCAGCGTGGAGCAGCGCGTCGCGATGACGCGCGAAGTGTTTCGCGAGCAGTCGCAGGTCGAGGTGGATGCTTTCGATGGCCTGCTGGTGGAATATGCGCGACGTCGGGGCGCGCAGGTCGTCGTCCGCGGTCTGCGCGCGGTCTCGGACTTCGAGTACGAGATGCAGATGGCGCACATGAATCGGCGGCTGGAGGCTGCGCTCGAGACCGTCTTCATGATGCCGAGCGAGGCGCACTCGTACCTGAGCTCGCGGCTCGTCAAAGAGATTCACCGGTTGGGCGGTGACGTGTCCGCCTTCGTTCCGCCCACGGTACAAGCGCACTTGATCAAAACGGCGCCTAAAGGGGCGCCCTACTGTCGTCAAACGTAGAGGCTAATAATGCTGGCAACTCGAATGAAGCGGATCTCTTCGTCACCCACCATGAAAGGATTGGTTGCGGCCCAGCGGCTGCGCCAAGCGGGCTTCGATGTGGTGGACTTGAGCGCCGGTGAGCCGGACTTTCCGACGCCGGAGCACGTCAAAGCGGCCGCGCATGCGGCCATCGACGCCAATCTCACGAAGTACACGGCGAATACGGGTACGCCCGAGCTCAAGCGGGCCATTGCGGCGAGGTACAAGACGGACTACGGCGTGGAGTATGGCGATGCAGAGATCATCGTCTCGGCGGGCGGGAAACAGGCGCTCGTCAATACTGCCCTCGTGCTGTTCGACGAGGGAGACGAGGTCGTGACGCACGCGCCCGGCTGGCCCACCATCTTCGAGCAAATCAAGTTCACCGGCGCGACGCCCGTCATCGTGCGTACGCGCGCAGAGGACGGCTTCACGCTCACCGCGAACGCCGTGCTCGAGGCACTCACACCACGCACGAAGGCCATCGTCATCAACTCACCCTGCAACCCGACCGGCGCCGTCATCAGCGAGGCGGAGATGGTGCGCATCGCCGACGCGGCGGCGCGACGCGGCATTTGGGTCGTGCTGGATCTCTGCTACGAGAAGTTGATTTACGACCCACAGCCACACAACCTGCCGCGAATTCTCGACGAGCGGATGCGAGACCGCGCGATCATCACGGGGACCGCGTCCAAGACCTACGCCATGACGGGATGGCGGTGCGGCTGGGCGCTCGGGCCACGTGAAGTGATTGCCGCCTGTGGTGCGCTCCAGAGCCACTCGACCTCGAACGTGTGCTCGATTACACAGCGCGCGTCCGTCTCGGCCCTGACGGGCCCGCAGGACTGCGTGACCGAGATGCTCGACGAGTACCGCCGCCGCCGGGACCTGATTTGGGAGCTGGTCACGGCAGAGTCGCGAATCCGTTGCGTGAAGCCGGCTGGCGCGTTTTATCTGTTCGTCGATGTCTCGGATCTCCTGTCTCCCGAGGGGTTGCGAACCTCGGCGGCAGTGGCGGACGCCCTGCTGGAACAATACCACGTGGTCGTGACGGCGGGTGAAGGCTTCGATGCTCCCGGTTTTCTCCGTTTGTCGTACGCGACGTCGGCGGAGCGGCTGCGCGAAGCGGCCAAGCGATTTCACGACTTCGTCGAGATGGCTGAAAAGCGCCATCCCGCCGCGCGCGTCTGAAGCACGAACGCCCATGGGGCTTGCCCCCGATTTCGTCTCTTCACTCGAAGCCATCGTCGGCTCGGCGCACGTGCGGCGCGACCCCGCAACACGCGAGGCTTATGGGGTTGACGCGCTGCGAAGGGGGCAGCCTGCCGACGCGGTCGTCACACCGAGGCTGACGTCGGAGGTGGCGGCAGTCTTGCGCTTGTGTCACGATACCCGCGTACCGGTCGTGCCGCGTGGCGGCGGCACGGGCTATACGGGTGGCGCGGTGCCCATCCGCGGCGGCCTCGTCCTCTCGCTCGAACGCTTCAATCAGATCCTCGAGATCGACGAGTTGAACCTCCTCGCCGTGGTGGAGCCGAACGTGATCACCGCGGACCTGCAAGACGCGGTCGAGCGGATCGGCCTCTTCTACCCGCCGGACCCGGCGAGCCTGCACCAGTCGACCATTGGCGGCAACGTCGCGGAGTGTGCCGGCGGTCCGCGCGCGTTCAAGTACGGTGTGACGAAGCGCTACGTCCTCGGCCTCGAAGCCGTGTTGCCCACGGGCGAGATCATCGAGACGGGTGGTAAGTCGGTGAAGAACGTGGTGGGATACGACGTCACCCAGTTGTTGGTGGGATCCGAGGGCACGCTTGCGGTGATCACCAAGGTCATCCTGCGGTTGGTGCCGAAGCCACCGCAGCAGGCGACCCTGCGCGCCACGTTCTCGAGCATCGAAGGCGCCGTTGATGGGGTGACACGCTTACTGCGGGCCCGCGTGATCCCTGCTGCCCTCGAGCTCATTGACGGCGAGTCACTCGCAGCAGTGGCCTCGCATCTCGAGACCACGGCGCTTGCGCCATCTGGCACGAGCGCGGTGTTGCTCATCGAGGTGGATGGATTCGCCTCGGGCGTTGACGAAGAGCTCGAGCGCATCGCGGCTGCGTGCCGCGACGCGGGTGCGACAGAGGTACGCGTGGCCCGCGACACGGCGGGCTGCGCCGAACTGTGGCGCCTTCGGCGAGCGCTGTCCTCGTCACTCAGAGTGCTCGCGCCTCTCAAGCTCAATCACGACGTCGTGGTGCCGAAGGGACGTGTGCCGGAGCTGTTCCAGCTCGTGAGCCGGTTACGCACCGCCTACGCGTTGCGGATTCCGTGCTTTGGTCACGTGGGCGACGGCAACATCCACGTCAACATTCTCGTGGATCCCGCCGACCGAGATGAGGTGGTGCGCGCGCAAGAGGCGGAGCGAGCGTTGTTCGAGGGTGTCGTCTCACTCGAGGGGTCCATTAGCGGCGAGCACGGAATTGGCTTCGCCAAGGCGAAGTACCTCGGCATCGAGCTCGCGGCCGCGGAGGTCGCGCTCATGCAGCGGCTCAAGCACGCCTTCGACCCGCACAACGTCCTCAATCCGGGCAAGATCTTTCCTGGTGACGGGTGAGACACGTGTGGCTCGCCGCTCCTCACTGATTCGTCACGAGTAACACCGTCTCGAGATCGCGTGCGGGATCCGGCCAGAGGAACGTCCGCACGCGAACGGCTGCGGGATTGAAATAGAGGACTTCGCCGAGACGACGGACCCGAATGCCACGTGTCCGTTGAAGCTCCGCAAGGTCATCGGCCGCGATGATGCACAGCACACGCTCCGGTGAGCGGAGAAAAGAGTATGCCGCCGGGAGATCGACGAGATCGGTCTGCTGGACGGTCGTGTAGAAGATCAGATTTCGCACGAGCACGCGGTAGGTGCCCGACGCGTCCCCATGCCGACGAGCGGCATTGTACATGGCCGCCATCCGCTGGACTGGCTCGAGGTCTGCCGCCGAGGCAATTGCGAACTGCAGCGACAGGAATGTGATGACCGAGGCCACGGCAAGCGTGGTGGGAAGCAGCCATCGCCGACGCACCCACGCGGCGGCCAGCACGACCAGTCCGGCTACGACAATGGCGGCGGTGCCTTCTTGGCTCAGCGACGGGTTGAGCGCGAAGAGCAACGGGCTGGCGCGATGCAGCAAGCCGCCGAGCACGAGCAGCGCCAGGGCGGCCAGCGTGCCGCACATCGCGAGAGGAATGTGCCGCTTCGTCGCGTCGGTCGAGTCCGCGAGCCGTGCGAGGATCGAGCGCGAGACGATGAGCGCCAGCGGGGGCAGCACCGGAAGGATGTAGCGTGGTTGCTTGCCAATCGAGAGTGAATAAAAGACGAGGGGCACCGCCGCCCACAGGATCAGCCGCCACGCGCCGCTGGTCAGCCGGCGTTCCCGCCGCACAACGATCTGCATGAACGAGGGGATCCACAGCAGCAGGAAGGGCGACCAGGGCATGAGGCCGCCGAGCACGATCGGCCCGTAGAACCACACCGTCCGTGGCGCGTTGTATCGGTCCGTCGCGAAGCGCTCGAGATTCTCGTCGACGAAGAAGCGATCCAGGTAGGCGAAGCCGTGCACATCGGTCATGGCCACATACCACGGCGCGGCTACGGCCACGAAAACGAGGGCTGCCAGCACGATGTCGCGAGACGACGGGCAGCGTGACAGCCACGGCAGCCCCTGGCCGTAGCGCTCGCGCCAGGCCACGACGGTGACCGTCATCAAGGGAAGCGCGACACCAACAGGACCCTTCGTGAGGAAGGCGAGTGCCAGGGCCAGTGCGCCCGCCATCAGCCAACCCCGGCGCGCGGCCGGGCGTACAGGCTCATCGCGGTATCGCGCATCCAGCGCCTCGACGAGCATCCACGTGGCGAGTGTGATGAAGAGGGCCAGCGGGAGGTCCGGCAGCGCCGCGCGTCCATACGCGAACGTACCGAAGCTCGTTGCCACGATGACACCCGCGAGCGTCGCGGTGGGCGGGTCGAACCAACGCCGGCCGCACAGGTAGGTGAGCAGCGCCAGACAGAGGCCGGAGAGCGCCGCCGGAAATCGTGCTGCCCCCTCACTGACGCCGGCGATCTTGAAGGTCAGCGCGGCGAGCCAGTAGTAAAGGATTGGTTTCTGGAAGCGATCCTCGTAGTTGTAGCGCGGCGTGAGCCAGTCGCCTGACTCCACCATCTCGCGTGCGGCCTCCGCGTAGTAGGCTTCGTCCGAATCTTGGATGGCACCCCGTCCGAGGCCGGCAAAAAAGGTGAGTGCGCCGAGGGTGAGCAGGATGACGAGATGTCGCACCACGCCAGCCGATGATCTTACACTAAGGACACGCGCGCGTTGACAGGGTAGAAGGCCGGTTTTATACTGCAAAGGCATACAGTACCGCAATCCTGACCCCTGGCGATGGCTCCGTACGCTGCCATCGCCGCACGCTGTTCGAATCCAATCACACATGCCACCTAATCAGAAGCGCACATCGGCGCGAAATGCGGCCGAAGCTCCTACCGCCTCGGTCGACGCCGCGCCAGCACCCGACGCTGCCGAGACGACCGTGGTCCCTTCCCGTCGCGACGGCGAGACCTTGCACATTGCGGAGCTCAAGGAGATGAGCATCCAACGGCTCACGCAAGTGGCGAAGGATCTCAGCGTGGCGGGCGCCACCGGCATGCGCAAACAGGAGCTCATCTTCCAGATCCTGAAGGCGCAGACGGAGCAGAGCGGCTTCATCTTTTCGGAAGGCGTATTGGAGGTCCTGCCCGACGGCTTTGGCTTTTTGCGAGCGCCGGACTACAACTATCTCCCTGGGCCAGACGACATCTATGTGTCACCGTCGCAGATTCGTAAGTTCGACCTCCAGACCGGCGACACCATCTCGGGACAGATTCGCCCGCCCAAAGAAGGGGAGCGCTACTTCGCGCTCATCAAGGTAGAGGCGGTCAACTTCGAGCCTCCTGAGCAGGCGCGCGAGAAGATCTTCTTCGAGAACCTGACGCCCCTCTATCCCGAGGTCCGCATCAAGCTGGAGACCGCGACCGAGAATCTGTCGTCGCGTGTCATGGATCTGATGACGCCGATTGGAAAGGGTCAGCGCGGCTTGATTGTCTCGGCGCCACGCACCGGCAAGACGATGCTTCTGCAGAACATCGCACAGTCGGTGACGACCAACCACCCCGAGGTCTACTTGATCGTGCTGCTCATCGACGAGCGGCCGGAGGAGGTCACCGACATGCAGCGCTCGGTGAAGGGTGAGGTCATCAGCTCGACCTTCGACGAGCCGGCGCAGCGCCACGTGCAGGTGGCTGAGATGGTCATCGAGAAGGCCAAGCGCCTCGTCGAGCACAAGAAGGATGTGCTCATCTTGCTCGATTCGATCACGCGGCTCGCACGTGCTTACAATAGCGTGGTACCCCCGTCCGGCAAGGTGCTCTCGGGTGGCGTCGACAGCAACGCGCTTCAAAAGCCCAAGCGCTTCTTTGGGGCCGCGCGCAACATCGAGGAGGGCGGCTCGCTCACGATTATCGCCACCGCGCTCATCGATACCGGCTCACGCATGGACGACGTGATCTTCGAGGAGTTCAAGGGAACGGGCAACATGGAGATTCACCTCGACCGGAAGCTCTCCGATCGCCGCGTGTTCCCTGCGTTTGACATGCAGAAGAGCGGCACACGCAAAGAAGAGCTCTTGTTGCCCAAAGACGACTTGCAGCGCATCTGGGTGCTGCGCAAGGTGCTCAATCCGCTCTCGCCGGTCGAGGCGATGGAGTTGCTCCTCGATAAGATGGGGAAGACGAAGAACAACCCCGAGTTCCTCACGTCGATGCAGCGCGGCGGGTAAGCCAAGGGGACGAGGGAGAACCTGAAGCATGACGGTCACGATCAAAGTTCGCCAGAACGGTCCGTATCTGGTCGACGGCGAGGACATCAAGGTCGTCGATTGGAACGGCCACGAGTATCCAATCACGAAGACCCCATTCGCGTTGTGCCGTTGCGGTCATTCCAATAAGAGGCCGTTTTGCGACGGCTCCCACCGAGCCTGCGCGTTCGAGGCGTCGGAAGCGGCGCCGCTGCCGGCTGAGTCGACGCTGCGCGTCACCGAATAACCGCAAAACCGGGACTGTCCAGGACTGTCCCCGTTGGCCTCTTTTGCACTAAAGTAGACCAACGATGCCGGCGACCCGCCAGGTCGACGACAGGTGGACACATGTTCCAGCAAGTAGTGGTGCGACGAACACTATTGGGCCTCGTGTTGTGGGGCACTGCGTGCGCGATGGTTGGGGCGCAGGCGCCGCGACCGAGCTCGGTGCAGGCGACGCCCGATTTCTCCGGCCAGTGGGTGTTGGAGAAAATCGACCAGCCTGGATCTCCTGGGGGCGACTTTCCCGGTAGCTACGGCCCGCCTGGCGGTGGTCGCTTCGGTGACAGGCCCCCGGACGAGCCTGTCGAGCGCGCGACGCGGTCGCGCGCGATGCCTCCGATGGAAAGGGGGGCCATTGTGACCATCACGCAGAGCGAGACCGAGCTCGTCACGAAGTTCGGCGGTCACGAGCGGGTCTATGCGCTCGCTCGGCCGGAAGGCGAGGCGACTCCGCAGCGCGAGCCGCCGGCTCCTGAAGAGCAGCAGCGGAAGAGCCGGACATACTGGGACGGAACGAAGCTGGTGACGGAGATCGAAGAATCGCGCGAGCTATCGGGAGAGACCGTCACGCTGAAATCGCACGAAGTCCGAACACTCTCGAGCGACGGCAAGACCATGACCGTTGAGACCACTCTCGAGACGCCGCGCGGCACTCGCACGGTCACGCAAGTCTTCAAACGCCGCCGGTAGGCAGGGGCCAGGTCCCCAGGTAGGGCGCGGCTTGAGCCGCGCCCTCGAGATCGCACGTGATCGATGGCGCCCCTAAAGGGGCGCCCTACAAGAGGCGCCCTACGCCACGACCGGCTGCGCGCGCTCGAACACCAGCGCCCCGGCTCGGGCATCTACACGCACCGCATCCCCCTGGCTGAAATCTCCCTGCAGCACCTGCATAGCCAGCGGATCGAGCACGAGCCGCTGAAGCGCGCGCTTGAGCGGGCGTGCGCCGTACATGGGATCGTAGCCCTGCTCCAACAACACATTCGTGGCTGCCTCGGTCAGCTCGACATGAATCTTTCGCTCTTCGAGCCGCGCGAGGAGTCGCGTCACTTGAATCGCGATGATGCGCTTGAGGTGCTCACGCCCGAGCGGATGGAACACAATCAGCTCGTCGATGCGGTTCAGCAACTCGGGGCGGAAGTGCGCGCGCACGGCATCCATGATGTGGCGCCGGACATCGTCGCCCAGGGCGCCATCATGGCTCGCCTGCTCGGCGATGAGCTGACTACCCAGGTTCGACGTCATGATGACCACCGTGTTCTTGAAGTCAACCGTCCGCCCACGACCGTCGGTTAGCCGCCCATCGTCGAGCAGTTGCAGGAGCACGTTGAGCACCTCGGCGTGCGCCTTCTCGATCTCATCGAGCAGCACGATCGCGTACGGGCGTCGCCTCACGGCTTCGGTGAGCTGGCCTGCTTCCTCGTAACCGACGTAACCGGGCGGCGCACCGATCAGCCGGGACACCGAGTGCTTCTCTTGGTACTCCGACATGTCAATGCGGACCATGGCGTGCTCGTCATCGAAGAGAAACTCTGCGAGTGCGCGGCCAAGCTCGGTCTTGCCCACGCCGGTGGGTCCGAGGAACAGGAAGCTGCCGAGCGGGCGGTCGGGATCTTGCAACCCGGCGCGCGCCCGCCGAATCGCGCTCGCCACCCCGATGATTGCGTCATCTTGACCGACTACCCGTTGGTGCAGCCGGTCCTCCATCTTCACGAGCTTCTGGATCTCGCCCTCCATCAACCGGCTGACCGGAACGCCGGTCCAGCGGCTGACCACCTCGGCGATGTCTTCCTCGTCGACTTCTTCCTTGAGCATTCGCTGCGCCCCTTGCAGGGCCTGCAGCCGTCTCGCTTCTTCTGCGAGGCGCTTTTCGAGCTCGGGCAAGCGGCCGTACTGCAGCTCCGAGGCTGTCGTATAGTCCCCGACACGTTGCGCTCGCTCGATGTCGTGCCGCACCTGCTCGATGTCCTCCTTGACTTTGCGTGCCGCCTGAATGGCCTCCTTCTCCTGTGTCCAGTGACTCTGCAGCCGGTTCCGCTCCTCCTTGAGATCGGCAAGCTCTTTCTCGAGCTTCGTGAGTCGTTCGCGGGACGCCGTATCGGTTTCCTTGCGAAGGGCTTCTCGCTCGATCTCGAGCTGCATCACGCGTCGCTCCACCTCGTCGAGCTCGACTGGCATCGAGTCGATCTCCATACGCAGCTTCGATGCCGCCTCGTCCACCAGGTCGATGGCCTTGTCGGGCAGAAAGCGATCCGCGATGTAGCGGTTCGACAAGACGGCTGCCGAGACGAGCGCGGAGTCCTTCAGGCGAACGCCGTGATGAATCTCGTACCGCTCACGCAGCCCACGCAGAATGCTGATGGTCGCCTCGACGCTCGGCTGGTCGACCAGCACCGGCTGAAAACGCCGTTCGAGCGCGGCGTCCTTCTCGATGTGCTTGCGGTACTCATCGAGGGTCGTTGCGCCAATCGCGTGGAGCTCGCCTCGGGCGAGCATTGGCTTCAGCATGTTCGACGCATCGATTGCGCCTTCCGCGGCGCCGGCGCCGACGACGGTATGTAGCTCGTCGATGAAGAGAATGATGTCGCCTTCGGAGTGGGTAATCTCGGTGAGCACGGCCTTCAGGCGTTCTTCGAACTCGCCACGGTACTTCGCGCCGGCGACCAGCGCGCCCATATCGAGTGCGACGATGCGCTTGTCCTTCAAGCCCTCCGGCACGTCGCCGCGCACGATGCGTTGCGCCAGACCTTCGGCGATGGCCGTCTTGCCGACGCCAGGTTCGCCGATCAGCACCGGGTTGTTCTTCGTCCGGCGCGACAACACTTGGATCACGCGCCGAATCTCCTCGTCGCGGCCGATGACCGGGTCGAGCTTGCCTTGGCGCGCGGCCACCGTGAGATCGCGGCCATATCGCTCGAGCGCCTGATACTTACCCTCCGGGCTTTGATCCGTGACGCGCTGTGCGCCCCGCACGTGTGCCAGCGCCTCGAACACACGCTCATAGCTCACGCCGCGCTTCTTGAGCAGCTCGGCCGCCGCCGAGCGGCCGGGCTCTGCCGAGATCGCCAGGAGTAAGTGCTCGGTGCTGATGTAATCATCCTGAAGGCGCTTGGCTTCGTCTTCGGCCGCCTGTCCGACCTTGCGGAACCTGGGCGAGAGGCCCACCTGTGTGCCGCCGTACGCCTTCGGTAGCTTCTCGAGAGCAGACGTCGCGTCGCGTACCACGAGCGCTGGATCGACATCGATTTTGCGCAGCACGGATGGTACGATACCCCCCTGTTGCGTGACGAGCGCGAGCAGCAAATGCTCGGGCTCGATCTGCGGATGATTCTCCCGCTCAGCGAGCTGTTGCGACGTCAAGACCGCTTCTTGGGCCTTTTCCGTGTATCGATTCAGGTTCATCGTTCACGCACCTTCCGCCTCCGCGCTTCGCGCTTCGGCGGACAAGCTGCACCCCAGCACCTCTGACACGTCTCCTACCCCGATGTCCCCGCGCGCGCGACGTTCCCGAGCACAGCCAATGCCTCGTAGTGCTCCCGCTCTTCCGGTGTGAGTGACCGTGGCACCTGAACGTCGACGATGGCGTAGAGGTCACCTCGGTCACCCGTGTTGCCCACAGCAGGCATGCCGTGCCCTCGCACCCGCATGCGCTGACCGCTTTGGGTGCCGGCCGGCACACGCAAGCGGACGGGGCGACCTGCGAGCGTGGGCACCGTGACCTCGCCACCCAGCACCGCGGTCGTGACAGGAATGGTCGTCTTCACATACAGGTCTCGATCTCGACGCTCGAACTGGGCATTCGGCGCGATGCGGATCCGCAAATACAGATCCCCGGCGGCGCGTCCAGTCGCACCGCGCTCACCCTCGCCGCTCACGCGCAGCCGCGCGCCCGCTTTGACGCCCGCCGGTACTCGCACTTCCACCGTGCGATGTTCCTTGTTCGCTTCGCCGGAGCGGGCCGAAGGCGGGCCGTGTTGCATCACCAGCCGACGCGTGGTCCCGTGGAAGGCTTCCTCGAGGGCAATCTCCAGCTCGTGCTCGATGTCGCGACCACGCGCTGCTCGTGGGGCGTGCCCGGGCCGCCGGGCACCGCCGGGCTCTGGCTCGCCGCCGAAAAACGTCCGGAAGAACTCAGAGAACGGGCTCGTCTGCCCAAACAGCTCCTCGACCTCGTCGGGGCCCATACTGCGGTACCCTTCGGGACCGGTGTGAACGTGCCACTCGAACGGCCCGCCGGCGCCAGCGCCGGGCTGGTTTTGCATCTGTTCGTACTGCTTCCAGTTGGCACCGAGCTCGTCGTACTTCTGCCGCTTGTCCGCGTGGCCGAGCACTTCGTGCGCCTCGTTGACCTCCTTGAAGCGTGCCTCTGCCGCTTTGTCGCCCGGATTCACGTCCGGGTGAAATTTCCGGGCGAGCTTCCGATAGGCCGCCTTGATCTCCTTGGCCGAGGCGGTCTGAGGCACGCCCAGCACGGCGTAATAGTCCTTGAACTCCATAGTCCCTAGAGTCCGAGCATCGCGCTGAGGCGCTCGACCTCGTGCGCCAGCCGGCGCGCTTCGGCACGTGTCAGGGCGTCACCGCGCGCCAGCGGGCGAATGCGCTCCACGACCTCGGCAATCGACAGTAACCGCTGGACACCAGCCAGATTGATGCCGGACTCGTCCACGAGCTGTTTGACGAGACGCAGCCGCTCTAGCTCTTCGCGCGAGTACACGCGCATACTGCCCAACGTGCGCGTCGGCCGGACGAGCCCGAGACGCTCGTATTTGCGCAAGGTCTGCGGGTGCATGCCAAGCAGCCGCGCAGCCATGCTGATGAGGAACAGGTCCGCGTGGTCCATATCACTGATCGAGGTCGCGCCCACGGGCGTCGAACCTTGCAACGAGTCAAGTGTAGACATTGATACGACACGTGTCAATATGTTGCCTCTATTCGGATCATCCGGCACCTGCCCGCACGCGCTGCTGAGCACGGCGCGACTTGGCACCGCAGCATCCAGCGCGACAGCACCGAGCAGTCAGCACCGCAGCACGGTGCACTCGCAGGCGGCAGAGTGGTCCGGACGGAGCATTTCGGTGATACTGGAGCGTCCGGACCGCGGCTGAAGCCACGGCCTGGAGGAGGAGTTGTTGTTGGACGTTCACGCCAGCGATTTTTTCACGATCGGCCTGCTCATCATTCTCGAAGGCCTCCTGAGCGCGGACAACGCGTTGGTGCTGGCCGTGCTCGTGCTGGGGCTCCCGAGAGGGGAACAGCGGAAGGCGCTGCGGTACGGCATTGCGGGCGCGTTTGTGTTTCGTATCACGGCGACGGTGCTCGCCGTTCACATGATGGCGCTCGCGTGGGTGAAGCTGGTGGGCGCGGCGTACCTGCTGTGGCTTCCCTACAAGCACTTCTTCCGAAGCGGGAGCGCGGACGATCGACGCAAGCCGCGCGCGTCGACGCGCTGGCTCAGCCTCTCGGTCTTCTGGACGACCGTGGTGAAGGTCGAGCTGACGGATTTCGTGTTCGCCATCGACTCCATCCTCGTGGCCGTGGCGATGTCGAACAAGGAATGGGTCGTCATCACGGGGGGCATTCTCGGCATCATCGCGATGCGGCTGGTCGTCGGTCAGATCCTCGCGATGGTCCAGCGGTATCCGGCAATCGTTGACGGTGCATTCATCATCATCGCCTGGGTCGGTCTGAAGCTGCTGATCGAGTACTTGCACCAGATAGACATCATTCCGTTCGAGATCCCAAAGTGGATCACGTTCGGCGTCATCGTCGTGATCTTCCTCATGTCGTACGTGTATGCGCGAAGCCAAGGACCACAGCCGATCGGCGAGTCGATGACCGATGAGGCTGCAGAGCCGCTCCAAGATCAGGAATCGGAAGAAGGTCTGCGCAAGACGCCCGGCTAATTCTCAGGCAGTTCGAACAGCCCGAGCGAGACGCGTTGCTCCTGCAGCGCTTCCAGTTCCACCGTTCTCCCCGAGGCCGCGATCTGTTCGAGCAAGTCGGTATCGTCGATCCCAGGGAAGGGTGGCGCATCGATCGCCGCCGCAATGTAGCGGCCTGGCAGGACGGCGTCTAGGACGAATGTTCCGTCAGCACGCGTCGGGGACATCCGGGGGAAAGGTGCTTCAAAGGGTGCGCGCGGTTGCAGGGAGGGATCCAACAGTAGAACGTATGCGTCTGCCGCCGGACCGCCCTGTTCGTCGGCGACCGTGCCCACGAGGCGTGCGAGACGATTCGTGACGATGACGCGGACATTGACTGACTGACCGGCGTCGACCTTCAGGCCTGCCGCCGTGACGTCGTGCCCTTGCGCCTCGATTGTTTTCATCAGCCACCCCGGCGGCAGACCGCTTGCGTGCAGTCGAAGGGCTCCGAACACATTCGTCAGCGTGAACCGGTTGTCTGAATCGAGCTCGGCCGGCCCCCCGTGCACCGGAAAATGTCCCGGTCGGAGCGGAGATGCGTGGATCCTGACTTTGTCAAATCCTGCGGAACGAGCTTCTGAAAGAGCAGCGGGCATTGGCTCACCAGGCGCGAGGCCGCCAATGACCCCGACGACGGCGGCTGCAGTGCCTGTCTGGGATGGCGACGTCGTCAATGGCGGTGTCGGGTCTCCGTCCCACACCACCTCGCCGGAGACCGTGCCCGCTGGCGCCATGGTCACGCTTAGGCCGGTGATAGGCTCCTCGGTCACTTCTACGGGTAGCTCGGCGATGCTGATTTGTTCCTCTTCCGGATTTCCGCCCGAGCGCGCCGTAAGCAAATAGCGTCCAGGCACCACACGAGAGATGACGTAAGTACCATTCGGCTGGACAGATGCGTTTGATCCTCCCAAATCGCCCATGTCGAAGTCCGTGTCGGGGCGAAGTGAGACCATCGGGTAGAGACCCGTAGGACCCACGATGATGCCGGAAATGCTCGAGAGCTGGACAGGAGTCAGGGTGAAATCGAGCGACCGCTCCTCCCCCGCTTCGACGGACACAGGCTGCGCCTGCGCTGCGTCGAAGGTGCCCGGATGGAACGTGCGGGCGTAACCGCGTTGGGGCGTTGCCTCGGTCATGGTCCCGGTCGGCCCCGGATCTGAGAAAATGATGTGCTCAGGCTGTTCTGTATCAACCGCTACCAAGTAGTCACCTGACGGCAGGCTGTGAATGCGGAACGTCCCTTGGTCGTCGGTCTCATCTGAAGACATCATGACCCCCTGGGCCAGTTGCTCCGAGCGCCCCGGCATGACCGCTCGTACGAACGCGCGAACGATCGGCTCGCCAGCTTCGTCAACCACGGTCCCCGTGAGGACAGCGCCGGGGGAGAGGCGTACAGCCACATGTTCGAGAACTTCTCCTTCATTGACGGTGAAGGGCCTACGATGACCACGCCTACGAGGCGGGCCCGACCGCGGCTCCACGTAGCCGGCCTTTCGCGCGGTCACGGTGTAGCGACCGGCCGGAAGCTCTGCAAACGCGAAACGGCCTTCGTCGTCGGTCTGCGCCGTGCGGTGAGCGAAGCCAGAGAGCGTCACGAAGGCGTTGCGCAGAGGCGCCTGGGTGGACTCGTCGACCACGCGGCCGCTCAGGCGTGCGGTGCCCCGTGGCTGTTGAGACCGTGGGTCCCTGGAGGGAAACCCGGGATAGGGTTTAGAAACGCCAGAGCGTGGTTGGGGCTGAAGTGGTGTGGCGCCGACGACCCCCTGGCCCGCAGCACGCGTATCAGACGCAGTCGCGGCGTCGAGACCCGCGACGACAGCGGCGATGAGCAACCACAGCGCCACGCCGCAACCAAGTCTGTGCTTCGGCATGGTTCCTCCCCGTGTCGGTCCGTTTCCTTACGATTAGACACCATTCGCCGCTCCTTTGGTCGAGTCGTCTGTGGTAGGCTGATAGATTGGAGCGTGTGTCTCATCTGAGAGCGAGCTCGTTGGGGCCGTGGTGGCTGACCCTGTTCACGGTGGCCATTGCCGCTCAAGCGAACCAAGGTTCTTGCTCGGCTGGGTGCTTACGCCCCTAAATTTCGGTCCGTCCTCCCCACGGAACGAAAGGAGTGAATCGAGTGCCATATCCTGAATTCCTCATTGCGCCGATGCGGGAAGAGCTCACGCGACTCGGCGTCGAGGAGCTGCGCACCGCGGAGGCTGTCGACGAAGCGGTGAAGGGCTCGCCCGGAACGTTGATGATTGTCGTGAACTCGGTGTGTGGCTGTGCCGCCGGTAAGGCTCGTCCTGGCGTGGCATTGGCGCTGCAGCACGGGCTCAAGCCGGAGCGTGTCGCGACGGTCTTTGCAGGCGCTGATATCGACGCCACGGACTGCGCACGTCAGCACTTCGCCGGTTATCCTCCCTCCTCGCCGTCTATTGCGATGCTGCAAGATGGCAAGCTGGTCTACATGATGGAGCGTCATCAGATCGAGAACCGTACCGCCGAAGCGATTGCCGAGGAGCTCACGGCGGCGTTCGACAAGCATTGCGCGAAGCCGACGACCGTATAGGCTCGACGTTCAGGTCGGCCGGCGCGGCGAGCTCGTCCGCCGTAGGGCGCGGCTAAAGCCGCGCCCTACCGTGCTGGTTAGCCAACCCACAAGCTTGGGCCCGCATGTCTCACCAGCGTGCGGGCCCATAGCGTGTACGGCCCAAGCAACGCATCTCCCTGCCGACACGCCGGCCCGGTATACTGAAGGGATGGCCGACGTCGAAACTCAGACACAAAGCGCTCTCGGCGGCCCCGTCGCCAACGCGCGTCGCCGTAACGTCGCCATTGTGGCCCATGTCGACCATGGTAAGACGACGCTGGTCGACGCCTTACTGCGTCAGAGTGGCGTGTTCCGCGCCAACGAGCGCGTCCTCGAGCGTGCGCTCGACAACACCGACCTCGAGCGCGAGCGGGGCATCACGATTCTTGCGAAGAACACTGCCGTGCGCTACGGTGATCTCATCATCAACATCGTGGACACGCCCGGCCACGCCGACTTTGGCGGCGAGGTCGAGCGCACGCTCTCGATGGTTGACGGCGTGCTGCTGCTCGTAGACGCATCGGAAGGCCCGCTGCCGCAGACCCGCTTCGTTCTTCGCAAGGTCCTCGACCGCCGTCTCACGCCGATTGTCGTCATCAACAAGATCGACCGTCCCGATGCACGGGCCCAGGCTGTGTTGAATGAGATTTACGATCTCTTCATCGATCTCGACGCCGCGGAGGATCAGCTCGGGTTCGCGGTGCTCTACACCAACGCGCGAGCCGGCGGAGCGAGCCTCGACGCGGACGCGCCCGGCGGCGACCTCCGGCCACTCTTCGACGCCATCGTGCAGCACATTCCGCCGCCGCGCGGCGACGGCCGCGGCAAGTTACAGATGCTCGTAGCGAATCTGGATGCCAGCGACTATCTCGGAAGGATCGCCATCGGGCGGGTTTTTCAAGGGCAGGTACGGATGGGCGACACCGTAGCGGTCTGCAAGTTGGATGGCTCAGTGCAGCGCACGCGGGTGACCAAGCTCTTGGCGTTCGACGGGCTCAAGCGGATCGACATCGACCACGCTGCCGCCGGGGACATTGTTTGCCTCGCCGGCGTCGAGGACATCACCATCGGCGAGACAGTGGCGGATGCCGAGGCACCCGAGGCCATTGCGCCCATTGCGATAGACGAGCCGACTGTGTCGATGATCTTCGGCGTCAACACCTCGTCGTTCGCGGGCGCGGACGGATCGTTCGTGACGTCACGGCAGCTCCGGGAGCGTTTGCAGCGGGAGCTGGTCGGCAACGTGTCGATTCGCGTGGAGGACACGGCTTCGCCCGAGCAGTTCAAGGTGATCGGTCGCGGCGAGCTGCAGCTTTCTATCCTTATCGAGATGATGCGGCGGGAAGGGTACGAGGTGCAGGTGTCGCGACCGGAGATCGTGACCCGGACGGAGGGCCGCGCTGTGCTCGAGCCGATGGAGGAGCTCGTGATCGACGTACCGGAGGAGCACCAGGGCGTGGTGATCGCGCTGCTCGGTAGTCGCAAGGGCGCCATGACGCGCATGGTCAACCATGGCAGCGGCCGCGTCCGGCTCGAGTTTCGGATTCCCTCGCGCGGCTTGATCGGCTTCCGGTCGCAGTTTCTCACCGACACGCGGGGCGCCGGCATCATGCACCACCTGTTTGCGGGCTGGGAGCCGTGGCACGGCGCGATCCCCGCACGGCCTGCCGGCGTGCTGGTAGCCGACCGTGCCGGTAACGCGACGGCCTACGCCATCGCGAACCTGCAGGAGCGCGGCGAAATATTCGTCGAGCCGGGCACGAAGGTCTACGAGGGGATGATCGTCGGCGAGAACGCACGTCCCAACGATCTCGACGTCAACATCACGAAAGAAAAGAAGCTCACCAACATGCGTGCCTCGACGGCGGAAGAGGGCATCCGTCTCATTCCACCGCGCCGCATCGGCCTCGAGCAGGCGATCGAGTTCATCAATGACGATGAGCTGGTCGAGGTCACACCGACGAGCATCCGCCTGCGGAAGAAGGTCGCGGCAGCCAACATGCGGCCGCGGGCGAAGGAGTGAGTAGGCGTACGTAGCGCGGGGCCTTTAGGCCCCGCGTCGCACGACGCGGCGGTGCCGGCGAACTTCCACCCCGATCACCGAATCACCCCCATCACCGTGTCACCGTGTCATTTCCTCGCCTGGGCGGTGCGAGCTCCCGCGCGGTGGGGTGCTCCGCGCTCACCAAGGCCAGTGGAATACCGCGCCGATAGCACTCGTAGGTAGCGCACACGGCGTCTGTCAACGCGTTGAGGAATGCGGGATGATCGTTGACCGCGGCGGCGCGTGCCATGGCAATGCCGACCTCCTCACACGTGGCGCGCGCCTCGTAATCGAGATCGTAGAGCACTTCGATGTGATCGCACACGAACCCGAGCGGGCTCAGCACGACGCTTCGCACGCCCTCGCGCCGTGCGGCGCGAAGGTAGTCATTGACATCCGGCTCCAGCCACGGATCGCTCGGGCGCCCACTTCGGCTTTGATACACGAGGCTCCAACGCTCATCGTCCAGCCCCAGATCCAGAGCGACGAGGCGTGCCGATTCGAGCAGTTGCATCCGATACGTGTCGGCATGCGCCATGTCTGATGGGATGCTGTGCGCGGTGAACAGCACCCTGGCATGTTCCGCCAGCGCTGCGGGCAGTGCCGTGTACGCGGCGCGCACACGGTCGGCGACGGCGCGCACGAACCCGGGGTGCACGTGCCAATCGCTCGTGTAAACGATGCGGGGCGCTTCGCGGTGCGCGTTTGTCAGCTCCTCTTGTGCTTGCAGCACGTTGTGACGGTACTGGCCACAGCTCGAGTAGGAACGGTGCGCGGCCGCGATGAGACCAATGACGTGGCGCACGCCGTTCTGTCCCATCGCCTGGAGCGTATCCACGAGCAGCGGGTGCCAGTTTCGCATCCCAACATAGACGGGCAGCGACAAGCCACGCGCGGTCAGCCTGGCTGCAATCCCGTCTGCTTGCCGCTTGGTCAGGCCGGTGAGTGGTGACACGCCGTCGAAGAGCTCGTAGTGACGCGCGACCTCGTCGAGACGTTCCCGCGGGATCCGGCGTCCGCGAACGACATTCTCGAGGAAGGGACGGATGTCCCCGCGTCTCTGGGGCCCGCCAAACGCGATCAGCAGAACGGCATCGAATGGCCTCGACACGTCTCGGCATCGTACACGAGGTTCGCCGTTGACGCGATACATGTCGACACAGGGGCGAGCCGCGCGCACAGGCCTTTCACGGTTAGGCTGCCAACACCGTACAGACGTCGCACATTAGCGTTCACCAACGGTGGACCGTTATACTCGGGGAACGATGATTCGAATTTTTGTGACCAATGACGACGGGGTCCGGGCAGAGGGTATCGAGGCGTTAGCGACCGAGCTCGAAGCTTTGGGAGAAGTCACGGTGGTGGCTCCGCTGGCGGAGGCCAGCGGTATTGGGCATGGGCTCACGCTCACCAGGCCGTTGCGCATCGAGCAGCTCGCCGAGCGCGTCTACTGCGTGGACGGTACACCGACCGACTGTGTCAACCTCGGGCTCACACACGTGCTTCGCACCCGGCCGCACCTGATCATCTCGGGAATCAACAAGGGCTACAACATCGGCGACGATGTCACCTATTCCGGCACGGTGGCGGGTGCCCTCGAGGGCGCGTTGCTCGGCATTCCGGCGCTAGCGATATCGCTCGAGCGGTCGGAGGAGGGGTTTGACTTTTCGCAGGCGGCCGCGGCGGCGGTGCTCCTCGCCTCGCAGGTGCTCGAACGAGGCCTTCCACCCCGGACGCTGCTCAACGTCAATGTGCCCAGCCGTCCGGCCCGCGGCCTGCGCGTCACCGTACAGGGCCAGCGGCGCTATATGCCTTCCGTCCGCGAAAGCGTCGACCCGCGCGAGCGCAAGTATTACTGGATCGAAGAGGGCTGCTGCGAGTGGGTACCGGATGAGCGTTCGGACTATCAGGCCGTGCGCGACGGCTGGATCTCGGTGACGCCCGTTCACGTGGATTGGACGAACCATGCCGCGCTCCGCGCGGTGGACTTCGTCGAGGGCCTGACGCTCAGGAACCATGCTGAGGTATAATGATGCGTTCGTCCGGTCGGGGCGTGGCTCAGCCTGGTAGAGCACTCGGTTCGGGACCGAGGGGTCGGAGGTTCAAATCCTCTCGCCCCGACCAACTTCCCGCCAAATATCGCCAAAACCCGCCACGTTATTCGAGGTCGTTCCGGGGCAAAAACCGGGGTTC
The DNA here is from genome assembly GCA_009377495.1 of Luteitalea sp. Lineage (GTDB taxonomy): Bacteria > Acidobacteriota > Vicinamibacteria > Vicinamibacterales > Vicinamibacteraceae > WHTT01. The sequence continues at coordinate 119,580 of WHTZ01000005.1, forward strand.
CGGGACCAAAAAGGGCACTCAGTAGGCACACACCTTTGAGGCCGGTCTTCGGTGCCGGGCAGTGTCGGCCATGACCCACGTGGCATTGGTGGGTCACGCCGCGTCGTCACCAGGACCGCCGATTGTTGAACCCTCCGTCGAGCGCACGCTCCGAGGAGCTCGGGCGATTGACGTGATGACGCGTCAAGGAGCTGGCCCGCGCCGCGATCGGTAGGCCCACGCCGCCGGTCCCACAATCCCTAAACGAATCGATCGGCTTCGGATCTTGGACGAGCAACTCCGAGGGGCGTGGGGTGTGCCTGCGACACCGGTAACAATCGGACCGCTGAGACGGCCGCGGAGGTGTCGATGACACCGCGCACTTCATACCGCAGCAGCCCGTGCGCATCGATTGCTGGTCGCGGCGGAATATGTCCGGCCTGAAGCGCGTCTGCTAGTTGAGCCTAAGGTGGGATCGGACGTGTACGAGGAGAACGACGATGGCCCGCATTGCACGCATGTTCGAGGGCGAGTCCAAGCAATCATCTGCGACATCACGGCCGTTACCGGCGAACGCGGCAGAACCAGATTGGGATGCGCTGCCGCCAGTTCTCTACGTCCAGAAACGCCTACAGACTCCGTTCAAGACCGAGCGGCACGATCCGGCGTGGTTCTCGCGCCTCACGCCGGCCGCCAGGCTGGTGGCGCTGGCCATTGCTGATCGGATGCACAGGCCGAACGCGCGCGGCGAGGACCAGTGTTGGTGTTCCAAGGACGACATCGCTGAACGGGCCACGGTGGACAAGCGTTCCGTCCAGCGTGCCCTCCGAGAGCTGAAGGAGCTGCAGTATCCGCTCTTTGTCTTGTCACAGGAGAAACACCGCTCCTACACGTTCACGCTCGTTCGGCGGCCCGTCGCGTACCGGGGGTTGCGGTTGATGCGCTCGACGGCACTCCGGGCCGTCGGCGGGAACGAAGCTGGGGCAGCGATCCGCGAAAGCGACTCGGCAGGCACCTCCACTCCAGCCTCGCTTGATCCTCGTCCTGAGTCTCCGCCAAGGGCTTCGTCAGAGGCACGGGCTTGTCCGCCCACGCCAGAGTTTCTCGAAATGTGCCGGATCGTGCGAGCACGGGTCGCCGCGGAACGCCAGCGGGACCAGGCGGGGGCGGGAGACAAATTGTCTCCTTCGAATGGAGGGTGGGTGAGCCTCGGACGCCTGATGGAGACAAATTGGCTCCCTCGTAGGGAGGCAGATTGTCTCCCACCAGGAGACAAATTGACTCCAGAAGTACACCCCCTGAAGGAGACTCCAGTTGAAAGAAACAGGTGCCGCGGCGACCCGCGCGGCCTGTCTGAACACGTGGCGTGCCAGGCTGGCCAAAATGACGGGATGACAGGCAATCGGGCTATTGGCGACGTTGTTGCCGACTCTGACCATTCGGGCCGTCCGAGTGAGGAGTTGCGAACAACGTGTCCCGCATATGCCGACGCGAACCAACAGAGTCAGCATGATCGTCGGAATCGTGGTTGACCTGAAATCCCAGCCGGTGACCGGATGCTGGTCATCAACTTCGATTCGAAAGTGCGGGTGCCGGTTTGTCGAGGGTCATCGCGAGACGTCCGAAACATCGGACTGTCGCAGTCCCAGAAGGAGCGGGTGGAAGAGCAGAGAGGAGGAGACGCGATGGAGTTCCAGAAGCTGCTGTCCGACGTCCACAACGCGTTCAACGCCGTCTGGGAGGCATACGGTCCAGGCGTGCATGTTCTCGCGTACCGTGCTGGTTGGGATCCAGAGTTACCGCCGGTTCTGACGCATGTGCGAGCGACGTGGGTGGAGGTCATGGATGCCTTGCTCGAGCCGCCGGATAATACGGGAGGCGGTCCAAGCCGTACGTGATGAGCGGCCTAGACCGTCAGGATCAGTGCTGGTGAGGTGTTCGTGGGACGGCTGGAAGTCAGCGGACCGTTCGTAACCCGCGTGGATCGGTCAGGCGTAGAGAGCGTCCGTTCGTTTCGATCAGCCCACGATGCCGCAGGTCTTGCAGGATGATGTTGACGGTCTCACGCGTCACGCCGGTCAGGTTGGCGAGATCGCGTTGACTGAGACGAAAGGGGATCGTGCACCCTTGAGCATCCGGCACGCCGTGCTCGCGGGCAAGGTCGCAGAGCGTGTGCGCGATGCGTGCGGCCGCACTCTTACACAGGAGATCCTCCACTCGTGCACGAAATGTTCGGAGCCGGAAGCCAAGCAGCTTCGTGATGCGGTAGCCGAGCTCAGGGCATTCTCGAATCAACTGCAGGATAAACGGCTTGTCCATGGCACAGATCACGGCGTCCGCGTAGGCCACCGCGACGTGGTCCCGAGGGCTCTCGTCGACGACGGCGAGCTCACCAAAGACGTCGCCGGGACGGAGGAAGGCCAGAATCACGTCTCGACCGTCAGGGGCGCTCGTGGCAATCTTGACCACCCCCGCCTTGAGCAGAAAGACTTGGTCGCTCGGATCACCGGGCAGGTAGATCGGCTGGCCACGCTTGATCTCCGCCATCCGGGTCAGTCGCTGAACCAGCCGCATCTGCTGCTCACTGAGGGCGTCGAGCAGGCGGAAATGCCGCAAGTACCAGAGCTTGCTGTGAGCCGGCATTGTGGGATCTCAACTTGTTTAGACGCGTCCGCCGCCTCCGAGGATCCTAATCCGCGTGATCACAGCGCGCGGCCAGTTGGTCTGGGTGGGGTACGCCATAGAGCACGCTGCGCCCGTCGATCACAACGGCCGGGGTAGCAAATAGCCGGTAGCGTGCGACGGCCGCCCGTTCCTGTTCGAAATCGCGCCGGATCACACGGATGTCCGGCCGGGTGGCAGCGAACCGGACCACGGCCTCGTACGCGGGCGGGCACGTGAAGCAGTGGTCGGAGACGAAGACTTCAATCACGTGGGCCATACAAGTCAAGGGCAAGAGCATCACAGGGGACGAGGGGTTGCCGAGCGACGCGAGCCACGTCTAGTTTCACTAGGTAGTTTCACTAGGTAGACGAAAAGTTCACAAACAGTCAAGTTTCGGTCAAGGGCCGATCAGGCTCGGCGGTATGAGGCTCGCTCGCTACTTCTAGTGTGAGCTTTCGACGCCGACCGATCCAGGGCCGAGACGTGAGGGGGCTCACAGTTGCGGCATTCAAGGTGTTTCGACGATGGTCGCCAGCTCTGTTCTGTCAACTGTGAACTACTTCACGGAGCCGCCAGGTTCACCCCCAGGGCCTTCGAACGTGAGGCACAATCAGCAGGAATCAGAGGCACGTGCTCGCATTGGGCAAAGGCGGGGCCGTTATGAGACGACTCGGCTCTATCAGCCTTCTGTGTGTCGTCTTAGTGGCAGCGTGCACGGCAGCAGGTGCTCGTGAGGTCGCGTCAATGGCCACCCAACAGGACGACACGCTGTACGTCGTCGTCCCGAGGGACGCGATCCGAGCGATTGACGATCCGGAGTTCGAGTCTGTGGAGGAGGCGGATCGCCGCATGGCTGACGAGGAGATCGTCATCGGCTTGGTGGGTGAGCGCGAACAACGCGCGTACTCGACATGGCACCTCGATCGCCACGAGATCGTGAACGACCTGTTCGAAGGCCAACCGCTTGCGGTCACGTGGTGACCGCTCTGCGGTACTGGCATCGTGTATGCCAGACACGTGGTCGACCAAACCTTGACGTTCGGCGTCTCGGGCATGCTGTTTCGCGATGCCCTTGTCATGTTCGACCGAGAGACCGACACGCTGTGGTCGCATGTCGATGGACGCGCGGTCAAGGGTCGCCTGGCCGGGCAGGTGCTCGAGGCCGTGCCAGCCGTGCACGCGACCTGGGCGGAGTGGAAAGCGATGTATCCCGCCAGCCGCGTGCTCAAGAAGCGTGGTGAGTACCGCTCGGCGTATGACGACTACAACCGGAACCCGAATCGTCTCGGCATTTTCGGTCGACGGAATCAGGATACGCGGCTGCCAGGCAAGGAGCGGATTCTTGGCATCCGGACCGATGAGGCGGCGGTGGCGTTTCCGCTCAAGGCCGTACGCCAAGCGGGTGTTGTGAACGCGCGCGTGGGCAGGCTGCCGGTCGTGTTGGCGGCGCCGGACGAGCATCTGCCTGTGGTGGCCTACGTTCGGCGCGTGGACGACCGCGTATTGACACTCGCGCCGGACGCGGACGCCGCTGCTGGCGATGAGCACATGCTGCGCGATCGCGAGACCGGCACCGCGTGGCGACTGGCGGACGGAGTCGCCGTGCAGGGACCGCTCGAGGGGAAGCGTCCTGGCGCGGGCCGTGGCGCATCCCGCCTTTTGGTTTGGCTGGCGCGGGTACTTCCCGCGCTCGGACGTGTGGAGCCCGGACCAGGGCGAGACGGCCAAGGAAGAGGTGAAGTGACTCACACTTCGGCATGTTCGGTGTTGCGCGGGACCAGAAAGGAACGAAGCTCTGTACTGGTCAACGGCACTGTGAACCGGTTGTGTGCGGTCGAGGCACGGCCGCTCACAACGATCGAACACTGGAGGCATCACCATGAAGTGCGTTCGTCTCTTCCTTGCCACGTGTCTGGGCCTGGCTCTCATTGGATCGACGGTGGCGGCCCAGGACCAACAGACGCTGGAGGGCACGTTGGTCGACACCAAGTGTTACCTCGCAGACCCTGAGGCCAACGTCGGCAACGACCACGGTGACATGAAGGCGTGCGGCACGATGTGCTTGAAGGGGGGATCCCCTGGCGCCCTGCTGACGGCCGACAAGAAGCTGTACACCATCGTGGCACCGTCTACCAAGCTGGCTGACTACGTCGGGCAGCAGATCCGCGTCACGGGTCCTGTTCAAGGCGAGATCATCCTCGGGATGAAGGCGGAGGTCCAGCAGGACGGTCAGTGGCAAGAGGTCAAGCTCGGCACCATGATGTAGGCACTCGACTCGCACGTCCATCGACCGTGCGTGCCACACGGACCTGGGGGACGGTGGGGATGCTGCTGCTGGCAGTCGCGGCTGGCTGGCGCATGTGGGGGACTGTGCTACCCCCCACCGTCTCCGAGGGCGAGACACCACGTCAGCCATCGGCACGGCCGACCCCGTCGGTCTTCACGCCGGCGCATCGCACGCTGGGCGACGCGGTTGAGGCGTTCTTTGGAATCCGGCCGGAGGCCGTGCAGCCGATTGCCTTTTCCCACCGCGTCCATGTGGAAAACGACCTGGGGTGCACGGACTACTGTCATCCGCATGCCACCGAAGGTCCTCAAGCAGGGCTGCCGAGCCTGCGAACGTGCATGCTGTGCCATGCCACGATTGCTACCGAGCACCCGGAAATTCAGAAAATGACCGCATACGAAGAGCGCGGTGAGGACGTCACGTGGCAGCGCGTGTTTGGGTTCGTGCGCTCGGCGCACGTGCGGTTCAACCACGCGCCGCACGTTCGTGCGGACGTCGCATGCGCCACCTGTCACGGTGATGTGGGCAGCCAGACGGTCGCCCAGCGCCTGGACCTCACGATGGGTCAATGTATCGACTGCCACGAGGCTCAACAAGCCGCGATCGAGTGCGTCACGTGTCATTTCTGACGACCACTGACCAGCGACGCTGACTCAGAGACTGTCATGGACCGGCGCAACTTCCTCAAGACATCAACCGTCGGCGGTGCGGCGGCCGCGCTGAGCAGTTGTGGGCATCCCGAAGCGCCGCTCGTCCGCTTTCTGCCTGACGAGGAGCTGGTCCCTGGTGTGGCGACGTGGAAGCCGAGCGTCTGCCCGGGATGCCGCGCCGGGTGTGGCGTGCTCGTGCGCGTGATGGAAGGGGACGCCGAGGTGATCCGCAACGGCCAGCACGGGGTCGTCCGCATGGGAGTGGCCAAGAAGCTCGAAGGGAATCCTGAGCACCCGATCAGTCAGGGTCGATTGTGCCCACGCGGTCAAGCGGCCATTCAGCTGACCTATCATCCGGATCGCCTTGGCCATCCCCTGGAGCGCGTGGGCGCGCGCGGGTCTGGCGAGTACAAGCCCCTGGACTGGGATGCGGCCATCTCGACACTGGTCGAACGGCTGCGCGCGCTCGACGATCGCCGCGCGCACGCGACGCTCGCCGCTCTGACTCGTCCGCTTCGCGGCGTGAGGCGTGAGCTCATCGCACGCTTCCTGCAAGCCTTTGGGGCGGGGCCGCCCAGTGTCTTCGAGCTGTTCAGCGACGACGTCCTTCGGCGCGCCAACGAGCGAAGCTTTGGGCGACGCCAACTTCCGACGTTCGACCTCTCACGTGCACGGTACGTGATCTCGTTTGGTGCGGACTTCCTCGGCACGTGGAATTCACCGGTCGCGCAGAGCGCGGCGTATGGGGAGATGCGTCAGGGACGGCCAGGCATACGCGGCACGTTCGTGCAGGTTGAGCCGCGGATGTCGCAGACCGGGGCGAACGCCGATCGGTGGGTGCCCGTCCGGCCAGGCACCGAGGGCGTGCTGGCGCTGGGTCTTGCTCATGTGATGCTGCAGCGCGGGCTTGCCTCCGCCTCGTCCGGCGCCGCAGTCGGTGCGCTCATCGACGGGTGGGACGCCGGGTTACCGGCATACGCACCGGAGGCGGTGGAACGGGAGACCGGCGTCGCCGCTCGGCGCATCGCGCGTCTGGCGAGCGAGCTGGCCGCGGATCGTCCGGCGGTGGCGATCATTGGCGGCGCCCCTCTGGCACATACCAACGGGTTCTTCAACGCGATCGCCGTGAACGCGCTGAACGCCGTGCTCGACAGCGTCGGTCGGCCGGGCGGCATGCGCTTCATGCCGGAGGCGCGCATCACGCTTCCCGAGGTGCGGTCAGAGACATCGACTGCCTCGTCTGCCGCACGCGAGCAGTCGTTCAGCCTGTTGCGCGATCGGATGCGTGGCGTCACTGGTCCAGGCGTCGAGGTCCTCTTGCTGTACGACGCCAATCCGGTGTTTGCGGCACCGCGCGCCTGGCGCATCCGTGAGGCGCTCGCACAGGTGCCGTTCATTGTGAGCTTCGGGAGCTTCCTCGATGACACCAGTACGTTCGCCGACCTCATCCTGCCAGACCACTCGTTTCTCGAATCGTGGATGGATGATGCGCCGGAGTCGGGCAGCGATCGGGCGGTCGTGAGCGTGGCGGCGCCAGCGATGCGACCGCTGCACGACACGCGGGCGACGGCCGACGTGTTGCTTGAAATCGCCCGGCAACTGGGTGGGCGGGTCAGTACGGCGCTGCCGTGGCACAGCTACGAGGACGCGCTGCGGGCGGCCGTCCAGTCCGTGGACGCTGGCGCGAGCGCTGACGCCAAGACGTCGGCCGACGTGTGGACGCTTGTCCAGCAGCAGGGTGGCTGGTGGACTGAGACGCTGGAGTCCTCGTCGTCCGAGATGAAACGCGCAGCGGGCGCGTCGATCCGTCGTGCGACGCCCCGATTCGACGGAGACGAGACAGAATATCCGTTTCACTTCCTGCCGTATCCGTCGCAAGCCTTTCTCGACGGCTCGCTTGCCCACCTCCCGTGGATGCAGGAGTTGCCGGACGTATTGTCCACGGCCATGTGGGGCACGTGGGTTGAGATCAACCCGAGGACGGCAGAACGTCTTGGCGTGAGTCAGGGCGATCTGGTGGAGGTGGCATCTTCGCAGGGGAGGCTCGAAGCGCCAGCACTCGTGTCGCCGGGCATCGCGCCTGATGTCGTGGCTATGCCGGTCGGGCAGGGACACCGGACGTTCACCCGGTACGCCAGCGGGCGCGGTGCGAATCCCGTCGCCTTGCTCGCACCGCTCGTCGAGCCAGAGTCAGGCACGCTGGCCTGGGCGGCCACGCGTGTACGCGTGGCACGCAAGGGGCGTGGCCGCCTCACGCTTTTCGCGGGAGGGCTTCGGGAGCGGCCCGGTGGGGTGACACGGTAAGGGCGTGACAGGTGACCAGGTGAATGGGGTTGGGGAGGTTCTCTATGCCACACCGTTGGGGGATGGTCGTTGACTTAGATCGCTGCACGGGTTGCGAGGCATGTGTCGTTGCGTGTCGGGCCGAGAACAATGTGCCGACCGTGGGCGAGGCCGAAGCCGCGCGCGGTCGGGCGATTCACTGGATCCGCGTCGAGCGGTATGTCGACGGCGAGTTCCCGGACGTGCGCGTGAAGTTCCTGCCGGTGTTCTGCCAGCACTGTGACGCGGCGCCGTGCGAGCCGGTCTGTCCGACCTACGCCAGCTACCACACGGCGGATGGCCTGAACGCCCAGGTGTACAACCGCTGCATCGGTACGCGTTACTGTGCGAACGCCTGCCCCTATACCGTGCGCTTCTTCAACTTCTTCAATCCCGTGTGGGAGAAGCCACTCCACCTCCAGCTCAATCCGGATGTCTCGGTGCGCGAAGTGGGGGTGATGGAGAAGTGCACGTTCTGCGTACAGCGGATCAAAGCGGCGGAGATCGCGGCAAAGGCGGAGGATCGCCCACTGCGCGACGGCGAGGTCGTCCCTGCGTGCGCCCAAGCGTGCCCGTCTCGAGCGCTGGTGTTTGGCGACCTCAATGATCCGGACAGCGAGGCCTCGCGTCTCGCTGGCTCGCACCGTGCGACCCATCTGCTTGGCGAGCTTGGGACGCAGCCGAAGGTGTTCTACCTGCAGCGGGAAGGCGGGCATGACCGGCAAGACCGCGAAGGAGATCAGTAACGATCTCCTCCGACCGGTGCTCGACACGTCGTGGCGCTTCTACGCGGCGGCCGTGCTCCTCGGCGCGCTCGTCGTCGCGGGTCTCGCCGCGTGGGGCCACCAGATGTCGGCGGGCATCGGCGTGGCGGGGATCAATCGGCCCGTGTTCTGGGGCTTCTACATCACGAACTTTGTCTTCTGGATCGGCGTGAGCCACGCCGGCACCTTGATTTCCGCGATTCTCAGACTGACCCATGCGCCATGGCGACGGCCGGTCACACGTGCCGCCGAGGCCATTACGGTGTTCGCGCTCATGATCGGCGCGATGTTTCCGCTCATTCATCTCGGCCGGCCCTGGCTGGCATTCTGGCTCTTCCCGTATCCCAGCGAGCGGAGGATCTGGCCGAACGTCCGGTCGCCGTTGGTCTGGGATTTCTTCGCCATTAACACATATCTCGTTGGCAGTACGTTGTTCTTACTGCTGCCCCTGATTCCGGACCTCGCGTTGCTCAGGGACCGTGCGCGCGGTTGGCGGCGTCACGTCTACCGCCTGTGTGCCCTCGGCTGGGCCGGCACGCCTCACCAGTGGCGCCGCCTCGAGACCGCCATGCACATCATGGCCATCGTCATCATTCCGGTCGCCGTGTCGGTGCACACGATCGTGTCGTTCGACTTTGCGATGGCGCCGGTGCCCATGTGGCACTCGACGATCTTCGGCCCCTATTTCGTGGCGGGGGCGATCTTCAGCGGTATTGCGGCGCTCATTGTGGCGATGGCCGTGCTCCGCCGCGCGCTCCGTCTCGAGGCCTACCTGCAGCTCCTGCACTTCGAGAGCCTCGGCAAATTACTGCTGCTCATGAGCCTCGTATGGACGTACTTCGTGTTTGCCGAGCGCCTGACAACGTGGTATGGCAACGAGCCGGCAGAGGTGGCGGTGCTCTTTGCGGTGGAGCGCGGGCCCTACGCGGGGCTCTTCTGGGCGATGGTGTTCTGCAACTTCGTGCTCCCGTTCGTGATGCTGTCCATCAAACGGCTCCGCACGATCACAGGCACGGTCGTCGCCTCGCTCGCGGTGCTGGTCGGCATGTGGCTCGAGCGCTTCCTCATCATCGTGCCCTCGCTGACGCGGAAGTACCTGCCGTACAGTTGGGGCACGTATCAGCCCACGTTGGTGGAGATCACGATCACCGCCGCCACCTTCGCGGCCATGGGGCTCCTGTTCGTGTTGTTTTCGAAGGCCTTTCCCATCATCTCGATCTGGGAGCTCAAGGAGGGCGATCGGCGCGCGCCGGTCGTGGCACCGGGGCTCGTGGATCAGAGCATGGTCATGGCGGACCGTCATGCGAACCCGTAAGGCCGTACGCAACGTGATCTACGGGATCTGTGCCGACGATGACGCGGCGGCGTCTGTTGTCGAGGAGCTACGCGCGCTCGATGTCGACGCCCGAAGGATCGTCGTACAGTCGTCTGAGCCACTGGAGATTCGCGACCTCGCGGTTCCCCACGGGTCTGGTGCGATGCCCTGGGTCGCTGCGCTTGGCGGGCTCATCGGCGCGGTTGCTGGTTTTACCCTCGCTGCGGGCACGCAGCAGCTGTGGCCGCTGTCCACCGGTGCCATGCCCATTGTGACCCTGCGCACCAATCTCATCATCACCTACGAGATGACCTTGCTCGGCGTGATTGTCGCGACCGTGCTGTGTTTCCTCGTGACGGCGCGGCTCCCGCGCTGGCGGATGCCTCTCGACGATCCTGAAATCTCCGAAGGCGCGGTGCTGGTTGGCGTGCTGTCGCCGCCGCAGGACCGGGCTCACGACATCGAGCGGGCGCTACGCGAGGGTGGTGGAGCGGCGAGGATCGTGACATGTGGCCCGGAGGATTGGGGATAGTCGCAGACGCACGGTACACACGCTGCGCTAGCCCCAACCTTCAGGGAAGCCGGACAGCCTCGCGTGCCTACGCCACCCTGCCGAAAGGCGTTAAGGGTCATAGCGGGGCGATCGCTGTTTGTCGTGACGTCACTTGACGCTGCACCTCGCCTTGCACTCCAGTTCTGCCAAGAGACACGCGGCCGCGTAGGCGCTCGCGTTGAGGCCGCTCAAGCTGGCGCCGGCGCTCAGGCATACCTCAAGATCCACGTCACACTGGGCTCGACAGGTGAGCGTCGTCTGATGGGCGGACGCAGGCAGCACGAACAGTGCCCCAACGAGGACAACCAGCACCAAAAGCCTTGATACGACCCGCTGGAATTCGATCTTCATCATCGTGACATCCTCCTTGACGGGTAACGCTCATACCGTGCATCGGACGTTTGCCGACATGCGCAACCAACGTGACGAGCACGCCAGCGTGTCATGCAGCGCACCACGGTACGAGCGGCTCAATCGGAAGGGCCGAATTGTATATGGAAAGGAGGGGTGCCGCAAGAGGGCAATCCCCCTTGCCGCCCCCCAGTTTTTGTCCTGCCCTCCGCGCCATCCGTGGGTGCCGGCGTTCCAAAGGGGTCGAGAGCGGTGGCCGGGCGGGCGTTCCGGTTGGGGCCGGCGGGGGCGCGCGGCACACGCGATCAGGCCCCGTTCCCCGCTCAGGTAGGAGCGCGCGGCCGGCCGCGTCTGCCGACGCCTTTCAGGGGCCCACGCGCAGCGTTTCTGGGAAGGCCGAGAAAAACTGGGGGGCGGCAAGGGCAATCCCCCTGGACCTCCCTCGTCTACCGGATCGGTGCGATACCCTCACCGAGGGTGGCCGTGATGGGTCACGAATCTGGAACGCGCGTGCGTGGCGGGTCGATCTCCTCGCCGTGCGCCCCGGCGTGAGTCTCGTAGCGCCGCAATCGGCGCGTCATTGCGAACCAAAGGAGCAAGGTGGCGAGCAGGATCGCGCCAATCCACGTCGTCGAGTGCCCTGAGACGGTTTCGCCGGCGACGACCGTCACCAACCACACGTGAAGGAACACAGCCGCCAAGCCTTCCCCCATGCGAGCACCGGCGCCATCGACGAGCAGCTTGGCCACTGGTCGATGATGCGGGGGGAGCGGAAGGTACGCCTGCTCCCAACTCGCCCGATGGATCGAGGACTTCAGGCCACCCTCCGCAAGCCGCAGGAGAGATCGACTGGTCACCTGAGCGCCAAAGAACACCATGGGCATCAGGCCGATCAGCGCGGAGGGCATGACGAGGAGACTTCCCGCCAGTCCGACGCGCCGCTGGATGCGCGGCGCCACGGACAGTTGCACTAGCAGCGCCGTGGTGTTGAGACCGAGATAGAGATTGGCGAAGAATGCCGCGCTCTCCTGCGGCGTGTGCTCAGATGCGACCGCAGCCACGTAAAACTGGAGCTCAATGAGCACCCCGACCAGCGACGCGGACACGCCCACGGCCAGGAGCAGCCTGAAGTAGGGAGTTGCTAGCAGCGTCCGTATAGCCATGCCGTCTGTGGCCGCGGGCCGCGTGCCATGGGCAAAACGCGGCCCGCCTTGGTTCCGTCGGAGCGTCGGCGAGGCTCGCCGTAGCGTTGGCGGGAATCGGGCTTGCGCACACGCCAGGACGAGGACGGAAGCGACCAACGCGCCAGCCCCGACGAGGAGCAGTCGCCGCGGGTCCACCGTGTGCGCACTCGCTCTGGCTACGAGCCCGCCAATGAGACCGCCGAGCAGGGACGCGGCACCGATGACGCTGTACGCCTTGGCGATACGCGCCGCCGCTGTCTGGCCGAGCAGGTCGGCCGCCAAGAGCCAGGCCATCGAGAACAGCACGCCAAAGGCCAGGGGCACGAGCATGAAGAACGACGTCATGAGCACCCCACCGCCCGGACGTGCGGCGATCGAGAACATGGCGAGCACAACGGCGAAGACGAGCGGTGCGAGAAGACGGGCACGACGCGCGCCGACGGCCCGCATCAGTCTCAACGCCAGAAGTGCCATGGGCAGCGCGAGCACGGCCATGCCCATGTAGGCCGCGGGAAGCTGATAGATGGCTGGTCCGTGAAAGTACAGCGCATCGCGGCCGGTCTTGCTGAGGATGAAGCTGGCCGTCATCAGCAGGAGGGCTGCCGCGACGAATCGTGCGCGGACCTGGACATCGTCAGCCTCCTCGTTTGACGTGTGCATCTGTGGGGACGCCATCGGCTGACAGCATCGTACGTTGAGAGGCGGCACGCCGGTGTCGGGTTTGCCACGATTGGTGAGGCGGCCAACACCTGGGCCGAGGCGGCGCGCGCGTTCGGTTCCTTGATCAGCGACCCGCCGCTCCCACGTATTTGGATCCGTCCGACTGTCTCGATTCAAGCGCATGAATCGTTGAAGCGCTCCACGCGTCGGTCACAACGTGCCGGCATGATGCGCCTCTGAGCCGTACGTGGGTCGGCAGCTCCCACTGACGCTGACAGGTTCACCGTACTGACCTCTCAGCGTCTAACCCACCGTCATCGAGGTGTTTGGAAGCTAAGCAAACGCTCATCGATTGCTCGACGTGTGCTATGGCGGTAAGGGGGTTCTTGGAGTCCAGCGGCAGCCGATTTGCGTGAGCGCTCGTCAAAGTCGCGCTTACGAAATCATTAGACAGAGTAACGGATCCCGAACTCAGGAGACCCACTAGAGGATCTGCGCTCAAGGGGGACGCCATGCTACGAATACTGCGTGCAACGATGGTACTGATCGCGTGTTTGGCGGGCTGGAGCTCGCTGGCCGCGGCACAGGGTGGGACAACCGGCACGATCGCCGGTCGCGTGCTCGACAGTCAGGGGCTGGCGGTCCCTGGTGCCACGGTGACCGTGAGTGGTCCGCAGGGGCAACGCGTCATGGTCACGGACACGCAGGGATCGTTCACACTTCCGTTTCTCGCACCGGGCACTGGCTACGCCGTGCGTGTGGAGCTGCAGGGGTTCAAGCCTGTGGAGCGCGGCGACATGACTCTCCGCCTCGGACAGACCGTCGAGCTGACACTGGCGCTGGAGGTCGGGGGCGCAGCCGAGACGGTGGAGGTCACAGCCGCGTCGCCGGTCGTCGACCTCACCACGACCACGACCGGGGCGACGCTTGACAGCGAACTGCTCCAGGCTATCCCGACCGGCCGGCGGTTCAGCGACACGCTCTTTATCGCGCCGGGGGTCTCGAGCGGCGGCGGCACCGGCGAGGCCAACCCGTCCTTCTCGGGCGGCAGCGGGCTCGAGAACCTCTATCTGGTGGACGGGGTCAACATCAGCAACACTGGGTACGGCGCGCTCGGTTCGTACTCGATTGTGTTCGGCTCGCTCGGCAACGGCCTGCCCTTCGACTTCATGGAGGAAGTACAGGTCAAGACGGCGGGGTACGAGCCGGAGTTCGGGGAGTCCACGGGCGGGATCACCAACGTCATCACGAAGAGTGGATCGAATACGCTGCGCGGAAGCGCCTTCGGGTACCTCCGGCCAACCGGGCTCCAAGCGGATTTTCCTCAGGTGACGACGTCCAACGGCACGGTGAACACGACCGAGCTCGAGCAGTGGGATGTGGGCGTCGAGGGTCGGCGGCCCGGTGATCCCAAACAAACTCTTCTTCTTTGGCGCGATCGATCCGAGCTTCGAAACGCGGACGTTGATCGCGCCGGACGATCCGGACAACTTCCCGCTGCGGGAGCTGGGCGAAGTGGATCGCGACCGCGACATTCTCAATTATGCCGCCAAGGGCAGTTGGCAGCTCAACGGCCGCAACCGCATTGACGTGTCCGTCTTTGGCGATCCCGGCACTGGCGACGCTGGACCCCAGCGACCCATTGCGCTGCTGAACCAGGATACGTCCAAATTCAGCGAGATCAGCGAGTTCGGCGGCCACAACCAGAGCGTGCGTTGGAACGGGATCATCACGCCGAGCTGGTTCGTCGAAGCCTCGTTCTCCCGCGCGCAGAATGACTTCGTCGAGGCGCCGGCGGCCGACGTCTGGTCGTTCGTCGACAACGCCGTGCCAGTCAACCAGCCTCAGGCGATCTCCGGAGGGATTGGCTTTTTCGAGGATTTTGACAACGAGAATCTGCAGTATCAGGTGAAGTCGACGTATCTCTTCCACGGCGGTGGCGAGCACCAGATCAAGGGCGGTTTCATCTTCGAGGACATTAGCTTTGACACGGTCACAGAGCGGTCGGGTCCACCCATCACGCTGGCGGACGGCCAGCAGACGATCACTGGAGCTCAGGTCAACATCATTCCCGACCCGACCTTCGGGCAGATCTTCCGCGTCGTCCGCGCCAACCTCAGTAACGTGAACGACACGACGCAGGACTACCTCAGCCTGTTCGTGCAGGACCAATGGCGGGTGGGCAACCGCTTGACGGTCATCGGCGGTCTGCGCTGGGACCGGCAGAAGCTGGAAGGACTCTTCGAGGACTTCACCTGGGACGAGAACTTCGCGCCCCGCATCGGCGGGACCGTCGACCTGCTCGGCGACGGGAGGGTGAAGGTGTCCGGCAACTTTGGGCGCTATTACGCGAAGATCCCGAACGACATTGCCGTCCGTTCGCTGGGTGCCGATGCCGGCGTGACCCGCGCCGACTACTTCGACGCCGCGCTCACCCAACCGATCCCCGATGGTATTGAGGCCGGCAACCAGACGGTCCATTTGCAGTTCGCTGGGCTGGAGCCGGCGCAATTCGACCCGGACATGAACGGTGCGTCATTCGATGAGGGCGTCGTCGGTGTCGAGTATGAGGCGCTACCGGGTCTCAATCTCGGCGTTCGCTATATCGGCCGCCGGCTGAACGACGTCGTCGAAGACATCGGGTTTTCGCCCCTCTCGGCCTTCTTGCTCGGGTCCGCGTCTGTGGAGTTCCTGGTGACGAACCCAAGCGCTGACAGCCCGGTGGATCCGGGACTCGACGCGAGCCACGTGGACCCAGTCCGCGACTATGACGCCGTTGAGGTCACGGCTGACAAGCGCTTCGGCGACAACTGGCGCCTGCAGACCTCCTATCGCTGGGGCAAGCTCGAAGGCAACTACGAAGGCTTCTTCCGGAACGACAACGGCCAGTCGGATCCGGGCATCACGTCGCTCTTCGATTTTCCGCCCATCGATCCGGCCTTTCTGACGCTCGCGGAAGACGCGGGGATCAGCGTCAGGGGTAACCCACGATTCCTCGGTGAAGTGGGACCGCTGCCGAACGACCGCCGGCACCAGTTCAAAGCATTCGGCAGCTATGTCTTTCCATTCGGGTTGAATCTGGGCGGCGGGGTCATCGCCAGCTCGGGCGTGCCGTTGACGCCACTCGCCTCGAATCCGGTGTTTGGCAACGATAGCGAGATTCCGGAGGTCCCCCGCGGATCGGGCTTTCAGACCGTAGACGGGTTCAAGGAACGGACCGAGACCGCGTACACCATTGACTTCCACACCGACTACGCGTTCCGGCTACCGACCGGCCAACGCATCACGGCAATTCTCGACATCTTCAATCTCTTCGACATCGATCGCGTGATTGCCTACGATCCTCGGACCGAGCTCGGACCGGGCGAACCCGGCCTCGAGAACCCAGACTTCGGCGCGGCCGGTTCCGACGGTAACCAGACACTGGCGGCCATCCAGGAGCCGTTCCAAGCCCGAATTGGCGTCCGGTTTGAGTTTTAGTTTAGAGAACGGGTGTTGATTCTTTGTCGACAGCTTTCGGGGGGTGTGCCATGGCACGAGGGAGGCGACGATGCCAGGCCGTACTGGTCGTCCTGGTGCTAGCCGCGTTTGGCGGCGTGATGCTCGGCCGCGCGCAGGTCCAACCTGCGCCGCCGTTCGACAAGGGTGAGGAGATCACCGTACCCGAACTGATTGAGGTCCACGAGACAGACGCCAGAGGCGGTAGCTTCAGTGGAATAGGTCCACCGCCGCGCGTGAGCACCAACGTGCGGACCAACGATCTCCAGCGATTCTTTCCCGATGGTCTCATCGGGCGATCCGAAACGAGCATCGTCGCCAGCCGGAACAGCCAACGGCTCGTCGCGGGCTGGAACGACGCCGACGGTTTCTGTGCGCTCGGCACGGACTGCACGATCACGCAGCTCGGGCTGACGGGCTTTACGTTTTCCGCCGATGGTGGAAAATCGTGGACCGACGGGGGTGCGCCGCCGCTCTTTGACGACATCTTTACGTTCGGCGATCCGTGGCTCGACCGCGGCGGCTTCGACAACAACACGATCTACCTCTCGAGCATCGGCAGCGACCTGGGCACCAGCCAGTTCGGCATGAGCATCCCGGCGTCGGTTCAGCGGCGCAGGCGAGTTTGCCTGGGAAGACGTGCGCTTCGTGACGCCGACGGTCACGTCCGGACCCGGCGGAGGAGACTTCCTCGACAAGGAGGCCATCGCGGCGGCGAAGGACGGCAGCGGCGTCGTGATCCTGTCGCTGACCAACTTCCTCGATCTCTCCGCGCGGAACCAGTGTCCCGACGCGTCGCCGAGTGGCTTCGGGCAGATCGAGGTGTTCCGGTCGACAGATGGTGGCGACACGTACCAGGGGTCCATCGTCATTGGCCCCGACCTCACCGACTTTGCCGCAGATCCCAACTGCAACGCCGGTGTCTCGCAGCAAAGCTCATCGCCAGCGTTCGGCCCCAACGGCGAGGTGTACGTGGTCTGGGAACGTGGCCCGTGGTTCGACCTCACAGACGTCTCGGCGGACGCGGAGATTGTCGTCGCCACATCGCTGGACGGTGGCGCGACGTTCGGCCCGCCGATGGTCGTGGACCGAATCAACCATATGCGCGGTGCGCCACCCGTGGCGCTCCTCCTCTGAGATCGGCGTCCGCGCGTGGGCGCGCGGTTCAACGATCGGGGTGTCCGAGGTTCCATGCGGCGGTTCTTGAATACGCATGGACCATCTAACCCCGGTATTTTCGGCCTCATGTACGCCTCCAGAGGCTGCGGAATCGGCCTGAGGGTTTCCCCGCGACCTTTCCTTGGCCGCCGACAGGCGCCACGGGGCCGTATGTGCCTCCAGGAGGCATCCTGGCGCGAGGTCTTGATTACGACGCGCTCCCCGAAGAATTCCTGTCAAGTTCTCCATGACCGATGGTCTCCACGGCGGATGAAACAGGTAGCCTGGAGGGACGCATCGGCAAGAGGTCGGCATTTTTGGTGGTGCCGTGAGCCCGTTGTCAAGTTGGACTGGGAGCTGGTGCGCACCACGGACTGTGGCCCGGCCCTTGGGGCAGGCCGGAGCACGCTTTGGAGACGGCAGAGCACGCCAGCTCCGCGCCGATGGGGACAGGAGGAATCCCATGGACGTCATGCATCAGCGGTGTGCGGGATTGGCTGTGCACAAGGATGAAGTCGTCGCCTGCGCGCGCGTGGTCGCCCAGGGTCGGGTGACCCGCACGGCCGCGCGCTTTCCGACCACGACGCGCGGCTTGCTGGCCTTGAGCGACTGGCTCACGGCGCAGCGGATTCCGATCGCGGTGCTCGAGGCGACGGGGGTGTATTGGAAACCGGTGTGGCACATCCTCGAGGCGAGCGTCGAGTTGGTGTTGGCCAATGCCGCCCACGTCCGGGCGGTGCCGGGCCGCAAGACCGACATGAACGATGCCACGTGGCTCGCGGACTTACTCGCCCACGGGCTCATTCGCGGCAGCTTTGTGCCGCCGGCGCCGATTCAAGCGTTGCGCGATCTGACGCGGACCCGGAAGCAACTCGTCCGGCAGGTCGCACAGCACACGCAGCGCCTCCAGAAGACGCTGGAGGACGCCAACATCAAGATCACGGGCCTGGTCAGCGACCTGCTCGGCGTCAGCGGGCGGGCGTTGCTCACGGGGCTGATTGCCGGCGAGACCGATCCTGACCAGCTCCTTGCGCGGACGACGGGCAAGTTACGGGCCGAGCCGGCCCGGTTGCGCGACGCCCTGCAGGGGCGCGTGACGGCGCACCACCGCTTTCTGCTGCAGCTGCACCTCGATCAAATCCGGGCCCTGGAGGCGGGGATCCAGACGATCGACGCTCGCCTGCAGACGCTGGTCGCGCCCTTTCGTCCCCTGATCGAGCACCTCTGCACCATGCCCGGCGTGAGCACGGTGGTCGCCCAGACCCTGCTCGCCGAGCTCGGCACGGACATGGCGCGCTTTCCCACTTCGGCCCATGTCGTTTCCTGGGCCGGGCTCTGTCCGCGGCTGGACGAAAGCGCCGGGAAACGCCGGTCGACCCGCGTGCGCCACGGCGCGCCCTGGCTCAAAACGGTCATGGTGCAAGCGGCGTGGGCGGCGGTCCGCCGACGCGACAGCTATCCGCGCGCCCAATTCCACCGGCTCAAGGCCCGGCGCGGCCCCAAGAAAGCCCTCGTGGCCGTGGCCGCCTCCTTGCTGACCGTCGCGTATGTCCTGCTCCGGGATCAGGTCGACTATCGGGACCTCGGCCCGCACCACGTTGACGCGCTCGACAAAGGGCGCGCGGCGCGCCGGCTCACCCGGCGTCTGGAAGCCCTCGGCTTCACGGTGACCCTCAACGACGCCGCCTAACGCGGCGCCGAGGCGGCCGCTCGCCGCGACGGGAGGAAAGCGTTGGCCACCTAAGTTTACGCGCGGGCCCCCAGGCCTGCGGCTGAAGGCCCGCTGCCGGCTCACAATGGCTGTTGTCCCCGTGGCCGCCGCCGTGTGGACGGCGGTGTCGGTCATCCTCTGCCCTGCGGTCGACGTCGTCGGCTGACACAACCACTAGAAGCGCTGCGCTTCACCGTCACTCAACGCCGCGTAGGCGCGACACCGAGGCTCCGGAGCGGGAGTTTCTTTGGAGCAAAAAGTGGGTCTAGTGGCCAGTGGTCAGCGGTTCCTTCTGCAGCTGGCCGCGCGGCCAGTTCATGGGAGGCTAACGACCGGTGAGTGTCCGCGTTCCGGGGATGTGCTCCAAGCCCCAGCCCATCACCGCCCGGAGCACCACACGCAGAGCCCTTCCCTTCTCGGTCAGCGCATAGGCGTAGCGGACCGGCCGCTGCTGGTAGGGTGAGCTCGTCACCAGCCCTGCCTCTTGGAGGCGGCGGAGGCGATCCGCCAGGATGTTGGTGGGGATCTTCTCGGGTGAGGCGAGCAACTCGCTGTACGTCGTTCTGCCGCGAAGCAGATCGCGGACGACGAGGAGCGTCCACTTGTCGCCGACGAGGTCGAGCGCGTTCGCAACGGGGGCAAGGAGAGCGGCGCCGCATGGCTACTTGCATTATACAAGTGACTCCGCTACCCTAGACTCACTTGCATATTGCAAGTTAGTTGCTGGAGTGGGCGGTTCCCCACGATCCACATCGTGTACGGCGTGTTCGGGTTTGCATCTGGCCATTCCTGCGTCTTCCAACCGACGATCTCCCCGTAGAAGCGCATCGCTCCTGCCGGATCGCTGGTGGTCAGGTCGTACCAGACGTTTTGTCCCTTCTTCGCCATCGTTTCCCCTCTTTCGCTCAAATAATCAGAACGATTGGCCGGTCAACGGCTCCCGTTCTTCTCCACTAGCCTATTCGTCAAGGCTAGCCGTACGTCTCATCAATTCTCTCGGGATGCCGATCCCGGAACCAAGTATCCGCCTGCGCCGTCCAAGAGTCCTAAACCGGGAGCCCGCTTGACTGGCTAGTCGTAGCGCAGGCCTTTAGGCCTGCCTGCTGAGGCTTGGCGGCGCGATTGGCAGGCCTGAAGGCCTGTCTCGCACCGCTGAAAGGAGTCCCTGATGCCTGCTGTCCGCGAGTTGTGGCTGGCAGCCCGACTGTTGACCCGGGCGCCCGGGACGGCGGGCTCGACGCCGAGCCGCGCCCGACGTTCTACGCGGATTACCGGCAGCGGCCTTTCATGACGTTCGACTTCACCCTCGTGCTGCACACATCTGTCGAACCCACATCGGTCGTCGCTGATGCGCGTCGCGTGATTAGCGAGCTCGCACCGGAGGCGCCTCCTCGATTCCGAACCGTGACTGAGGTTGTCAGTGGGTCGACGGCCGGCCGTCGCTTTACGTTTGCTCTAACGGGCTTCTTCGCCACGGCTGCAATGCTACTGGCCGTGCTCGGCGTGTACGGCGTGCTGTCGTACCTCGTGGCACAGCGCAGCCACGAGCTCGGCATCCGCATGGCGCTCGGGGCGCGGCCCTTTCACGTATACCGCCTTGTGCTCGGCGAGGCCTTCTGGCTCGTGGGGCTCGGACTCGTGCTCGGCGTAGCAGCCGCCTTGGCGATGGCACGTGTGCTCGACGGGATGCTATTTGGCGTCACGTCGACCGATGGCCTGACTTACGTCACGGTGGCGCTCGGTCTGGCGCTCGCGGCGCTGGCCGCCAGCCAGTTGCCTGCAATCCGCGCCACGCATGCGGACCCCATGCGAGCGCTGCGCGCGGAGTAACCGCTATCCATTTTCGAGCGCGTGGTGTCCGGGAGCGGACGATGCAACGCCGGGACAGAGTAGTGGAAGCCTAGAGTCCCAGGACTCTTGCGCAGACGAGGGTTGGCACCTGCCTTGCTTCGGTGGGAGGAAGACTGGAGTCATTGGCGATGACAAGCCTCCTGCAGAACGTTCGCTACACGTTCCGCCAGCTCGGTCGGAATCCCACCTTCGCGACGGTCGCAATCCTAACCCTGGCGCTCGGGATTGGTGCGAACGCCGCCGTCTTTTCCATCGTGGACGGCGTCCTCTTCCGGTCCCTCCCTTTTCATGAGCCGGAAGACCTCGTCGAGATACACGGCGTCGACCGGGGAGACGCCTTCCGCCCGCTCTCCCTTCCCCACTACAGCGTCATTCGGAAGGGTGGCGCATTGCAGAAAACTGTGGCAACCCGGCCGTCGCGCGAGACGCTCGTGGTGCCATCCGAGCGCGCGATCGAGATCAATGTGGCGCGCGCGTCCGACGACTTGCCCGCCGTCCTTGGCGTCGCCCCACTCCTGGGCCAGAACCCTAGCGCCGCGGACTGGGCGAGCGGGGCCAACGTGCTACTGCTCACCCGATCGCTCTGGCAGTCGATGTTCGGCGCCGATCCCGGCGTGATCGGTCGGTCTGTGTCCCTGAACGGCAGGCCGTTCATCATCGCCGCCGTGCTACCGGCGAACATCGCCTATCCACCGGGCACGGAGGCGTGGCGGCCGATGGCCTTGGAGGAGCGAACGGACGATGATCCGGATCATGCGGTTCTCGCGCGTCTCGGTGACGGCGTCAGGCGCAGTCAGGCGGAGGGGGAGATCCGGGCGCTCACACGCTCCTATCTGGCATCGGGTGCGAACGAGCCCGCGGGATTGAACGTGCGGATCGCGAACGCTCGCGACAGTCTCGTGCGGAGTGTCCGCGGACCGCTCTTGATGATCCAGGGTGCGGCGGTGGCCATCCTACTGGTGACATGTCTGAACGTAGCGCACCTCCTCCTCGCCCGCGGCGAAACGCGACGGGCAGAGCTCGCCATCCGCGCGGCGTTGGGAGCGAGCTGGCCGCGGCTCCTCGCCAGCCTCGTTACGGAGGCGGCGGTGCTCGCGGCCTTGGGATGCGCTGCTGGACTGCTCGGTGCGACGCTCGTCCTTCCCGGGCTTCTCGCGCTGGTCCCTGAAGCCGTGCCGCGTCTCAACGAGATCACGATCGACGGCCGGGTTCTCGGCGCGATGGCGGCGGTGAGCGTTGTGACGTTCGTGGCCTTCTCCGCCTGGCCGGCGCTGCGCGCCGCGAGCGCCCCACCTCGTACCGCGCTGACCGGTGGACGAGAGGGTGTGGCAAAGCACCGGGAATGGGCATCCCGCGCGCTCGTGGCGAGCCAGGTTGCCCTCTCGACGGTGCTCGTCACCGCAGCCCTCTTGTTGACCACGAGCTTCGTCCAGCTCGCGCGAGCAGACCGGGGATTCGACGAAACGTCGCTGTTGTATCTCCCCGTTGCTTCATTTCCCGCAGCCGTCGAGGCAGCGGGCGGCAACAACGCCTACCTCTCCGCTCTTCTGAACACGGTGACCATGACTCCCGGCGTTCGCGCGGCAGCCCTAACCACGCATCCTCCCTCGTCTATGCGCGCGCTCAACTTCCGCCTCTTCGGTCTCAAAGGGCTGACTGTGTCTCCCGGGGAACGCCCAACGCAAGGAGGTGTGGCGGTCGTCTCTCACAACTACTTCGCGACGGCGGGCCTGGCCCTGATCGAGGGGCGAGGATTCACGTCTTTTGACCGGGAAGGTACAGAGGCCGTGGCGATCGTCTCGGAAAGCTTCGCGCGCGCGTACCTGCCGGATCGGTCGCCGGTCGGTGCCGTCTTCTATCGGACATCCTTGGAGAGCGGCAAACCGACAGCAGTCCGGATTGTCGCCATCGTCGAAGACACACGCCCCATACCAGGCGAGCCTCACCCAGAGCTCCTCTATCTGCCTTTCGGTCAAGCTGGCTTTGATCCGGGCTTGCTCGTGCGTACCGCCGGCGACTCCATGGCGACGGCCGCGGCGCTCGAGCGGAGCCTCTGTCGCCTCGACCCAACGCTCCCCACGAACCGCCTCGCACCGCTCGATCCACCAGAGCGGCTGACCGCAACGCGCTTCCAAGCCTGGACGGTGGGACTCTTCGCAGGGCTGGCCCTGCTTCTGGCTGCGGTGGGCATCTACGGCATCAGCGCCTACGCCGTGATCCGCCGGCGACGAGAGATTGGTATTCGCCGCGCGCTCGGAGCCACTGATCGATCCGTGCAGTTGGATGTTCTTCGACGTGCTGCGACCGTCACTGCATTCGGCGCTGTCGTTGGTCTCCTTGGAGCGCTATTGGTCTCGGACCTTCTCAGCGGTGTCGTCTTTGGCGTGGATCCCCTCGCGCCTGCGGTGTTCGTCGCAGCCGCGGCGCTGCTCGCCACGGTCTCCATCCTCGCGGCCTGGCTCCCCGCCCGCCGCGCGGCGCGCGTAGATCCCATGATCGCGTTCCAGGCAGAATGACAGACTCGGGATGTTCCCGATCGGCTCCGCCACTGTGCACAAGGGTGTCAACGCACCTGTTGCATCTCACCAAGCAGCGTCGGGATGAGCTCGGAGACAGTCGGATGAATTGGCACTGCGCGCTGAAGCACATCGTACGGCAGGCGCGCATTGATGATATCGAGCACGCCGTGGATCGCTTCATCCCCCCCGCTACCGAGAATAGCCGCACCAAGAATGCTCCTGGTCTCTGCGTCGACGACGACCTTCATGAAGCCCTGGGTCTCACCCTTCTCGATGGCCCGGCCGACACGGCTCATCGGTCGCTTACCGATCAGGAGCGGACGGCCGCTCGCCCGTGCCTGTGCCTCGGTGACCCCGACCCGGCCGAGCGGTGGATCGATGTACAGCGCATACGCCGGCACTCGCTCTCGCAGCTCGCGACGTGCGCCGTCCACTAAATTGGCCGCGACAATCTCGAAATCGTTGTACGCGGTGTGCGTGAAAGCTCCGCGACCGTTGCAGTCGCCAAGCGCCCAGATCCCGGGGACGCTCGTGGCCAAGCTCTCGTCAACGATGATGTAGCCGCGAGCGTCGGTCGCAACGCCTGCTCTGTCCAGCCCGAGATCGTCGGTGTTCGGCCGGCGGCCGACCGCCAGCAGCACGTGCGTTCCGACCGTTTCGGGCGGGCCATGGGTGCAGTCGACGGAGACCGCAACACCCTGATCGTGCGGCGCAAGACTGATGCACGTGGCCTGCGTGCGGATCGCAATGCCCTCGGCTTTCAAGACGTCTTCGACTGCCAGGGAGACATCCTCGTCTTCGCGCGCGATCAAGCGCGGCGCCTTCTCCACGACGGTCACCTCCGCGCCAAACCGCCTGTTACATCTGCGCGAACTCGAGGCCGACGTAGCTGCCGCCCACGACGACCAGGTGCCGAGGCACACGATCCAACGTTAGCATCGAGGTATTGGTCAGGTATGGCACCTCACCAACGCCAGGCATGTCGGGCACGATCGCACGTCCGCCGACATTGATGAAGATGCGTGGCGCGACGAGCCGTTGCTCGCCTACCCGAATGACGTTCGGCAACTCGAAGCGCGCATGACCTTCAAGCACGGTACAGCCAGCCATCCCACGCAGCCACTTTTCAACGCCGGCGCGCGCATTTGCCGATACGGTGTCGGCGCGTGATTTGACCTTGGCCATGTCGATCTGCGGGGCGCCGGCCAGGACGACGCCGTAGTCCGCGGCTCGCCGTACGAGGTGTGCCGCGTAGGCACTTGCCACGAGGGTCTTGGTGGGCATGCAGCCGGTGTTGACGCATGTGCCGCCGAACAGCTTGCGTTCGACGAGCGCGACCTTCATGCCAGCGTTCGTCAGCCGGCCCGCTAGCGGGGGACCGGCCTGGCCTGCACCGATGATGATGGCGTCGAAGCTCGTCACGGCAGCACCACCATGATCGAAAGCGCGCCGGCGATCGCAACCGCATCCTCGATGAACGCCGCTGAGTATCCGGGCTGGGGAGCGCCCAAGATCCGGGAAAGCTGCACCAGCAGTGTCCCGAGCTCCTGCACTTTCCGGCCATCAGCACCGTGCACGCGGTCCTCGATCGCCACGGCCTGGGAAGCAGGTGATCGACCGGCAGCGGATCGAGGAGCTGCCGTTGAACGGGCGGGATCCGCTCGCGCTCGCCGCGCTGGTGGCCGGTGCGGTCTCGACCGGCGGCGGCGCGAACAAGCAGTCGTCCACGCTGGCCAACACCTTCTATTCCGTGAACGGCGGCCGCGACAACACTGTCAACTTTCGCATGGACGGTCTCGATCAGAACGACCCGTACACGAACGCGGCGAGCCCGCTGCCGAACCCCGACGCGCTCCAGGAGTTCAGCCTGCAGACCAGCAACTTCGATGCGGAGTACGGCCGCAGCTCGGGTGCGGTCATGAACGTAGTCGCGAAGTCGGGCACCAACGAGCTCCACGGTAGCGCGTTCGAGTTCTTCCGCTCGGGCCAGTTGAACGCCCGAAACTTCTTCTCCTCCGGACCGGACTCCCTCACCCGGCACCAGTTCGGCGGCAGCCTGGGCGGCCCCGTGGTGAGAAACCGGACGTTCTTCTTCGGCTCCTACCAGGGCACGCGCGTGAGAGAGGCGCCGACGAGCGGTCGCTCGTTCGCACCCACGCAAGCGCAGCGCAACGGTGACCTGTCCTCGCTCGGCAAGACCATCGTCGATCCGGACACTGGCCTGCCGTTCCCGGGTGGCGTCATCCCGGCCGACCGCCTCGATCCGGGTATCCAGCAGATGCTAAACGACCTGGTGCCGCTGCCGAACACCGGCGAGGATCTCGTGTCCTACACGCTCCCCTCGCGGAGCGCCGACCACCAGGTACTCGCCAAGATCGACCAGGTGCTCACCGACGCGCAGCGACTGTCGGTCCGCTACTTCCAGTACAACCTCGACACGCCAGCGGTATCGGTCCCAGGAAACATGTTCGCCTCCCGCAACGGCTTCATCGGCGATAACCACAGCCTCGCCATCAACCACAGCGCGACACTCACCTCCCGCCTGATGAACAGCGTCGACGTCGGCTTCAGCCACCTCTTCACCGATCAGCCCGTGCCTTTGTCGGCTGCAGTCAGCGACTACGGCGCCGACATCTACACGATCGAGCCGAAGACCCTGAATATCGCCGTCCCGGGCTACTTCTCGCTCGTCTCCAGCAACCCCGTTCCCAACCGGCGCCTTACCTGGCAGATCAAGAACACCACGACGTATGTCCGCGGGCGACACCTCCTGAAGATGGGCGCGGAGTTCCGGCACACCGCTCAGAAGTGGGACACCATCTTCGTGCAGAATGGGCACTTCGCCTTCAGCGGGCAGCTGTCTGGTGATGGGCTGGCGGACTTTCTGCTGGGGCGTCCCAGCCTCTTCCAGCAAGCGAGCCCGCTCATCTACGACGGCATTCTCACGTCGATCAGCGCGTTCGCCCAGGACAACATCAGGCTGAGCAACAGAACCACGCTGAACGCCGGCTTGCGCTACGAGCCGTACGTGCCGGCGTACTTCCGGAACGATCGCATGGCGCATTTCAGCGAGCGCGCCTATCGCGAGGGTCGGCGATCGCGCGTGTACCCGAACGCGCCGCCCGGCCTCTTGTATGCCGGAGACGACGGGGTGCCGCGCGGCGGAACGAGCTCGTACTACAAGGCGCTGGCGCCGCGTCTCGGCATCGCGCACGACCTGTCGGGCGATCAGCGCACGGTGCTCCGGGGGGGCTACGGTCTCTTCTGGGACACCCCGAAGATGATCCTGCTGAACCGCTTCACCACGACGCAGCCGTTCTCGCTCAGCATCCTGACGCCGTCGCCCCCCAGCTTCCAGGATCCCTACGCGGGCCGCGTCAATCCCTTCCCCGGCATCCTCGATCCCTCGGCGGACATCGAGTTCATCGAGCCGCTCTCGCTGACCATCACGTGGCCGGAGCGGTACGAGCCCTCACGCGTCCACCAGTGGAACGTGACGCTCGAGCGGATGTTGGGCCGCAACCTGCTGCGCGTGGCGTATGTCGGCACGAAGGGATCGCACCTGAACTGGACGCGTGAGCTCAATTCCGCGGTTTACGTTCCCGGCGCTTCGACGCTGGAGAACACGAACGAGCGGCGTCCCTACCCTGAGTTCGCGGGCCTCGGCCGGATGTTCCAGGACGGGCGCTCTATCTATCACGGACTGCAACTGACGTTCGAGCGTCGCGTGGCGAGCGGCCTGTCGGCGACGATCAACTACACCTACTCGAAGTCGATGGACCTGAACTCCCAGAGTGAGGAGGCGGTCGCCTCGTCGCCCCTGGACATGGACGATCTCGACCGCGAGTGGGCGCCGTCGAGCTTCGACGTGACACACAACTGGGCCAGCTCGCTCCTCTGGAACATCCCCGGCCACTGGGCCGGCGTGGCGGGCGCGCTGCTCAACGGCTGGCAGATCAACGGCATCGTTGTGCTCCGTAGCGGGCAGCCGTTCACGGTGTTCACCGGTCTGGACCGTCAGCTCAACGGGCGCGGGGGACAGCGTCCCGACCTGATCGGCGACCCGACGTTGCCCACCGACCGGCCCAACGGCGAGCTGATCGCACGGTACTTCAACACCGAAGCGTTCGCGCTGAACGCGATTGGCGAGCCGGGCACGTCGGGCCGGAACATCCTGCGCGGGCCGGGCGCCGTGACGGCGGACGTCAGTGTCATCAAGAACATCGCGCTGACGTCGCAGGCGCGTCTGCAGCTGCGGGTCGAGGCGTTCAACGTCCTGAACCGGCCGAACTTCGGCACTCCAGTGGCGAGCATGGGAAGCCCGCTCTTCGGGCAGATCCTGTCGGCTGGCGAGCCGCGCATTCTTCAACTCAGCCTGCGGGCGACGTTCTGACGCAGGACCATAGGAGTCAAGTCCGCGAGCCATGACGTTCATCAAGCGGTTCGACGAGGGAGAGGCATTCGAGTGCATCGGGCACGCGTTCACGATGCTGGTGTCACGGGATGACACGGCCTGCTGCGAGGCCGTCCTGCAGCGGCTGCCGCTGGGCGCGCATACGCCGCCCAACGCCCATGAGACGTTCATCCAGTTGCTGATCGTGACGGAGGGGACCGCCGCCATCACCGTCGCGGACGAGACCCGCACGGTCGCGGCGCCGGCCATCGCGCTGGTGCCACGACGCACCGAGCACGCTGTCCGGAACGCGTCGGACGTCGAACCGCTCGCGTATCTGTACGTCAGCGTATGGGAGGAGGGAATTCCGCCGGACGAGCGACGATCCGGCTGGCGGGAAGTCTACCGCCTCATCGCGGCGGAATACGCCGCGCGCGGCTACGGCTCGCCGTCCGGGGCCTCCTCGTGACGGCCGGGACGCCTCCCGCCGCGCGCGGTGCTGTGTTCCCCGACCGACCGGACGTCCTGCGCGGACGCGTGGCCGTCGTGATTGGCGGCACGAGCGGCATCGGCCGGGCGATCGCCGCCGGCCTGGCGGACGCCGGCGCCGAGGTCGTGCCGACCAGCCGCCGCGACGAGGCGGTGCGGGCCGCGGTCCAGGAGGTCTGTGCCAGCCAGACACGGCGGCTCTCGCAGGCCGTGGACGTCGCCTCACGCGACAGCATCGATCGCCTGCGGGACGGTGTGCTGGCAACGTTCGGACGGGTGGACATCCTGGTGAACGCCGCCGGCATCCATCTGCGGCAGGAGAGCCTGAGCGTGAGCCTCGCGCAATGGAACGAGGTGCTCGCGATCAACCTCTCCGGCACGTTCTTGGCGTGCCAGTCGTTCGCGCCGCACCTGCTGGACAGGGGATGGGGCCGGATCATCAACATCGCGTCGCTCGGCAGCTACGTGGGACTCTACGAGGCCACGGCATACAGCGTCAGCAAGGCCGGCGTGCTGGCGCTGACGCGCTGCCTCGGCGCCGAATGGGCCGCGCGCGGGGTCTGCGTCAACGCGCTCGTCCCCGGTGTCTTCGTGACGCCCATCAACCGCCGGCTGCTCGAAGGCACGCCACGCCTGCAGGAGATCCTCCTGCGCACGCCGATGCGGCGCACGGGCCGGCTGTCGGAGCTCGTCGGCGCCGCCCTCTTCCTGGCCTCCGAGTCGGCCAGTTTCATGACCGGACAGACGATCGTCGTGGATGGCGGGTTTCTGGCGGCGGGCATCACGGGCAATCCGTACGGCGCACCGGACAACGATGCCCGCGCGGCCGATGAAGAAGCGCGCGAATGATCATCCAGGACGTCCGGCTGACCGTCGTCGACAATCCGCACGCGGGCGCGGTCACCGAGGGGATCAAGGGCGGAACCGCGCGCCATCAGATCGTCCTCATCGAAGTGGTGACCGATGAGGGGCTCGAGGGGCAGGCCTTCGCCTGGGGAGGACGCAGCGGCCTCGCGACCGCGCACTTGCTCGCGGCGATCGTGCGTCCGCTCCTAATCGGCGAAGATCCACTCAACCGCGAGTATCTGTGGCAGAAGGTGCGATCGATGGACCGCTGGTGGGGCTTCCTGCCGATCTACGCCGCCGGTCCCCTCGACGTCGCGCTCTGGGATCTTGGCGCCAAGGCGGCCAACCTGCCGCTGTACCGCTTTCTCGGTGCGTATCGCGACCGGCTGCCAGCCTACGCCAGCTCGCTCATCCTGGAGTCGCCGGAGGCGTTCGCCGACCAGGCGCTCGGCTTCCAGTCCGAGGGGTACACTGCCTACAAGCTACACCCGTGGGGCGATCCCCAGCGCGACGTCGAGGCGTGCCGCGCCGTTCGGCGGGCCGTCGGCGACGGGATGGTGCTGATGTCGGATCCGGTCGGGGCGTACACGCCGCAACAGGCCTTGCGGGTGGGACGCGCCCTGGAGGAGCTGGGGTACTACTGGTTCGAGGAGCCGCTGCCCGACTACGACCTGCACGGCTACCGGGAACTGGCCCGACAGCTCGACATCCCCATTGCCGGGACGGAATCACTGGCGGGTGGCCTGATGGGCACGACCCAGTACATCGTCCAGGGCGCCGTCGACATCGTCCGCAGCGACGTCTCCTGGAAGGGCGGCGTGACCGGCTTGATGAAGACGGCGGCGCTGTGCGAGGCCTTCGGCCTGAACTGCGAGGTGCACACGACCACGAACGCGCTCCTCGATGCCGCCAACCTGCACGTCTCGTGCGCGATCCGCAATTGCGAGTACTTCGAGATCCTCGTGCCCCAGGCGCCATTCTCGTTCGGCGTTACCGACCCGATTCGGATTGACGAGCGCGGGGACGTCCGGCCGGGTGACCGGCCTGGGCTCGGCGTGGAACTGGACTGGGACAGGTTGCGGCACTATACCGTGGCCACGATCTGAGAATGGAGCCATCGATGGAGAGCAGTCGCAGGGCCAGATGGGTGGCGGCGACCGGGGTGGCGATCACCCTGCTCGCAGGCGGGCCTAGCGCCGCTGTAGCGCGGACGCAGGAGCGCGGCCCGACCGTCGTCACCGGAAAGGCCGCGACGCCCCGGGAAGAGTACGCGGCGGAGCGGCTCCGCGCGACACTTGCGACGCTGAAAGGACCGGTCCCCGCGGTCACGATCCGGATCGGTGTCCGCGGCGATGCGCTCTTCGGCGGCCGGCCGGTGCCTGGCTCCTGGACGCCGGAGACGGCCGAGGCGTTTCAAGTGGAGCGTACCGGCAACGAGATCGCCGTCATGGGTAGCGATCCCTCCGGCGCCCTCTACGGCGCCCTCGACCTGAGCGAGCGGATCACGCGCACCGGCCGGCTTCCGGCGACGCTGTCGGTGTCGGACCGGCCGCGGCTGAAGATTCGCGGGACGAACCTGTTCTGGATGAAGTTCGGGGAGCGGGGCTACAACTGGGCGATCACCCCCGAGCACTTCCCTTGGTTCTTCGATCGCGCGCAGATGACGCGGTATCTCGACGCGCTCGTCGCCTCCCGCTACAACACGATCTTCTTCTGGACGGCACATCCGTTTCCGTATCTCCTCCGCCTTCCGAAGTACCCCGAGGCACAGTCGCTCGGCGACGCGGAGCTGCTGCGCAACGTCGAGCATTTTCGCTGGTTCACAAAAGAGGCGGACCGCCGCGGCATCTGGACGGTGCTCCACTTCTACAACATCCATGTGCCGCCGTCATTTGCCAAGGCGCATGAGGCCAAGGGGATCCGCATCGAGAACCATCAGGCGACGCCGCTGCTGGTGGACTACACGCGTTACTGCGTCAGCGAGTTCGTGAAGACGTATCCGAGCGTCGGGCTGATGCTGACGGCGGGGGAAGCGCTCAGCGTCGGGCGGGAGGAGTTCATCCGCGACGCGATCGTCGCGGGGATCGAGGACAGCGGCAAGAAGCCGCCCCTCATCGTCCGTCAGTGGGTGATCAGCCCCACGCGCTTCCGCGACATCGTGAAGCCCTCCTACGACAACCTCTTGACGATGATGAAGCACAACACCGAGATGCTCGTGAGCCCGCACCCCGAGGCGCGCAACCGCATCTGGGCCGGCTTCGGTGACCATATCATCAACGTGCACGAGAACACCGATCTGAAGCCGCTCCGATGGGGGTCGCCACTGTTCATCCGCGAGACGGTGGAGCGGTGGCACGAGATCGGAGCCGCCGGCTTTCACCTGTATCCCATGGTCTCGTGGCAGTGGCCCGTCTCGCTGGACGATGTGAGCCCTCGGCTGTCGACGGTCGATCGCGACTGGATCTGGCTCGAGGCGTTTGGCCGCTACGGCTGGAACGCGGATCGCGACGCCGCGCAGGAGCAGGCGTTCTGGCTCGATCGTCTGGCGGCCCGGTTCGGCGCCGGCGGGGCAGCGGCAGCGGTCTACGACTACTACGTCAAGACCGGGCCGGTGCTGCCGGGACTGCAGAACGTGATCAACATCTACAACATGAACTTCCATCCGACCGCCGTCGGCCAGGAGGCCACGCTCAACGGCATCCTGCGCTCCGATCGATGGAACTACCTCGACTCTCCCCTGGCGGCGCCGCTCGATGCCTATTCGCTCCAGGCGTACGAGGCCAGGTACGGGCCCATGGCGCCCGCCGCTCGGCGACGGCCGCCGCGGTCGATCAAGGAGATCGTGAAGGAGGGGCGGCCCGGGGTCGAGGCGGTAGATCCGCTGCGTCTCTCGAGGCTCTTCGTCACGATGGCCTCCGAGGCGCACGACGGCCTCCGGGGGGCGCGGCCAGCGCGAAACCTGCCGGAGTACGAGCGCTTCCTCCGCGACGCGGAGATCGTGTTCGATCTCGCCAGGTTCTACGCTGCGAAGCTGGAGGCGTCGTACGAGAAGGGTCTGTACGACACGACCGGCGACGCTCGCCACTTCGCGCGCATGCTGACCGGACTCGCCGAGAGCGTTCGTCACTACGAGCAGGTTGAACGGCTGGCGTCCGCTGCGTATCGGCAGGCCACGGACCTCGCCGACTGGTACCGCTGGTCGACGACGCTCGAGAGCTTCAGGGAGGAGCTCGCATTCTACGAGCAGCAGCGCGCGCGGCGGGCGGCTGGAGCGGAGGTCGTGTACCTCGGGCTCGACGGGCCGATGAACGACGCGTCGAACGTCTTCCACTGGCTACTGGAGCAGCAGGTCGTGCGGAAGGGTTGGAGCTCACAGAGCTACGCGTTTACTGACGACTACCTGCGGAAGGCCAAGCTCGCGATCGTCTATGAGACGCGCAGCCAGCGATTCTCGCAGGAGCAGAGCCGGTTGCTCGACTGGGTACGCGCCGGCGGCAAGCTGATCGTCTGGGATCCCCTGGCGCGGGCGGCCGCGGACCAGTTGCTCGAGGGGATCTCATTCTGGTCCGACGAGTCGTACGAGGCCAGTCCGTCGGCCGGGTTCTCGGATTTGGAGCACCCGCTCCTCGCAGGCGTGCGCGGGAGCGCCGAGGAGCTCGATGGCGTCAGGGCCCTCCACAGCAGCGTGCGCAGCGCCTCGCCGGACTGGACGGAGCTGGCGTACACGGTGCTCTACGCGCGCGGCCGCGACCAAGTCTGGTACGCCCACCGCACGTTCGGTCCTCGCTGGACATCGCTCATGAACCCGGCGCGCGTTCCGATCATGCTGGCACGCAAGGTGGGACGTGGCGAGATCGTCTTGATGCAGACCGGGGTCGCCATGAGCTCGCCGAGACGCAGCGTCGGGCCCGATCCCGGGCTGCCGGCACCGCCCAGCCATCTGGCGACGATCACGGCGAACCTCGTGGCGTGGGCGAGCCGGTAGTGCTCTCGGCCCGTCGCCTCTGTCGGCCTGCGCCGGCGGTTGCACGCCGTGAGCCGGGCACACGAGGTCGCCAACAGTCCGACCGAGCCAGGCGGCGGCCGGTCGGGGCGAAGTGTGCGCCGAAGAAGCCCAGCTCGAACGAGCAGGTGGGACAGCAGGTACCGAGGCAGACGAGAGGAGCCGGACGGGCCTGAGGGAGCGACCGTCTCGTCTTGCGAGAAGGAGAGAGTCGATGACACGCCGTACGATCAGACGCGCAGGTGCGGGACTCCTTGTGTTGCTCGCGGGCATCGCATGGCGGGCGCCTGTCAGCACCGTCCGGGCGCAGGTCGCGTCCGCGCTGCAGGCTCCTGTGCTGGCGGATGCCGAGCAGCATCATCAGGTGATGGCCGCAGTCCTGTCACGAGTCGTGCCGGTGCGGCAGCCGCGTTCTCAGGTGGCGTGGGAACGGGAGCGAGACAGGCTCCGAGCCAAGGTGCTGGACACGGTCATCCTGCGCGGCGTGCCGGACGCGTGGCGATCGGGAGCGCCGCGAGTCGAGCTGTTCGACACGATCTCGACCGCGTGTGGCTACGAGATTCGGAAGCTCCGGTACGAGGTCGTACCCGGCCTATCGGTACCCGCGATCCTCTACCTGCCCACCGGCCCGCGAGCCCGTCGTCCCGCGGTCGTGAACTTCCAGGGACATGTCGAGACGCCGGGAAAGGCAACGGACTACATCCAGCAGCTCGGGCACCGGCTGGCGCAGCAGGGCTACGTCGTGCTGGCGCCGGACTGGCCGGGCTACGGCGAGCTGAAACAGCCGTCCTATTCGCACGACCGCCTGTCGCAGCTCGACCTCGTAGGCATCTCGGGGCAGGCGGTCTTCTACCTCACGACGCGGCGCGCGATCGACTATCTCGTGTCGCGAGACGATGTGGACGCAAGCCGCATTGCAGTGACAGGGCTCTCGGGTGGCGGATGGCAGAGCCTAATCGTCGCGGCATTCGATCAGCGGGTCGCGCTGACGGCGCCCGTGTCGGGATTCATCGGGCTCGCGCAGCGCGTCGAGGTGGAAAACATCGGGGACCTGGAGCAGAATGCCGTGGATCTTCACCAGTGGGCCGACTACACGCACTTTGCGGCCTTCGTGCCGCCGCGGCCCATGCTTGCTGTGTACAACGCGAAGGATCAGTGCTGTTTCCGGGCCGATCGCGCGGAGCGCTCGATCGTGAAGCCGCTGCGGCCGTTCTACGAGCTCTTCGGAGCCGGCCATCGGTTCGACACGCACGTGAACTACGATCCGGGCAGCCACAATTACGAGGAGGACAACCAGCGCGCCTTCCTCGAGTTCCTCTCGCAGCAGATGCCGGCGGGTGGCTCCACCAAGGGGGGCCGCTGCAGCCTGTCGGAGGGGCTCGTCGATCCCGACCGACTCAGGGTCGGCGTGCCGCCCACCAACGCTACGTTCCGGACGCTCGCCCTCGAGAACCTTCGCGAGCGCACGGCGCAGGCGCCACCAGCGAGCCGTGACGCATTGAAGGCGGTCATTCGATTCGAGCGGCTGCGCGCCAGTGGCCGCACTCACGCCGAGTGGTCGACACGGAGCGAGACGAACAGGCTGACGAGGCTGACCGCTGGCGGGTTCTCGATGCCGGCGGTCGAGATCCGTCCGGCATCGACGTCGAAGCGCTGCCTGACGATCCTGGTTGCCGATGCTGGCCGCACGGCCATGGATGCGCGCGCCGCGGAGCTCGTCGCACAGGGCTGCACGGTCGTCGCGCTCGAGCTGCTCCTGCATGGCCGCGAGGGCCGGATCCACGGGGCCGACTGGTATGCGCAGCTGCTGAGCACCGTGGGGTTGCGGCCGCTGGGGATCCAGGCCGCGCAGCTCCTCGCCGCCGCCGAGTACTACGGCGCGTCAGCAGGCGCGACGCAGGTCGAAGCACACGGGCCTCGGGCTGGACTCGCTGCGCTCGTCGCGGCGGCGATCGGGCCGCAGACGATGAAGGCGGTGACGGTCCATGGCCTTCCGAAGAGCCTCGTTGAACTGCTCGAAAGCGACTTGCCCTACGCTCGCGGTCCAGAGCTGTTCACGTTCGAGCTGCTGCCGCGGTTCGACGTTGCCGCGCTGCAGAGGCTGGCCACTGACCATCCTTCGGCGCCGGTGGTGACGATCGAGTGAGCGTGGCCAGACCTGTGTTGACGGCGCTCGTTCCCCGCGGTGCTGTTCGTGTGCTTGGGCAGGGACCGAGCTCAAGGATAGAGCAGGAACGGTTTGCGGCTCTCGAGGAACTCTGCGGCCTGGCGGTCCCAGTCCTCGAGGAGGGCGGGGAGCCGACCTGCTTCGATATCAAGCCTCACCCTGTCAGAGCCGGTAAGGCGATCGATTGTCGGGCCCCAGGCGAAGTCGCGCGGATGCTGCCTCCGGATCTCGTCGATGAGCAGGAGCGACGTGCGCACTGGTCTGTACGCCTGTCTGTCGGTGATGACGAAGCGGATCGCCGGAATCGTCTGTCCGGGGAACTTGGCAGCCGAGCGTGCCACAGGCATCGTGGTGGCTTCGAAGCGGATCCCTGGAAGATGCATCTCGTTCATCACCTTGACGACTTTGGGTGCGTTCAGCCAAGAAGCCCCAATCTGCTCGAAGGGACGATCCGTGCCACGGCCCTCGGTGAGGTTGGTGCCTTCGAAATAGACGGCTCCTGGATAGCTCTCCACTGCCGCCAGCGAGCGAAGGTTGGGCGATGGGTTCACCCAGGGCAGCCCGGTCTCGTCGAACCATTTCGAGCGCTGCCAATTCGCGGCCCGTACGACGATCAGATCCGCACCGATGCGGTGCTCCTCGTTGAACAACATGGCCAGCTCGCCGACCGTCATCCCGTGACGCGCTGGAATGGGGTACATGCCAACGAAGGACTTGAATCTGGGATCGAGCAGGGCACCTTCGACGATTTCTCCGGCAATTGGATTGGGTCGGTCGAGGACGACGAACGGAATGTTCCTCTTCGCTGCTGCTTGCATCGACAGCGCCATCGTCGAGACGTAGGTCCACGTGCGACTGCCGACCTCCTGGAGGTCGTAGACCAGAACGTCCACCTCTTTCAGCATCTCTGGCGTAGGTCCTTGATCTTCAGCCTTGTAGAGCGAGTAGATCGGGATGCCCGTCTTGCGATCGGTGTCGTCGACGATCTTCGCACCCGCCTCGGCGTTGCCCCGAATGCCGTGCTCCGGTGCAAGCAGTGCCACCAGCGTCAGACCTTTGTGCTGCGCGATCAGATCGAGTTCGGAGGTCCTCGACCGGTCGATCCCCGTGTGGTTGGTGATGAGCCCGACCCGCTTTCCGCGGAGCGCGGGAGGCACGTCGGAGAGAAACACCTCGATGCCAGCGCGAACCGCCCCGAGCGCCCGATCGGCAGGCGGCACCGGACCTTGGGCAGACCTCGACGCGCAGGAGGCAACCAGAAGAAGCGCAGGAAGGAGGGCGACTCTCATGGTCTCGTGATCGTCGGAAAACCGCAGATTACGATACTATGAACAGCGGCTCGTTTCGGTCATGGGGAATCTCGTGACGTCGGCGTTTCAGCTGAAGCGCGCAGCGACGCTGAGCGAGGGCTTCGGCATTTCGTAGACCCGCCCCGATGGACGTTGCATGGTGGCCGACAATCATTTGTGGATGGCCGGGACCTATGAATGTCGAGTTGACCTCCGACCAGCAAGCCTTCGTTCAGAAGGCCATCGAAAGCGGCCGCTTTCGGCGCGCAGAAGAAGCGATCGAGGAAGCGCTGGCGCTGTGGGAAAAGCGCGAGCGTCGACGCGTCGAAATCCTCGCGATGCTGGATGAGGCGGACGCATCCTTCGCACGCGATGAGAGGATTCCCATCACCGAACAATCCGTGACAGTCCTCGTCGACGAAGCCAAGCAGCGTCTTCGTCGTCGAATTGAGATCGAGCGTTCGGCAACATCGCGGTGATGGCGTACCGGCTCTCACCACTCGCTCGAGCCGACGTCGACGATATCGCGTACTACGTCGCTGTTGAAAGCGGCAGTCTCGAGAGAGCTGACCGCTTGATCGAGTTCATCTACCGTCGGTTCCTGTTGCTGGGCGAGTATCCGTACGCTGGCCGACGGCGAGATGATCTCCCGCAGTGTTCGTTGAGTCTGCTCCGCCTTCGGCTCACGCAGACCGAATCCCTCCGGGCGCGCCAGCTTCCTCAACGCCTCCCGCCCCTCGCGCTACTCGGCGGGCAGAGGAATGGACGCGGTCGGCGTGAGCGCTCCAAGGAACTCGTCGACCGGAAGGATCCAGACACGCCGTCGTCGCTCGCGTCGACGACCGCGATACAGAAGGATAACCTCGGCCCGTGGATAGTCCGCAGCGAACGCTTCGAGGGCGCGGAGATCCTGCGGACGGACCTGCGCGTTGTTCTTCACCTCGATGGCCCAGAATCCTGCGGCACCGTAGATAATGAAGTCGACCTCACCCCCGGAGCGCGTGCGCCAAAAGAACAACTCGGCGTCGCCGCCACGGTAGGCCACCCACGCGCGCAGGTGCTGTGCCACCAAGCCTTCGAGGGCACCGCCACCTATCTCTTCTGGTCGATCGAGAGGACCCCGAGGCCGCAGTGATCGAAACACACCGGCGTCGAACAGATAAAACTTTGGATGCGACGCAGTCTCCCGCTTGGCTCGGCGGGTAAACACCGGCAGCCGGAAGGCGAGCAACAGGTCTTCCAAGACCTCGATGTAGGTGGCCACCGTCTTTCGTTCGACTTGGCATTCACGGGCGACGTTTGCCACGTTCAGGACGGCTCCGTGTGAGAAGCTGATCGCTTCGAGGAACCATGCGAACGCGCCGATGTTTCTCGCCCATCCTTCCAGGCGCACTTCCTCGTCGAGGTACAAGGATGCATACGCGCGGAGCACATCGTGGGGCTGGGGCGCCGCCACAACGAGCGGCAGCAACCTACGCTCGAGAGCTGCTTCGAGGTCGAAATTGCGAAGCTCCGCTGCCATGAACGGGTGGAGCGTCCGTAGCACCGTTAACTGTGCAAAACCGGCCTAATAGTTCTTATCGTCCCAAGGGTGAGGACAGGAGCCAGGCCGCGTTGTCGCACGAGCGCCTGCCGAGCGCCAAGGTCGCGGACGAGATGAGAGTCTGCTGGCGCGAGCGGCTGTCGGCGCTCAAGACCCTGCTGGAACGCTGAGCGCGCCGACTGCCACGCCCCAAGGCGCGCCGGCAGGGAGGCGTGCCCCGCGGCTGGGTATTGGAACTACCCTCGCTTGCAATAATTAGATGTCTGGGTAATAGTCCCGTGTACACGAAGAGCAGGGCAGCGGAGGGAGTCCGATGTCGTTGTGGTCCCGCCTGGCGAATGTGTTTCGTCCCGCGCGCGTCGAGCGCGATCTGGACGAGGAGCTTCAGTTTCACATCGCCGAGCGCATCCGCGAGCTGACGGCCGCGGGGATGACGCGGGAGGCCGCGGCCGAACAGGCGTCGCGCCGGTTCGGCAATCCGTTGCGGCTGCGCGAGCAGAGCCGGGACGTCAAGCTGCACGCCTGGCTGGATTCGCTCCTGCGCGACGTTCGTCTGGGCTTGCGCATGCTGCGCAAGCAAGCCGGTGTCACGGGCGCGGCCATCCTGTCGCTGTCGCTCGCGCTCGGCGCGTGCGTGGCGGCGTTCTCGCTTGTCGACGCCCTGATCCTGCGGCCGCTGCCCGTGCGTCACCCCGAACAGCTCGTCTACCTGACCGTGCCCGCCGGCGCGCCCGAGCGGCCCGAGGACGACACGTTCAGCGATCCGCTCTTCATGCGTCTCCGGGACGCCGCGCGTGGGCGCTTCGACCTGATCGCCATCGGCTATCAGGTCATCGAGCCCGTATCGTTCACGGCCGCGGCCGGGGCGGGAGAGCGGGAACGACTGCGCCTGCAGTTCGTGTCTGGCGACGCGTTCGACGTGCTGGGCGTCATCCCCACCATCGGACGACTGTTCACACGACAGGACGACGTGCGGCCGGGAGCGCATCCTGTAGCGATCATGAGCCATGCGCTCTGGATGCGTCGATTCGGCGACGACCCCAGCGTCATTGGCCAATGGGTGACGTTGGGAGACGGCAGGCAGCTTCAGATCGTCGGCGTCGCCGAGCCGCGGTTCACGGGCGTCGAGCCCGGTCGTCCCACGGACCTGTGGTTTCCGTACGCGATGAACGACCCGCACTCATTCGGCAACGCCGACTACAGCTCGTTTCGCATCGTCGCACGCCTGAATGAAACGTCGGCCTGGAGGAAGCGCACAGCGTGCTCCAGGCAGCGTTCACGAACTTCCGCCGCGAGCGGCGATTCGGGCCGGAAGCGTCGCCCGAGCGCATTGCACGCTTCATCGGGATGCCGCTCTTTCTGCGATCGGTGGCGAATGGGCCATCGCCGCTGCGGTACGAGTTCGAGCGGCCGTTGTGGACCCTGGCCGCGATCGCGGCGCTGGTGCTGTTCATCGCGGGATCGAACGTCGCGAACCTGCTCCTGGCCCGGACCGCGGCGCCCGAGCGCGAGATGTCGCTCCGTCTGTCGATCGGCGCGGGCCGCGGGCGACTGATCCAGCAGATGCTCGTCGAGAGCGCGATCGTGGCCGGCGGTATCGGGCTGCTCTTTGCTGCGTTCGCCGCGCCTGTGGTCGTCGGCATGCTCGCGTCGGCGGAGGATCCGGTGCGGCTCGACCTCCGCATGGATTGGCGGCTCGTCGCGTTCGTCGGCGGGCTGACCCTGCTGACAACCGCCTTGTTCGGTCTCGCGCCGGCTCTGCGCGCGTCGAGCGTGGCGCCCATCACCGCGCTCAAGACGGGGAGC
Source organism: Luteitalea sp. (assembly GCA_009377495.1). Classification (GTDB taxonomy): domain Bacteria; phylum Acidobacteriota; class Vicinamibacteria; order Vicinamibacterales; family Vicinamibacteraceae; genus WHTT01. Next base: position 159,582 of record WHTZ01000005.1, read on the forward strand.
GAGCGGTCTGGCACGCGCGGGGGCGTCGTGCGTCCGTTCGTCCGCCGCGACATGGTGACGGCGCGTTCCACGGCGCTCGTCGTCAACGAGACGTTCGCCAGGCGTTACTTCGGCAGCGAGCCCGCGGTAGGCCGCCGGATCGCCGGACGCTTCGACGACGCGGTGAGAGAGCACGAGGTCGTGGGAGTCGTGGCGGATACGAAGTACGACCTGCGCAAGCCGGCCGCTCCCACGCTGTACATCCTGCTGCCGCCGCGGAGTGCCGGCACGATTCACGTGCGCGTGACCGGCGAACCCGCGGTGTTCGCGTCCCGGCTGCGCGAAGAGATCGCGGCCGCGACTCCACTGCTTCGCGTGACGACCGTCACGTCGCAGTCCGCGGTCGTCGGACAGACGCTCCTGCGCGAGCGGCTGCTCGCGCTGCTCGCTGGGTTCTTCGCCGCGGTGGGACTCGTCCTGACGGCCGTCGGACTGTATGGCGTGCTGAGCTACTCGGTCGTCCGGCGGACGCGCGAGATCGGCATCCGCGTCGCGCTGGGCGCGCGCCAGGCCGCCGTGGTCCGGGCCGTGCTCGAGGACGCGGGCGGCGCGACGCTGGTGGGGGCCGCCTGCGGGCTGGCAGGCGGGCTGTACGTCTCGCGCTTCGTGAAGGCGCTGCTGTTCGAAGTCACACCACTGGATTTCTAGAGCCTCGCGCTGCCGCTCGGGGCGCTGCTGCTGGCGGCCCTGTTCGCGGCCCTGCTGCCCGCCCTGCGCGCCCGACTAGCGCGCCGCCGCCGAACGCGCGAGCCCGGCGGCGTCGAGCCGCCGGCACCCTATAGCCACTCAGAAGGTGCTCGTCAAGAACACCACCATGAGCATCTATTCGACACTCTGGTGCTTGCAGTTCCGGCGAAAAGGGGACGCGTATGCTGCGCGCTGCGAATGATGGAAGTGTTGGCGCACAACGTGGCGCCGCACGTGGGAACCCCTACGCCTGGCTCCGGGCGTTATACTGACATGAATCGGAGATCTCCAGAAAATGAGCAAGATCGTCGACGTGCGGCCGTTAGATGACCATCGGATTTGGCTCAGGTTCAGTGACGGCGCGAAAGGCGAAGTCGATCTGAGCGATCTCGCGGGTCGTGGCGTCTTTTCAGCGTGGGCCGACCGAAACGTGTTCACGGCAGTTCACGTTGAGAGCGGTGGCGGGATCGAGTGGCCTGGGGAGATCGACATGTGCCCAGATGCGCTGTACCTGCGGTTGACGGGCAAGGCGGTCGAGGAAGTCTTCCCCAGTTTCAAGCCGACGCCGGTTGATGCCTGAGCTCAGTCGATTCTACGGAATCGTGATCAAGATGTATTTCGGCGATCACGACCCGCCTCACTTTCACGCTGAATACGCCGAGGACCGGGCCGTGATCAACATCGAGACTCTAGCCGTGCTCGGCGGACGGCTTCCGCCTCGTGCACTGGGTCTGGTGGCCGAATGGGCGGGTTCGCGATACCCGGCGTCGTAGCCCGCAAGAAAGCCATTGCGGTACTCAGCGCGGTAGGCGTCCTTCGAGCCGTATTCCCGCTTGTAGCCACTGTCACCGTTGCGGTACTTCTTCTCGCGGCGCGGGTGGTAGCGATCTCGATCCCTGCCTCCGTCTCGTCCGTCTTTGTAGCCGTCGTCATAGCCGCGGCTGAACGCGGGGCTGCGGTACGAGCGCCGGGAACCGGGATAGCGTGGCCCGACACCGACCCGCCCGTAAGGGTCGCGGTACCCGGAATCGCGGTCCGAGCGATCGTACCGCGCGAACGACGCACGATAGCCGTCGCGATAGCCGTCCTCGTACGCACGGCGGCGCTCGTCACGGTGATCCCATCGGCGGTCGTGCCAGTTGGGCCCGCGGCCCCGCCGCGCGTCTCGTTCAGCGCTTCGCCCGCCATCCTGATAGCCGCGATTGTAGGCATCGCGCCACCAGCTCGGCGCACCACTGGTCCGTACCACGACACCGTGTGGCCCGTGCGCGCAAGCCGTCGATGCCGACGCGCCCACTACGATCAGACTCATCGCGATGAGGTTCAGTAGCCCCGACTTCATGGTCGTCCGTCCTCTCGTCTCGTGGTGATCCGCATCGCGTGGGCACGACGGGCCACGTGCATGATCCCTGTGGGCTGCAAGCTCCGGGCCATGAGCCAATCGCCGCAACGTATAGCAATTACAGAGAGTCTTTCGAGGCGGACGAGAGAACAGCGGTACGCAAGGGTTGATATCCCCGTACCGCTACCAACCGGTGCACCTGCCAGAAGCGCCGCTCTACCCTTGCTCTCCAGTGGTATGCTAGGCGACCTAGCCGCTTAGCCTGGAGCATCGCTATCTCAACAGTGTAAGCACGAAGACCGAGCAAGGAGTGCAGGTCATGGGAGGAGGCGTGTGTCGATTCGGCATCGCATTGGTGACAGCCTTGTCCGTGACGAGCTCCTTGGCACTGGCGGCGCAAAGCAACACCCAGGCTCGGAAGTCGAGAATCACCAAGGCCATCGCGCACGACATATCCCGCCCTCTGCGCGAGATGGTCACGCCCTTGAGCGACGCCCAAGTGGAAGCGGTCGACCCGCCGCACGAGGTCCCTCGCTTCGACAACCCGAGAGTCCGCGAACGCTACCTCCGAGAGAATCGGAGGCCGCCGGTCACCCGAGATCCGCTGCGCCAAACCGCTCGCGGGGAAGCGCTGGCGCCCGACCCGACGATCACTTTCGAGGGCCCTTCGGCTGACGATAGCGCCGCCGCGCCGAGGGCCCAGCGGGGCGCCCCGCCGGATCCGGTGGGCGACGTAGGACCCAATCACTGGATCTCGATGGTCAATTTCGTGACCACGATCTACACGAAGGACGGATCCGTGGCGCTCGGACCGTTCGCCAACTCCGACCTCTGGTCTGGCCTCGCCGCCGGGTGTTTGGCCGTCGACGAAACCATCAGCCAGGTCTACCCGATTGTCCTCTACGACCAGCTCGCCGACCGCTGGATGCTGTCGCAAGTGGACAGGGACCGCGGTCTGCAGTGCGTCGCGGTATCCACCGGCCCTGATCCGACCGGCACGTTCTACCGCTATGCCTTCCCGGTCACTGAAGATGAGAACAGAGATGCGAAGCTCGGTCTCTGGCGCGACGCGTACTACTTGTCCTTCAACGAAATCCCCAGCTCCGACGACCTCGCCGAGCACACCCCCCTCGGCGCGTACCCTGTCTTCTGCGCCTTCGAGCGCGACGCCATGCTGGAGGGCGACGAAGCCCAGATGGTCTGCTTCCCGATCGCTCCGCTCGCCAACGGCGACGAGTTCTGGATCCCACAACCGGCACACGTGGAGGGGGTGAGGCCGCCGCCAGCCGGGGCCCCGGCACCATTCATCATGGCGTACGACGACGAGGTCTGGGGCGGAGAGCCCGACCCCACACAGGACTTCTACAAGGTCTGGCAGTTTTCGGTCGACTGGAACAACACGAATAACTCAACCCTGACCGGTCCGATCGACGTGCCGACCGCGGAGTTCGATTCCAACCAGTGCTGGATCTTCGAGTTCCGCAGCTGCGTGCCGCAACGGGGTACCGACCAGATGTCCAGTCAGTCGCCCTGTGGAACATGTACCGCGCCGTGTATCGCAACTTCGGCGACGAGCACGTCGATGGGCCACACGAGAGCCTCTGGCTCAATCACACCGTCAACGCCGACGGCAGTGGCCCCCCAGGCCTGGCCGGCGTCCGGTGGACCGAGATCCGCGACCCGATCGGCAGCCCGGTCCAACATCAAGCCGGCACCTGGTCCCCCGATGATGGCGAGCATCGCTTCATGGGGTCACTGTCCGTGGACGACGTCGGCAACATGCTGCTGGCGTACACGCTCTCCAGCAAGAACACCTACCCGTCCATTCGCTACGCCGGTCGGCTGGTGACCGATCCGTTGGGCGAGCTCTCGCAGGAGGAGAACGAGCTTTGGGCCGGCACCGGTTCCCAAGTGGGAACGCTCGGGCGCTGGGGCGAGTACTCGACAGTGAGCCTCGATGAATCGGACGGATGCTCCTTCTGGATCACGAACGAGTACTACGACGAGACCACCACCGAGATCGATTGGAAGACCCGCGTCGGCGCCACACGGTACACGAGCTGCGCCGCCGCCGAAGCGGGCACCATTGCCGGCATCGTGACAACGGCGAACACCGGCGACGCGATCGGGGGCGCCAAGGTCACCGCTGAGCGCGGCAATGGTGCCCGCTTCGAGACCAACTCAGATGCGGAGGGTCACTACGCCCTCTTGGTGCCGGCCGGCACGTACGACGTCACGGTCTCGGCCCATGGCTTCGTCGCGCAGACCGAGTCGAATGTCGAGGTCTCGAACGAAACGAGCACGCCTGTTGACGTCCAGCTCGAGGCCTCGGCGCGGATCGACGTCGACGGCTTCGTCACCGACGGCTCGGAGGCTGGCTGGCCACTCTATGCGTCGGTGACCATCACCGCCGAAGGCGCGGACCCGCTCGTGCTTCACACCGACCCGACGAACGGATACTACGTCGCCACGCTGTTCGCTGGAACAGAGTACACGTTCACCGTCGCGGCGGTCGCGCCAACCGGCTACGAAGGGGAGGTACGCACAGTCATCACCGGTGAAGCTGACAGCCAGGAGAACTTCACCTTGCTGATAGAACCTGCCTGCACGACACCAGGGTATGTGTTTGGCGATCCGCTGATGACCGAGGACTTCGAGGCCACCTTCCCCCCAAGCGGGTGGGAGGTGACCCATGCGACGGAAGACTGCGACGAGGAGCTCGGCAATCCGGCGTGGAACACCGAGAATCCGGGCGACCGCGACAACCTGACCGGCGGCAGCGGGTTGTTCGCCATCGCCAATCCGGAACCCTGCGGCTTCGGCGCCAGGATGCTGACCGACATGACGACGCGCGAGATGGATCTCACGGATCTCGGTGGAGATGACACCATCCGCGTCGCGTGGAACCACGAGTACGACGATGCCCGCGGCGTCGCGCAGTTGCAGGCCTGGAACGGAACCGCGTGGGTGACTGTCGCCGACTTCTCGGGCCTGGACGACCGCGGGCCCGTGCGGCGCTTCGTCACAACGACCGTCGGCGTCGGCCTCCCCAACGCCAGGTTTCGGTGGCACTACGAAGCGGGTGCCGGGTTGTGGCAGGTCGATGACGTCGAGATCCGCATCGGCTCGTGTGAGTACCAGGGTGCCAGCGCCATCTCGGGCAACGTCTATGACGCCAACACCGGCACGCCTCTCAACGGCGCCATCGTTGAAGTGGACACCGGTGAGGTGGTGACCACGTCCGCTACGCCGAACGATCCGAACCTCGATGACGGGTTCTACTGGGTCTCGGTTCCGCTGTCGACGCAGCGCGCGCCAGGCGTGCGCACGCTGACGGTCAGGGCAGGAAGCTATGTCGAGGAGACGCGGCAGGTTGTCCCGACACCTGGCAGCAGCCAGCGGGAGGACTTTCAGCTCCGGGCCGGACTGCTGTCGCTCGCCCCGGCGGCGCTCCGTGTCCGTGTGCCGGTGGGCGGTGCCGTCAGGCAGGTGCTCGGCGTGTTGAATCCCGGCACGGCCGATCTCAACTTCGAGATTGTGAAGCTCAACTTCCCGCCCGCGCCGGAGCTCCGTGAAGGCGGAGAAAGCACTCCTGGCGTGCTGAAGGACCAGCCGGCGCTGACCGAGGCGGCCTTGGAGGGGGCGGGACAATGGGTGAGCCAGTTTCCCATCGGCTTGCCCTACGGGTCTGGCGTCGCTTGGTATCCCGTGAGGGACACGCTCTGGGTCACCGACAGTGCGCATGGAGGCGGTGACCCGGTCTGCTACGAATACCAGCCAGATGGGACGCTGACGGGAAGTACCATCGACTGCAAGCTCGACGAGCTTGGCTACCCGACTCATCTCACCTACAACCCGAGGACCGGCACGCTCTGGGTGGTCAACGTCGGAGGGGACAACTGCCTGCACGAGATCGATCCGGTCGCGCTCGAGCAAACGGGCAACACCATCTGCGGTCCGTGGCCTTCTGCGGCGGCCAGCGTGGCCTACGATCCGGCGAGCAACACCTACTACCTAGACGGCTACTCTGACCTGGGCCACGTCGTCCGGCAGGTCAACCCTGACGGGAGCCTAGTGCGCTCGGTGGTGATCGGCCTCGACGCGAGGGGGCTGGCATACAACCCGGACACGCAGCCGTCTATCGTCGTTACCACAGTTGGAACCCTCGCGCTCGGCGTGGGGACTGTCCTGGCACAGCCGGCACGCTCGGTGGCGCTACTCCCGCCAGAGCTCGACGAGTCGTTCGAGTTCGTCCTTTTAATGGCGTCCGCTGAGCAGGCGCAGGCGAAAGCCCTCAGAGCCCAGGCCAGGGCGCAGGCGCAGGCGGTCAGGGCCGAAGCCGAGGCTCAGGTGGAAGCCACTCGCGTGCAGATCGAAGCTGCCGAGAGCGAGCTCCCGGCCGGCTTCTACTTTCACGGCGCCGGCGACTTCGAGTACGGACGCGTGATCTATGCGCTCGACCGCGGGCTCTATCAAGAGGCGTTGTCTGGCTTGATGAAGCTCAGCGAGGCGCCGCCGGCACCGAGAGAAGGTCGTCTCATTGGGCCGGACTCGCCTCCGGTTCGACGTGACGCGATCACCTATTGGATGGCTTACGCGCACTACAAGCTCGGCGACGCGAAAGATGCGCTCAACACTCTCTCCAAGTTGTCGAAGACCTGGCCGGATAGCGGGTGGCGCAACGACGCGCGCGCCCTGGAGATCGAGATCCGGCAGTCGAGCGGACAGCTGGTGCGCCTGGAAACGATCGAGGACGCGGAGTTGAAGATTTTGGCGCTCCAAGGCCTGGTGCACGCCCGGTCGGCCAGAGGCGATGCCGGCGCTGGAGCGCATCGTCTTTGGTGTGAACCCCCCGCGCGTCAAAGAGCGCGCCATGTTCGTGCTCGCCCAGACCCCGTCACCAAAGGCACGGGAGGTGATGGTGAAGGTGATCAAGGGTGGCGCGAACCCGGATCTGCAGGTTGTCGCCGTGCGACACTTGGCTGCCTTTGGGCCAGAGAGCGAAAGCTTGCTCACCGATGCTTACCGATCGACATCCGACACGCGCGTCAAGGAGGCCGTGATCTCACAGCTCGCAGCCAGGCAGCGCGCGACAGCGCTCGTGAGCTTGGCCCGCAAAGAAAAAGACGCCAACCTCAAAAAGCGCATCGTCGAGCGGCTGGGCCGCATGAAGTCCAAGGAGGCGATGGACTACCTGTTGGAGATAGTCAACAAGTAGCAGACCCGAATCGTCACGCGAGTGTAATAATAGGGCTCCTCCAAGCTGAGATGGAGCCCACCATGGACGTAACCGAGGAGCACGTCACGAGCTATGTCCGCGCCCTGGGTGCCGGTGATGGTGCGGCACTGGGTGAGCTCTTCGCAGCTGCGTACGCGGTGCTCCGTGACGTGGCTCACGTCCAGCGCCGACGCTGGTCTGGCGAGGAAACATTGTCCACGACGGCGCTGGTGCACGAGGCCTACCTCAAGCTTTCCCAGCAAGCCAATCCCCAATGGCAGAGCCGCGAGCACTTCTTGCGCGTTGCAGCACGGGCCATGCGACACATCCTCATCGACTACGCGGAGCGCCGTCACGCGGCGAAACGCGGAGGTGATAGGACGTTCGTGCCGGTAGACGGGACACCGTTGATCGATGACTCACACATCGAGGACGTGCTCGCGCTCTCGGAAGCGCTCACCCTCCTTGCTCGCCAGTACCCACGTCAGGCTCAGGTCGTCGAATGCCGATTTTTCGCCGGCCTGGAGGTCGAGGATACGGCTGCGGCGCTTGGGGTCTCGTCGACGACGGTGAAGCGCGACTGGCGCCGCGCCCAGGCCTGGCTCTATCGCCAGCTCGGGCCACGGCCGGCCGGAGGGCACGACGCATCTCAGGGAGACCGGGGATCCTGATGCCTGCGGATCGGGAGCGCGAGCAGGGTGAACGGATCCAGAAGCTCTTGGATGAGCTGGAGGGCGTACCGCCGGCCAGCCAGCACGACTACCTCACAGAACGATGTCCGGATCCGGAGCTGCGCCGGGAGGTGCTCTCGCTGCTTGCCGCCGAGGGGGAGGCATCTGACTATCTAGATCGGTTCGCGCAGGGGATGCTGCCTGCCCTCGCCACGCCTCCGGATCCGAGGGGGAGGCGTATCGGTGCGTACCGTCTGCTGCGACTACTAGGCCGCGGTGGCATGGGGGTGGTCTACGAGGCGGAGCGAGCGGACGGTCAGTTCGAGCAACACGTCGCGCTCAAGCTCCTCACCACGGCGCTCACCGGCACCGAAGCCCACGACCGGTTTCTCGTCGAACGTCACATTCTGGCGGGCCTGGGGCATCCAGCAATCGCCCACTTGCTGGATGGGGGTGTGGTGGCCGACGGCACGCCCTGGTTCGCGATGGAGTACGTCGACGGCGAACCGATCGATGCCTACTGCGACAGGCGACAGCTTGGCGTCCGACAGCGGCTCGAGCTCGTCCTCCAGATATGTGATGCCGTGGAGCACGCGCACCGCCGCCTCGTGATCCACCGCGATTTGAAGCCCGCCAACATCCTGGTGACCAGCGAGGGGCGGATCAAGCTGCTCGACTTCGGCATCGCCAAGCTGCTCGGTGCGATGGGAGGGAGCGGCGCGGCCCCTCCAACGCGTACCGGGCAGCCGGTCATGACGCCGGAGTACGCCAGCCCGGAGCAGGTTCGCGGCGAGCCTCTCTCCACCGCCTCCGACGTGTATCAGCTTGGCATACTCCTCTACCGCCTGTTGACCGGGCGGTGGCCCTATACGCTCGGCTCTCGCCACGGCGGCGACATCGCACGCACCATCTGTGAACAGACGCCTACACGGCCCAGCACAGTGGTGTTCCGCGAGACGCAGGAGCCGTCGACGCCGGCCGCCCAAGCGGTCGTCGACGAGATCTGCCGGGTCCGCCATTCGTCGCCGGCCAGGCTTCGGCGACAGCTCCGCGGCGACCTCGACAACATCGTGCTCAAAACACTCCGAAAGGAGCCGGAGCGTCGGTACGGGTCCGTCGACGCTCTGGCGCAGGACATCCGTCGTCACCTGGACGGCCACCCGGTGACGGCGCGGCGCGACACCGTGGTCTACCGTGGTCGCAAGTTTCTCGAGCGCCACGCCGTTGGGGTGACCGCGGCGGCGGCGGTGGTCATGGTCGCTTTGGTCCTGGCGGGACTCCACACTTGGCGGATCCAG